>NZ_JBEZUS010000007.1:327795-429830 GCF_040636475.1 Streptomyces sp. NPDC037389
CGCCCGCGGCCCCCCCGTCGTTTTTCCTGCGGGCCCCCTACTCCAACCGCCCCCCCCCCCCCCCCCCTTCTCATACCCAGGCCGGTTTACGGCTCGAACTTGTAACCGAGCCCCCGCACCGTGACCAGGTACCGCGGCGCGCCCGGGTCCGGCTCGATCTTGGCGCGCAGGCGCTTGACGTGGACGTCGAGGGTCTTGGTGTCGCCCACGTAGTCCGCGCCCCAGACGCGGTCGATCAGCTGCATCCGGGTCAGGACACGCCCGGCGTTGCGCAGCAGCATCTCCAGGAGGTCGAACTCCTTCAGCGGCAGGTCGACCTTGCCGCCGGCGACGGTGACGACGTGCCGGTCGACGTCCATGCGGACCGGGCCGGCCTCCAGCGCGGCGGGGGTGACCTCCTCGGGCTCGCCCCGGCGGCGCAGCACCGCGCGGATGCGGGCGACGAGCTCGCGGGAGGAGAAGGGCTTGGTGACGTAGTCGTCGGCTCCTATTTCCAGGCCGACGACCTTGTCGATCTCGCTGTCCTTGGCGGTCACCATGATCACGGGCACATTGGAGCGTCCCCGCAGCTGCCGGCAGACCTCCGTGCCGGGCAGGCCCGGCAGCATCAGGTCGAGCAGGACCAGGTCGGCGCCGTTGCGCTCGAACTCGTCCAGCCCGTCGGGCCCGGTGGCCGCGACCGCGACCTCGAAGCCTTCCTTGCGGAGCATGTAGGACAACGCGTCGCTGAAGGATTCTTCGTCCTCGACGACGAGCACTCGGGTCACGAGGCGGCCTCCGGTCGGTTCTCTGAGAAGTGCGGAGAGGGGGGAGAGAGGGAGAGGGGGAGAGTGCCGGGGATCACGGCCGGACCCCCGGCAGGGGGAGGTGCTCGCCGGCGTAGGTAGCGCCGGCGGGCTCGTCTGGGGTGTCGCCGGAGCCCGGGACCGGCTCGGGTCCGATCTCCTGGCCGATGCGCGGGGACTTGCCGCCCCGCTCGCGGTCACGGGCCGCGCCCGCCTCGGGCAGCCGCAGCGTGAACGTGGACCCCTGGCCCTCGGCGCTCCAGACGGTGACCTCGCCACCGTGCGAGGCGGCCACGTGCTTGACGATGGACAGGCCGAGGCCCGTGCCACCGGTGGCGCGGGAGCGGGCGGGGTCGACGCGGTAGAAGCGCTCGAAGACGCGCTCGCGGTCCTTCTCGGAGATGCCGATGCCCTGGTCGGTGACGGCGATCTCGATCAGGTCGCCGCCGGGGGCGGCGACGCGGCGGGCGGCGATGCCGACGCGCGTGCGGGCGGGGCTGTAGTTGACCGCGTTCTCCACGAGGTTGCCGAGGGCGGCGGCGAGCTGGCCGCGGTTGCCCCAGACGTGGAGCTCGGCGGTGCCTCCGGTGGCCATGGTGATCTGCTTGCTGGCGGCGCTCTGGCCGCAGCGGTCCACGGCCTCGGCGACGAGCTCGCTCACCCGGACGGGCTCGGAGTCCTCCAGCGGGTCGTCGTACTGCACCCGGGAGAGGTCGATGAGCTCCTGGACCAGGCTGGTCAGCCGGGTGGCCTCTATCTGCATCCGGCCGGCGAAGCGGGTGACCGCCTCGGGGTCGTCGGAGGCGTCCATGACGGCCTCGGAGAGCAGGGAGAGCGCGCCGACGGGCGTCTTGAGCTCATGGCTGACGTTGGCGACGAAGTCGCGGCGGACGGCCTCGATGCGGCGGGCCTCGGTGAGGTCCTCGACGAGCAGCAGCACGAGCCGGGAGCCGAGCGGCGCGACTCTGGCCGACACGGCGAGCGCTTCGCCGCGCCCGGTGCCGCGCCGGGGGAGGTCGAGCTCGACCTGGCGTATCTCGCCGTCCCGGCGGGTGTCGCGGGCCATCTGGAGCATGGGCTCGACGGCGAGCTTCCCGCCGCGCACCAGCCCGAGGGCGTAGGCGGCG
This sequence comes from Streptomyces sp. NPDC037389, assembly GCF_040636475.1. NCBI lineage: Bacteria > Bacillati > Actinomycetota > Actinomycetes > Kitasatosporales > Streptomycetaceae > Streptomyces > Streptomyces sp. NPDC037389. The sequence continues at coordinate 329,708 of NZ_JBEZUS010000007.1, forward strand.
GAGCTGGCCTTGACCACGGCGTCGGCCTCGTCGAGGACGACGGCGGAGGAGCGCAGTACGGAGAGGACGGTGTCGACGCCGGGCGGCAGCACGGCGTCGGTGTGGAGGGAGCTACGGGTGGGACGAGCCTGGTCGCGCTCGCTCCAGCGGAACGCCAGCATGGCGATCACACCGGTGCACACTCCGGCGATCGCCGCCGCTGCGGCGACGGCCGCGTCCAGGTTCATGAGTCAAGGTTATGCGGGTGTGCCGACACAGCCACAGCCAAATGGGGGGCACCTCGAACACCCGTTGCCAAGAGTTCACCTTCAGGCCAGTGCCGGTTCACTCCGGCGGCCGCCTGCCGTCTACGTTCCGGCCGGAACGTAGAGGTCACGGCCGGGATGACGGTCGGCGGGAAGCCGCCGGCCCGGCCCCGGCGCTGCCAAGGTGAGAGAAGGACAGGACATGCGGGACGCGTACCACGAGGAGCTGGATTCGATCGGCGAGGGCCTGGTCGAGATGGCCCGGCTGGTCGGCTCCGCGATCGGGCGCGCCACCACGGCGATCCTGGACGCGGACCTCAAGCTGGCGGAGTCGGTGATCGCGGCGGACGCCAGGGTCGACGACCTCCAGCGGGACCTTGAGGCCCGGGCGATCGCCCTGCTGGCGCGGCAGCAGCCGGTCGCCACGGACCTGCGGATCGTCGTCACCTCGCTGCGCATGAGCGCGGACCTGGAGCGTTCCGGCGACCTCGCCCAGCACGTGGCCAAGCTGGCCCGGCTGCGCTTCCCGGAGACGGCGGTCCCGCGCGATCTCCACTCCACGGTCCTGGAGATGGGCCAGCTCGCCCAGCGGCTGGTGGCCAAGGCGGCCGAGGTGATCATCACCAAGGACGTGGACCTGGCGCTCCAGCTGGAGCAGGACGACGACGCCATGGACATGCTCCACCGCACGCTCTTCCAGCACCTGATGGACGACCGCTGGCGGCACGGCATCGAGACGGCCGTCGACGTGACCCTCCTGGGCCGCTACTACGAGCGCTTCGCCGACCACGCGGTGTCGGTGGCCAAGCGCGTGGTCTACCTGGTGACCGGCGAGCACGCGGACGAGATCGCCCAGGCCGGCGGTGCCCCGGGCGCGGTCGAAGCGGACTGACGCCCCCGGAAGCGGGCCCGCTCCCCCGTACGCCCTGGCGCCCCCACCGTGCGCCTGTACGCCCCCACCCGCCCCGTACATACGTACGCGATGGGCATTGACGCTCGCTGCGGGCGGTCCTTGACTGGGTGGAGGCAGACACCCCTTCGAGGGAGGAGACCGAATGAGCGGCTGTCAGTGTGGTCCCGGGTGCTCGTGCGGCTGCCAGAACGGCGGCTCGTGCCAGTGCGGCGGAAGCTGCTCCTGACGAGTCCACGCACGTCACTCACGCATAGAGAAGGGCCCCTGCCCCGGCAGCCATCGGCTGCGGGGGCAGGGGCCCTGTCCCGTTCCGCTTCGTTACTTCTTCTTGCCCTGATTCTTCACGGCCTCGATGGCAGCCTTCGCGGCCTCCGGGTCGAGGTACGTGCCGCCGGGGACGACCGGGCGGAAGTCGGCGTCGAGCTCGTAGGCGAGCGGGATGCCGGTCGGGATGTTCAGGCCCGCGATGTCGGCGTCGGAGATGCCGTCGAGGTGCTTGACCAGCGCGCGCAGCGAGTTGCCGTGCGCGGCGACCAGGACGGTGCGGCCGGCCATCAGGTCCGGGACGATGCCGTCGTACCAGTACGGCAGCATGCGCTCGACGACGTCCTTGAGGCACTCGGTGCGCGGGCGCAGCTCGCTCGGGATCGAGGCGTAGCGCGGGTCGTCGCTCTGCGAGAACTCGCTGCCGTCCTCGAGCGCCGGCGGCGGGGTGTCGTAGGAGCGGCGCCAGAGCATGAACTGCTCCTCGCCGAACTCGGCGAGGGTCTGGGCCTTGTCCTTGCCCTGGAGGGCGCCGTAGTGGCGCTCGTTCAGCCGCCAGGAGCGGTGGACCGGGATCCAGTGGCGGTCGGCGGACTCCAGCGCGAGCTGCGCGGTGCGGATCGCGCGCTTCTGGAGGGACGTGTGGACCACGTCCGGGAGCAGGCCGGCGTCCTTGAGGAGCTCACCGCCCCGGACAGCCTCCTTCTCGCCCTTCTCGTTGAGGTTGACGTCCACCCAGCCGGTGAACAGGTTCTTCGCGTTCCATTCGCTCTCGCCGTGGCGGAGGAGGATCAGCTTGTACGGTGCGTCGGCCATGCCCTTGAGCGTAATCGACCGTGCGAGCGCCCCGCGCCCGGGACGATTGACGCCGATCGTCAATTGGATGGCGTGGACACGATCAAATACGTAAGGTGCGGAGAGCTTAGTACCACTTACTTTCGGGGGGCGCGGAATGTCGGTCGCGAGTATCGGGCGGGCCGCGAAGCAGAGCGTCTCGGGGCTGCCCCGGGCGTTCTGGTGGCTGTGGACGTCGACCCTGATCAACCGGATGGGCGCCTTCGTCGCCACGTTCCTGGCGCTCTATCTGACCGTCGACCGGGGCTACTCCGCCTCCTACGCCGGTCTCGTCGCCGCGCTCCACGGGCTCGGCCAGGTCGTCTCCTCCCTCGGCGCCGGTGTGATGACCGACCGGCTCGGCCGCCGCCCCACGCTGCTGATCGCCCAGGTGTCGACCGCCGCCACCGTGGCGCTGCTCGGCTTCGTCGAGCAGCCCGCCGCCATCGCGGCTGTCGCCTTCCTGGTGGGCGTGACCAGCAACGCCTCCCGCCCGGCCGTCCAGGCGATGATGGCCGACATCGTCGCCCCCGAGGACCGCGTCCGCGCGTTCGCGCTCAACTACTGGGCCATCAACCTGGGCTTCGCGTTCTCCTCGCTCGCGGCCGGTGTCATCGCCCAGTACAGCTATCTGATCGGCTTCCTCGGCGAGGCCGTGCTGACTCTCATCTGCGCGGTCCTGGTCTTCCTCAAGCTCCCCGAGACCCGGCCCGCGCCGTCCGCACCCGGGGCGGCGGCCGGTGAGCCGCCGGTCGGGCTGGGGACGGTGCTGCGCGACCGTCGCTTCATGGGCGTCGTCGGGCTGTCCTTCCTGATGGCCCTGATCTTTATGCAGCACTCGGTGAGCCTGCCGGTGGCCATGGGCAAGGACGGCTTCTCCAGCAGCGACTACGGCATGGCCATCGCCGTCAACGGCGTCCTGATCGTCGCCCTCCAGATCCCCGTGACCCGCTTCATCGAGCACCGCGACCCCCAGCGACTGCTCGTGATCTCCGCCCTGCTGGCCGGGTACGGCTTCGGGCTCACCGCCTTCGCGGGCTCGCTGGGCGTGTACGCGCTGACCATCTGCGTCTGGACGCTGGCGGAGATCGTCAACTCCCCCACCCAGATGGGGCTCGTGGTGCGGCTCTCCCCCGCGCAGGGGCGGGGGCGCTACCAGGGCGTCTACACCCTCTCGTGGTCCCTCGCGGCACTGGTCGCCCCGCTGACGGGCGGGTTCGTGATCGACGAGTTCGGGTCGGCGGTGCTGTGGGCGGGGTGCGCGGTCGTGGGTACGGTCGCGGCCGCCGGGTACTGGTGGCTGATGCGGGGGCTCCCGGCGGAGGGCGCGACCGACGCGGTCGGCGCGGCCGCTCGGCCGCAGGCCGAGACGGCGGCCACGGCCTCGGCCTGATCGTCCCTACGGTGCTTCGTCGCGCGTCAGGCGCGTGAACGCGTCGAGGTTGCGGGTCGACTCACCGCGCGCCGTGCGCCACGCGTATTCCTTGCGGATCGCGCTGGCGAAGCCCATCTCCAGCAGCGTGTTGAAGCTGCCGTCCGCGTGCTCCAGGACCTGCCCCAGGATGCGGTCGACCTCGTCGGGCGTCACGGCCGCCAGCGGCAGCCGTCCGACGAGGTAGACGTCCCCGAGCCGGTCGACGGCGTAGGCGAGCCCGTAGAGCTTGGTGTTGCGCTCCAGGAGCCAGCGGTGCACGGCGGCGTGGTTCTCGTCGGGGCACCGTACGACGAAGGCGTTGACGGACAGCGAGTGGTTGCCGACGACCAGGGAGACGGTCGTCGACAGCTTGCGCGTGCCGGGGAGCTTGACGACGTACGTGCCGTCGGAGCCGGCCGGGCTCTCCCATTCGAGCTCCGCCTCGCGGAGCGCGTGCTCGATGGTGGTCTTCGCGTCGGACATGTGCCGAGCGTAGGCGACGGCGGCGGTACGGCGAGGGGCGGGCGTGCCGGGGCCCTCGCCGGGCGGGCCCGGTTCGGGGGGTGGGCCGCTCCCCCGGACCGTCCGATTCCGTCGGCGAGAACCACCACCGCAGCAGCGCGGCGAGGAAGAGAACCGCTGCCACGAGGACGGTGGAGCCGACGGCGACGGGCGCGCCGCTCACGGCCCCGCCTCGGGCGGCCGCGCGCCGACGGCGTCGTGGAGCTCGAACCAGACCCGTTTGCCGATGACGTGGTGCCCCGCGCCCCACGTCCACGTCACGCCGGACGCGGCGCCGAGCCTGCGCAGCAGGGTGAGCCGGGGGTGGTCGTCCGGCCGTCTGCCGTACTCGACCGGCGTCCCCTGCGGGTTGTCCGTGCCCACGGCGACCACGACACGCGGCCGGATCAGCGTGATCTCCACCGCGAGGGGGCCGAGCAGGCGCGGGATCATGTACGTCACGGCATCGGACACGCACACACGCGCGTCCTCGATCAGGACGGCGGGCACGGTCGTCGTCAGCAGGACCGCCCGTACGACGTCCCGCGCGACCCGCGCCGACGCGGGGATCGCGGGTGCGATGAATCTGTAGGAGTCGGCGGTGGCGTAGGCGGCGTCGGGGCTTCTGAGCGTGGCTGTACGCATGGGGTTTGCTCCCGGTGGTCAGGCCGCACACCTCACGCTCGCCCGTGGCTCGGCCACCCCCCGGAGTGCCCCAACGGGCATGCAGGCGGCTGCACTTCGGCTCTTCCCGGCGTGCGGTGTGGTTTCGGCCTCGACCATAGGGATGCCGGGTGAACCCTTGCAACCCATTCAGGGAAACCCATGCACCGGGTGGACCCGCTGGAAGATCGCGCGCGAGACTGTGCCCAGACAGCGGGAAGGGAGCGGTATGCCACCGAGAGCGGCGCCAACTGCGCGACAGCAGAGGCTGGGTGCCGAATTGCGCAAGATGCGCGAGCAGGCGGGCTTGAGCGCCGGCGATGCGGGGCGCCTCATCGGCGCGGACCGCACTCGCATCAGCAACATCGAAGCCGGTCGGCTCGGCGTGAGTTCTGAACGGATCCGCACGTTCGCCACGGTTTACCAATGCCCGGACAGCGGCTACGTCGACGCCCTGGTCGGCATGGCGGAGGACCGTCACAAGGGTTGGTGGGAGCAGTTCAGGGGAATCCTGACTACCACCGTGCTCGACCTTGCCGAGATGGAACACCACGCCACCAGCTTGACGGTTATGCAATTCGCGTACATTCCCGGGCTGTTGCAAACCGAAGAGTACTCACTGAGCCTGTTCCGCAACGCGGTTCCACCACTGAACCCGATAGAGGTGGACCGCCGGGTATCGCACCGGATGAACCGGAAGTGCATCATTCGGCGCACCCCGGCCACACCCTGCACGTTCGTGATCCACGAAGCGGCGCTGAGGATGATCCACCCCGGCAGGGAAGGGCAGCAGCGGCAGCTGGACAGGCTGGCCGAGGTCAGCACCTACGAGGGCGTCACCCTTCGCGTGATCCCCTTCGCACACGGTTCGTTCCCCGGCGCCAACAGCTCCTGCACCTATGCGACAGGGCCGGTGCCACGGCTGGACACGATCCAGATCGACACCGCGCACGGCTCACTGTTCCTCGACACCGAGTCGCATCTTGAGAACTACCGCAGCATCTTGAAGCACGCCCAGAAAACGTCCCTCTCCCCGAAGGATTCGAGGGACTTCATCCGCAGCATCGCGAAACAACTCTGAAGGCAAGGCATGGAGATGTCGGAAACCATATGGCAGAAGTCCTCCTTCTCCGGGGACAGAGATGAATGCGTGGAGCTCGGAGCCCTCTCCGAGGTGGTCGCGATCCGCGAGAGCGACAACCCCGCAGCGATCATCGGGACTACGCGAGGCGCGCTGCGCGCGTTCATCCTCGGCGTCAAGTCCGGTGAGCCAAGTCGCCCGATCTAGCGAGGCCCACCACTCGAAGGCCTCCCATCCGTGCAGGTGGGGGGCTTTCGGCATATGCCGGTGCACACGTTCTCCGGTGCACGCTTGCATCCGCGCTCGGTGCGGCACTAACTTCCCGTCGCATCACCGCTCCGCGCGGCGCAACTCACCGCGCCCGGAGGACGGTTCGACGCAAGGGGGACACCCATGGCCGTGTACGCGCACATCACCGACTCCGCCGGACGACTGCTGCTCCTGATGTGCGGCATAACCCGCGAGTGGGTGCTGCCCGGCGGGGACGCCATCCCGTACGAGTCCGAGGCGGACGCCACCGCCTATCACGTCCGCCGGATTCTCCACATCTCACTCGCCCCGGGCGAGAAACGCGCTGTCGCGCAGGGCGACGTCCTCTTCGACTGCGGTTCCGTCAGCCCGCATCAGCTGTCCCGCATCGAGCTTCCCGAAAGGCCCCCGGGGCGGTCCCGTCCCGAATTCCTCGCCCACCGCTTCGTATTGCCGTCGGCGCTGCCCGAACCGATGCGGGCCGGGCACCGGCGGCTGCTCTACGAACAAGGGATCGACCGACCGCACCCCACCATGACAGGATGACGGCATTCCGGTTAGCTCGTGCCGAGAGGGGAGCAACATGGACAAGGTGTCCTGGGTCATGGAGAACGCCGTCGTCACGGTGTCCCTGCCGCCGTCGGACGCGGAGTGGGCCGCCGAGGGCACCCGTGGGATCCACCATGTACCGGCCACCCATGAGGGCCGGGGCCCCGAGCCGCTGCCGGTCCCCGAGGCCGAGGGCATGAGCCCCATCCAGCTCGGCGCCATGGGGTCGGGCCTCTAGCGACCCGCCGGAGCCCGGCCGCGGGCACCCTCAGACGTGCGCCCCGCGCAGCCGACGCCGCCGTTCCGCGATCGCGGCGGTGTAAACCTCCGCCGTCGCGGCGGCCGCCGCGCCCCAGCCGAAGGAGCGGGCGTGGTCGGCGGCGGCCGCGCCCATGGTGCCGGCCAGGGCCGGGTCGTCGGCGAAGCGGGCGAGCGCGGTGGCGTAGTCGGCCGGGTCGTGGCCGTCGACGAGGAAGCCGCTGACCCCCTCGCGCACGGCCACGGGCAGGCCGCCGACGGCCGCCGCCACGACCGGGGTGGCGCAGGCCTGGGCCTCGATGGCGACGAGGCCGAAGGACTCGCTGTACGAGGGCATGACCAGCACCGACGCGGCCCGGTACCAGTCGGCGAGGCGGTCCTGGCCGACGGGCGGGCGGAAGCGGACGACATCGGCGATGCCCAGACGGGCCGCCAGCTTCTGGAGGCCCTCGGGCTTGGCGAGGCCGCTGCCGCTGGGGCCGCCGACCACGGGGACGACGATGCGCGAGCGGAGCTCGGGACGCCGGTCCAGCAGCACCGCGACAGCGCGCAGCAGCACGTCCGGGGCCTTGAGGGGCTGGATGCGTCCGGCGAAGAGCGATATCAGGGCGTCGGCGGGCAGGTCCAGCCGCTCACGGGCGGCGGCCCGGCCCCCCGCCGGCCGGAAGCGGTCGAGGTTGACGCCGGGGTGGACGACGGCGACCTTCTCCGGGTCGGCGTCGTAGTGGTGGACGAGTTCGTCGGCCTCGCCGCGGGTGTTGGCGATGAGCCGGTCGGCGGCGCGGACGATCTGGGTCTCACCGATGACGCGGGCCGCGGGCTCGGGGGTGTCGCCGACGGCGAGCGCGGCGTTCTTGACCTTGGCCATGGTGTGCATGGCGTGGACGAGCGGCACGCCCCACCGCTCGGCGGCGAGCCAGCCGACGTGGCCGGAGAGCCAGTAGTGGGAGTGGACCAGGTCGTAATAACCGGGCCGGTGCCCCGCCCAGGCGCGCATCACTCCGTGGGTGAAGGCGCACAGCTGCGCGGGCAGCTCCTCCTTGGCCAGGCCCTCGTACGGGCCCGCGTCGATGTGCCGCACCAGCACGCCGGGGGCCAGCTCCACGGTGGGCGGGAGGGCGGCGGTGGTGGCGCGGGTGAAGATCTCCACCTCGATGTCGATCTCCGCGAGGCGCTTGGCGAGCTCGACGATGTAGACGTTCATGCCGCCCGCGTCGCCCGTGCCGGGCTGGTGGAGCGGGGAGGTGTGCACGCTGAGCATCGCCACGCGGCGCGGGCGCCGGGGGGTGCCGAGGCGCCGGAGCTGGGGCTTGGGGAAGTGGCCGAGCGTACGGCCACGGCGAGCGCCGAGCCGGGATGCGTACTGGCTCACCGTCTGTCCTCCGTCCGCCCACTGAGGGACCGTCCCTGGGGCGTCCATCGCCTGTCCGACGGTGCAACACCGGACCGACCGGCTCCCATTTCCCCTTTACCAAACAGTGACGCAAAGCCCTGGTCAAATCGCTATGGGCGGCCGCGCGTGAGGGCGATTCCGGCTGCCAGCTGGGCCGCCGCCGTCGCCAGGAGCAGCGCCATGGGGGCCGTCCAGCCGCCGGTGGCGTCGTGCAGCAGGCCCACGGCGAGGGGGCCGGACGCGGCCAGCAGATAGCCGAGGGACTGGGAGAGCGTGGACAGCGCCGTGGTCTGCGCGGGGCCGCTGCCGCTCTGCGCGATCACGGTGAGGACCAGCGGGAACGAGCACAGCCCCAGCCCCACCAGCACCGCCCACACCAGGGGCATCGTCATGGGCGCCACGAGCAGCCCGGTGAAGCCCGCGAGCATCGCCGCAGAGACGACCGCGAACGCCCCGCGCAGCCCCGCCGGGCCCTTGGCCAGGGCCAGGACCGCGAAGGACACGGGTATGCCCACGGCCTGGGCGACCGCCAGCACGACGCCCGCCGCGCCCCCGGACATGCCGTGGCCGGACAGCAGCGAGGGCAGCCAGCCGGTGATGGCGTAGGCATTGAGCGCCTGGAGGCCGAAATAGGCGGTGACCAGCGCACCGAGGCGGGTGCGGGCCATGGCCCAGGGGGAGATCCGCTCCCCCTGGACCGACGGCATGGTGACGCCCGGCGTCCGTATGCCCGTCCGGGCGCCCCACACGACCGTCGCGGCCAGCGCGGGCAGCGCCCAGACGGCGAGGCCCAGCGACGGTGAGCCCACGGCCACGGCCACGGGGACGGCCACGGCGGAGGCGAGCGTGGCCCCCAGGGCGAGGGTGGTGGTGTAGAGGCCGGTGAGCAGGCCGACGCGCCCGGGGAAGTAGGTGCGGACGAGCGTGGGCAGCAGGACGTTGCACAGCGCGAGCCCGGACATCCCGAGCACGGTGCCGGCCAGCAGCGCCCACGTGGCCGGTACGGCCCGTACCGCCAGCCCGGCGGTCAGCGCGCCGACGGCCGCGAGGACCGCGCGCTCCGCGCCGAGCCGGCGGGCCAGCGCGCCCGTACCGGCGCCCGCGGCGGCGAAGCAGAGCGACGGCAGCGTGGGCAGCAGCGCCGCGACGAGGGGCGAGAAGCCGAGGTCCGCGCGGAGGGCGTCCAGGAGGGCGGCGGCGCTGCTCATGCCCAGGCGGAGGTTGAGGGCGATGAGAAGCACGGCGACGGCGGTGAGGAGGCCGGCGCGGGTGCGGGCCGAAGCCACGGCGGAGGTGGGGGTGGCAGTGTTCTGAGCCATGGACTTAAACGTAAGACGTCTGACGTTTGATGTCCAACGTGCGACGTGTGATGTGTTCTCCGGCCAGCCGGTACCGTGGCCGCATGACCGCCGACCCCGCCGACCCCGCCCTCGAACCGGTGCGCCGCCCGGCGCTCTCCGACGAGGTCATCGAACGGATCCGGGCCCGCATCGCCTCCGGCGACTGGCCCGTCGGCAGCCGCATCCCGCCCGAGCCCGAGCTGATGCGCCGGCTCCAGGTCGCGCGCGGCACCGTCCGCGAGGCCGTGCGCGCGCTCGCCCACACCGGGCTGCTGGAGGTGCGGCGCGGCGACGGCACCTACGTCAAGGCCAAGAGCGAGCTGTCCGGCGCGGTGACCCGGCTCTACGGCGGCAGCGACCTCGGCCAGCTCCTGGAGGTACGCGAGGGCCTGGACGCGCAGGCCGCCCGCCTCGCCGCCGCCCGCGCCGACGACACCGCGCTCGACGCGCTCGCCGACGCGCTGCGGCGCCGCACCGCCGCGTGGGAGGCCCGCGACTTCGACACGTGGATCGCCGCCGACTGGGACTTCCACGCCGGCGTCGCCGACGCCTCCGGCAACGCGCTGCTCGCCGAGCTCTACCGCAACCTCGCCGGACCGCTGCGGGCGGCCATGGCCGAGGCCTGGTCCACGTCCGGCTTCCAGGGCGCGGACCCCGTCGGCCACGAGACCCTGCTGGCCGCGCTGCGCGACCGCGACCCCGCCGAGGCGGGTCGGCAGGCCGCCGCGAACGTCTCCGACACGCGGGCGTGGGACGAGGGCTCCGGACGTGACTAGGACCGTTCGCCCCATCGGCTCGGCCACCCGCGGCACCACCAACCCCAACCGGCTGCGCCGCATGGACCGCTGGATCGCCGCCACCCACGCGGCCGCGCTACGACGCTCCGCCGACCCCGTGGCCGTCGACCTCGGCTACGGCGCCGCGCCGTGGACGGCCGTGGAGCTGCTGGGCCGGCTGCGCACGGTGCGGGCGGACGCGGAGGTCGTGGGCATCGAGATCGACCCTGCGCGGGTCGCGGGCGCGAAGCCGTACGAACGGGACGGGCTCGCCTTCGTCCACGGCGGCTTCGAGGTCCCCCTGCCCGGGGACGCCGGGCGGCGCGCCCTGCTGATCCGCGCCGCGAATGTGCTGCGGCAGTACGACGAGGGCGAGGTCACCGCCGTCTGGGAACGACTGTGCGGGCGCCTCGCGCCGGACGGGCTGCTCGTCGAGGGCACGTGCGACGAGATCGGGCGCCGGCATGTGTGGGTGGCGCTGGGGCCGGAGGGGCCGCGCACTCTCACGTTCGCGGCGCGGCTGGGGTCGCTGGGCGCGCCATCGGATCTGGCGGAGCGGTTGCCGAAGGCGCTGATCCACCGGAATGTTCCGGGGGAGGCGGTGCATGCGTTTTTGCGGGACTTCGATCGGGCGTGGGCCGCGTTCGCGCCGTACGGCGCTCTGAGCGCCCGCCAGCGCTGGATGCGCTGCGCCGACGCCCTCCGGGCGGACTGGCCGGTGGTGGACGGCCCGGCACGCTGGCGTCAGGGCGAACTCACCGTCCGGTGGGACGCGCTGGCGCCGGGTGGGTGAGGGTCAGGGGCAAAGGCCCAGCGCGGCGCACAGCGCATCCACCAGCGGACGGTCCCGTTCCTGCGTCAGCCGGTCCCGCGCGGCATCCGGCGGCAGCCACACCAACTGGTCCACCTCCCGATTCGGCTCGAAGAACCCACCCGTCATCTCCGCCGACCAGTAACGGACCTCCTTGGGCCGCCCGTCCACGGCATACCGGGCCGTGGGCAGCCGCGCCCCCACCGCGCAGTGCATGCCCGTCTCCTCCAGGACCTCCCGGAGGGCTCCCAGCAGTGGGTCCTCCCCCCGCTTGAGCTTGCCTTTCGGGAAGGACCAATCGCTGTATTTCGGCCGGTGGACGAGCGCCAGCTCGATCCCCCCGGAGCCAGGGGCCCGGCGCCACAGCACGCACCCCGCCGCCCGCACCACAGCCCCGCCGCCGGCCATCAGATCCGCTGCCAGATCCGGCCGAACAGGAAGCGCGCCGCCTCCACCTCGTGCCGCTGGTCGGCGTGGAGGACGCCCAGGGCGTACGCCGTCGCCGGGGCGATGCGCGGGGTGCGGGCGGCCGAGGCCGCCGCGGCGGCGGCCTCGGCGGCGTCGCGGTGGCGGTCCAGGGCCTGGCCCGCGCCGAGCAGCCGCACCGACAGGGACGGTTCCGCTTCCGACTGCCGTTGCTCGTCCAGGACCTCCTGGGCGTAGCGCCGCAGCCGGACCAGGCGGCGCACCTGGTGCCAGGGCGCGTCCTGGCGGGTCTCGGCGGCCGGGGCGTCGGCGGTGGGCGTGGCGGCCAGCCCGCAGGTGAGGGCCTCGGCGTTGTACGGCAGGCCGGACGCCGACAGGGGCAGCGCGTCGACCGCCTCGGTGAGCCGTCGCTGGATCTGTTCGGCCAGGCGGGTCAGGGCGTCGCCGGCGAGCACCTCGTGCGCGGCGGGGTCCAGCGGCACCTCGGAGGCCAGGACGGCGACCGAGTCCGCGACGCCGTGGAAGCGCGCCGAGCCCAGTGCCTGGAGGGCCGCCGAGTGGGCGCGGGTGCGGGCCAGGGTCAGCTGGCGGTCCAGCAGCGCCCCGGCGCGCGCGGCGCCCACGGTCGGGGTGCCGTCCGTGCCGGACAGGCGGTGCAGCGCGCCGCGCAGCCGGGCCAGCCGGGCGGTGTGGGCGTGTTCGCGACCCAGGACGTCCGAGAGCCACACCAGTTCGGTGCGGAGCTGATCCGTCCAGGCGACGTCCGTGAGCGGCCGGTAGACGTGGAGCGTGCCGGCGACGCGGCGCGCGGAGCGCCGCAGCAGCCGGACCGCCTCGCCCGCGTCCTCGGCGTCGGAGCGGCTCTCGCCGTGCAGCCGCAGGCTGCGCAGGAATTCGGTGGCCTGGGTGTGGAGGTAGCCGGAGAGGACGTCCCCGGCGGTCGGCGCCTCCAGGCCGTGATGGCCGAGGGGGCCGTGGGGGCCAAGGGGACCGTGGGGGGCGCCGCCGTCGAGCGCGGCCTGCCCTCCGGAACGTTCCGTCGTCGTCACTTCATACTCCACGGGCACGGACACGGGCACGGGTGCCGGCGCGGTGAGCGTAACCGGCGGGTCATGAGGTCGCTGAGCCACGCCGGCGCCTCCGGGCGTCGATGAGCATCTCCTGCACGTTGCGCAGCGGCCGGCCGTCGGCGTCGGTGGCGTGCCGGGTCCAGTTGCCGTCCGGGCCCAGGTGCCAGGAGGACGTGCGGTCGGAGACGCCGAGCTCCAGCAGCCGGCTGAGGGAGGCCCGGTGGCCGGGGTCGGTGACCCGGACGAGGGCCTCGATGCGGCGGTCGAGGTTGCGGTGCATCATGTCGGCGCTGCCGAGCCACACTTCGGGCTCGCCACCGTTCCCGAAGGTGAAGACCCGGGAGTGTTCCAGGAACCGTCCGAGGATGCTGCGCACCCGGATGTGCTCCGAGAGGCCCACCACGCCCGGCCGCAGCGCGCAGATGCCGCGCACCCAGATGTCCACCGGCACCCCGGCGCGCGAGGCGCGGTACAGGGCGTCGATGACGGCTTCGTCCACCATCGAGTTGACCTTGATGCGGATGTACGCGGGCCGTCCGGCGCGGTGGTGGACGACCTCCTTGCCGATCCGGGAGATCAGGCCGTCGCGCAGGGACCTGGGGGCGACGAGCAGCCGCCGGTAGGTCTCGCGCCGGGAGTAGCCGGAGAGGCGGTTGAAGAGGTCGGAGAGGTCGGCGCCGACCTGCGGGTCGGCGGTGAGCAGTCCGAAGTCCTCGTAGAGCCGGGCCGTCTTGGGGTGGTAGTTGCCGGTGCCCACGTGCGCGTACCGGCGCAGCGTGTCGCCTTCCTGACGGACCACCAGCGACAGCTTGCAGTGGGTCTTCAGCCCCACCAGCCCGTAGACGACGTGGCAGCCGGCCTCCTCCAGCTTCCGGGCCCACTTGATGTTGGCCTGCTCGTCGAAGCGCGCCTTGATCTCGACGAGGACGAGGACCTGTTTGCCGGACTCGGCGGCGTCTATGAGCGCGTCGACGATCGGCGAGTCGCCGGAGGTCCGGTAGAGGGTCTGCTTGATGGCCAGGACGTCCGGGTCGGCGGCGGCCTGCTCCAGGAACGCCTGGACGGAGGTGGAGAAGGAGTCGTAGGGGTGGTGCAGCAGGACGTCGCGCTCCCGCAGCGCCGCGAAGATGTCGGGCGCGGAGGCGGACTCCACCTCGGCGAGGTCACGGTGGGTGCCCGCGACGAACTTGGGGTACTTGTGCTCGGGCAGGTCCAGGGAGCCGATGGCGAAGAGCGCGGTGAGGTCCAGCGGGCCGGGCAGCGGATAGACCTCGGCGTCGCTGATCTTCAGCTCGCGGACGAGCAGGTCGAGCACGTACGGGTCGATGGTCTCCTCGACCTCCAGCCGTACGGGCGGGCCGAAGCGGCGCCGCATGAGCTCCTTCTCCAGGGCCTGGAGGAGGTTCTCCGCGTCGTCCTCCTCGACCTCCAGGTCCTCGTTGCGCGTCACCCGGAACATGTGGTGCGCGAGCACGTCCATGCCGGGGAAGAGCTCTTCGAGGTGGGCCGCTATGACGTCCTCCAGCGGGACGTACCGCCGCGGGGAGACCTCCAGGAAGCGCGGCAGCAGCGGCGGCACCTTCACGCGCGCGAAGTGGTCGTGGCCGCTCACGGGGTTGCGGACGACCACGGCGAGGTTGAGCGAGAGCCCCGAGATGTACGGGAAGGGGTGCGCGGGGTCGACGGCGAGCGGGGTGAGCACGGGGAAGATCTGCTGCCGGAAAAGGGTGAAGAGCCTGCCCTGTTCCTTCTCGGTCAGCTCGTTCCAGCGGATCAGGTGGATGCCCTGCTCGGCCAGCTCGGGGGCGACGTCCTGCTGGTAGCAGGCGGCGTGCCGGGCCATGAGCTCGCGGGAGCGGGTCCAGATCAGCTCCAGGACCTCGCGGGGCTGGAGCCCTGAGGCGGAGCGGGTGGCGACGCCGGTGGCGATGCGGCGCTTGAGGCCGGCGACGCGGACCATGAAGAACTCGTCGAGATTGCTGGCGAAGATCGCCAGGAAATTGGCGCGTTCGAGCAGGGGTGTGGCCGGATCCTCCGCCAGCTCCAGCACCCGTTCGTTGAAGGCGAGCCAGCTGCGCTCCCGGTCCAGGAAGCGGCCGTCGGGCAGCGGCTCGGCGTCCACGTGGCCGTCGCCCTCGTCGAGATCCTTGATCTCGTACGTGTCGAGATCGGGCCCGATCCGGGGCACGCCCGCGACCACGGCGGCCTTCGGGCGGTGGGCGGCGATGAAACCCACCGATTCGGTGGAGTCGGTGCTGTCGTGTGCCTGTGCGCTGGACGACTGGCTCATGTCTTCATTGTTCCGCGCCGGGGGCCGCACAGGCGCGTCGGAAGACGACGCGGGGGCGGCGCGGAGCCGTCGTTCGGAGGCGCGGGGCGCGGCGGGCTGCATTCGCCAAGGCTCGCAACCGAGGTTTAATCACGGGTAACGTCCACATGGCGTTAAGGAAATGCGGCCGCTTCCAGCGCGGGACGAGGCGGGGCGAGGATCCGCCTCCAGCACGGGACGACGCGGGACGGAGATCCGCCCCGCGCCCCCACCCGCATCGGGGATACGTCAGGGATACGTCCGGCGGATCACCCAGAACGCCGCGCCGGCCGCGAGCGCCGCCAGGCCCACCGCCACACCCGCCTCGGCCCACTCCAGCGGCCACAGGTGCGAGCCGGGATGCCAGTCCACGTACCACCCGGCGGCATGGTGCTGGGCGACGCAGTCGTCGGGGCCGACGCCCACCCCGCACCGGGGGTCCGGGATCCGGCCGCCCGTCTTCGTCACCATGCCGTGCTCGACGATCCAGTCCTCGTCGCCCCTGATCAGGCCCGGCGCCGCGGCCGACAGCTGCGTGGCCGGGCCGATCAGGCGCGGCCGCAGGCTCTCCAGCTGCCCCCAGAGCGCCCCGAGGGCGATCAGCGTGGCGCCCATGGCCGGCACCGTCCGCTTGATCAGCAGGCCCACGAGCGCGCCGACCGCGATCGCGAGCAGCGCGTGGGCGACCGGCGCGGGGCCGATCATGTCGAACGACCGGTCCCAGCGCTGCCCGGGAAGCAGCCCGGCGGGGGCGGCGCTCCAGGTCCAGGTGTAGACGGCCGCGAGCGCGGAGACCCCGGCCAGGACGGCCACCACCGGCACGGCGAGCTTCGCGGCCAGCCAGCGCACCGGGGGCACGGACTGTGCCCACACCAGCCGGTGCGTCCCGCTCTCCAGCTCGCGCGCGACCATCGGCCCGGCCACGAACAGGCCGGTGAGCAGCGGCAGGAACTCCAGCAGCTGACCGTTGTAGTGCAGATAGTCGCCGTACGTGGAGCGGAATCGGTCGACCTGCGCGAGGAGGCCGTCGGCGCAATCGCTGCCCCCGGTGCCCGGCCGGCAG
Source organism: Streptomyces sp. NPDC037389 (assembly GCF_040636475.1). Taxonomy (NCBI): domain Bacteria; kingdom Bacillati; phylum Actinomycetota; class Actinomycetes; order Kitasatosporales; family Streptomycetaceae; genus Streptomyces; species Streptomyces sp. NPDC037389. The sequence continues at coordinate 345,866 of NZ_JBEZUS010000007.1, forward strand.
GCCGTCCGCAGGCCGGGGTGGGCGTCGAGGTGGCCGGTCATCGCCAGGCGCAGCCACACCAGCTCCGCGACCAGCGCGATCAGCAGGGCCAGGGCGACCCGGGCCGTGGTGCGGTGCCGGCGCAGGACGAGCCAGGCGAGGCCACGGGCCCGGGCGGGCCCGCGCGCCACGGGGGCGGTGGAGGTCATCGTCGCCGTCACGCCGCCGCCTTCAGGCCGGCCGGGCGCGGTTCCGCGCTCGGGGCGACGAGCGCCGGGGCGCCGGGCGCGCGGAGGTGGGCGAGCAGCAGCTCCTCCAGGGAGGGCTCGGCGACCTCCCAGTGGCCGCCGATCGGCCCGTCGGTCCGTACGAGCGCGGTGAGCTGACGGCCCGTCGTACGTGTCTCGACGATCGTGTGGGCGGCGAACTCGCGGGGCGTGCCGGCGTCCTCGTAGCGGCCCATGACGAGCCGGTGGGCGGAGAGCAGGTCCTCGACCTCGCCCGCGAGCCGCACCCGGCCGTCGGCGATCAGCAGCAGGTAGTCGCAGGCGCCTTCCAGTTCGGCGACGATGTGCGAGGCGATGACGACGGTGGTGGCGTGCTCGGCGGCCTGGGCCATCAGGGCGGCCATCATCTCGTGGCGCACGAGCGGGTCGAGGTCGCTCATCGGCTCGTCCAGCAGCAGCAGTTCGGGCCGTTTGGCCAGGGCGAACGCGAGGGCGACGCGACGGCGCTGGCCACCGGAGAGGGAGTCGACGCGGGCCCCGGGCCGCACCCCGCCCCCGGCCCCGCCCTCGTAGACGAGGCGCTCGGCGGCGGCTTGGTCCCAGGAGCCGGGGTTGAGCTCACGGCCCAGGCGCAGGGTGTCGGCGACGGTGAAGTGCGGATAGAGGGGGTTGTCCTGGGCGACGTAGGCGACGCGGGGCCGGACGTCCGCGCCGCCCGGCGCGCCGCCGAGGACGCTCAGCCGGCCGGCGGACGGCTTGCGCAGCCCGGCCGCGAGGGACAGCAGGGTGGACTTGCCGGCGCCGTTGGGGCCCACGAGCGCGCACACGCGCCCGGCGGGCAGCCGGAACGAGCAGTCGCGCAGCGCCCAGCCGCCGCGGTACCTCACGCCCAGGTCCACCGCCTCCAGGGCGGTGCGGTCGGGCAGGAATGTCAGATCGGTCATGCGGTCCCCTCGCTCACGTCGTCTCGGCCCCGCGCGCCTTCCCCGGTCCCGGGTGGTCACTCCGGTGCACCGGGACGGGATCCGCCGGAGGGGGTCCCATCGGAACGGGCTCCGCCTGGCCGGGTCCCGTCGAAACGGGTCTCGTCGAGGACGGACGCGACCAGCGCGGCCACGTCCTCCCGGTCGAGCCCGGCCGCGTGGGCGCGTGCCATCCAGTCGACAAGTTCGGCACGCAACGGCGAATCGGCGGCTGCCCCGGGACGGGCCAGCGACCGCCGGACGAACGTCCCCAGTCCGGGGCGCGCCTCGACCAGGCCCTCGCGATCGAGCTCGCGGTAGGCCTTCAGGACGGTGTTGGGGTTGATGGCGGTGGCCGCGACGACCTCTTTGGCGGTGGGCAGCTTGTCGCCGGGAGCGAGCAGACCGAGCCGCAGGGCCTGTTTCACCTGCTGGACGATCTGCATGTACGTGGCGATCCCACTGCGCCGGTCGATGCGGAACTCGACCACACACATCACCCTTTCACTACTTGACTAGTGAAAGGGTGATGGAATCGTTCGCGCTATGTCAAACGTGAGCTCTCGGTCGTCAGCTCTCGGTCCGGTACATCAGGTCCGTCTCGTGGACGAGGAAGCCGAGCCGCTCGTAGACCCGTACGGCCGGGACGTTGTCGGCGTCCACGTAGAGCATCGCGGTCGGCAGCCCCTTGGCCTCCAGGTGCCGCAGGCCGATCGTGGTGAGCGCCTTGCCGAGGCCGCCGCCCTGGGTGCCGGGACGCACGCCCAGGACGTACACCTCGCCCAGCTCCTCGGCAGCGTGGATCTTCGTCCAGTGGAAGCCGATGAGCTCCCCGCCGCGCTCGGCGAGGAAGAAGCCCTCCGGGTCGAACCAGTCGGCGGCCTTACGGTCGTCGAGGTCGCGCTGGGTGAGCGAGCCCTGCTCGGGGTGGTGGGCGAAGGCCTCGGCGTTCACCGCGAGCCACGCCGCGTCGTCCTCGCCGGGCCGGAAGGCCCGTACGGTCACGCCCTCGGGCAGGACGGGGTCGGGGAGGTCGAGGCCGGCCAGCGGGCGGCGCATCTGCCGCAGCTCGCGGAAGAGGCTCAGCCCGAGCACCTGCGCGAGGTGCCGGGCGGCCGGGTGGCCGCCGTGCGCCCAGACCCGCAGCCGCTTGCCGGACTCGTGCAGCAGGGCGCTGCCGAGCGCCCGCCCGTGGCCACGCCCCCGGGCGTCGGGGTGGACCACGAACTCGCCCGCCGGGGCCTCCACGGGGTCGCTGTCCTCCAGTTGGCCGTATCCGATGAGCTTCTTGTCCATGTCGCTCAGCAGGACGTGCCGTACGCCCGCGCGCCGCCCCTTGAGCTGAAGGCGCCCCTGCTCGGAGACGGCCGGCTGCCCGTCCACGGCGGCCGCAGCGTCGACCAGCCGCAGCACGCCGTCCACCACGCCGGGCGTCAGCTCCTCCAGCACCTCGATCCGGCGCTGCCCGCTCACGTCCACGTCATTCACCACGTCACTCATGGTGCGAGCCTACGACTTGGCGGTGCGCTGGTGGTCGACGCTCCGGTTCAGCGGCGGCTGTTGAGGAAACCGATGACGGTCGCGCCCCACCAGCCGAGCTGGGAGACGAGCACACCGGCGGCGCAGCGGGCGACCAGGGCACGCCGGGACCCCTGGGGCGAACACTGGGCTCCGAGGCGCGGCTGGAGGGTGTGGGCGTGGATGCCGTTGAGGGCGACGAGGAGGACGAGGCCGAGCTTGATCCGGGTGAGGGGGGCGCCGGGGTCCGGGTGGAGCAGCACCCCGCTGCCGACGAGCCCGGCCAGCCCCAGCCAGATCGGCGTGTGGACGGCGTCGGCCGTGCGGAGGACGTCCGGCAGCGGGCGCTTGCCCAGCAGCCACAGCAGGCCGAGCCAGTCCACGGTCAGGACGGCGCCGAAGCCGACGATCAGGCAGGCCAGGTGGACGAAGAGCGCGACGTCGTGGAGGAGCGGATCGGCCCGGAGGTGGACGGCGGCCCAGACCGCGGCCGCCCAGACGGCACAGACGCCCGTTGCGGCAGCGGAGATCAGCACGGATCTCGCGACCAGAGGGGTGGAAACGGGGGCGGGGCCGACCGGGGCGGTCACGGGCAGGGTCCTTCGCACGAGGAGGGGACGGGTGGGTGTGGCCGGCCCCCCACAGGCCGAACGCACCGCGGTCGGCCTTCGCTCGGGTCAGGTTAGGAAAGGCTTCCCTTGGTAAGTTCGCCCTTACTACGCCACAGAAGCCATGTCCCGGTCAAGCGGCGTGACCTTTTCGTTGCCCCGTCAACAACCCTTGGCAGCGCCGTTGCAGCGCCGTGGGCCGCACCGAAGCGCTACCGATTCGTCACCTCGCCCCACCTGCCGACCTACGCGCGTTGACCGTAGGCTGCCGCCGACCGCATAAACCCGATCTTCATGCACGCCTCACGCGCACCTCGTGCGCGTCTTCTCGTCAATTGCACAAAGGGGAACAAATGCACGCGACGCCGCCACGGAAGCGCCTCGCAAGACGGCTGACCGCGACGGCGGCCGTACTGGCCGCCACCGCCGGTGTCCTCTCCACCGCCGCCCCCGCCGGCGCGGCGACCGCCTCGTACGGCCACGGCCACGGCAACGGCCATGGGCACGGCAACGGCCACGGCCGGACCGTGGACCTCCAGCTGCTGTCCTTCAATGACCTCCACGGCAACCTCGAGCCCCCGCAGGGCTCCTCCGGCACGGTGACGGAGACCCAGGCCGACGGAACGAAGAAGGTCATACCCGCGGGCGGCGTGGAGTATCTGGCCAACTCGCTGCGCACCGCGCGCAAGGGCCACGAGTACTCGATCACCGCCGCGGCCGGCGACATGATCGGCGCCAGCCCGCTGATGTCCGGCCTCTTCCACGACGAGCCCACCATCGAGGCGCTCAACAAGCTGAAGCTGGACGTCACCTCCGTCGGCAACCACGAGTTCGACGAGGGCCGCGCCGAGCTCACGCGCATGCAGAAGGGCGGCTGCCACCCGAAGGAGGGCTGCTTCGAGAAGGGCAAGAAGTTCAAGGGCGCCGACTTCCCCTACCTCGCCGCGAACGTCCTCGACGAGAAGACCGGCAAGCCCATCCTCAAGCCCTACACGATCTGGCAGCACAAGGGCGTGAAGGTCGGCTTCATCGGCGTCACGACCAAGCACACGCCGGACGTCGTCACGGCCGAGGGCGTCAAGGGCCTGAAGTTCGCCGACGAGGTCGAGACGATCAACAAGTACGCCAAGGAACTCGACCGCCAGGGCGTGAAGTCGATCGTCGCGCTGATCCACGAGGGCGGCATGCCCGCCAACGGCTCGTACAACTTCGACTGCGACACCCCGGGCGCGGGCGCGGGCATCTCCGGCCCCATCGTCGACATCGCCAAGAAGGTCACCCCGAAGGTCGACGCCCTCGTCACCGGCCACACCCACCAGGCCTACGCCTGCACCATCCCCGACCCGTCCGGCGCCCCGCGCACGGTCACCTCGGCGGCCTCCTTCGGCCGGCTCTTCACGGACACGACCCTGACCTACGACCGCCGCACCAAGGACATCGTCCGCACGGCCGTCAAGAGCCCCCGCGCCGGCAACCACGTCGTCAACCGCGACCAGCCCAAGGCCGCGGACATGACCGCGCTCATCGACCGCTGGAAGACCCTGGCGGCCCCGATCGCCAACAAGCCCGTCGGCTACATCTCCGCCGACATCAACGGCCGCGGCTCGGAGGCCCTGGAGCAGCCCCTCGGCGACGTCATCACCGACGCCCAGGTGGAGGCCCTCGCCCCGGCCGGCAAGGGCAGCGCCCAGATCGCCTTCATGAACCCCGGCGGCATCCGCTCCGACCTCGCCTACAAGGCCTCGGGCGGTGAGGGCGACGGCGTCGTCACGTACGGCGAGGCGTTCACGGTCCAGCCGTTCACCAACATGATGCAGACCAAGGACCTCACCGGCGCCCAGGTGCTGGCCGTCCTCCAGCAGCAGGTCAGCGGCGCGAACGCGGACCAGACGAAGATCCTCCAGATCAGCAGGGCGCTCACCTACACGCTGGACCTGACGAAGAAGGGCGCGGACCGTATCGTCGCGTCGTCCGTGAAGGTCAACGGCGCCCCGCTGGAGGCCGGCAAGACCTACCGCGTCGCCGCGAACGAGTTCCTGATGGGCGGCGGCGACGGCTTCCCCGCCTTCAAGGACGGCACGAACAAGCTCGTCGGCCCGTCCGACCTGGACGTCTTCGTCACCTACCTGACGGCCCACTCCTCGAAGGCGTCCCCGCTGGCGCCGCCGAAGGCGGACCGCATCACGATCGTGAAGTAAATCGTGAAGTAAACGGTCCCGCGGCTCACTTGCCCGTACGCCCTCGCGCCCCTTGGCGCGGGGGCGTACGCCGTATGGGGGACGGCGCACGGTGGTAGATCGTCCCGGACCCACCGCCCGCCGTCCGCTTCACGACGAGGAGACCCGCATGAAGCACACCCTCCGCCGCGTCCTCACGACAGCCGCCGCGACTTTCCTGCTGGGCCTGGGCGGTGCGGCCCTGGCGACCCCGGCCCACGCGGAGGTGGACGGCACGGTGCTGGGCGGGCTCGTTCTGGCCCATGCCAACAAGGTCGTCGACGTGGACGCCCTGGGAACCCCGCTGGTCCGCCTCAACAACGCCCTCGAAGGCCTGATCTGACCTTGCCGGGGGCGCGGGACAGGCCCATGATCACTTCTCGTATCGAGTCGGTCACCCAACAGGACTGGAGACGAGACGTGGCATCCCGCATCGCGTTCCGCGCCCTCGCCGCGATCGTGGCGACGACGGCCCTGACCGCGCCCTTCGCGCAGGGCGCGTCGGCGACGACGCCGCCGGCGCGCACGACGGCGGTCACCGCCGCGGACGAGAACCCCTTCCGCTGGATGGACCTGGACGGCCTGCGTGCCGAGTACCGGTTCATGTGCCCGGCGGGGCACTGCGTCGGCTACTGGTCGCTGGTCCTGACGGATGAGGTCGCGAGGCGTTCGTACCGGGGTGGCGAGTTCTTCGCCTACGCCCCGGCGACAGGCGAGTTCGGCTTCTTCCTGGACACGGACATCGCGACCCGCACGGTGCGGCACCCCCGCCAGGTCCGCCTCGTGGACTCCGACTTCACCCGCTCCCACCCGCGCTTCGAGATCCGCTACGGGGATTCGGCCCAGCCGAAGAAGGCGCGGGTCGTGGCGATGGCCACGACCTGGATGCGGTGACGCGCAGCAGCGCGCGCAGGGTCGCGGGGGCGACGGCCAGGACGGTGTCCGGGTCGTCGCTCTCGCGTAAGCGGAAGAGCCCGGACCCCGCAGCCGCCACGTTCAGGCAGTTCGTGGCGTCGCCGCTGTAGGAGGACTTTTGCCAGACGGCCATATGCATCACTCTCCGTTGACGGGCAACAGCCCTGCCTTGGCGGCGCGTATCAGCGCTCCGAAGGAGGCCGCAGTGGTGTCGAGCACAACCGCCGGATCATCACTTTCACGAAGCCTGATGCCGACATCGCTGTTGGCTGCGATGTTGACGCAGTTGCCAGCATCCGCGCTGTAGGAGGACTTCCGCCATTGGTACGTGGGCACTTCCACTCACCTTCACAGACTGCGCAGGAGGCCGTGGATGAAGTCCCTCGACTTTGCAGGATCCAGCGAACTGAGCTCCATCCGGTCCACGACCGCCCTGTATTTCGCCAACTCCGCATCGGCATCAGCGCACTGGCATCCAGGAGCTGCATCCAACTGCACCGTGTCGAGCTGCTGAACAGGGCCGAGGACATAGTCGAACGACTGCCCCGTCCCAGGGAATGTCCCGCCACCGGCGAAGGGGATGACACGAATGGTTACGTTGCCCATCTCGCTCATCTCGATCAAGTGCTTGAGCTGTCCACGGGCAGTGGCCGTGCCACCGAACTCCATCCGCAGGGCGGCCTCATGGATGGTGGCCGTGTAGGGCACAGGGTTGTCGCTGTACAGGATCGCCTGCCGCTTCATGCGGTGTGAAAGCCGGTGCTCAACCTCGAAGGCATGTAGTGGCGGGGCCGCACCCTGGATGACCGCACGAGCGTGATCGAGTGTCTGAAGCAGGCCAGGGATGTGGATCACCAAGCAAGCCCTGATCCCACAAGCGTGGTGCTCCAGCTCAGCCAGGTCCGCGAAACCCACCGGAAGGTGTTCCCGGTACTCGTCCCACCAGCCGCGCTTACGCCTACCCGTCATAGCGGCCAAGGCGTCCACGAGCTTGTCGTCCAAGCATGAATAGCTGCGGGCCATGACCCGGACCCGGTCCGCGCTCACGGCATACCGACCAGCCTCGATCATGCTCATGCGTGTCTGCTGGAAGCCGAAGCGCGCTGCGGCAGCGGTAGACGACAAGCCCGCACGCTCGCGGAGCTTGCGCAGCTCAGTGCCAAGACGACGCTGCCTGAGCGTCGGGGAGTTCGTGGGAGGCATGAAGCATCACTGTAGGGCGGTCCTCCGTCCGCCCTTGTCACCCACACGAGGGCAATCCCTGACCCCTCTTACGAAAACGGTAGTAGGAGTATCACGGTCGGCCCTACCGTCATCTCCAAGCCACTCCCCACGCGGCCCGCCGCGAACGCGGAAGCGCACCGCCCTGCCAAGGGGCGGCAATGACACCGCGCGGCAGCGTAGACCTCCCCGAAAGGAGCCACCATGGCAACCGTATCGCCGGAGAACCGCTGGTCCTACTCACTCACCCTCCCCCACGACCCGCGCTCCGCGCGGATCGCTCGAATCACACTCCGCAGCGCGGTGGTAAGTCACGGCATGGACGAACTCGCGGACGTCACAGAGCTGGTGGTGAGCGAACTGGTCACGAACTCGTACCTCTACTCGGACGGACCGACCGAGGTACGGCTGAAGTACGTGGCCGACGACCGGCTGCGGATCAGCGTCTGGGACCGGAACCCGGAGGTACCGGCTCCGTTCGAACGGCCCGTTCATCTCGGCAAGGGCCGGATCCCGGAGGCCGACCTGGAGTCGCTCCAGGGCCGGGGCCTACGGGTCGTGCGGCTCTGCGCCGACAACTGGGGCAGCTGGTCGGCCAGCGCCGCGTACCTGGGGTTGCAGGGGAAACTCCTGTGGTGCGAGGTGAGCCCGTCGTCGGTACCCTTCGCCCTCGCCGCAACAGCGGCATAAAACAGAGGCGCTCACTGCGCGTTGATGACGCCCCGGCACAGCCCGAACGCATCGCCGCTCTTCACCGAGCCCTCCCCGAACGCCGTGTTCAGCGCTGTCGCGAACTGCGGGGTGACGCTCAGAGCGATGGTGAAGGGGATGGTGACCTTGGGCGTCGGCATCAGCTCCAGCTGTGGTGACAGCGGTCCCGACGGGACGTAGGTGAAGGCCGGCGTACGGGTGCCGGACGGGTCGGCGGGGGTTTTGACGAGAAACGTCAGCACGCCCTGGAGAAGATTCTCCGCACTGCTGGGGATCTCGGGGTCTGATGCCTCGATCATGTTCCCCGCCCCGTCCCGCAGCGAGAATCCGCCTTTCGCCTCACCTGCGATGGTGATCGCACGTGTCAGAGCCGACGCATCCGTGGCCAGCGAGGGGAGATCCCCCTCACCGGCGATCTCGACCCTCCCCGTGCCGTCCCTGGTGGCGAAGGAGCCCGGCGCGGCGCCCGGGGTCAGCGGGGCGAAGACGACGTCCGGCTTACGCCAGGAGACAGCGCACTCACCCGTCGCGCCCTCGGTCGTGAGGGTGACGGGGTCGGGTACGAACGCGGCCCATCCCGTGACCGCGGCGCCGGTGAGCGCGGCGGCCGCCAGGGCGACCACAGCCTTCCGGTTCACGGGGCGACGCCTCCTCGGGCTTGGGCTCGGACCACGCTGGCATCCTCGCCCCAGCGGGATTCACTCGCATCCGCCCGCCGTCATTGGGATGACCGCTGTCCGAGTCATCCCGTGCCGCACATGTCGCGTGATCGTCGCGACTCCCCCGAGCCCGTGCCATGGAGATCACGCTAGAGGGCTTCGCGGGCCATCCGGGATAAGCCGTGGCGCAACGGCCGGAAACCACCCCGATTTCTGCGCGTATTCGTGCTAAGACTCGCGTTCGAAGGACCTGCCAAGAATGCGCCAGGACCGGCGGTAGCCCTTGCGGTCACCGTCCCCGGCCATGGTGGGATGTGGTGATGCGAACCCCCACGCGCATAGCCGCCCGTCCCCCCAACCCCTACGAGGAACTGGCGGCACTCGCGGATCCCGAGCCGCCACCGTACGACGAACCCCCCGAACCACCCCTCATATCCACCGGCCCCCACGCCGACCCCTACGTCGACCCCTACGTCGACACGACCGCCTATATCTCGGCCGGTCCCGACGACGACCAGCCGTGGACCCCGCCCGGCCACCGTCGCAGCAGGCGCCGCGGAAGGCGCCGCACCCGCCGTCACCCCCGGACCCGGACGCGACCCCCAAGTCCCCTCCGCCTCCTCCGCCGCCTCGTGAAACTCCTCCTCTTCCTCACCGCCGGCGCCGCCCTCCTCTTCCTCGCCGACCGCTGCGCCGTGATGTACGCGGAGAAGAAGGCCCAACAGCAGCTCCAGAGCGCTCTGCACCTGACGGCCGAACCCCAGGTCGACATCAAGGGATTCCCGTTCCTCACCCAGGTGGCCGCCAAGCGCCTCGACCGGGTCGACGTCACCGTCCCCCACGTCGCCGCCGACCGGGTGACGCTGGCGCGAGTACGGGCGAGCGCCCGCGACATCCGGCTCACCGGCAGCCTGCCGACCGCCATCCGGGGGGCCGTCATCGGTGACGTCAACGGTGAGGTCCTGCTGGCCTTCGCCGACATGGACCGGGAGCTCGGCGCCTCCCAGGTCAGATTCCGCGACCTCGGTGGCGATTCGATCGGCGCCCGGGGGCGGCTGAGCGTCGCCGGGCAGGAGCTGGTCGTCCGGGCCGAGGCCCATCTGCGCCGGGACGGCGGGCGGGGCGTCACCACCGAGATCGACGGGATGAGCCTCGACCTCCCCCACGTCGCCACCTACCGCCCCGGGGGCCAGGGCCCCGGCGACCACAGAAGTCTCGTCCTGCACCGCGAGGCCGCCGAACGGATCGCCATGGACACCGCCCGGGTGAAGGCCCTGTTCGCCGTCCCGGCGATCGTCGAACGGCTCGGCGTGCCGGAGGATGCGGTGGAAGCCGCGCTGGGCAGCGAGGAGAAGCTGCGGGAGGTGGCGGGAACGCCCCGGTTCGTCGACGGGCTCACGCGACTCAACCTCGTCGACGTGCTCGTCGACCACCCGTGGCTGCTGGAGAAGCTGGGCATCGACCCCGGGCTGCTCACTGCGCTGACGCGCCTTCAGCCGCCGGAGCTTGCGGACCGTTTCTCGTTCTCCTTCCGGCTGCCGCCGGAGGCCGGCCAGTTGCGCCTACGCGAGCTGACCGTGGGGCCGGACGGCATCCGGGCCGAGCTGTCGGCGACGGATCTTGCTGTCGGCAAGCCCTGAGCGTTCCGCTTCGCTGCGGGCCGGTGGGGGCTGGTCGCGCTCACGCGGCGGTAGCCGCAAATCGACGCTGCCCCGCGCCCCTTACGGGGCCGCTACAGCCGCGGCGGCTCCGTCGCCGCGCCCGGCAGCCGTACGCTCGCCACCGTGCCGGCGCCGCCCCCGGCCGCCGCGCGCAGTGCCACCTCGCCGCCCGCCTGCCGGACCGTCCGGGCGACGATCGACAGGCCCAGGCCGCTGCCCGGCATGCCGCGTGCCGACGGGGAGCGCCAGAACCGGTCGAATACGTGCGGGAGTTCCTCGGCCGGAATGCCGGGGCCGTGGTCGCGGACGGTCAGCTCGCCCTTCACCAGACGGACCTCGATCACACCACCCGTGGGGCTGAACTTCACGGCGTTGTCGAGGAGGTTGACCACTGCCCGTTCCAGCGCGGCCGGCTCGGCGCGAACGAACCACGGGTCGAGCTCGGCGTCGATGGTGAGCCCGGCGCCGCCGGCTCGCAGCCGGGCGCGCTCGACGGCCCGTCCGGCGGCCTCGTGCAGGGCGACCACCTGGAGCGGGCCGCTGTTCTCGGGGCCGTCCGGGCGGGAGAGCTCCTGGAGGTCGCCGATGAGCTCGGCGAGCTCCGTCATCTGCGCCTTGACGCTCGCGAGCAGCGCCTTCCGGTCCTCCGGGGGGATCGCCCGGCCGGTCTCCTCGCTCCGCACGAGCAGGTCGATGTTGGTGCGCAGAGAGGTCAGCGGCGTCCGCAGCTCGTGTCCGGCGTCGGCGATGAGCTGCTGCTGCCGGTCCCGGGAGGAGGCGAGCGCCTCGGTCATGGAGTTGAACGAGCGTGACAGGCGGGCGATCTCGTCCTCGCCCTCGACGGGGATGCGCACGGCGAGGTCGTCCGTGCGGGCGATGTGCTCGACGGCGTCCGTCAGCCGGTCCACCGGTCGCAGCGCGGCCCGGGCGATCCACAGTCCGGCCGTCGCGGCCAGCACCACGCCCACCCCTGCCGTCAACACCAGGACCAGGGCGAGGGAGTTGAGGGGCTTGTCGGTCTCGCTCAGCGGCTGGGCGATGGAGACGGCCGTGTTGGGCAGCTGTTCGCTGCGGTACGTCGAGACGCGCATCTCGTTGCCGTCGGTCGCGACGCTGTCGTGCAGCGCTTCCTCCAGCCGGCCGTCGGCGACGGCGAGGTCGGCGGCCGTGACCCTGATGGGGGACTTGCCGGGCATCGTGCAGACCAGGCCGCCGGCGGTGACGACCTGCACGGTGTACGAGCCGGGGGCCGGGGGCAGGCCGGGCGGGTTGGCGCCGCAGCCGCGCACCAGGGCCTGCACCGACCGCTCGTCGAGGCGCTTGCTGGTCAGGGTGGTGTCGCGCTCGCTGCCGAGCTGCTCCTTGGTGACGAACCAGCAGGCCCACGCCGCCAGCGCCACCGCCACCGCGCAGGCGCCGGCCGTCAGCAGTGCCAGCCGGGAGCGCAGCGGGAGCCCGCGGAATCTGGTCGCGATCATTCCGTGCCGCCGTCGGCCCGCAGGACGTACCCCACCCCGCGGACGGTGTGCACGAGCCTCGGCTCTCCCCCGGCCTCGGTCTTGCGGCGCAGGTACATCACGTACACGTCGAGGGAGTTGGACGACGGCTCGAATTCAAACCCCCAGACGGACTTGAGGATCTGCTCCCGGGTGAGCACCTGACGGGGGTGCGTCAGGAACAGTTCCAGCAGGGTGAACTCGGTCCGGGTCAGCTCCACGCGCCGTTCGCCCCGGGTCACCTCGCGGGTGGCGAGGTCCATGCGCAGATCGCCGAAGGACAGCGTCTGCGAGTCGGTGTCCGCGGGCGCGGGGACGGTGGCGTAGGAGCTGCGGCGCAGCAGCGCGCGGATGCGGGCCAGCAGCTCGTCCAGCTCGAAGGGCTTGACGAGGTAGTCGTCGGCACCGGCGTCGAGGCCGGTGACGCGGTCGCCGACCGTGTCGCGGGCGGTCAGCATCAGGATGGGGACGGTCACTCCGGAGGCGCGCATCCGGCGGGCGGCCGTCAGGCCGTCCATGCGGGGCATCAGCACGTCGAGCACGATCATGTCGGGGCGATGGGCGGCGACCCGCTCGACCGCGTCCAGTCCGTCGACGGCCAGCTCGGTCGCATAGCCCTCGAAGACGAGGCTGCGGCGCAGCGCCTCGCGCACGGCGGGCTCGTCGTCCACGATCAGGATGCGGGCGGGCGTCTCGCCGTGCTCGGCGGGGCTCATCGGCGGTACCTCACGGATCTCACTGGGCGGGTTCAGGTGCTCTCTCTCCTCAGCCTCGCACGCCCGGCGCTTTCTCAGCTGCCACTGCCGCCCGCTCGCAGCTTGGCCAGGTCGGCCTTGACCGTGTTGACCGGGATGGCGAAGCCGAGGCCCACACTGCCGGCGGTGTCACTGGCGCCCGCGTTGTACATGGCGGAGTTGATCCCGATGATCTCGCCGTTCATGTCGATGAGGGCGCCGCCGGAGTTGCCGGGGTTGAGGGAGGCGTCGGTCTGGATGGCCTTGTACGTGGTCTTGGAGGAGCCGGTGTCGCCGTTGTACTGGTTGCCGCCGAACTCGAACGGCCACTGCGGGAGGCCGCGCTGCTGTTGCTGACGCTGCCGGCCCTGGCTGCCGCTGCCGCCCTGCTCCTTGGAGACGGTCACGTCGCGGTTGAGGGCGGAGACGATGCCGCTGGTCACGGTGCCGGTCAGGCCCTCGGGGGAGCCGATGGCGACGACCTGGTCGCCGACCCTGATCTTGCCGGAGTCGCCGAGCTTGGCGGCCTTGAGGCCCTTGACGTCCTGGATCTTGATGAGGGCGAGGTCCTTGTCGGGGTCGGTGCCGACGACCTTGGCGGTCTTGGAGGTGCCGTCGCTGAGGCCGACCTTGACCTCGTCGGCGCCGGCGACCACATGGTTGTTGGTGATCACTTCACCGTCACCGGTGATGATCACGCCGGAGCCGGTGGACTGGCCGGAGGCGGTCGTCGCCTTGATCTCGACGATGCTGGGGCTGAGGGCGTTGGCCACGGCCGAGACGCCGGTGCCCTTGACGGAGGCGTTCTGGACGGGGGTGGACTGGCTGCTGTCCCCGCCGCGCCCACTGGTCAGCTCTCCGACGAGGGCCGCGGACCCGCCGCCGACCACGGCCGCGACGATCGCCGCGGCGGCGAACAGCGCGATCGGGCGCTTGGCGCGGGCGCGGTGGGATGCGGGGTAGGGCGGGGTGGACATCCCCGGCCCCGCCGGGGCAGCCGGCTCTGCGAACTGGGCGTACGGGGAGTACGCCGGGGGCGCGGGGTACTGACCAGGGTCCTGGGGGCCGCCGGGGCGGGGGGTTTCCGTCATGGGTACGACTGTGCGCCGCGATGATGAGAGGAGTCTGAGGACGGGCTGAGAAGGGGTGCAGAACCCTGTTCACCCGGCATAAGGAGCCGCGTCCCGCCTGGGGGGCCGGGGGCTTGCCCCCGGTTTCGGGAAGGGGCGGGACCGGGGCTCTCTCCCGCCGCGACGGTGAGCGGCCCGTACGGCGAGGGTCCGGCGGAATCCTCACGTGCCGCAGCCCGGGGGCGCCCCGCCGTGGTGCACGTCCGTCCGTGGTCGGATTGTGCCCACCCTCCCCCGGCTACCGCTGGGAGGTGCCCCCAGCCCTGCGGGACGATTGCCCACAACCCCGGGGGCGGGGGCAGCCCACGGCCCCGGGGGCGGGCGGCGGCCCACAACCGGGGCGGGTCAGCCACAGCCGCAGGAGCGGCGGATTACCAGACGCGACGGGAACTGCTTCAAGCGCTCGCGGCGGGAGCCGGCGAAGCGGAGGCCGTCGTCGAGGACGAGGTCGACCGCCGCGCGGGCCATCGCCTGCCGGTCGGAGGCGACGGTGGTGAGCGGCGGGTCCGTCAGCGCCGCTTCCTTCACGTCGTCGAAGGCGGCGACGGCCAGCTCCCCCGGCACGTCGATGCGCAGCTCGCGGGCGGCCCGCAGCACGCCGATGGCCTGGTCGTCGGTGGCGCACATCAGGGCCGACGGCCGGTCGGGGCGGGAGAGGAGCTCCAGGGCGACCTTGTACGCGTCGTAGCGGTTGTAGGGGGCCTGGAAGAGCCGGCCCTCCAGGGACAACCCGGCCTCGCGCATGGCGCGCCGCCAGCCCTCGACGTGGTCGGTGACCGGGTCCCCTATGGCCGGCGTCACCTCCGTGCCCCCGAGGCAGGCGACGTACGGGTGGCCGTGCTCCAGGAGGTGGCGCGTGGCGAGCTGGGCGCCGCCGACGTCGTCGGTCACGACGGCCACGTCGTCGATCGCGTCGGGCCGACGGTGCATCAGGACGATCCGGGCGTCCCAGGCGTCGATCTCCATGGCGGCGGTCTCGCTGGGGCCCTGGCTGATCAGGATCAGGCCGGAGACGCGCATGCCCAAGAAGGCGCGCAGGTAGTGCACTTCGCGCTCGTCGAGGTAGTCGGAGTTCCCGACGAGGACCATCTTCCCGCGCTCGGCCGCCGCCTGCTCGACCGCGTGCGCCATCTCCGCGAAGAAGGGCTGGCGCGCGTCCGGGACGATCAGGCCTATGAGGTCCGTCCGTCGTGAGGCCATCGCCTGGGCGACCCGGTCGGGCCGGTACCCCAGCTCCTTGATCGCGGCCAGCACTCGCTCCCGCGTCGCCGGTGCCACCGGGCGCGGTCCGTTGTTGATGACGTAGCTGACGACCGCGGTCGACGTCCCCGCAAGCCTTGCCACATCGTCCCGCGTCACCTTGGCCACGCGCGGCAGTCTACGCGGGTCCACCTACCGTTTCACCGGGCGAACGGCCTCGGTTCGGTCACTAAGGGAGGCGCTGTGCGACCCGTCCCGAGAGCCGTTCCGTGAGCCGTTCGGCAACTGCTCCGGCGCCTGCCTCCCGGCGGAGGCGGTGGAGGCGGTGGACGCGGAGGAGCCCGAGGACTCGGCCTTCCCCTTCTCCGCCTTCTCCGGCAGCACGAACCGGTAGCCCACGTTCCGGACGGTGCCGATCAAGGACTCGTGCTCGGGGCCCAGCTTGGCGCGCAGCCGCCGGACGTGGACGTCCACCGTGCGCGTACCCCCGAAGTAGTCGTAGCCCCAGACCTCTTGGAGCAGCTGGGCACGGGTGAACACCCGGCCGGGGTGCTGCGCGAGGTATTTGATCAGCTCGAATTCCTTGAAGGTCAGGTCCAGGACCCGGCCCTTGAGCTTGGCGCTGTAGGTGGCCTCGTCCACGGAGAGGTCGCCGGTGCGGATCTCCATCGGGCTGTCGTCCATGGAGATCTGCTGGCGTCCCATGGCCAGCCGCAGCCGCGCCTCGACCTCGGCGGGGCCCGCCGTGTCGAGGAGGACGTCGTCGACGCCCCAGTCGGCGGTGACGGCGGCGAGGCCGCCCTCGGTGACGACGAGGAGCAGCGGGCAGCCCGGTCCGGTGGAGCGCAGCAGCTGGCAGAGGCTGCGGACGTGGGGCAGGTCGCGGCGGCCGTCGATCAGTATGACGTCGGCCCCGGGGGTGTCCACGAGGGCCGGGCCCTCGGCGGGGGCCACACGCACGCTGTGCAGCAGCAGACCGAGCGCGGGCAGCACCTCGGTCGAGGGCTGCAGGGCATTGGTCAGGAGGAGCAGGGAGCTCATCGGCAACCACCCGCCCGGGTCCTCGTACGGCTCGTACTGGTACTGGCACTGGTACTCGTACGACCCGTCGGGGTCGCGCTCTCTTGTCGTGCGCTTCGCTCGCCCATTACGTCGGTTCCTCCTCGGTCCCTGCGAGGACGGTTGGGGCACTGCTCGTCGTCCGAATGCACAAAAGGACCCGGGGGCCACTCTGCCCGGATCCTCTCTGCGCAGCAGAATAACCCACCCGACTTTCGACGGCGCGGACGATTTTGCATGAGCTTGTGTTTCGTCGGTCACTTCGAGTGGTCATCGCATCGCACTCTTGACAGCGGAAGGCCTGTGGCGCAGCGGTCGCGGGGCGGAGCGTCCCGCACCGTCCAGTCTCGCGCACCCACCGGCCGGCGGACGGCCGGATGGGGGTGCGATGCGGCACAGACGGCGCATGGGAGCACGCGCCGGGGCGCGCGCCGTCACGACGGCGCGCGCCCCGATGCTGCTACGCCTCCGCGACCGGCTCCGCGAACTGCGCCTCGTACAGCCGGGCGTACGCCCCGCCCGTCGCCAGCAGCGAGTCGTGGGTACCCTGCTCCACGATCCGGCCGGACTCCATCACGAGGATCACGTCCGCGTCCCGGATGGTCGAGAGGCGGTGGGCGATCACAAAGCTGGTACGCCCGGTCCGCAGCCGGCCCATGGCCTGCTGGATCAGCACCTCGGTGCGGGTGTCGACGGAGCTGGTGGCCTCGTCGAGGACGAGGATCTCCGGCTCGGCGAGGAAGGCCCGCGCGATGGTGATCAGCTGCTTCTCGCCGACGCTGACGTTGGAACCCTCGTCGTCTATCACCGTTTCGTAGCCGTCGGGCAGCGTACGGACGAAGCGGTCGACGTGGGTGGCCTTCGCCGCCTCCACGATCTTGTCCATGGAGACGCCCTCGGGGGCGCCGTAGGCGATGTTCTCCGCGATCGTGCCGCCGAAGAGCCAGGTGTCCTGGAGGACCATGCCGATGTGGGAGCGCAGCTCCTCCCGGGACATCTGCGCGACGTCGACGCCGTCGAGCGTGATGCGGCCGCCGTTGACCTCGTAGAACCGCATCAGCAGATTGACCATCGTGGTCTTGCCGGCGCCGGTCGGGCCGACGATGGCGACGGTCTGGCCGGGCCGGACCGTCAGCGACAGCTCCTCGATGAGGGGGCGGTCGGGCTCGTAGCGGAAGGAGACCTTCTCGAAGGCGACCTCGCCACGTACGTGGTCCGGACGGCGCGCGTCCACCGGGTCGGCGGACTGCTCCTCCGCGTCGAGCAGCTCGAAGACGCGCTCGGCCGAGGCCACACCGGACTGGACCAGGTTGGCCATGGAGGCCACCTGGGTCAGCGGCTGGCTGAACTGGCGCGAGTACTGCACGAACGCCTGGACGTCACCGATCGACAGCGAACCGGTCGCCACGCGCAGACCGCCGACCACGGCGACGAGCACGTAGTTGAGGTTGCCGATGAACATCATCGCGGGCTGGATCAGGCCCGAGATGAACTGTGCCTTGAAGCCGGCCTCGTAGAGCTCGTCGTTCTCCTTGCGGAAGGTCTCGGCGGACTCCTTCTGGCGGCCGAAGACCTTCACCAGCGAGTGGCCGGTGTACATCTCCTCGATGTGGGCGTTGAGCTTGCCCGTGGACTTCCACTGCGCGACGAACTGCGGCTGTGCCCGCTTGCCGATCCGGGTGGCGACGATGATCGACACCGGCACGGTCACCAGGGCGACCAGGGCCAGCAGCCAGGAGATCCAGAACATCATCGCCAGCACGCCGACGATCGTCAGCAGGGAGGCCATGATCTGGCTGAGGGTCTGCTGGAGGGTCTGCGCGATGTTGTCGATGTCGTTGGTGGCCCGGGAGAGGACCTCGCCGCGCTGCTGCTTGTCGAAGTAGCTCAGCGGCAGCCGGCCGAGCTTCTCCTCGACCTCCTCGCGCAGCCGGAACACGGCCTTCTGGACGACGTTCGTGGCGATGCGGGCCTGGACGAGCTGGAAGAGGGACGAGCCCACGTAGATCAGCGTCACCCACAGCAGCACCGTGCCGATGGCGCCGTAGTCGATGCCGTGGCCCGGCACGAAGTCCACGCCGGAGAGCACGTCGGCGATCTTGCCGTTGCCCTGCTGCCGCATCCCGGCCAGGACCTCGGCCTTGGTGGCGCCGGCCGGCATCTGGGCGCCGACGACACCGGCGAAGATCAGGTCGGTGGCGTGGCCGAGGACCTTGGGGCCGATGACGGCCAGCCCCACGCTGGCCACACCGAGCGCCAGGGCGATGGAGACGACCGCACGCTCGGGGCGCAGCCGGGCGAGGAGACGGCGGCCGGAGCCGGCGAAGTCCATGGACTTCTCGGTGGGCTGGCCGCCCATGAAGCGGGCTATGCCGACGGCGGGCGCCGGTCCTCGACGCTGGGGGGCGGCGGGACCGCCCCCGGGCTTGCCGCCCGGTCCGCCGGGTGTTCCGTCCGGGCCGCCGGGTTTGCCGTCCGGGCCGCCGGCGGTGGGCGCGGCGGGCTTCTCCAGGGACGTCACGCCGCCTCCTCCTCGGTGAGCTGGGAGAGCACGATCTCCCGGTAGGTCTCGTTCGTCCCCATCAGTTCGGTATGGGTGCCCGTGCCGACGACCCGGCCCTCGTCGAGGACCACGATGCGGTCGGCGTCGCGGATGGTCGACACCCGCTGCGCGACGATCACCACCGTCGCGTCCCCGGTCTCATGCGACAGCGCGGCCCGCAGCCGGGCGTCCGTCGCGTAGTCGAGGGCGGAGAAGGAGTCGTCGAAGAGGTAGATCTCCGGCTTGCGGACCAGGGCCCGCGCGATCGCCAGACGCTGCCGCTGACCACCGGAGACATTGGTGCCGCCCTGGGAGATCGGCGCCTCCAGCATCCCGTCCATGGCCGCGACGAATTCACGGGCCTGCGCGGTCTCCAGCGCCTGCCACAGCTCCTCGTCGGTCGCGTCGGGGCGTCCGTAGCGAAGGTTGGAGGCGACGGTGCCGGAGAAGAGGTACGGCTTCTGGGGGACGAGCCCCACGGCCTCCGACATCGCGGCCGGCTCCAGCTCCCGTACGTCCACGCCGTCGACGAGGACGGCGCCCCCGGTGGCGTCGAACAGCCGCGGGATGAGGCCCAGCAGGGTCGACTTGCCGCTGCCCGTGGAGCCGATGACGGCCGTGATCTCGCCGGGCCTGGCCACCAGGGAGACGTCCCGGAGCACCGGCTCCTCGGCGCCCGGGTAGCCGAACTCCACCGTGCGCAGCTCCAGGTGCCCGCGCCCCCGCAGCTCGGTCACCGGGACGGCGGGCGGTGCCACGCTGGACTCGGTGGTCAGGACCTCCTGGATGCGCTCGGCGCAGACCTCGGCGCGCGGCACCATCATGAACATGAAGGTGGCCATCATGATCGACATCAGGATCTGCATCAGATAGCTGATGAACGCCGTGAGCGCGCCGATCTCCATGCCGCCGTCCCCGATGCGGTGGCCGCCGAACCACACGACGGCGATCGAGGACAGGTTCACGACCAGCATCACGGACGGGAACATCAGCGACATCAGCCGGCCCGCGCGCAGCGAGACGTCCATCAGCTCGGCGTTGGCGTTCCGGAATCGTTTCCGCTCGTGGTCGTCGCGGACGAACGCGCGGATGACGCGGATGCCCGCGATCTGCTCGCGCAGCACCCGGTTGACCGTGTCGATGCGGGCCTGCACCCCGCGGAACACCGGCCGCATCCGCCAGATGATCACGCCCACGATCGCCGCCAGGACCGGGACGATCACCAGCAGCAGCGCGGACAGCGGCACGTCCTGCTGGACGGCCAGGACGATGCCGCCCGCGCACATGATCGGCGCCGACACCATCAGCGTGAACGCCATCAGGGTCAGCATCTGGACCTGCTGGACGTCATTGGTCGTGCGGGTGATCAGCGAGGGCGCCCCGAACTGCCCCACCTCACGCGCGGAGAAGGACTGGACCCGGTCGAAGACCGCGGCGCGCAGGTCCCGGCCGACCGCCATGGCCGTCCGGGCGCCGTAGTACACCGCGCCGATGGCGCAGACGATCTGCGCGAGGGTCACGGCGAGCATCAGCCCGCCGGTGCTCAGGATGTATCCGGTATCGCCTTTGACGACACCCTTGTCGATGATGTCCGCGTTGAGATTGGGGAGGTAGAGGGTGGCGAGGGTCTGAACGAGCTGCAAGAGCACGATCAGCGCGATCGCTCCGGAGTAGGGCCGCAAAGACGACCGTAGAAGTCGCACCAACACACAAGAAGCCTATGCGAGCACCTCTCGATGGGGCCTCTCCTTTACCGGGCGGGGACATGCCGGGCCCGGCACCCGTCATCATGGAGGCGGCAAGAAACCGAAAGGGGTCGCCGTGGCGACGACACACACGGCTCGTCCGGCATCACTGCCGGCACAGCCGGGGCCGCCGGAACCTCCGGCCGGCACGATCCGGTACTGGGCCGCGGCCAAGGCCGCCGCGGGCACGGCCGAGGAGCCGTACGCCGCGCGGACGCTCGCGGACGCGCTGGTCGCGGCCCGGCGGACGCACGAAACGGCGCCGGAGTTCGCGCGAGTGCTCACGCGCTGCTCGTTCCTCGTGAACGGTGACCCTGTCGGCACGCGCGACCACTCGACGGTCCGACTGACCGAGGGCGGCACGGTCGAGGTGCTCCCGCCCTTCGCAGGAGGGTGACCCGGCAGCATGAGCGAACAGCACCACCGCAATCCCTATGACCGGTACGACCAGCACGGGCAGTACCCGCAGTACGAGCAGCCGCAGCAGGGCTACGGGTCGTACGACCACGGGCCGGACGGGCAGGCCGACGGTTCGGCATACGGCTACGGCTACGGCTACGACGCGCAGCAGGCGCAGCAGGCGCAGCACCAGCACGCGGCGCACCAGCAGCCCGCCGCGTGGCCGCAGGCCCAGCAGGACTACCAGCAGCACGACGAGCCGCACACCCAGACCTGGCAGACCCAGACCTGGGAGACCCACACCTGGCAGCAGCCGATCGGCGAGAGCCGGGAGCAGGCCCCCGCGGCCCCGGTCACGCCCGCGCCCGCGTACGACGCTTCGTGGCCGACGGGCGGCGGCGAGGGCGCGGCGTCGCCCTGGGACCGGCAGCGGCCGTCCGGCTACGAGCCCGCCGGGGCCGGGGCGCTGCCGGTGCCCCGTCCGGAGGGCGTGGTCGTGACGGCGGCGGCGCCGGTCGCCGGTGAGGTGGCCGAGCGGCCGATGACCGCGGCCGAGAAGGCGAAGGCGGAGGGCCGCGCGCAGATCGTGTCGCCCGGTCTCCAGCCGGCGCTGATCACCGCCGTGCTCGCCGGCCTGCTGGCCGCCGTGGCGCCGCTGGGGCGGCCCGCGCTGGCCGTGCCCGTGGTGCTGCTCCAGGCGGTGACGGCGGCGGGCTGGTTCCGGCTGAACGGCATGTGGCCCGCCCGGCAGGGCATCGCGCTGGCCTTCCTCGGCGGCGTGGCCGCCGACATCGGCCTGCTGGCCACCGACACGGCCAAGGCGCCGACGGTCCTCCTCGGCACCCTCGGCGTATGGATCCTGCTGGTCGTCGTCCTCCAGCTGCGCAGTCACGCCGCGCCGGACGAGCGGCTCTACGGGCTGACGGCGGCCACCGCCTCGACGGCCCTGGCCGTCATGGCGGGCGCCCACCTGGCGGCCGACTCCGACGCGGTGGTGATCGGCGCGCTCGGCGTGGCCGCGGCCGTCCTGGCCCGCGCCCTGCCGCTGCCCTCGGTCGCCGCCCCCGTCGTCGCGCTGATCGCCGCGACGGGCGCGGGCATCGCGGGCGGCCAGCTGACCGGCTTCGGCGCCTCGGCCGCGCTGCTCGGCCTGGCGGCCGGCGTCTGCGCCCTGGTCGGCCTGCGCGTCGCCAGCTACGACTACCCGTCCCGCTTCGTCCACCTGACGGCGGGCGTCGCACTGCCGCTGGCGCTGGCGGCGCCGGCGGTGTACGTGCTGGGGCGGGCGCTGGGCTAGGGAGTTTTCGGGGGCTCCGCCCCCGGACCTCCGGTCCGCGAACGCCGGACGGGCTGACCTTGTCGGCCCGTCCGGCGTTCGCGGGGCAAGAACCCCCAAACGGTTACAGACCGGTGACACCCGGCCCTGCCACCCACCACCCCCATCCGGTTAGGCTCACGGGAAAGCCTGACCAAGAGTGGGGGACGAACGAACCGATGCGCGCGATACGCAGGCTCCTGATCGCCGCCATAATCCTGGCGGCCCTGTTCATGGGCGCCGACCGTGCGGCCGTCTACTTCGCCGAAAGCCAGGTCGCCGACAAGATCCGCAGCAGCCAGGGCCTCTCCGGCACCCCGGACGTCTCCATCAAGGGATTCCCCTTCCTCACCCAGGTCGCGAGCTCGCAACTCGACGAGGTCGAGATCAAGCTCGACGGCGGCGTCACCGCCGGCACGGGCGACCGCTCCATCACGGTGAGCGGCTTCGACGCCACCCTGCACGACGTCCGCGTCGACAGCAGCTACACCTCCGCCACCGCCGGCCGCGCGAGCGGCACCGCGCACCTCACCTACGAGGAGCTGACCAAGGCCACCGGCGACCCCGACGCCACCGTCGGCTACGGCGGCAAGGACACCACCGGCGGCAACCAGGTGAAGGTCTCCGGCAAGGTCACCGTCATGGGCCAGACGTCGCAGCAGAGCGTGGTCTCGACCGTGACGGTCGTGAACGGCGACACCGTCCGCGTCCGGGCGAACGAGGTCCCCGCGCAGGGCATCCCCGGCCTGGAGCGGAAGATCCGCGAGAAGACCGACTTCGACCGGAAGATCACGGGCCTGCCCAGGGGCATCAAGCTCGACACGGTCGTCGCCACGCCGAACGGCATCGACATCACCCTCACCGGCACCGACGTCAACCTGACGGGCTGAGACCCCCGTCCACGGTACGAGACGCCCCCGTCCGCACATCAGTCCACGCGAGCCCGCGGAAGGGCCGGACGGGGGTCGGCGAGCCTTCCGTGGAGATCTCGATCCCAATATGTGGGATCTTTCGTCTCATTATCCGGCACCCCGGTGACAGGGCTCCCGCCCCTCCCTACGATCCCCCTTATGAAGCGACAGGCGGATCTCACCAAGCGGCGGGCAGTGGACCTGTGCCGTGTTGCCGCCATGCTGTGTCGCCGTGTCTGACGGGGACCGTTTAACGGACCCCTTTCCGGCCCCTCGGCCGCCTCCCCGCACCACCGCTCCACTCGCCGCGCGGTGCCGCGTACCCGCTCACCGCACCACGCGCACGCGCCGCGCACCGGCACGCCAGCAACCGCCCCGGAGGAGATCAGCATGAGCCGCAGTGACGTCCTGGTGGACGCCGACTGGGTCCAGGCCCGCATCGACGAAAACCACCCCACGACCGTCATCGTCGAGGTGGACGAGGACACGTCCGCGTACGACAAGAACCACATCAAGACCGCCATCCGGATCGACTGGAAGACCGACCTTCAGGACCCGGTCCGCCGCGACTTCGTCGACCAGGCCGGCTTCGAGAAGCTGCTGTCCGAGAAGGGCATCGCCAACGACGAC
Source organism: Streptomyces sp. NPDC037389 (assembly GCF_040636475.1). Lineage (NCBI taxonomy): Bacteria > Bacillati > Actinomycetota > Actinomycetes > Kitasatosporales > Streptomycetaceae > Streptomyces > Streptomyces sp. NPDC037389. The sequence continues at coordinate 369,704 of NZ_JBEZUS010000007.1, forward strand.
ACCGTCGTCCTCTACGGCGGCAACAACAACTGGTTCGCGTCCTACGCCTACTGGTACTTCAAGCTCTACGGCCACCAGGACGTGAAGCTCCTCGACGGCGGCCGCAAGAAGTGGGAGCTCGACTCCCGCGACCTCGTCGCCGAGGTGCCGGGGCGGCCGCAGACCGACTACCGGGCGCAGCCGCAGGACGCGTCCATCCGCGCCTTCCGCGACGACGTCCTGGCCGCCATCGGCGAGCTCAACCTCGTCGACGTGCGCTCCCCCGACGAGTTCAGCGGCAAGCTGCTCGCCCCGGCGCACCTCCCGCAGGAGCAGTCGCAGCGCCCGGGCCACGTCCCGACCGCGCGCAACATCCCGTGGTCGAAGTCGGCCAACGACGACGGCACGTTCAAGTCCGACGACGAGCTCACGGAGCTCTACCGGGGCGCGGGCGTGGACCTCGCCAAGGACACCATCGCCTACTGCCGCATCGGCGAGCGCTCGGCGCACACCTGGTTCGTCCTCCACGAGCTGCTCGGACAGCGGAACGTCCGCAACTACGACGGCTCCTGGACCGAGTACGGCTCCCTCGTGGGCGTGCCGATCGAGCTCGGCGCCGGCGGCTGAGCCTCCGAGCCGAGCACCCCGCGCCAAGCACCCCGCGCCAACGGAAAGGAACGCACATGTGTGGAGCGAAAGCAGGCGGCCCCGACGCCTCGACCGCCAAGGCCGGTGAGACCACCATCCAGGGCTCGGTGACCCGCGACGGCGAGCCCGTCGCCGGCTACGTCCGGCTCCTGGACTCGCACGGCGATTTCACGGCGGAGGTGCCCACATCCGCGACCGGGCAGTTCCGCTTCTACGCGGCCGAGGGCACGTGGACGGTCCGCGCGCTCGTCCCGGGCGCCACGGCCGACCGCAAGGTCGTGCTCACCGAGAAGGGCGCGCTGGCGGACGTCGTCATCACCGTCTGAGGCCGGCCGTTCGAACGGCCACGGGACTCGAAGGGCCGCACCCCGGGGTTGGACGCCTTGTGGGGGTGCGGCCCTTCGCGCGCCCTTCGCGCGGGCCGCCCCACGGTCGTACCGTGAAAGCGTGTACTCCCGGCGCAAGCACCTCTACTTCGCCATGATGGGGACCTGCATCTTCCTCTTCGTCATGGCATGGGCCGTCGTACGCCTGTGGTCGGTGCCGGCCGCCGTGGGACTGTGCCTCTTCGCCATGGTCATCCCGCCGGTCGCGGCCATCGTCGCGAACCGCCGGGGGCCCGAGGACCGCTGGTGGGACGATCCATCGGGCGACCCGAAGTCGGACGAATGGTGGGACGAGCTGGACGGCAAGCGCCGCCAGGGGCCACGCGACCCCTGGGGCCGCGACTGAAACCGGGTCTCGGCGGATCAGTAGCGGATCAGTAGACGAGCGCCTGCGTGCCGTCCGCCATCGCCTCGCTGACGAACACCTGCGCGCCCGCGATCCGGGCGCCCTCGATCAGGTCCTTCTCCTCGATCCCGCGCCGCGCCGCGCACTGCGTGCACAGCGTGATCATCCCGCCCCCGGCGAGGATCCCGTCGATGAGGTCCGGCAGCGGCGCCGCGTGCGGCAGCTCGAACTCCGCGGCGCGCCCGGGCAGCGCGAACCACGACGACTCCCCCGTCAGCCACAGCGACACCTCGACACCGCTGGCCACGGCCACGGCAGCCACCGTGAACGCCTGCGAGCACCGCTCGGGCGCGTCCGCGCCCGCCGTCACCTTGATCACGAGCTTCTTCGCGTTCGCCATGCCGGTCACTCTAGGACGGCGGGACGACAGACCTCACAGCGCCGTCCCCGAGGCGGCCGACTAGACTCCTGTCCGGTCCGTACCGACATTGATCTCCACTCCGACCGAGGAGCGCGCTCGTGCTTGAAGGCTTCTTCACCACCCTGCTGGTACTGGTCGCCGTCGGCGTCATGGCCTTCGCGGGCCTGACCTGGAAGAAGCTGTACCAGGGCCAGCGCTGACCCCGTTCTCCGCACCGCCTACAGATCGCCTGAGCCCATGATCGAGATTCCGTCCGACCTTCACCCCGACCTGGTCCCCCTGGCGTTCCTCCTCGGCACGTGGGAGGGCGCGGGCGTCCACGACTTCCCCGGCTCCGAGAAGTGCAACTTCGGGCAGGAAGTCGTCTTCAGCCACGACGGCCGGGACTTCCTCGAGTACGTCTCGCGCTCCTGGGTGCTGGACGCCGCCGGCAAGCCGGTCAAGCCGCTGGAGACCGAGACCGGCTACTGGCGGATCGACAAGAACCGCAAGGTCGAGATCGTCATGATCCGCGACACCGGTGTCGTCGAGGTCTGGTACGGCGAAATGGCCGACCAGAAGCCGCAGATCGACATCGCCACGGACGCCGTGGCGCGGACCGCCGCCTCCGGCCCGTACTCGGGCGGCAAGCGCCTGTACGGCTACGTCAAGGGCGACCTGATGTGGGTCGGCGAGAAGGCCACCCCCGAGGTGCCGCTGCGCCCGTACATGTCGGCGCAGCTGAAGAAGGTCCCGGCGGAACTCCAGGACTGGGCGCGCAACCTGCCCGACGACCTGCCGGACGGCGTCTCCTTCTTCAACCCCGACGGCACGCCGTACAAGCCCGAGGAAAAGTAACCTCTTTCGCGCCCCGCGGGGGAAGTCCGGTCGAAGTCCGGCGCTGACCCTCCCCCAGGGCCTGAACGGCATGGGGGGACCCCCATCGGTAGGCGGAAGGCCCTCTGACGGGGCCTTCCGCGAGCCCGATCACCCACGGCGGCGTGGTTCCCAGCTCACTCGCCGTGGACTGCGAGGGGACACCCGTACGCGTTTACGGCGTTTTCGCTTTCGCGCGCGGAGCCACGGCCCGAGGCGAAGGCGTACCGCCCGTGGCGCACCCCCGCAGGCTCCCCCTGCCGCCCCTTCTGGCAGCCCTCTCCGCCGCCCTCCTCGTCTCCCTGCTGTGCTGTGTGGCGCTCGGCGCGTCCGGCGTCGGCTGGGGCCGGACGACGCGCCATCTGTGGGCGGGGCTGAGCGGCGGGACCATCGCGCCGGACGAGGTCCCGGCGTACACGATCGTCTGGGAGCTGCGCCTCCCGCGCGCCCTGCTGGCCGCCGTCGTCGGCGCGGGGCTGTCGGCCATCGGGGTGGGCGTACAGGCGATGGTGCGCAACGCCCTCGCCGATCCGTTCGTCCTCGGCATCTCCTCCGGCGCCGCCGTGGGCGCCAACGCCGTACTGCTCTTCGGGGCGCTGGGCTCGCTCGGCGTGTGGGCGCTGTCCGGTGCCGCGTTCACCTCCGCGCTGGCCGCGATGGCGCTCGTCTACGCGGCGGCGCGCACCCGGCACGGGCTGACGCCGCTGCGGCTGGTACTGACCGGCAGCGCGATGTACTACGGCTTCTCCGCGATCACCACGCTCATGGTGTTCAGCGCCGACCGGGGCGAGGCGGCGCGCTCGGCGATGATGTGGCTGCTGGGCAGCCTGGGCGGGGCCACCTGGTCGTCCGTGCCGATCGCGGCGGCCGTGGTGCTGGCCGGGACCGGGTATCTGCTGTGGTCGGCGCCGCGCCTGAACGCGCTGGCCATGGGCGACGAGACCGCCGCCACGCTGGGCGTGGACGCCGAGCGGCTGCGACGGGTGCTGTTCGTGGTGACGGCCGCGGTCACCGGGGCCGTGGTGGCCGTCAGCGGAGCGATCGGCTTCGTGGGGCTGATGGTCCCGCACGTCACCCGCATGCTCGTCGGCGCCGACCACCGCCGGGTGCTCGCCGTGGCGCCGCTCATGGGCGCGGTGCTCCTGCTGTGGGTGGACGTCGTCTCCCGGCTGCTGCTGGCGCCGGTGGAGCTGCCGGTCGGGGTGATCACCGCGCTGATCGGGGTGCCCTGCTTCGTGCTGCTGATGCGGCGGCGCGGCTATGTCTTCGGGGGTTCGTGATGCGGGTCGACATCGAGGGGCTCGCGGTCGACATCGCGGGCGCGCGGCTGGTGGAGGACATCGCGCTGAGGGCGGGCAGCGGGCAGTTCGTGGGGCTGGTGGGGCCGAACGGCAGCGGCAAGTCCACCCTGCTGCGCTGCGTCTACCGGGCGCTGCGGCCGGCCGCCGGGCGGGTGCTGCTGGACGGCGACGATCTCCACGCGCTCACCGCCCGCGAGGGGGCGCGGCGGCTGGCGGCGCTGCCGCAGGAGTCGGGCGGCGAGTTCGACTTCACGGCCGCCGAGGTCGTGGCCATGGGCCGGCTGCCGCACCAGGGCCCGGGCGGCCGGGCCACCGAGGTGGACGCCGAGGTGTGCGCGGCTGCGCTGGCGCGGGTGGGCGCCTCGCACCTGGCCGGGCGGGGCTTCCTGTCGCTGTCCGGGGGCGAGAAGCAGCGGGTGCTGATCGCGCGGGCGCTGGCCCAGGAGCCGCGGGTGCTCGTCCTGGACGAGCCGACGAACCACCTGGACATCGCCCAGCAGCTGGAGGTCCTGTCGCTGGTGCGCGAGTCGGGGGTGACGGTGCTGGCCGCGCTGCACGACCTCAATCTCGCCGCCGGGTACTGCGACGCGCTGTACGTCGTCGCCGGTGGGCGCGTCGTCGCGTCCGGGCCGCCGCATTCCGTGCTGACCGCCGAGCTGCTGGCCGAGGTCTTCGGCGTACGGGCGCACCGCGTGCCGCACCCGGTCTCCGGCGCCCCGCAGCTGCTCTTCGACCGCCTCCCGTAAGGAACCTCCGCATGCGAACCGCCCGCATCACCCTCGCCGTTCTCACCGCCATCACCCTCACGAGCTGTGGCGCCAAGGTTTCGGACGCTCCCGACGGCAAACAGTCGAAGGCGGCGTCCGGCGGCCACTACCCGGTGACGATCTCCAACTGTGGTGTGAAGACGACGTACGACAAGGCGCCGGAGCGCGTGGTGACCAACGACGTCGGGATAGCCGAGATCATGTTCGCGCTGGGTCTGGAGGACCACATGGCCGGCTATGTGGCGCCCGACTACCGCACGAGCCGGGACGACAAGGGAGCCGCGCCCTGGAAGAGCGGCTACGACAAGGTGAAGTGGCTGTCGAAGAAGGAGATCAACAAGGAGCTCGTCCTCGACGCCAGGGCGGATCTGGTCTTCGCGGGCTGGAACTACGGCTTCGGCGAGGGGAACGGCTTCACCCCGGAGGCGCTGAAGAAGGTCGGCGTGGGCTCGTACGTCCTCACCGAGTCCTGCCACAACGGCGGCACGGGCACGTCGCGCGGGGTGATGCCGCCGCTGGAGGCGCTCTACACCGACCTGGAGACGCTCGGGAAGGTCTTCGACGTCGAGGACCGGGCGCGGAAGCTCGTCGACGGCTTCAAGAAGCAGGTCGCCGACGCCCGGGCGGCGGTGCCGGAGGACGGCCGGGCGCCGCGGGTCTTCCTCTACGACGACGGCAAGGACAAGCCGCTGACCGCCGGGGCCTTCGCCGGGCCGCACGACATCATCACCAAGGCGGGCGGCGACCATGTGATGAAGGACCTCAAGGACTCCTGGGTGACGGTCGGCTGGGAGACGGTCGTCGAGCGGGACCCCGAGGTCATCGTGATCAACAACTACGGGTCCGTCGGCGCGGAGGAGAAGAAGAAGTTCCTGATGTCCTACCCGCCGCTCGCGGGCGTCTCGGCCATCAGGAACGACCGGGTATTCGTCCTCGACTACGTCGATCTCGTCGAGAGCCCCCGCAATCCGTCGGCCATCGCCGCGCTCGCCGGGTATCTGAAGGGGGTACGGGATGCGTGACGCTGCCTAGACTGGGAGCGTGGTGGACACCGACTGGCAGAGCGACCTCCGTAAGCGCGGCTACCGGCTGACCCCGCAGCGCCAGCTCGTCCTGGAAGCCGTGGACCGGCTCGAACACGCGACGCCGGACGACATCCTCACCGAGGTCCGCAGGACCGCGGGCGGGGTGAACATCTCGACGGTCTACCGGACGCTGGAGCTGCTGGAGGAGCTGGGGCTGGTCAGCCATGCCCATCTCGGGCACGGGGCGCCGACCTACCACCTCGCCGACCGGCACGACCACATACACCTCGTGTGCCGGGACTGCACGGGTGTCGTCGAGGCCGACCTGGCGGTCGCGGCGGACTTCACCGCGAAGCTCCGCGAGACCTTCGGCTTCGAGACGGACATGAAGCACTTCGCGATCTTCGGCCGGTGCGCCGACTGCTCCTCGAAGGCGCCGGACCCCGAGCCGTAGGCTTGGCCCCATGCTGCGTCAATCGAAGAGCCCGCTGCTGTCGCTGCCCGGCGCCGTCCCCGCCGAGGGGCCGGACGAAGGGGTCGCCGCGCACTACGGCGACCTGTTCCGCGAACAGCGCGCGCTCGCCGGCGGGGCCGGTTTCGTGGACCTCTCGCACCGGGACGTCCTGACCGTCACCGGCTCCGACCGGCTGAGCTGGCTGCACCTGCTCGTCACCCAGCACGTGAGCGAGCTCCCGGCGGGGCAGGCCACGGAGGCCCTGATCCTCTCCCCGCACGGCCACATCGAGCACGCCCTGTACCTGGTCGACGACGGTGAGACGACCTGGATGCACGTGGAGCCCGGCACGCGGGAGGCGCTCATCGCCTACCTGGAGAGCATGAAGTTCTTCTACCGGGTCGAGGTCGCCGACCGGACGGACGACATCGCGGTGGTCCACCTGCCGGCCGGCTCGATCGCGGAGACGCCCGAGGGCGTCGTGGCCCGCGAGACGTCCCACGGCCGGGAGGTCTTCCTGCCACGCGCGGACCTGCCGGCCTTCGCCGCCGCGCACGGCCCGGCGGCGGGCATCCTCGCCTACGAGGCCCTGCGCGTCGAGGCCCACCGCCCGCGGCTCGGCCTGGAGACCGACCACCGGACGATCCCCCACGAGCTGGGCCTCATCGGCGTGGCCGTCCACCTCCAGAAGGGCTGCTACCGCGGCCAGGAGACGGTGGCCCGCGTCCACAACCTGGGGAAGCCGCCGCGCCGCCTGGTCTTCCTCCACCTCGACGGCAGCGAGGTCACCCTCCCGGCCCACGGCGCCCCGGTCCGCCTGGCCTCCGACGGCCCCGAGGGCCGCCAGCTCGGCTTCGTCACGACATCGGCACGCCACTACGAGCAGGGCCCGATCGCCCTGGCCCTGGTGAAGCGGAACGTCCCGGTGGACGCGGCGCTGCTCGTGGGCGAGGGAACGGCGGCGGCGCAGGAGGTCGTGGTCGAGCCGTAACGCCACGGCGCCGTGCGGCTGGGCTTCGACGGGGGCGGGTGAGTCCCCGCGTCTCCCGGGGGCGAGCCCCCGCCCCGCCTCGCACTCCCGGCCCGCTGGGCGGGCTGGCGCGGCCCGGGGCGAGCGAGGGGCTTCGCCCTCGCCAGGGGCGGCGCGGCCCGGGCGGGCGCAGCCGGCGCGGGGCCCCGGCTGCGCAGGACCTGAGCACCCTCGCCCGGGCCCGGGGCGAAGCCCCCGGAGGCCGGCGGCGGGAGCCAGGGGCGGCAACCCCCGGAGGAGCGAGGGGCGGGGGCCGGGGCGGCAGCCCCGGTAAACGGGGAAAGGGCGGGGCCGGGGACGGCTCAGTCGCGGGCCCGCCCGAGCACGACCACCCCACCCCCCACCGCCAAAGCGGCGAGCGCCACCGCGAACGTCGTCGCCCCGCCCGTCAGCCCGACCCCGTCGCTCAAGTAACCCGCCGCGACAGGCAGAGCTCCCGCCGGAACGTATCCGCCCACGTTCAGGGCGGCGTTGGCCTCGGCGAGGCGGTCGCCGGGGACGGTGGAGTTCAGCAGGGAGAGGCCGCCGAGCTGGCCCATGCCCTGACCCGCGCCGGCAAGAACCGCGGCGGCGGCCAGAAGGGCGACGGACGACGTCCACACGGCGGCCATGAGAGCCACCATGCCCGCCACAACACTCCCCGCCCCGCCCAGCAGAATCGCCCGCACCCGCAGCCCCTTCACCGCGAACTGCACCCCCGTGGCCGCGAGGAACATCACGAAGGCCATCGCACCCGCGACCACACGGCTGGTGGTACCCAGCAGACCGGACAACAGCGACGGACCGAGCGAGAGCACGAAGGACGTCGACGTGATGCCGGGGGCGAACACCGCGATCCCGAGGAGCAGCTGACGCCCGGCGCCCCGCGGCACCTTGGGCAGCCGGATCCAGGCACCCTCACCCGTAGCCGTAGCCGAGGACGGCCGGGAAACCGGCATCCGCAGCACGGTCACAAACGCCAGGGCGAGCAGCGCGATCTCGGCCAGGAAGACGGTCGCCGTCGGGCCCGGCAGCGTCTCGGAGAGCACACCGGCCAGCAGCGGCCCCAGGCCCGCGCCGAGCACCATCGCGCAGGACGCCAGCAGTGCGCCGAGGCGCTTGCGGCCGGGGCCGGCGACGTCCGTCACCGCCGCCATGCCCGCGGAGACCACCGCGCCGACCGCGACGCCCGTGAACAGACGGGCCGCCATCAGCGCGACCACCGACGTGGCCGTGGCGAAGATGCCGCAGGCCAGCACCGCCAGCCCCAGCGCCGGGAGCAGGACCGGCTTGCGGCCGACCCGGTCGGAGACCACGCCCGAGACCAGCAACGAGCCGATGAGGCCCACGATGTAGCAGGCGAAGACGACGGTCATCGTGCCCTTGGAGAAGCCGATGTCGCGTTGCCACAGCCCGTACAGCGGTGTCGCCGCGTTGGAGAGGACGAAAACCGCTGTGACGGGCCAGGCCGCCAGCCAGATCCACCGGGCCGGGGCGGTGGCGGGCGCACCGGCCGCCGCCGCTTCCACGGGCGCAGGACGGGTGATGGTCACAGGGGTCCCCCTTGGCGAGCTCCAGTACGAGTCGAGTCGAACTTAGCATGCAGTACGATCAGACTCGTACAAGAAAACGGCACGCTGCGAGGGAGCGGTCATGGCGTCAACAGCCGGAACCGGCAAGGTCATCAAGGTCCTGCCCACCCCCGACGACCTGCCGGAGCCCCTCCCGGAGCCCGCGGCCCACGAGATCCGCCTGGAGACGGTCATGGGCGCGCTCAGCGACCCCCTGCGCATGGGGATCGTCCGCAAACTCCTCCTGGAGTCGGAGCGGTTCGACCACCCCTGCGGCTGGTTCGGGCTGGACCGCCCCAAGTCCTCGCTCACCCACCACTTCAAGGCCCTCCGCGAGGCGGGCGTCACCCGTCAGCGGCAGTACGGGCTGGAGCGCCGCAGCCACGTCCGCGTCGACGACCTCGACGCCCGCTTCCCCGGCCTGCTCGCCCTGGTCGCCGCCTGGACGCCCACGCCCACGCCCGCTCCCTGAGCGACGCCGACGCCGACGCCGGCCCCCGGCCCCCGGCCCCCGGCCCCCGGCCGTACGGCCTACGCGCCCCCCAGCGGCGCCCGCGGCACCCCCAGCACCGACAGCCCCAGCCGGGCGCCCCGGTCGAAGGCGACCCCGAACGCTTCCTCGCCCAGGGCCGCCCGCGCGCCCGCCGTGACGCGGTCGACGTCGCCGCGTTCGGCGGGCGGCAGGGGGGCGCCCGCCGAGGCGCGGGCGCTCGCGGCGGCGCCCAGGAGGAGCGCGGCCAGCCCGGGGTCGCCGCCGAGCGCGGCGGCGCCGGAGAGGCCCTCCAGGGGCAGGGCCATCGCGCGCGGATCGCCGATCAGCCGGGCGATGCCGAGCGCCTCCCGGTGCAGCAGCCACGCGGCGACCGCGTCGCCGCGCAGCTCGGCGACGAAGCCCAGTTCGTCGAGGACCAGCGGATTGCCCGGCTCCGCCGACACCGCGTCGTACCAGTCCCGGATCTTCAGCAGGATCGTTTCCGCAGTGGTGAGGTCCCCCTCCCGCCGGGCCGACAGCGCCTGGCCCAGCTCGGCGTGGATCTCACCGAACTTGAAGCCCTGGGCCACGGCCGTCCGCCGGGCCCGCTCGTGGAGCGCCCGGGCCGCGCCCGGGGCGTCGGTCAGCAGGGCGATCCGGCCGAGGTGGGAGAGCAGGAGGGAGACCTCGGTGGCCAGGTCCAGGTCCTCCGCGATGATCAGCGCGTCGTTCAGCAGCCGTTCGGCCCGCGCGTAGTCCCCGCCGATCTCGGCCAGGGTCGCCAGCGGGGCCACGCTCTGGAGCTGGCCCCACCGGTCGCCCAGCTCCCGGAAGAGGGCCGCGCTGGCCTCGCCGTCGCGCCGGACGGCGGCCAGCTCGCCGCGGATCATCGCGTGCGTGGCGCGCAGGGCGAGGGCGGCCGCGACGCCCCAGCGGTCGCCGTGCTCCCGGAAGCCCGCCAGCGCCAGCTCCGTCTGCTTCTCGCTGGCGGCCAGGTCACCGGTGTTGAACAGGGCGTACGCCAGGAACCAGCGGGCCCTGGACCGGACGCCCGGCCCGTCCAGCCCCTCGTACGGCGGCGGTTCGGCCCGGTGGCCCGAGAGCAGCGCGAAGCCGCTGTGCACGGCCCGGATCTCGTCGGACTCGCCGGTCGACAGGGCCTCCGCCGCCCGGCGGCGCGCCTCGCCCAGCCGGCCGCGCAGCAGCCAGTACCAGGCCAGGGAGCCCACCAGCCGGCGGGCCTCGTCCGCCGCGCCCTCGCGCACAGCCGTGTCGAGCGCGGCGCGCATGTTGCCGCTCTCGGCGTCCAGCCGGCCCAGCCACTCGCGCTGTTCGGCGCCGTGGAGATACGGGCGGGCGCGCTCGGCGAGGTCGGCGTAGTAGCGCAGGTGCCGCCGGCGCACGCACGTCTCGTCCGCGACCTCGCGCAGCCGCTCGGTGGCGTAGACGGCGACGGACTCCAGCAGCCGGTAGCGGGGGCCCCGGTCGACGTCGGTCACCAGGACCAGGGACCGGTCGACGAGCCGGGCCAGCAGGCCCAGTACGTCCTCGCGCGCGACGCCCTCGCCCGCGCAGACGGCCTCGGCGGCCGCCAGCGTGCAGCCGTCGGTGTGCGCGGCCAGCCGGCGCAGCACGGTCCGTTCGGGGACGGTCAGCAGCCCCCAGCTCCAGTCGATGACGTCCCGCAGCGTCTGCTGCCGCCGCGGCGCGCCCCGACGACGGCCCGTCAGGACGCCGAAGCGGTCGTCCAGTCGCGAGGCGAGCTCGCGCACGCCCAGCGCCCGGACGCGGGTGGCGGCGAGTTCCAGGGCGAGCGGGAGGCCGTCCAGGCGGCGGCAGATGACGTCGACGGCGTCCCTGCTGCGGTCGTCCAGGACGAAGCCGGGGGCGGCGGCGGCCGCGCGGACCGTGAACAGCCGTACCGCGTCGGCCTGCGGCAGCGGTTCCACGGAGCGCACCGTCTCGGCGGGCAGGCCCAGCGGCTCCTGGCTGGTGGCCAGGACGCGCAGGCCGGGCGCGGCCCGCAGCAGCCGGTCGGTGAGCTCGGCGGCTGCCTCGATGACCTGTTCGCAGTTGTCGAGGATCAGCAGGGCCCGCCGGTCGCGCAGCCGCTGGGCGAGGCGTTCCACGGCCGACAGCGGCGCGGGCGCGCCGTGCGGCGCCCTGTCGTCGCGTACGCCCATGACCCCGGCGATCACCTCGGCCAGGGAGTCGGCGTCGCCGTGCTGCCCGGCCAGCTCCGCCAGCCACACCTCGTCGAGGCGGCCGCCCGCGAGCCGGCCCGCGGCCTCGACCGCGAGGACGGTCTTGCCGACGCCGCCCGGCCCGGTGAGCGTCACCAGGCGTCCGGCGCGGAGCAGGGCGGTCACCTCCGCCATGGCGTCCTCGCGGCCGATGAGTTCGGTGAGGGGGGCGGGGAGGTTGGTGCGGACGGCCGCCGGGCCGGACGGCAGGGCGGGGGCCCGGCCGGTGAGTTCCGGGGCCTGGGTGAGGATCGCCTGGCGGAGGGCGGTGAGCTCCGGTCCCGGGTCCAGGCCCAGTTCGCGGGCGAGCCGTTCGCGCAGCCCGGCGTAGGAGGCCAGGGCCTCGCTCTGCCGTCCGGCCCGGTACAGGGCGCGCATCTGGACCGCGCGCAGCCGTTCGCGCAGCGGGTGCCGGGCGACGAGCGCGGTGAGCTCCCCGGCGAGGCGGCCGTGTTCGTCCAGTTCGAGCCGGGCCTCGGCCTGTTCCTCCAGCGCGGTCAGCCGGAGTTCCTCCAGCCGCAGGGCGGCCGCGCGGACGTACGCGGCGTCGGCGAAGTCGGCGTAGGCCGGGCCGCGCCACAGGCCCAGCGCCTCGGTGAGCAGCGCGGCGCGCTCGCGGGGGGCGGTGACGGCCCGGGCGCGGGCGACGAGGGTCTGGAAGCGGTCGGCGTCGGTGTCGCCGGTGTCCAGGTGGAGCCGGTAGCCGGGCGGGGTGTGGACGACGCGGTCGCGGCCGACGGCCCGGCGCAGCTGGGAGACCTTGCCCTGGAGGGCGTTGGCGGGGTTGCCGGGGGGCACGCCGCCCCACAGGTCGTCGACGAGCCGGTCGGTGGGGACCGGCCGGCCTTCGTGCACCAGAAGGTCCGTCAGCAGCGCGCGGACCTTCGCCTCGCGCACCGTGACCGCATCCCCTGCCTCGTCCCACACCGTCAGTGGACCGAGCACCCCGAACCGCATGCCGATGACCGTAACCCAGCGCGCCCCTCCCGGCCGGGCAGACATGACCGTGGACCGTCAGTCCTTCCGCAGCGGGGCGTCAGTGGGACACGAAAGAGTACGGTCATGGCGATTTCCATCGAATCCACGGACGCGTTCACCGACAAGCCTCGTTACGGCGGTAGGAAGGCCGTCATCACCGGGGGAACCATGGGCATGGGGCTGGCCATCGCCAGACGCCTCATCGCAGGCGGGGCGGAGGTGTTATTGACCGGCCTGAACGACGGAAACCTGCTCAGAGCGCAGGAGGAGCTCGGCGCCCACGCCCACGTCGTCCGTTCCGACACCACCAGCCTCGACGACATCGCCGCGCTGGGCGCGACGGCCGAGGAGGTCCTCGGCCATGTCGACTACCTCTTCGTCAACGCCGGGGTCTCGGAGCCCGGCCCGGTCACGGAGGTCACCGAGGAGTCCTACGACCGGCAGTTCGGGGTCAACGCGAAGGGGGCGTTCTTCACGGCTCAGCGGATGATCCCGCTGCTGCGCGAGGGCGGGGCGATCGTGTTCACCACGAGCGTCGCGGACTCCATGGGGGCGCCGGGCATGGGCGTCTACTCCGGGTCGAAGGCCGCCGTGTGGGCGTTCGCGCAGGTGCTGGCCGCCGAGCTGGCCGGGCAGGGCATCCGGGTCAACGCCGTGTGCCCCGGCTTCATCGACACTCCCACCATGGGCGTGGCCGACATGTCCGACGAGGAGCGGCTGCACTTCAGGGAGCTGGGCGACGCCGCCACGCCGATGGGTCGGCACGGCTCGGCCGACGAGGTGGCGCGGGCCGCGCTGTTCCTGGCCACCGAGGCGACGTTCACCACCGGTGTGAAGCTGCCGGTGGACGGCGGGCTGGCGCAGAGCATCGCCGTGTTCCCGGCCGGTTAGCGCCTGCCCGTTGGCGCCTGCCGGTTGGCCCCGGCCGGGAACACGGGCTCACGCGCCGTACGGACGGGTCGCGCGGGCCTCGCGCAGGGAGACGGCCCACCAGGAGAGCTGATCCAGCATCACCTTCGCGGCACCGGCGGCCAGCTCGCCCGCCTCCTCGTCCAGGTGGCGTCCGGTGGCGTCCAGCTTGCCCCAGGGGCTGTGGAAGCTGACGGTCTCGCGGATGGTGACGGCGTGGAGTTCGGCGAAGACCGGGCGCAGGTGCTCGACCGCGCGCAGACCGCCGGAGAGGCCGCCGTAGGAGACGAAGGCGACCGGCTTGGCCTGCCACTGGGTGTAGTGCCAGTCGATGAGGTTCTTCAGGGACGCCGGGTAGCTGTGGTTGTACTCGGGCGTGATGACGACGAAGGCGTCGGCCGCCGCCAGCCGCGGGGTCACGGCGGCCAGCGCGGCGGCGGCCTCGGGGCCCGGGTCCTTGGACAGGCTGACGGGAAGCGGGTGTTCGGCGAGATCGATGACGTCGACGTCGATGTCGTCGCGCCGTGCGGTCTGGTCGGCGAGCCACTCGGCGACGGTCGGGCCGAAGCGGCCCTCACGGGTCGACGCGACGACGACGGCGAGGCGGTAACGGGTCTCGGACATGACGGGTCCTCTTCTCGGCACTTCACGGGGCTCAATCGGTGCGGGCCGGTGGCGGGCCGCTGGGAAGAAGCCTCTTACCTCAAGCATGGTTGAGGTCAAGCGCGGATTTCCGGGCGCCTTGTGCGGCGCCCGGGCGCGATCGAGGCGCGGGCGACGGCCAGGCCCTCGTTGGTTCCGATCACGATCGGTTCGCGGATGAACTCCGCGAGTGCGGCGGAGACGTGGAAGACGAGCCGGCCGACGGTGTCAGCGGAGGCCCCCCCGGCCGATCCCTCTCGCCGAGACGAACCCGCGCGTACCGAGCCCGCGAGACGCGACCGACCCGAGTTCCCGCCCGATCCCTGCCCCCGGAGAGACACGACCACCAGTTACTTGAGTACCCGAGCACACTGCACGACACTGGCCGAAACACCCCTTATTGGCCGATATGCACGAGATCATCCGAGGCGCCAAGTCCCGGTGCTTGCTCGGAATGCCTCGCTCGGCCCGGCGAAGGGGCGACGCCGTTACTACCAAAGGACATGAAACATGGCCAGCATCGAATCAGGGCGTACCTACAGCCTGGTGAACGCAAAGTCGGGGACCTGCATGGCATCGCGCGAGGAGGACAATGCGTCCATTGTCGGGGATGACTACGAGCCCGGCGATGACCTTATGCACTGGGAGGCGGCTCAGGCCGACAGCGCGTGGACCTTGCGGAACGTGGCGACGGGTAGATACCTCGCCATTAGCAGTGGCCGCGTTGCGGACGGAACCCTCGTCACCCTGGCGGACAGCCCAGTCGAGTGGGAAATCTATTCTGACGAAAAAGACTCATCAATTTACCGCGTGTACGCTCGGGGTCAATTCAGCGAGCTCAATCTCGACCTGGAGGGCTATGGAAACCCTGCCCCAGGAACACCGGTACGACTGTGGTCTAAATCGGACGGCACGCACCAGTGCTGGCAGTTCGAAGAGGCAGAAGAGTTTTAAGGGCAGTACGGCGGACCGGGTGCAGCGGGGCCCCGGCGAGAGGCGCGACGCCAGTCCGCGTCGCCGACGTCCTCGTCCTCGATGTCGTGGCCCTCGGCGCGGAGCCGGGTGACGGCGGCGTCGAGGTAGCGGGTGTTCCACAAGACCACGGCGTTGAGGACGAGGCCGAGGGCGGCGAGCTGGTCCTCACGGTACGCCTGGCGGATCTGGCCCCGGCCGCCGTGGCAGATGGCGCGGGCGAGCCGGTGGCGGGACTCCCGCACCGTGAGCTGCCGGCCCATCAGCACGAGCGCGGGACCGGCCCGGTGCGCGGCACGGGCCACTGCCTCGTACAGGCGCCGCTCCGCCACCGTGCGGGCCACCTGCACCTGCCGGGCCAACACCGAGACGCCCGGCAGCAGCACCCGGTTCTTCCGCAGCCACGTCACCGCGTGGCTGAACAGGGCCACCGGCCCCTCGGCGTGCGTCCACGCCCGCCCGTACAGGAAGCCGCGGCCCCGCACCGCCGGTCGGTGAAGTCCCGGTACTTGAACCGCTCCTGGATCTCTCGCGCGTGCTCATACGGCGCCCTGCGCCGCTCCGGATTACGCTCACGCACGAGGCATCCTCGATGCCAGGCTGCCCGGCCAGGTACTCCACGACCTCCCACGGCACCGCGAGCGGGTCCTCACCCAGGAACGGCCGGGGCCGGTGGCTCAGAAGACGTCCGGGCACCACGGCCGCCGGGCTGTGCGCAGCATCAGCTCGGCACGCGCCGCCGCGCCCGGCCGCTCCTCGGCGACCCGGCCCAGCGCGGCCAGCCGTACGACGGACTCGTCGCCCAGGTACAGGGCGCCCAGGTCGCGCGCGGCGAGGGCGAGATCGGCCGGACGCGCGGTGACCGTGCAGCGGGCGCCGTCCGGCCCCGCCTCCAGCAGGAAGCGCCCGCCCGCGTAGCCGTCCGGGTCGGCGACCTCGACGACCAGCGCGCCGGGCTGGGCGTACGTCCGGGCCTCCAGCAGGGCCGGCACGTCCAGCGGGCGCAGCCACAGGAGGTCGGCGTGCGTGGTGACCTTGGCCGCGCGCGGGTCGGGCAGCAACAGCGGGAGCAGGTCGTCGGGGGCGCGGAAGCCGGAGCGGACGGTGGTGATCCAGTCGACCGACAGCAGGAAGTGCCACAGGGCGCGTTCGGCCTCGGTGCTCACCGCGATCAGGTCGAGCACGGAGACGGTGCCGTGCGGGCGCTTGGCCTCCCAGGTGTCCTCGGCGGTGTAGGCGAGGAGGCCCTCGACACCGCCGTCGGGGGCGCGGTACAGGACGTAGAACGGCTCGGTCCACGGCCGGCCGGCCGGGCGGAGGTCGCCCGTGGCCCGCCGCCACCAGCGCTCGTCACGGTCGACGAAGCCGGGCCGGGTCGCGCGCAGCCGCTCGTGGAGGGCGGGGCCGAGCTCGCGCACCGTGCCGGGGTCCACGAAGTCGACGCGCCCGCCGTCCGTGGGCCCCGCGTAGCGGCGGTCCAGGCCCGCGGCGGCCACGTCCACCTCCCACTCGGTGATCCAGGAGGCGGGGCCGAAGCCGTACCTGCCGTAGATGAGCCACTCGGCGGTGATCAGCGTGGCCGCCGCCTCGCCGCGCTCCTTGGCCGCCCGCAGGTCGTTCGCCATCATCCGGCCGAGGAGCCCGCGCCGGCGGTGCGTGGGCGAGACGGTCACGTTGGAGACCGCGCTGGTCGCCACGGACGCCCCGCCCGGCACGGTGAGCCGCTGCGCGAAGGTGCGGAAGGTGGCCACGCAGCGCCCGTCGTCGAAGGCCCCCTGGGTGCGGTGGAGAGCCATCCCCGCGCGACGTATCTCGACCTCTTCCTTGGAGACCACGGGGGGCCGGAGGAAACCGGCGTGCATGGCGCGCGTCCAGGCCGTCACGTCGTCGTCGCCGATCGTGCGGATCTCGATGCCGGTGCTCGCGTTCATGCGAGCACGCTAGGGGCGGGCCCGTCCGGGCCGCACGCGATTTCCTACGACCGTCAATGATCCGTAACAGGACCTGCCCAGACGGAAGGAAGCCCTCAGAAAGCGCGCGTCAGAACGCGGCGCGCGCCAGAACGCGGCGCGCGTCAGAACGCGGCGCGCGTCAGAACGCGGCGCGGATCTCCCCGACCCGCTGTGCGCCGCCCAGCAGCGGCGCCTCGGCGATCCGGGCGAGGACGGGCGAGTCGACGCCCAGCAGCGCGAGAGCGCGGGCCAGCACGGGCCCCATGGCGCGCGCCGCCCCGTCGTCGATCTTGAAGGCCAACGCCCGGCCGTCCGGCAGGGCCAGGGCCTGCACGGCCTCGGCGCCCATCTTCGACAGCGCGCCCGGCACCTCGCGCATGATCCAGGTGTCGGGACGGCGGGTGCCCGCGACGTACTCGGGGTGGGCCCGCATCGCGTCGGCCACCGCGCGCTCCGGCGTGCCCGGCGCGGCCAGCACGAAGGAGCGGAACGCCCGGGCCAGGCCGGTGAGGGAGAGCGCCATCAGGGGCGCGCCGCAGCCGTCCGTGCCCATGTGGTGCACGGGCTCGCCGGTCACCGCCTCCACGACGTCGAGGACGAGTCGCTGGAGGGGGTGGTCGGGGTCGAGGTAGGTCTCGGTGGGCCAGCCGTTGGCCGCACAGGCGGCGATCATGGCCGCGTGCTTGCCGGAGCAGTTCATGGTGACCTTGTGGCGGGCCAGGCCCGAGGCCAGGTACGCCTCCGCCTCGACCGGGTCCAGCGGCAGGTCGGGCGGGGTCTGGAGGTGCTCCTCGGAGAGGCCGAACTCGCCGAGCATCGTCCGCGCCAGCTCCAGGTGGAACGATTCGCCGGAGTGGCTCGCCGCCGCCAGCGCCAGCCGCTCCCCGGAGAGCTCCAGCCCGGCGCGCAGCACGGCGGCCGCCTGCATCGGCTTGTTGGCGGAACGCGGATAGACCGGGGCCGCGGGGTCGCCGAACGCGAGCTCGACACTGCCGTCGGCGGCCAGCAGCACCAGCGAGCCGCGGTGCACGCCCTCGACGAAGCCGGAGCGGACGACCTCGGCGAGAACCGGGGACAGCCGGGATATGCCGGGCGACGCCGCGGTGGCGTCAAGGGTCGAGGAGGTCATCGTCGGCCTTCCGGGGGGTGGGGTCGGTGGTGCGGGGGCCGCCCGGTGGTCCGTGGTGCCAGAGGTGTCACACGATCACGAGAGCAGGTCGTCCACTTGCGCTTCCCCTTCACGGTACCTGCGTGCGATCTCGGCACTGCAATCGTCCGTGGTGCGCTGCAATCCCTGACGGCGCAGGGAGACCTGCCGCTCGTACGCCACCAGCCGCCCCATACCGGCCCGTAGCTCCCCGTCCGTACGGGCGCCCAGGTCGGACAGCTCGACCTCCGACAGCATGTCCTCGGCCAGCCGCCGGTACTCCTCGCTGTGCGGGGTGCCCAGCGTCACATGCCGGGCCGAGGAACGGTGGGTGGACGGGCCGTCCGCCAGGATCTCCGAGAGCCGCTCCACCAGCAGCCGCTCCACCAGCGGGGACCCCGGCGTCGCCCGGCGCGCCAGCTCCGCCCGCAGGATGTCGATCCGGCCCTGGAGCAGCCGCCGCACATAGCTGAGGTCCGCCTCGTCCTGCCGGGCGTCCCGGCGCATCGCCCGCAGCTCGGCCAGCCGCAGCTCGTTCAGCCGCCGCCCGGGGACGTCCGCCTGCCGCCCGGTGCGCTGGCTCGGGGGTCTGGCCTGCAAGCTGTCCACTGCCGTCAGGCCCTTCAAGTCCTTGAGCCGCTTGAGCTCTTCGAGGTCCGTGAGGCCCTGGGTGAGGCCTTCCGTAAGGCCTTCCGTAAGGCCTTCCGTGAAGCCCTCCGTGAGGTCCTTCGTCATGCGGTTCCGTCCCCTCGGGCGGCGGTGCGCGGCCGGATCACCTTGCCGATGCCCGCGAGGAGCACCGCCTTGCACGCATCGTGCCATTCGGTACGCCCGGTGCGCAGGGCCTCTCCGCCCGAACGGACCTGAATGGGCGCAGGGCATCATGGTCCGTATGCGTGCTGTGGTGCAGAGGGTGGACGGGGCGAGCGTCGCCGTGGACGGCCGGGTGGTCGGCGAGATCGTCGGCGAGGGCCTGTGCGTGCTGGTCGGGGTGACGCACGACGACACGCCGGAGCGCTGCGCGCAGCTGGCGCGGAAGCTGTGGAGCCTGCGGATCCTCCAGGACGAGAAGTCCTGTTCGGACGTGGGGGCACCGCTGCTCGTGATCTCGCAGTTCACCCTCTACGGTGACGCCCGCAAGGGGCGCCGCCCCACGTGGAACGCGGCGGCCCCGGGCCCGGTGGCGGAGCCCCTCGTCGACGAGGTGGTCGCACAGCTGCGGGCGCTGGGGGCGCGGGTGGAGACGGGGGTGTTCGGGGCGGACATGAAGGTGTCGCTGACGAACAACGGGCCGTTCACGGTGCTGCTGGAGATCTGAGGAACCCGCTTTCGTCCCGCGGGCGCTACGCGCGGAGCGCGAAGAACATCAGCCCGCCCACCTCGCGCCACCGCTCCACGATGTCGGCCCGGTGCTCCAGCACGTCCGAGATGTGCTGCATGCCGAAGAAGCCCGCGACGAGCGAGCGCGCGGCCGCCGCCGGGTCGACGCCCTCGCGCAGCCGGCCCTCGTCGCGCGCGGCCGTCAGCAGCCCGGTGAGCAGCTCGGTCCAGTCGACGTAGGGCGTGGGGAGCGTGGCGTCGATCTCCGGGCGTTCGAGCTGGAGCCGGGCGCCCGCCTGGACGACGACGTCGTCGCGGAAGGCGACGGCCGCCCGGTTCAGCATCTCCGCGGCGGTGTCCAGCGGGGACAGGCCCTGCTCCCGGATCTCCTCCAGCAGCTCGGGCCAGCGGGCGTAGTGCTGCTCGACGACGGCGACGGCGAGCGATTCCTTGGACGGGTAGTGGAAGTAGACCGCGCCCTTGGTCATCTCCACCCGGTCCGCCACGTCGTTCACGGACGTGTGCCGGAAACCGCGCGCGGCGAAGAGTTCGGCGGCCGCGCGCAGGACGAGGGCCTTGGTGCGGATCGACCGGTCCTGCTTGGGGGCGGGCCCCCGGGCGCAGTCGATCCTCCGCGGCGGGAACGCGGTCGTCGAGGCGCACTCAGCCGATTCGTTCACCATGGGGGTCAATATACCTTCTGGCAGGTATATTTCCGCGTCCAGGGCTGCGGCCGGAGCCGCGGGTTCTCACGGCACGTAGACATACGGCGTGGTCGTCCCCAGCCCCACGAACCCCAGCCGTTCCAGGATCGGCCGGCTCATCGCCGACGCGTCGACGTGCAGATGGCGGTATCCCCGCCCGGCCGCCAGCCGCGCCCGGTGGTGGACGAGCGCGCGGTAGACGCCCCGCCCCCGCCACTCCGGCACGGTGCCGCCGCCCCACAGGCTCACGAAGGACGTCCCGGGGTGAAGTTCCATCCGCGCCGCGCTCACCGGAACGTCCCCGGCCATGGCGACGACCGCGAGCGGAACGTCCGAGTCCAGCTGGTCGAGGAGGAGCTTCCGGTGTTGCTCCCGGGCCTCGCCGAACGCCCGCTCCTGGGCGGCCACCGCGAGGTCGACGCCGGCCGCGTCGGTGACGGGAAGCAGCCGGATCCCCTCCGGGGGCCCCGAGCCGGCCGGCAGGTCCGCGATGGCGGCGACCATCACCGTCTCCGTGGGCTCGGCCACGAAACCGGCCGCCGACAGGCGCTGCGGCAGGTCGGTCGGCAGGTCGTGCCCGTAGAGCTTCCACTCGAACTCTCGGCCGAGGGAGGCGAAGTACGCCACCTGTTCCGCGATGGCGGCGTCCGCCGTGGCTTCGTCGAGGTCCGACCAGACGACGCCGTTCCAGCCGTCGGCGTCCGCGCCGACGTGCCGGACGACCCCGCCGACGCGCTCGACGCGGGCACCGGGCCCGTCGGCCCGGACGCCCTCGCGCATCTCGCGGTCGTAGAACGGCAGGAGCGCCGCCACCGTGTCCTTGTCCATCCGCACACCCCAGCACCAAGCGGAGCGCGGGGCAACGGAATTAGAAAGGCCCGCGATCCGTCAGACCTTCGGCTGGGTGAAGCGGATGCGGTTGCCGAACGGGTCGCGCAGGCCGCAGTCGATCCCGTACGGGCGCTCGGTCGGCGGCTCGGTGAACTCGACGCCCTTGGCCAGCAGCGTCTCGTAGGTCTTGTGGCAGTCCGGCGTGGTGAGGATGAGCCAGCCGGCCATCGCGCCCTTGGTGACCAGATCGCGCACCTGCGCCGCCGTCTCGTCGGACATCATCGGCCCGCCCGGCTGCTCCAGCAGGATCTGGCGGCCGGCGTCACCGGGGACGCCGACGGTCAGCCAGCGCATGAAGCCCAGGGGGATGTCGGCGGTGACCTCCAGGCCCAGCTTGCCGACGTAGAAGTCGAGGGCCTCGTCCTGGTCGAGGACGTAAATCTGCGAGTGCGTGATGGCGTTGAACATGAGGACAACGCTATTCGGCCACCGGCCCGAAAACTTATCCAAAACTGCTCTCTACGAGAACCGCTCTCTACGAGCCGGGCCGCGTCCAGGCCATCGCGAAGCACGTGGGCACATGCTGCGCGACCGCCTGCTTGCGGTACTCCCGGGGCGACATGCCGACGATGTCCCGGAACGTCCTGCTGAACGTCCCCGGGCTGCCGAAGCCGACCTCGAAGCAGATGTCCGTGACGCCGCGCCCGCTCTCGCGCAGCAGGAACATCGCCCGCTCGACGCGGCGCCGCTGGAGGTAGCGGTGCGGGGTCTCCCCGAACGTGGCCCGGAAGGTCCGGCTGAAATGCGCCTCGGAGACATGGGCGATACGGGCGAGGGCGGGAACGTCCAGCGGCTCCGCGTAAGCGCGGTCCATGGCGTCCCGCGCCCTCAGCATCCGGCGGTTGGTGTCCTCGACGGCACGGTTCACAGCGCTCATCCCACCATATGGCGGGCGTGGAAGCGCAGGTCAGCGCTGGGGGAACGCCCCGAGCGTCCCTATGACGACGGTGGCGCCCAGCTCCTCGCAGCGGGCGACCTCCGGGACCAGCCCGCCCCGCGCGAAGGTCCGGGCCGTACGGGACGCCTGCCGCTCGCTCGTCTCCATCAGCAGATGCCCGCCGGGCGCCAGCCAGCGCGCGGCCCCGGCCGCGACGCGGCGCTGGACGTCGAGCCCGTCCGGGCCGCCGTCGAGCGCCACCCGCGCCTCGTGGACCCGCGCCTCGGCGGGCAGCAGTCCGATGGCTTCGGTGGGGACATAGGGGGCGTTGGCGAGGAGGACGTCGACGCGGCCGCGGAGCGCGGCGGGCAGTGGCGCGTAGAGGTCGCCCTCCAGGACCCGCCCGCCGAACGCGGCCACATTGCGGCGCGCGCACCGCACGGCGGCGCGGTCGATGTCGGCCGCGTGGAGCGCGACGTCCGTCCCCACCCCGGCCTCCCCCACCCCGGCCACCAGAGCCGCGCCCAGCGCGCCGGACCCGCAGCACAGGTCCACGGCGACCACGTCCGGGCCACGGCCCAGGGCGCGGGCGACGGCCTGCCGGACGAGGAATTCGGTACGGCGGCGCGGTACGAAGACACCGGGGTCGACGGCGATCCGCAGTCCGCAGAACTCGGCCCAGCCGACGACGTGTTCGAGCGGATGCCCGGCCGCCCGCCGGTCCACCATGGCACGGAGCTCGTCCGGCGAGCCCGCCGCGGAGAGGATCAGATCCGCCTCGTCCTCGGCGAAGACACAACCGGCGGCGCGCAGCGAGGAGATGACGGTGTTGCGAAAGGAATGCAGCAGAGCCGCGGAAGCGGCGAAAGAAACCGACACGGGGGCCTTTCGGGATCCGAAGGGCGCCCTCCCGGTCCACCTAGACCGGCGCGACCAAGGCGTCGCGGGACGAGAGCACCCGACCTGACACAGCGTTGATCGGTCTCACCTCCTTCGGCCCGGGCCCTTCTCAAGACCCGTATGACACCGGCTCGAACCGGCCGGGGGCGGCAAGGTTACCGCACGCCCACGCCCGGTTCCCCGCCTCGGACGGCGACGGTCAGGCCCCTATGTGGTAGCCGTCGTACTTGCCGCCGACGCAGGCCAGGTAGATGTAGCGGAAAACGATCTGGCCGCCGCCCGCGACGCACTCCCGCGGGCTCACCGTGGGAATGCCGGACACCGCCGCGGAAGTGGCGGGCGTGGCGGCCGAGGCGGTACCGGCACCGGCGAGGCCGAGGCCCATGGTGAGGGCGGATCCCAGTAACGCGAGAGAAACCAGACGACGTCTCATCGTTCTGCTCCATTCGTGATGGTGGTGAACGAAGCGAACATAGCGACGAATTAGGGCGGTTGGCCATACACAGACAGTGACTTGTGACTGAGACTTGTGGCTGAGACTTGTGACGCTCACGGCAGCCATCGCACCGGGGACACCTGGCGGATGTGGATGAGCACATCGAACGCGTCGGCAAGACCGGCGACGGCGATGTGTTCGGCGGCGTCACGCAGCGGGGTGTAGACCCCGCTGATGACGCGGGCCTTCGCGGGGCCGTCCCATCGGCGGCGTACGGCGTCGAGACGCAGGTCCAGCCAGTGGGCGGCCGCATCCGCCTCGCCCAGCATCGCGTCGATCAGATCCCCGGCCGGCTCCGGGACGGTGGCGACACCGACGTCCCCGTGATGGAAACCGATGGCCACGGAGACATACCGCGTGCCGAATCGCTCGCGCAGCAGGCTGCCGGCGCTCGCTTGCGGACCGCGCTCGGGCGCCGACCCCATGGTCACCGCGGCCGCCGATGTGTGAGCGATCCCGTCCCAGTAGACCACTCGCCGGCCCGTCCGACGCTGGTGGTCACCGATGGCATCGGCACATACGACAGCGTCGCCCGCGTAGTTGCCGCTCCCCGCGACACTGCGTTCGTGGAAGTCCGCGATCAGACGCATGCGCGCCACGATGCCGTCGGCGTGGTCGACACCGGGCAACGACCGGACGAGCGCGAGCGCGTCGCGGGCGTGGTCGGCGAACGGGCGCCCCGGGTGCGTCCCCCGAGCGCGCTGCACGTGCTCATCGACGCGGTGGGCGGTCCGGATCGGCTCCAGATGGGATGCCGCCTCCGCCCACCGTTCCGGGGCCGATTCACGTATGTGATCCAGGACGGCGTCGTAGTCCTCGGACCGCGCCTGTACGGGTTTCACACCGAAGATCCGGACGGGGTCGTGGGGGTGGTCCTTGTTGAACGCCCGTATCCACTCCAACGTCGCGGCCATCTCGGCGGTGCGCCAGGGGCGCCAGGCGCCGTCGAGGGCGGATTCGGCCGAACCCTCGCCGGTGCGCACGTACCCGTCGAGGTCGGCGGCGGCACCGGCGCCGTCCTGTACGGCCAGTGCCCGGAACCCGTGGTGCTGGACGAGCCGACGGAAGAGCTGTTCCCGCACCCCGAAGGTCTCCCGGGAGAATCGGGTGGACTCCCCGATGCCGACGACCGTCGCATCGGCGGCGATCGTCTCGGCGAGCTCATCGAGCGTGGCGTCGGACAGCGGGGCGGCGGTGTCACTGTTCATGCCCTCAGCCTCTTACCTAAAGCATGGTTGAGGTCAAAGGGCCCAAGCAGTGCGCCCGGTCACATGACCGTCGGACGGCGACTGACGGACGGTGACTGGCGGAAAACTATTGCAAGCATCCGCTTGCAATAGTTAGCAAGCTGCGGCAGCATCGGCTGCATGGCATCACTCAACGTCGGCAATCTCGGCGAGTACCTCCGCGAGCAGCGGCGCACCGCGCAGCTGACGCTGCGGCAGCTCGCGGATGCCGCCGGAGTGTCCAACCCGTACCTCAGCCAGATCGAGCGCGGCCTGCGCAAGCCGAGCGCCGAGATCCTCCAGCAGCTGGCCAAGGCGCTGCGGATCTCCGCCGAGACGTTGTACGTGCAGGCCGGGATCCTCGACCAGCGGGACCGGGAGGAGGCGGAGGTCCGCAGCGTGATCCTCGCCGATCCCTCGATCACCGAGCAGCAGAAGCAGGTACTGCTCCAGATCTACGAGTCCTTCCGCAAGGAGAACGCCCTCACGACGCCCGAGCAGGCCGGTCCGAGCGGAACCGGCGGCGCGGGCGGGACGAGCGGCACGGGCAAGACGGACGACGACCAGAGCAATCCTTAAAAGGCTTAAGAGTCTTAAGAGCCTCAAGAGCAAACCTTCGAGCCGATCCGGGAGACCCTTCGCCATGGCCCTCACTCAGGACATCCGCAAGACGGCTACCGACACCCTCTACGTCACCGCCGGCATCGCCGACCTCGCGGCGGAGAAGGCGGGGCAGCTCGTCGCCGAGGCCCCCGGGCGCATCGAGCAGCTGCGCAACACCGACCCCAAGGAGCTGGGCGGGCGGGTGAAGCAGCAGGCCAAGCAGGTCCAGACCCAGGTGACCACCAAGGTCACCGAGTTCGTCGGGACCGTCGACACCGACGCCAAGAAGCTCGGCCAGAAGGCCCAGGACCTGGCGCTCCAGGGCGTCGGGCAGGTCGTCGCCGCGGCCGCCCAGGCCGGTGAGCAGTTCGAGAAGCTGGCCGAGCGCGGGCGCACGGCCGTGAAGACCTGGCGCGGCGAGGCCGCCGAGGGGTTCTCCGAGATCGCCGTCGCCGTGGAGCCGGGCAGCGCGGAGAGCGACGGCGGCGCCAAGGACGGACAGCCCGCCGAGGGATCCTCGGAGCCCGCCGCCACCGACGGCTCGGACGGCACGGACGGCTCGGACGGCTCGGACGACGCGTCCAAGCCCGCCGCCCGCCGGACCGCCGCCCGCAAGCCCGCCGGCGCGAAGAAGGCGGACGCCAAGGCCGGTGACGACGCCTAGCCCGCGGCGCGCGGCAGCGAGCGAATCGATCCGGGCACACACCACGTGCCCGGATCGTTCTCCGGGTACGGTGGGCAACGGACACACTGAGAGGTGAGCGGCATGCTGGTGGAAGGCTTCGGCGAGATCCTGTACTGGGTGTCGATCGGCCTGCTCGTCTTCACGGTCGTCGCCTTCGTCGACGCGGCCGTCCGCCGGGAGGACACCTACCGGGCCGCGGACAAGCAGTCCAAGGGCTTCTGGCTGATCATCCTCGGTGTCGCGGTCGCCGTGAACCTCTTCTTCGGCATCCTGAACTTCCTGCCGATCCTCGGCCTGATCGCCACGATCGTCTACATGGTCGACGTGCGCCCCGCCCTGCGGCAGGCCTCCGGACGCGGCGGCCCGCGCCGCCGGGGCTCCAGCTCGGACGGCCCGTACGGCCCGTACAACGGCGGCCGCTGACCCCTCTTCCCCCGGCCGGCCCTAGCCCCGGGCGAGCAGCAGCACCGCGAGGTCGTCCGTCAGGTCGCCACCGTTGAGCGCCCGCACCTCCGTCACGACCTCCTCCAGCAGTTCCTCCCCGGCCAGGCCCTCCTTCAGCTGGCGGGTGACCAGCTCGATCATCCCCTCCTGGCCCAGCCGCCGCGTGCCCTCGCCCACCCGGCCCTCGACCAGGCCGTCCGTGTACATCATCAGGCTCCACGCCTCCCCGAGCCGGATCTCGCGGTGCGGCCAGCGGGCGGCGGAGAGCAGCCCCAGCGCCGGGCCGCCGTCCTCCTGCGGCAGCAGGGCCGGGGCGTGCCCGGGGCGTACGAGCAGGGGCGCCGGGTGCCCGGCGAGGCAGAGCGCGGCCGAGCGCCCGTCCGGGGCGATGTCGACCGCGCACAGCGTCGCGAAGACCTCCTCGTCCGCCCGCTCGTGCTCCAGCACCTGCTGGAGGGTGGCCAGCAGCTCGTCCCCGCACAGCCCGGCGAGCGTCAGCGCCCGCCACGCTATGCGCAGCTCCACCCCGAGCGCCGCCTCGTCCGGGCCGTGCCCGCAGACGTCGCCGATCATCGCGTGGACGGTGCCGTCGGCGGTGCGGACCGTGTCGTAGAAGTCCCCGCCGAGCAGGGCGCGGCTGCGCCCGGGCCGGTAGCGGGCGGCGAAGCGCAGCTCGGAGCCGGCCAGCAGCGGATGGGGCAGCAGGCCGCGCTCCAGCCGGGCGTTCTCCTGGGCGCGCAGCCGGGTCTCGGTGAGCTGCCGCCGGTCGAAGTCGGCGCGCTTGCGCTCGACGGCATAGCGGATGGCCCGGCTGAGCACCCGTCCGTCCAGCTCGTCGCGGAAGAGGTAGTCCTGCGCGCCGACCCGGACCGCCTCCGCCGCCCGCGCGGCGTCGGTCTCGGCGGTCAGCGCCAGAACGGCCTGGTGCGGGGCCAGCCGCAGCACTTGGCGCAGGGTGTCGAGCTCGTGGCCGCGGCCCGGGCTGTAGGCCCTGGAGGGGAGGGCGAGGTCGAGGAGGATGCACTGGACGTCGTCGGTGAGCAGCCGCTCCGCCTCGGTGAGATTGCGGGCGGTCCGGATGCGTACGGGCCCCTCGGCCGTACCGGTCATCTCCGCCATGCCGGTGCCGGACAGCGCCCCGCCCGGGACGTCCTCGATCACCAGCAGCGTCAGCCCGCCGTCGGGCGGCATGGCGGGCGGCTCCGCCGGCCCGGGCACGGATACGGGCATCGCTTCGGTCCTTCCTCCCCCGGCCACCACCAGGGGGTGCCCCTGCCCCAGGGGCGCGGCACCTCGCCGACAGACGAGTACAGAACGTGACCCTAGCGCCAGAGCCCGCCCGAACGGAATGGTACGCAGCCACCCGCCTCCGTCATATGCCTTACGAGTGAGGGTAGTTGACGCCCGCGCAAGGACAAGCGGACCGTCCTACGAGCTGATGGTCGAGCCGCCGCCGGTCGCCCGGCCACGCCCCGGAGGGGCCGCCGCCGCCCCGGCGTACGGGCCCGGCGGCACCCCGCGCACGACCGCCGTCACCCTGACCGTACGGCCGCCGTCACCCCGGCCGGACGACCCTCGTCACCCCGGCCGGACGACCCCGAGCACCGGCATCGAGCCCGCGCCCGTGACGGTGACCTGCCGGCCCGGCCGCGGGGCGTGGACGATCCGGCCGTCGCCGATGTACATGCCCACGTGGCTGGCGTCCGTGAAGTAGATGACCAGGTCGCCGGGGCGCATGTCCTTGACGTCGACCTTGGGCAGCTGCCGCCACTGCTCCTGCGAGGTGCGGGGGATGGCCCGGCCCGCCGCGGCCCAGGCCTTGAGGGTGAGGCCGGAGCAGTCGTAGGTGTCGGGGCCCTCCGCGCCCCAGACGTAGTCCTTGCCGATCTGTGCGGTCGCGAAGTCGATCGCGCGGGCGGCGTCGCCGGTCGCCGCGACGGAGCCCCGTCCGGTCAGCTGCCTGGCGGCGTCCGAGGCGAGCCAGCGGTCCTGGGCCTGCCGGGCCCGCTCCTCCTCCAGCAGCCGAAGTCTCTCCTTCTCCTGCGCCGCGAGTCGTGATTCCAGCTGCTTGGCGGCGTCCAGCCGCTCCTGGATCTCCTTCTTCGCGGCTTCCCGCTTCTTCTTCTCCGCGTCCAGCGCCTTCCAGCGCTCGCCCGCGTCCTTGGTGTAGCGCTCCAGCTCCGCCTTGGTGGCCGTGACGTCGGTCAGCAGCCGGCGGGTGGCCTGCTCGCCCTTGCGGGCGAGGGAGACATTGCCGAGGAAGGAGTCGGGGGACCCGCTGAGGAAGAGCTGGGTGCGGTTGAAGCCACCACTGCGGTACTGGGCGCGGGCCAGGGCGCCCGCCTGGGTGCGCAGCGTGTCCATGCGCTTCTGGGCCGCCTCCAGCCGGCGCGTGAGATCCGCGATCGACTTCTCCTGGAGGCGCAGCTGCTCACCTGCGGCGTTGTAGGCGTCGGTGGCGGTCTCGGCCTTGCGGTAGAGCTCCTCCACCTCCTTGTGGATGGTCTCCAGACGCCGGGTGGCGTCGTCCGCCGCCACGCCCGCCGAGGCGGACGGAGATATGGACGGCGTCGGGTCCGGCGTCGGTCCGGGCGCCGCGTACGTCACGCCGGGCGCGCCCAGCACCGCCAGCCCGGCCGCGCACACGAGCGCGGTCGCCACCGCCACGCGCCGCCGGCGTCCTCGGCCGCCCCCCGCACCGCCATCGCCCGTACGGTCGTCGTTCCGCCTGTCAGGACACCCCACCGGCCACCTCCGCGCCTTCACCCCCACGCCTGACATACCGTCACGCGAAATTCGGATGCTGCCATGCCTGGCGTCAAATCGATAGAGACCTGCGTCACACTGCAAAAAGAACCGGACCTGCATGCGGGCAACCACCCTGACGGGTGAGGTTCACCCTCCGTTCACTCTCACCCATCAACCGCTTCACCTGATCTGCCTAATTTCGCCGAGTAGAGGGTGCGGGCAGGACCGCTCGCACCGACACCTCTCGCACGCCGCCCCAGCGGCGGCTCCCGGAAGGAACATCCGAAAGTGAAGCTTCAGCGCAAGAACCGGCTTCGCACCGTCGCTCTCGGCGCCATCGCCGTCTCCAGCGCCCTGGTGCTCACGGCGTGCGGCTCGGACGACAACAGCGGCAGCGGCTCCACGGGCGGCGGCGACTCCACCAAGGCGGCGGGCAACATCAAGTGCGAGGGCAAGGGCCAGCTGCTGGCCTCCGGCTCCTCCGCACAGAAGAACGCCATGGAGCTCTGGGTCAAGAACTACTCGGCGGCCTGCAAGGACACCCAGATCAACTACAAGGCCACGGGTTCCGGCGCCGGCGTCCAGGAGTTCCTCCAGGGCAAGACGGCCTTCGCGGGCTCCGACTCGGCGCTGAAGCCGGAGGAGGTCACCAAGTCCAAGGAGGTCGTCAAGGGCGGCCAGGGCATCAACCTCCCCATGGTCGGCGGCCCCATCGCCATCGGCTACAACGTCCCGGGCGTGGACAGCCTGGTCCTCGACGCCGACACCCTCGCCAAGATCTTCGACGGCAAGATCGAGAAGTGGAACGACGAGGCGATCGCCAAGCTCAACAAGGACGCCAAGCTCCCCGACCTGAAGATCCAGGCGTTCCACCGCTCCGACGAGTCCGGCACCACGGACAACTTCACCAAGTACCTCAAGGCCGCCGCGCCCTCCTCCTGGTCGTACGAGCCCGCCAAGGCCTGGAAGGCCAAGGGCGGCCAGTCGGCCGACGGCTCCGCGGGTGTCTCCTCGCAGGTCAAGCAGACCTCCGGCGCCATCTCCTACTTCGAGCTGAGCTACGCCACCGCCAACAGCATCAAGACGGTGAAGCTCAACACCGGCGCCGCCGCCCCGGTCGAGGCCACCTCCGACAACGCCTCCAAGGCGATCGCCGAGGCCAAGATCGTCGGCACCGGCACGGACCTCGCCCTCAAGCTCAACTACGCCACCAAGGCCGAGGGCGCCTACCCGATCACCCTGGTCACGTACGAGATCGTCGGCGACAAGGGCAACAAGGCCGAGACCCTCCCGGCCACCAAGTCCTTCCTGACCTACATCGTCAGCGAGGACGGCCAGTCCGTCCTCAAGGGCCTCGGCTACGCGCCGCTGCCCGCCGAGATCGCCAAGAAGGTCCGCGAGACCGTCGCCACCCTCTCCTGACCCGGGCGCGGACGGGCCCCACCGGGAGCCGGCCACCAGGCCGCACCGGCCCAGTGGGCCCGTCCGCACCATCCGGTGCACCGCCGCGCCAGGGAGCGGCGCCGCCGCAGCCGACCCGAGCCCACTGGGCCCGGAAGGCCCCGGCGGCAGCCGTCCCGCAGACCGGAGAAACCCATGGAAATAACCTCAGCCACCACAGACGGCCCACCGCCACCGGGGACCACCACCACGCGCGTGAAGTCCGCCTCCCGCGCCGGTGACCGGATCTTCCTCGGCCTCTCCCGGGGTTCCGGGATCCTGCTCCTGGTGATCATGGCCGCCATCGCGGCCTTCCTCGCCGTGCGGGCGACCAGCGCCCTCTCCAAGAACGAGGGCGACTTCTTCACCACCTTCGAGTGGGCCGCCAACTCCACCCCGCCCAAGTTCGGCATCGCGGTGCTGGCGTTCGGCACGATCGTCAGCTCGGTCATCGCGATGCTCATCGCCGTGCCCGTGGCGATCGGCATCGCGCTGTTCATCTCGCACTACGCGCCGCGCAAGCTCGCCGCGCCGCTCAGCTATGTGATCGACCTGCTCGCCGCCGTCCCGTCCATCGTCTACGGCCTGTGGGGCGCGCTCTTCCTGGTGCCGCACCTCGGCGGGCTCTACAGCTGGCTGAACGACTACTTCGGCTGGACCGGGATCTTCGAGTACCACGACGGCGCCGCCCGCTCGCTCTTCACCATCGGCATCCTGCTGGCGATCATGATCCTGCCGATCGTCACCAGCGTCAGCCGCGAGGTCTTCCTCCAGGCCCCGAAGATGCACGAGGAGGCCGCCCTCGCGCTCGGCGCGACCCGCTGGGAAGTCATCCGGATGTCCGTCCTCCCCTTCGGCCGCTCCGGTGTCATCAGCGCCTCGATGCTGGGCCTGGGCCGCGCCCTCGGCGAGACGATGGCCGTCGCCACCGTCCTCTCCCCCAGCTTCACCATCGGCAAGAGCCTGCTCGACCCGGGCGGCGGAACGTTCGCCCAGAACATCGCGAGCAGCTTCAAGGAGTCCGGTGAGATCGGCAAGGACGCCCTGATCGCCTCGGGTCTCGTCCTCTTCGTCCTGACCCTGCTGGTCAACGGCGCCGCCCGGCTGATCATCGCCCGCCGCAAGGAGTACACGGCATGAGCGACGTGACCATGGACGACACGGTCGTCGCCGACAGCGCGCCCCTCCCCTCGTACACCCTGCGCCAGCCCCGCCTCCCGCGCTGGACCCCCGCCGCCCTCGCGGCCGCCGCGCTCGCCGTCGGCACCGGCGTCGGACTGGGCGCCGGGCTGAGCAGCCACGTCCAGTGGGGCCTGATCGCGGCGGTGGTCTTCCTCGCCGGGATGTTCGCCCTGGCGGCCCGGGTCGAGGGCCTCCGGCAGGCCAAGGACCGCTTCGCCACCAGCATGGTGTGGGTCTGCTTCCTGCTCGCGGTCGTCCCGCTGGTCTCGCTCCTCTGGGAGACGATCTCGCGCGGTGCGAAGGTCCTCGACGGGAACTTCCTCAGCCACTCCATGGCCGGCGTCCTGACCATCCAGCCCGGCGGCGGCGTCTACCACGCCGTCATCGGCACCCTGGAGCAGGTCGGCATCGCCACCGCCATCGCGGCCCCCATCGGCCTGCTGACGGCGATCTACCTGGTCGAGTACGGCCGGGGCCGCCTCGCGACGGCCGTCACCTTCTTCGTCGACGTCATGACGGGCATCCCGTCGATCGTCGCGGGCCTGTTCGTCCTCAGCTTCTGGATCCTGATGCTGGACAACGGCTACTCCGGCTTCGCCGGGTCGATGGCCCTGGCCATCCTGATGATGCCGGTCGTCGTCCGCTCCACGGAGGAGATGCTCAAGCTCGTCCCCAACGAGCTGCGCGAGGCCTCGTACGCCCTGGGCGTGCCGAAGTGGCGCACGATCCTCAAGGTCGTCCTGCCCACCGCCATAGGCGGCATCGCCACCGGTGTGATGCTCGCGGTCGCCCGTATCGCCGGTGAGTCCGCCCCGATCGTCCTCCTGGTCTTCGGCTCCCAGCTCATCAACAACAACCCCTTCGAAGGCGCCCAGTCCTCGCTGCCGTACTACATCTACGAGCAGTGGGCGGCGGGCAACGAGGCCAGCTACGACCGTGCCTGGGCCGCGGCCCTGGTCCTCATCGCCTTCGTCATGATCCTCAACCTGGTGGCCCGCGGCATCGCCCGCTGGAAGGCCCCCAAGGCCGGCCGCTGACGCGGTTTGATTTCCCGAAAGTAGTGATCCCCATGGCCAAGCGAATCGACGTCAGCGGCCTGAACGCCTACTACGGCAACCACAAGGCCATCGAGGACATCTCGATGACCGTGGAGCCCCGCTCCGTGACCGCCTTCATCGGCCCCTCCGGCTGCGGCAAGTCCACCTTCCTGCGCACCCTCAACCGGATGCACGAGGTCACCCTCGGCGGCCGGGTGGAGGGCAAGGTGATGCTGGACGACGAGAACCTCTACGGCTCCGGGGTCGACCCCGTCGCCGTGCGCCGGATGGTCGGCATGGTCTTCCAGCGCCCGAACCCCTTCCCGACCATGTCCATCTACGAGAACGTGGTCGCCGGCGTCCGCCTCAACGGCGGCCGGTACCGCAAGTCCGAGCTGGACACGATCGTGGAGAAGTCCCTCAAGGGCGCGAACCTCTGGAACGAGGTCAAGGACCGGCTGAACAAGCCGGGCGCCGGCCTCTCCGGCGGCCAGCAGCAGCGTCTGTGCATCGCCCGCGCCATCGCGGTCGAGCCCCAGGTCCTGCTGATGGACGAGCCCTGCTCGGCGCTCGACCCGATCTCCACGCTCGCCATCGAGGACCTCATCGGCGAGCTCAAGGAGCGGTTCACGATCGTCATCGTGACCCACAACATGCAGCAGGCGGCCCGTGTCTCCGACCGCACCGCCTTCTTCAACCTGGCGGGCGTCGGCCAGCCCGGCAAGCTGATCGAGCTCGACGACACGGCGCGCATCTTCTCCAACCCGTCGGTCCAGGCCACCGAGGACTACATCTCGGGCCGCTTCGGGTAATCCCCGGCCCCGGTCCGACCCCGGCCCGGCCACGATCTGCCTCGCGGTGCTGCATGGCGGTGCCACCGCAAGGCAAAGGGCCCGCCCCCCTGCTCGTACCAGGGGGGCGGGCCCGAACTCTTTCGTCCGGCGCGTCAGCCGAACGCGAGGTTCACGATCCAGTAGCTCAGCGCGGCGACCGCCGCCGCGGCCGGCATCGTGATGAACCAGCCGAGGATGATGTTCTTGGCGACACCCCAGCGCACCGCGTTGACCCGCTTCGTCGCACCCACACCCATGATCGCCGAGGTGATGACATGCGTCGTGGAGATCGGCGCGTGGAACATAAACGCGGTCGTGAACATCACGGACGCACCGGTCGTCTCCGCCGCGAAACCCTGCGGCGGGTCCAGCTCGATGATCTTCCGGCCCAGCGTCCGCATGATGCGCCAGCCACCCGCGTACGTACCCAGCGAGAGCATCACGGCGCAGGAGAGCTTGACCCAGACCGGGATGGCGTCGCCCTTGCTCTGCACATCGCCGATGACCAGCGCCATCATCACGATGCCCATCGTCTTCTGGGCGTCCTGGAGGCCGTGGCCGAGCGCCATGCCGGCGGCCGAGACGGTCTGGGCGATACGGAAGCCGCGCTTGGCCTTGTGCGGGTTGGACCGGCGGAACATCCACATGATCGCGACCATCACCAGATAGCCGAGGATCAGGCCGACGAACGGCGAGAGGAACATCGGCACGACGACCTTGTCGATGACGCCCGACCAGATGACGGTCGTGCCGCCCGCCAGCGCGGCGCCCACCATGCCGCCGAAGAGGGCGTGCGAGGAGGACGACGGCAGACCGAAGTACCAGGTGATCAGGTTCCAGGCGATCGCGCCGATCAGAGCGGCGAAGAGGATACCCATCCCCTTGTCGCCCGTCGGGGTCTCGATCAGTCCCTCACTGACCGTCTTGGCCACGCCGCTGCCCAGGAAGGCGCCGGCGAGGTTCATGACCGCGGCCATCGCGAGGGCCGCGCGCGGGGTCAGTGCCCGCGTGGAGACCGAGGTGGCGATGGCGTTCGCGGAATCGTGGAAGCCGTTCGTATAGGTGAATCCGAGCGCTACCGCGATGGTTACGACAAGTGCAAACGTATCCACCGGGGGTCAGGACTCCTTGACCGCGATGGTCTCGACGGTATTGGCGACGTGCTCGAAAGCGTCGGCCGCCTCCTCGAGCACATCCACGATCTGCTTGAGCTTGAGGACCTCGATGGCGTCGTACTTGCCATTGAAGAGCTGTGCGAGCAGCTTGCGGTGGATCTGGTCGGCCTGGTTCTCGAGGCGGTTGACCTCGATCCAGTACTCGGTCAGATTCGTCATCGTCCGCAGGTTCGGCATCGCCTCGGCGGTCAGCTCCGCCGCCCGCGCGAGGACCTCGATCTGCTGCTCGACGCCCTTCGGCAGCTCCTCGACCTGGTAGAGGACGACCAGATCGACGGCCTCCTCCATGAAGTCCATGATGTCGTCGAGCGAGCCGGCGAGGGCGTAGATGTCCTCGCGGTCGAACGGCGTGATGAAGGAGGAGTTCAGCTGGTGGAAGATCGCGTGGGTCGCGTCATCCCCCGCGTGCTCCGCTGCCCGCATCCGTTCGGCGATCTCGGCCCGGGCGGAGGCGTCCGCTCCGAGCAGTTCCATCAGGAGCTTGGAGCCCGTGACGATGTTGTCCGCGGAGGCGGCGAACATGTCGTAGAAGCTCGTCTCCCTGGGGGTCAGACGAAAGCGCACGTGGGATCCTCGGGGTGCAGCGGATTCGGTCTCGTTGATGCTAGGCGCATCATCCGGCCACAGCTAACTGGCATTCCCTCAGTGTCGCCCATCGGGCAGAGTGCTCATGAAGGCGGTACGGGCCTCCGGCGGTGAATTTAGGTAGGATATACCCGCCGGGGGTATGTAAAAAGGGTAGGAACGTTTAGACGCCGACAAGCGTGACGTGCCCCCCACAGCCCGCCGATGACCAGCGCGGACACGTCGGTAAAAAGACGGAGGACGCCATGACGGCCAGGGAGGCCACAGTGACCAGCGCCACTGAACCGGTCGGGGCGCCCTGCCACGGCGATCCGCACGACGACGCCCACGCCGCGTCCGCCACCGGATCCCCCGCCGGCCCCCACGGCTACAGCAAGCAGAAGGACCAGCACCTCAAGCGACTGCGCCGGATCGAGGGCCAGATCCGCGGCCTCCAGCGCATGGTCGAGGAGGACGTCTACTGCATCGACATACTCACGCAGGTGTCGGCGAGCACCAAGGCCCTCCAGTCCTTCGCCCTCCAGCTCCTCCAGGAGCACCTCCGGCACTGCGTGGCCGACGCGGCCCTCAAGGGCGGGGCGGAGATCGACGCCAAGGTGGAGGAAGCAAGCGCGGCCATCGCAAGGCTGCTGCGGACGTAGGACCGTGTTGTGGGCGATCGTCCCGCAAGGCGATGGGGGTACCCCCATGCCGTTCAGGCCATGGGGGAGGGTGGGCACAACGGCGACCACCGGCCCGCACCGGCTCGTCAGCCGTCCAGCTCTCCCGGACCTTCGGCGCCGCCCCGCTGCCGCCGCACAACCCGCAGCACCTCATCGATCCGGTCAAAACTCAACCGCTCCTCGTCCGCCATGGACGCCGCGATCATCAAATCACCGTAGAGATCGATCTCGATGAGGGCCACGGGGTCCGGCCCGCCGCACAAACCGCGTCGCGGAACCACGCGATTCACCTCCTCGGGTCCTCGGGGCTTCGGTACTCACCGGCCGGGGCCGTCACGTCACCGCTTTCCAGCGTAGTGATCGGTACACACACCGCGCATGGCACAGATGGACCATTTCCATGGCCAACCATGTCCTCCCGCGTTATTTCTGTGGCGAAGCGACCGTGCCCGCATAGATTTCGGCGGGCGCGGGAAGCCGGATGTCCGGCCGGAATCCAAAGGAGCCGAGCTCCACGGTCGACACCACGGTCATCGGCACCGTCATCGGCGTGGCGGGCGGGGTGGCCGGCGCCATGTCCTGCCGATAGGAGGGGTCCCCACCGGGCCTCCTGCCGGGGGAGTACGTCGCGGCGGCAGTGGCGACCCCCGTCTCCCCCACCGGCCCACGCCCGCCGGCCCGCGCGTCCCGCGCCCCGACCCCGAAGCGATAGCGCAGCACCCGCGGCCGCCCCGCCTCGTCGAGATACGCGTCGAACGCAACCGTCCCACTGGAGAACCCTTTCGCCGCAGCGGCCAGCGCGGCCCGGTCCCTCACGGGCGCGGCGCGCGCGGCCCGGTCCAGATCGATCGTGCCCCAGTAGTGCCCCACGCGGGTGTCGCCGATCCACTCGTCCCGTACATACGCCACCTCGCGCGCCCCGCCCAGCAGCTCGGCCGCCGCGAGAGGGTCGGTGGCGCCGCTCGTGAGCAGATCACCGTCCACGAGGGCACCCGTGTCGAGCCGGACCCATTTGCCGGCGGGAACACCCGCGCCCCGGTTCTTCATATACAGCGCGCCGGGGGTGAAGACCTCCGTGATCGCCCTGCGGCCGGCGGACCCGTCGGCGTCCTCGGGCAGCGTCACGGTCAGCCGCCCTGCCGGACGGGTGAAGTCGTAGCCGCCCTTGCCCCGGATCGTCAGCCGCGTCCCGCCGCTGACGGTCTCCATGGACGTCCGTACCCTGGCGCCCCCGGCCCGGGCCAGGGCCTCGGGGGCGTGCCGCACCACAGCGAGCGCCCGAGCGGGATCGACCCCCACCGGGCCTTCCAGCTGAGCCTGCCGGACCTGGCCGCTCGCCCCGCGCCACGGCCCCTTGCCGTCCTGGCCCCGCTCGGCGGAGCCGCCCTGCTCGGCGCAGCCGGAGACGGCGAACAGCCCGAGGGCGATGCCGCCCGCCAGCGCGGTGGCGACGATCACGCCTCCGCGTCTGCGTCCCTGCACCGCCATGGCCGTAAGCCCCCTGCCGCACGCTAGTGGAACCCGTTTCTTCCAACGACCGCCCCGGGGCGGTCGTCACGGCCGGGTAGCGTGGTCACGTGTCCGATCCCGCTGACCACATAACCAGTACGAGCGAACGAGGCTCGTTCTGCACGGCGCGCTGCACCTGCGGCTGGTACGGCCCGGCCCGCCGGGCCCGCTCCCTGGCGAGAGCGGACGCGGAGGATCACCTGACGGGGGCACCGGGCCCGTCCGGCGCTTGAGCCGCGACGGTTCAGGCCGAGCTGCTTGCGCTTGCGGCTAGGCAGCCAGATCCCGGTCCTGGGCCCGCACCTCGTGCCCACGCCCTGCCGCCCCGGACACGGCCTCCGCCGTCGCGGCCGGCACGAGAGCCGTGTCAGCGGCACCCGCACGCGCCCGTACGAGCCACCCGCACCGCGTCCCCGCGATCCACCCCGTCAGCGGCGTGAGCAGCATCATCGCCGGCGGGGCGAGAAGCAGCGTGACGGCCGTGCCCAGGGCCAGCCCGCCGACGACGTCCGTCGGGTAGTGCACACCCATATAGACCCGGCAGAACCCCTCCAGCAGGGCGAGTCCGATGCCGATGAGGCCGTACTTCCGGTTGGCCACGAACAGGCCGACGCCCAGCGCCATCGTGAGCGTCGCGTGGTCGCTGACGAAGGAGAAGTCGGTCTTCCCCTTGACCAGTACCTCCAGGCCCTGGTGGTCGAGGAAGGGCCGGGGCCGGCGGACGAATCCCCGGATGGGCACATTGATCAGCAGGGCGATCCCGGCCGCGAGCGGCGACCACAGCAGCGCGGCCACCCCGGCCGGGGCGTCCTTGCTTTTGCGAACACTCCACCAGGCGCACAGCATCAGCACGGCGAGACCGAGGACGATGCCGTACTCGCCGATGAACTCCACAGCCCGGTCGGTCCAGTGGGGTGCGTCCTTGGCGATGCCGTTGATGTCGTAGAGCAGGCTGACGTCGGGGTTCGTCTCGCCCCCGGCCAATACGGCCACCGGCATGGAGTCTCCCGTCACGAGTCCAGCCATCGCCCGGCCCCTATCTGTCGCCTGTCACCACGCCCAGCTACCGACCCCCGTGGTCCGTGCGCCGCAGCACGCGGCGCTGCTTTCCCACTCCAATGGAACGCCCTGCTCCGGCCCGCCGTTCCACTCTCCACCCAATGATCACCTGGACGTTATCGAAGGGTGACCCGTTGCCCCAGCCCAGGGGTGAGGTTCGCGGGGAGTTCAAGCCAATCGCGACCTGACGCCACCTCATGGGGCGCCACCGGCCCGCCGGTACCCGGCCGGCTCGGGCCGCTCAGGCCTTCCGCCCCGCCCCTCCCGGCGCCGTGGGCAGCGCCTTCGCCCCGTCCGCGGTGACGCGGGTGGCACCGATGTAGTCCGGCTGCGAGTCGATCTTCTCGAACCGGATCACGGCCCCCGTGCGCGGCGCGTGGATCATGTACCCGCCGCCCACGTAGAGCCCCACGTGGTGGATGCTGCGTGGGTCGTTCAGGTCGTTCGCGTAGAAGACGAGATCCCCGGGGAGCAGCTCGTCCCGTTTGGGGTGCGGGCCGGCGTTCCACTGGTCGTTCGCGACGCGCGGCAGCTCGATCCCGACCGTGGCGTACGCGGCCTTGGTCAGCCCCGAGCAGTCGAAGCGCCCGTTGTCCTCGGGCCCGCCGTCACCGCCCCAGAGATAAGGGGTGCCGAGCTTCTCCTGGGCGTAGTAGATGGCCCCGGCCGCCTGCTGCGAGGGCGCCACCCGGCCGACCGGGCGGGCGAAGCTCTTCTCCAGGCTGCGGATGGATTTCACATAGCCCTGCGTCTCGCTGATGGAGGGGACGCCACCGGCCTTGATGACGCGGTACGGGCCGGCGTTGTAAGCGGCCAGCATGTTGTCCGTGATGTCACCGGACACGCCTTTCACGTCCTTGGCCAGCTGACAGTCGTAGGAGGCGGCTGACGGAATGGCGTCCGCCGGATCCCAGATGTCCTTCTTGCCGTCGCCGTTGCCGTCGATGCCCTCGGTGTCCCACGTCTCCTGGATGAACTGCGCGATGCCCATCGCCGCGGCGGGGCTCCTGGCGGTCGGGTCCCAGTTGCTCTCGGTGTAGAGCTGGGCGGCCAGCACGGCGGGGTTGAGGGCGGGGCAGAGATTGCCCCACTTGGCCACGAGTGCCTGGTACTGATCGGGCACGGCGCCCTTGGCGAGCCCGACCGTACCGCCCTTCCCCAGGCCGGTGATGTTCCCGGCGGCCACGTACACCCCGACGACGAGCAGCCCGATGAAACTCAGGCACATCGCGATGCCGACACCCACGCCCACCCAGAGCTTCCGCACCCGTCAACCTTCCCCCATGGCAGGCCTGTTGCACTGCCGTTTCCGGAATATCGTGCGAGGCCTACTCCCGCGCACCCGTTCCCCCGCCCGTCCCCCTACCGCCTGCTTCCTACTTCGCGACGAAGCCGCGGCAGTCGAAACTCGCGTACTCCTTCGGCCCCTTGACGTGCTGGAAGAGCACGGTCCAGTTGCCGGGGTCGTTCCCGACCGGGATGGGGGATCCGACGGGCTCACCCGTGACGAACTGCTGGAAGTCGTCAGGGTAGGTCAGCTGGATGTCCTTGCCCTCGAAGCCGGACACGCCGTCGGGCAGGAGGTTCACCGGTTTGCTGGTGTACCCCAGTCCGAGGTTTGCGCTCGACAAGCCCGCCAACGGCTTGCCCGTCCCCGAATCGATCTCGTGTGGAGGTTTGACGGCCACGGAGACGAAGTACGGCCGAGGGAGGGCAGGATCGGCATACTTGAATCGGAATGAGATCTTCACCTTGCCGGACATCTGGTGACTCGCCGGGTTCTCGACGTTCATGATCGAGGACTGCAGTTCGCCCCGGCCGGCCCGCTCCTCGGGCGGCAGGCCGCACGAGCCCAGGCCGTCGGGGTCCCCCTCCTTGGGGGTCCAGAAGTCACGGTTGGGGTTGGTCGCCTCGATATAGGCGGGCTCCTTGCCGTCGCCCTGACCGGCGGACGGCGCGCCGGACGCCGACGGCGAGCCCGACGCCGAGGCGGGGGCGGAAGCCGCCGGCTCGGCCGCCCCCTTGCCCAGCGCCTTGTCCTCGCTCCCCTTCGCGTCGTCGCCCAGCGACTGGACGGCGAGCGCGGCGACGACGCCGAGGACGACGGACGCGGCGCCGACGGTCAGCCACAGCTTGGTACGACGGGGCGGGGCGGCGGCCACACCCGCGACACCGCCTGCGACACCGCCTGCGGTACTACCCACCGAACCCGGCATCAGCGTCGGCACATACCCGGCCGGAGGCGCGGAAGCCCCAGAGACCGTGGGCGTCCGCTGAGCGACCGGTGGCAGCACCGTGGGCGTACCGCCCACAGCCGTCAGCTCCCGGTACACCGGATCGTCGACGAGCGCCGAACTCACCGCGCACCGCGCGATGATCCCAGCAGGATCCGGCCGCTTGCCCGGATCGCCCGCGACGCACTCCCGGATCAGCTCCGCGAGCGCCGGCTCCACACCGGCCACGTCCACTTCCCCGTGGACGACCCGGTACGTCACGGACTCCAGCGAACCCTCGCCGTAGGGCGGCCGTCCGGTCGCCACGGCGGCCATGGTCGCGCCGAGCGCGAAGACGTCGGCCGCGGCGCTGACGTCGTTCCGCGTGATGATCTCGGGCGCGGTGTACCCGGGCGTGCCCGGGGCCGACCCGGCCTGGGTGAGTGCGGTCTGCTCGGCGCCGCGCGCGATCCCGAAGTCGATGAGCTTGGGCCCGACGGCCGAGAGGATGACGTTGTGCGGCTTCAGGTCGCGGTGGAGCACCTCGTGCCCGTGCACATGGGACAGCGCCTCCGCCAGCGCCGCGAACAGCCGCAGACAGGTGTCGGCGGGCAGTGGGCCCCGCGCCCGTACCGCCTCCACCAGCGTCGGCCCGGGCACGTACTCGGTGGCGAGCCAGTACGGGGTGGCCTCCAGCGAGGCGTCGATCAGGTTGGCGGTGTACGCGCTGCGCACGGCGCGCACGGTCTCCACTTCCCGCCGGAACCGCGCCAGCGCCTCGGGCGACTCGGCGAAATCCTCCCGGATCACCTTGATCGCCACCTGGCGACCGCCGGGCGACCGCCCCAGATACACCTGCCCCATCCCACCGGCACCGAGGCGGGCGAGAACGGTGTGCACGCCGATGTTCGCGGGGTCCTGAGCTCTTAGCGCTTCCACGAGGTGAGACTGTGCCATATCTGATCATGTCCCTGATCACCGTCTCTCAGGCCGCGACCCGGAACCAGACCGCCTTCCCGGGCCCGTGCCCGTGACGGCACACGCCCCAGTGAGTGGCACAGGCCTGGATGAGGCTGAGCCCACGACCGCCCTCGGCGTCAACGGGCCACGCCCGCTCGTGAGGCGCGCCGGGGGCGTAGTCCCGTACGAGGACGAGCAGGGCGCCGCCGTACATCCACTTCGCGTAGACGGTCACGGGCGACGTGCAGTCGCTGCGACGGCAGGCGTTGACCGCGTTGGTGACGACCTCGGAAGTGAGGAGCAGCGTGCTGTCGACGAGCTCCTCCCGGCCGGCGGCGACGAGTGCGGTCCGTACGGCAGCGCGAACCTCACGGACGAGGCTGGGGACAGGGAGGAAACCGAGGGAGAAGTCGGGGCGGATGGGGACGACGGTGGTGATGGGACACATGGCGTGACTCCTGGGCTTCACCGATTGCCGGGTGCCCTCGGGACGGCGAACAGCGGTGGCATTGCCGGGCACGCATACGGGGCGCGGATGGGCGCGCATGCGGACGCGGTGCGCTTCCGGCTTACGGGCCGGGAGGGCGGGTCGGTTTCGACGGTAAGGAGTCGAGTTGCCGATCAGCAACTCATTCCAACCGATTAACTCCAACGAGTGCCCTCAAGCCCTCGAAACCCGGCAGACTGCTCACGATCTCAAGGAGGACGCCATGGGTCTACGCACCAACCCCACGCAGCGACAACGCCGTTTGGGCATCGAACTGCGCAGACTACGAACCTCATCAGGCCTGCCCGTCGGGCATGCAGCAGCCTTCGCCGACCTGGGGCCGGCCCACCTGGGCCACATCGAGGCGGCCCGAACAGCCATTCCCGAGGTGAAGTTGCGGGCACTCACCGACGCTTACGGTTGCCGATCAGAGCCCCTGATTGATGCACTGGTAGCGATGAGCCACGCCACAGGCAAGGGGTGGTGGACGGCGTACAGGGACATCCAAGGTCCGCACACACTCGACCTGGCCGAGCTCGAAGCCACCGCCGTCGCATGCCGTTCATTCCAGTGGCTGTACATGCCGGGGCTGCTTCAGAGCCCGGAATACATCCGGGCTCTCTTCGAGTCGGCCGAGCCTCACACCGACCCCGCACTGATCGAGAAGTACGTCCAGTTCCGGCTCGATCGCCAACGGGCACTCACGGACGGCTCGCTGCGGTTCCATGCCGTGATTCATGAAGCGGCGCTGCGGATGCACTTCGTACCCGCCGAAATCATGCGCCGCCAGGTCCACCACCTGGTCGGGATGGCTCAGCTGCCCCACGTGCAGGTGCAGATCCTCCCCTTCAAGGCGAGCATCAACCCACCGACGTACAGCACGCCGTTCGTTCTCTTCGAGGGCCCGGTACAGGAGCTGAACACGGCCTACATGGAGCAACCCGTCGCGTCTCCCTTCATCAGCGACCCGGAGCACCTGACCCAGTTCGCCCACTCCTTCGAGTCGCTCAGCTCCTCTGCACTGCCACCAATTGACGCCCGAGTCGAACCTGAGTTCCATACGAGGAGGGATTCCCTAGGCCTCATCCAGCACCTGATGTACACGATGTGAAGGAAGCCATGTCAGAGCTCCAATGGCAGAAGTCGAGCTTCAGCGGACCTAGCGGCAACAACGGCGAGTGCATAGAACTGGCCACGACAGAGGCGCGCACCGTCCACCTCCGCGAGAGCGACACCCCAACCATCACCCTCTCCCCCAGCCACCACGCTCTCCGCGCACTCCTCAGGTGGCAGAAGACAGCGTGACGTGCCCGTCATCACCATCCCCCACGGACAGTGGCCGGTGAGCGGGCCTGTAGCGTCATCCCTCTATGTGCGGAAATGATCGGCGCGAGCGTGGCGCGCCGGCAACGGTGAACCAGGCCATCACCTGCTGCGGCTGCGCCGTCATCGCCCTGGTAGTCCTGTCCACCGCCTGGGTCGTCCTCGGCACGATGCTGCCCGAGAAGGTGTTCTGGTACCCGCTCTGGCTCGCGACGGTGGTGTGGAACGGCCAGGACGGCAACGGCGGCATCAACGGACTGTGGAAGTAGCCGCATGAACAAGGGCTGTTGCGGCGCGCTCGCCGCCACGATCGTCGTGTGGGTGCTGCTCGGGTTACTCGTGTCCAAGGCCTTCTTCTACGCTCCATTGGTCGCAGTGGCCCTGGCGCGAGTCCTGATCGAGGGCAAGCACGGCTGAGAAGCCACAGGGGAACTTCACTCGTGACGCCAACCCACCGTCACCACATATGAGTACACATACTCATGCGCCACCCCTCACCCACGGTGATAGAAAGATTCACCGTGCGTCAGACGCATGTGCGGACCACGGGGGCGCCGCCGCGACTGCTGAAGGCGTGCAGCGAAGACGTTTCTCAGGGGAGGGGAAGGCGCCGCCATGTCCAGATGGGACATCAAGCCCGACGGCGTACGCGGCGTGGTCGCCACGACGGCCGAGATCGCGGGCAAGCTGGTGGGCCAGGCCAACGCGTACATCGAACACATCGACTCCGCCGCAGGCCACGCCGGCCGCCTGGCGGGCCCGTGCGACGCGAGCGAGGGCCTCGTCGGAATGGCACTCAAGGCGTACGCGAACCACGCCACACCTGAACTGACCCACATAGCGGTGAGGACACGCACGCGTCCTTCCAGGGCCTGTCGGCCCACTACGCCGCCCCGGAAGCGGACCAGCTCTTCCGCTCGACCCTCCCTGTGCGCGAACGGGCGGCCCACTTCGCCAACGAACTGAACAAGTTGAGCACCTACCTCAGCTATGAGATGGCAGCCGAAACCGGAGGGTACCTG
The DNA here is from genome assembly GCF_040636475.1 of Streptomyces sp. NPDC037389. Lineage (NCBI taxonomy): Bacteria > Bacillati > Actinomycetota > Actinomycetes > Kitasatosporales > Streptomycetaceae > Streptomyces > Streptomyces sp. NPDC037389. The sequence goes on from NZ_JBEZUS010000007.1 coordinate 414,162, forward strand.
CGCCCGACGCTGCACTCATTCAATGACGCATACGTAGAGGCAGTACAGTCAGGCCTCAAGTCGATCCTTGACGATCGAAATCTAACCGTGAACGACTACATGGCGATCAGGGATATCAAGTTCGAAGGCGAGGGTGCCCTCTATGACTACCTCGGCAAGATTTACGACTACCTGTTCGGCGACCTCGCCGAACAATCTCTCCCGCCGGATTAGATAGTCGACTGCACCACTCGAATGTCGTAGCCAGAACTATCCCTACTGGATTGTTTGCATGAGCTCCTATCAGCAGCCGCCCCCCTACGGGAACGGCCCGCACCAGCCACAGTTCACCCCACCGTACATAGCACCACGGCCAGGCCCGCCCGACGAGGCTCTGCCCAACCCGGGCGTACGTCTCGGAGCCCGAATCATCGACATCCTCATCATCTTGGTCGGGATATTCGTCATCGCCATTCCGGCGGGAGCGGCGATGGCCGCAGTGGCTGATAACGACAATGCTGGTGCAGCGACGATGGCCACAGCAGGCCTCGGAATCATGGCGCTCTACGAGCCTCTCATGACGCACCTTTATGGAGGAACTCTCGGAAAGCGCGTCTGCGGGTTGCGGGTTGCGCGCGTCTCGGACGGGCAGAAGCTCTCTTTGGGGGCCGCCTTCGGACGCTGGGCCGTCTACCAGTTCATCGGACTTGTCCCGTTCGGCGGGCTGATCAACGCACTGTCCTGTCTCTGGGACAAACCACTACGTCAATGCTTTCACGACAAAGCAGCCTCCAGCGTGGTCGTCAAACGCCGTTGGGGACAGTCCGGCAACCACCTGTGATCGCGCTCCGCAGCCACGCATGAGCCTGGACGTTGACGTCTTCGTCGTCGAGGAGAGCGGGGAGATCCGCATCCTCGACGTGCCTCCCGGTTGTTCCGACCGCGCCGGATTCGAGCGATGGCGTCGCACTGTCTGGGGCTCCGAGACAGTGCGATCTCTCGGAGCCCGGTTCTTCCCCAAGCTCGCCGACGGCGACCTCTACGTCCATCCCACCGACGTACCGGCCTTCATCGCCGAGTGCCTGGTCGTCCGCACGCGCGTCGACCGCATAGCCGCCCGCATGCCGACAAGCGAGCCATACGCCTTCACCGTAGAACTGCTCGAGCAGCGCTTGGGCAACATCACCGACGCAGCCCGTCGCGCACAACGAATCGGCGGAGGAGTCCTCATCTGGTGAAACCAGGCGGTGTGGCGGCACGAGCAACACGGTCGATCAGCCGTCCGGGCTACCTCCCAGGGAACGTCTGAACAGTCCGGCCTCGGCTCAAGCACGGTGCTCCACAAAACGCCGGGCCAGGCCAGGCCGGAAAAATCCGGGCCACTCGTCACACTCCCCCGTCGCCATCCGTCAGTGCAGTGACGGACCTCAACCCGCCGGTGCGACAGACAGACGCACCGGCGGGCCAGGCTTACGAAGGGAAACACCATGAGCGCTCGTATGAAGAACCCTGCGATGGTCCTGCCCGACGCCATGAGGGGCATCCAGAGCCTCATGTCGGCCGTCAACCAGGGCGACGTCCCGCAGCAGATCCTGGAGCTGGTGCACCTGCGGGCCAGCCAGATCAACGGGTGCAGCGCCTGTGTGTACGGCGGTATCGCCAGTGCCAAGAAGGCGGGCGAGACCGACGAGCGGCTGCACCAGGTCGCCGCCTGGCGCGAGGCGCCGTTCTTCAGCGATGCCGAGCGCGCCGCGCTGGCGCTGGCGGAGGCCGCGACCCGGATCGCCGACCGTTCGGGCAAGGCCGTGCCGGACGAGATCTGGGACGAGGCGGCGGATCACTTCGACGAGAAGCAGCTCTCCGCCATCATCCTCATGGTCGCCACGACCAACTTCTTCAACCGCATCAACACCACGATCGAGGAGCCGGCCGGTACGACCTGGGGCTGAGGCCGAGCTGCCACCACGTCCGGGCCCTTCTGACCAGCGCGTCCATCCTTTGTTCATCAGGCACCAATCCCTCACGTGAAGGCTCTTCCTCGCAACAACCGGAACCCTTCCGTCGAGTACTGAGAGGTGCCTCCTCATGAACCTCATCGCCCGGACCGGTCTCGCCGCGGCGCTCGCGGTCGGCGCCGTCGCCACGGTCGTCGCGCCCGCTTCCGCCGCGATCAGCACCGACCACGCCCGTGCGGAGTCCGGCACGCACGCCGTGGTGGCGAATCCGAAGACGATCAAGACGGCCGCGTACAACCAGGCGCGGAGCATCCTCGCCAACGCGGGCAGCCAGACGGCCGCCAAGTCGCATCCCATCCACGGAAAGCCCGACGTGCCGGTCAGCTACGGAACGAGCCTGCTGGCCGGATCACGCGACGAGTTCCGGCAGACCGACAAGCACCTGCCGGCGAAGGACAAGAAGTCCGACATGTCGATCCCGCACTACAACGCGATCCACAGCGCGGCGAAGACGATGGGCATCGACCGGTGGTGACGAGGCGCTGTACGCGCTAGCCGTCGTATGCCATGCGACGGGGCCCCGCCACCGGTCTACCGGTGACGGGACCCCGTGCGGCAGGCAGCGCCGATCTCGATTTCCCTCCAAGGGAAGTCGAGAGAATCGCGGGTAGTACGGAGCGATCGCCGGCCCGGCCCCCGGGTTATCCACAGGCCTCGCGGGATTCCGCTCCGTGCGGTGTCCTGAGGTCATGAAACGGGGGGATCAGCGAAATCTTCACGAGGCCGCCGCCGCGCAAGGCGGCGTCCTGCTCACGACGCAGGCCGTCGAGTGCGGGCTGCGGCCCAGCGGAGCGGCGGGGGCGCTACGACGGGCCGGCTGGTCGCGGTTGTACTGCGGGACATGGGGGCAGCCGGGCTTGCGGATCGATACGCGGCTGCGGCTGCTCGCGGTGCAGTTGAGACATCCGGAGTGGGTGGGCAGCCATGGGTCGGCGGCGGCTCTGTACGGCATTCCCGCCCTCCCGCACGGCCGGGCCGTCCGGCGTCGTGGCGTCGCCCGCGTCGTCGGCGACGACGACGTCGAACTCACGGACCCGCGTCGGCGGGGGCAGTCCCGGGCGCCCGGCGTCGTCGTGCACGCCATACCGCTGGCGGCGCGCGAGATCACGGTGGTCGGCGGTGTGCGGGTCACGACGGTCCTCCGGACCATCTGCGACCTGCTGACGGCCCTGCCCGCGCACGAGGGCGTGATCGCTGCCGACTTCGTGCTCGCGAAGGGGCTGGCAGGCCGGGAACAGATCCACGAGGCGCTCGGCCCTGACGGACGCGACGGACGCCGTCGGCGAAACATACGGTCGGCGCGGGCGGCACTCGCGCTGACCGATCCGGCCTCCGGGTCCCCGGCGGAGACCATGGCGCGACTGTGGATGCACGGCACCGGGCTGCATCCGGAATCGCAAGCCGAGGTGACGGCCCCGAACGGCCGACTGCTGCGGCTCGACTTCCTCTTCAGGGCCGAAGGGCTGGGGGTGGAGATCGAGGGATACACCTGGCACGGCAGCCGGGCCGCACACCAGAACGACATCCTCCGCTTCAATGAACTCTCCGGCTGCGAGGGCATCCGCCAGGTGCTCAGGTTCAGCGGCGACGACGTCTTCCGCCGCCCCCGGCTGATGATGCACACCATTCAGGAGGCACTGAGCAGACTTCGGGAGTCAGCGTCAACGGACTCCTCTATCGTGGTCGCCGACGTTCATCCGAACATCCCATCGCGTGAAGGGGCGTTGCCGTGCCCGAGCTCAACTGGATCCCGGCCACTGATGACGAGACGATGACCGAGTACCTGGAGGTGGCCTTCGGCGGCGACGGGAACGTCTACATCCGGGAGAACATCAACCCCGAGACGGTCGTCGTGACCACCGAGACCAAGTGGGAAGCCTTCTGCCTGGGCGTCAGGGCAGGAGAGTTCGACCACTTCGTCGAGGGCATCGACGACTAGGTTCCACCTCCTGGCGCGGTCAGGGCCAGGGTCAGAACAGCGCGGCACCGATCAGCGCGGCCACGACGAAGACCACCACTCCGGCGACAGCCGCGAGCAGCATCTTCGGCCGTCGTCGCCCAGCAGCGCCCACCGCCGCGGCGGCCCTGGTCCGTGCGGATGGCAGCGCGTACGTGGTCGTCGTCTCCCGCTGAAGGGAGGGAGGCAACGGCGCTACGGGCGAGCCGGGGGGCAGGTGCGCCGCCGGAGCCGACGCCGAAGGCGGCACCGCAGCCGCTACGGGGGTCACAGGCGGGGCGGACGGCGTCGGCGGGGCTCCCATGGCCACGGGGGGCACGGGAGCCGCGTGTGGATGCAGAGGTGCGGCCGGGGGTACAGCGACAGGCCCGGCCGGGGGCATCGCCGACGGAGCGGCCGACGGCGTGACAGCGGGTACGGACGGAGGCGCGGCCGACGTCCCCGCCATCGCTGTCGGCCCTGCTGTCGGTGCCACAGTCGGTCCTGCGACCGACTGTGCGGCGGCAGTCTGCGACACCCCCGGCACGAACGGCGAGGTCATGGGCGACAACGGCTGGGGCGTACCCCGCCACGCGGTACTCGAGAAGAAGTCCGCGACCTCCTGCGCCGACGGCCGTTCCTCCGGCTGCTTCGCCAGCATCCTCAGCAGATACGCCTCGAAGGCGGGCGGGACGTCGGGGCGGTAGTGGCGCGGCGGCTCGGGCGGGCTGTCCACGTGCAGGTACAGCAGCGCCGTCGGGTTTTCGTCCCAGAACGGCGGCCGGCCGACCAGCATCTGGTACAGCACGCAGCCCAGCGCGTACACGTCCGATTCCGGGCCCGCGGTCCGGCCCAGGGCGCGCTCGGGGGCGAGATAGGTGCTGGTACCGACGATCTGGCCTGCCCGGGTCAGTCCGGCCGAGGTTTCGTCTACGAAACGGGCGATGCCGAAGTCGCCGATCTTCAGCGTGCCGGTCGCGGCGTCGACCATGAGGTTGCCGGGCTTCACATCCCGGTGGACCACTCCCTGCCGGTGCGCGGCCGCCAGGCCCGAGGCGGTCTGGGCCACCAGGTCGGCCGCGCGGGCCGGCGCGAGGGCGCGCCGCTCGGCGAGCTCCACCGACAGGCTCGACCCCTGGACCAGCTCCATGACCAGGTAGAAGCGGCCCTCCCACTCGCCGAAGTCGTATACGGCGACGACCTGGGGGTGGTTCAGGCGGGCGGCCGTCTGGGCTTCCAGCCGGAAGCGCATGGCGGCCGATTCGTCGCCGTCGTCGCCCAGGAGGAGCTTGACCGCGACCTGACGGCCCAGCACCTCGTCCTGCCCCTGCCAGACTTCGCCCATCCCGCCGCGGCCGAGCGGATCCCCCAACCGGTACCGACCGGCAACCAGCACCCGTACCACCCTTGATCTTGAACCATGCGCAGATCAGGAAGAGTACCCACCGAACACACTGCCGTTCGAACATCCCCCGGCCCCCCTGCGATACCCCTCACACGGCCGGACATTGCCCGCCGTCCATACGCGTGATACACAGAGTCACCATAGGACTCCCCACTGACAACGGGCCTCGTCGCAGGTCAGGGCCATGCAACCGCCGGTCATACGGGTTCCGACAAAAAATGCCGCCAAATCGACATGCGGACGGCGGTATGTCAGCGAAGATAGGTCCGGGCCTTTGCCGTGCGGCGGGGTGGACACAATTACCCGTATGGGGCGGTGAGTTAGAGATGTTCTTGGCGGCCGGCAAAGGCGACATCAACACCATTATTGGCGGAATCGCCCCTAACTGGGGCCCGTTCGGTCAACTGGGCCGAGAGGCCCGGGTGATGATCGAGGTCATCATGGCCGTGGCGATCCTGCTCTGCCTCGCGATCGCGATCTGGGGCGCGGCGAAGCAGCGGATCGGCGCGACGGCCCTGCGCGACACCTTCAGCGCCGAGCAGGGCAAGGGGCTGATCGTCGCCGGCCTGACCGGAGTCTTCATCATCGGCTCGCTCGGCACGCTGTTCACCATTGTCTACGGCATGGCGGTCTGAGCCCCTCCACGCGCCCCTTCCACCCCCACCCGATCCCCTGTGCACCGCCGCGCATCGTCCCAGCGCAGACCCTCTCGTCCCCCAGCCCACCTCCACCGAGGCTGCCAACTGATGCCCCCTCACTCCCCCACGCCCTCCCCCGGGATTCCGTTCACACCGCTACCGTCATATACGGGCGGCAAGCCGGCCACGACGTATGAGGGAGCAGGCGAGCGATGAGTCTCGGCGACGACGGCTACGGTGGCGGCCAGGGCGGCTACGGCGACGACCGCCACATGACGCGCACGCGGCTTCCGGAGGGCGAGGTCGACCCCTACGCGCCGACCCGCCGCGGAAGCGGGCGTTCCGGTCGCGGGGGCCGACCATCCAGCCGGAATCTGGTGACGGTCGTCGGAGTCGTGGTGCTGCTCATCGCGGCGATCGCCTTCGCCAACCGGGGCGGTGACTCCAGCAGCGGCTCCTCCTCCGGCGGCGATGCGCGCCGCCCCGGCGGGAGCGCGCCGACCGCCCCCACCGGCGTGAAGCCGGTCGACGGCAAGACCGGAGGCATCGCCTCCGGGTTCGCCCATTCGGAGCAGGGGGCGCAGTCCGCGGCGGCGAACTTCGCGGTGGCGTTGGGGGGTGACGGAATGTTCCGGAAGGACAGCCGCCACGCGATCGTCGACGCCACCCACACTCCGGATGCCGCGCCCGCTCTCCAAGGGCAGCTCGACACGGCGTACTCCGACGCCTTCCTCAAGAACGTGGGGCTACTGCCCGACGGCTCGGCGCCCAAGGGCCTGACGTTTGTGTCGCGCACAGTCCCCGTCGGGTCGAAGACCACCTCGTACGGGACCAACGACGCGACCGTCGAGGTCTGGTGCACCGGCCTGGTCGGCCTCGCCGGCGAAGGATCGACCAAGCCCGTGAGCCAGACGTGGTTCACCCTGACGCAAAAGCTTCACTGGACGAACGATGACTGGAAGGTCGCGTCGTCCAGTCAGAAGCAGGGTCCCGCACCGGTGAACGGTGACGACCGGGCCGCATCAGCCACTGAGATCGCGAACGCGGTCAGCGGGTACGGAGGGTTCACATATGCCAGGTAGCCACCGCCCGCGCGCCTTCTCCGTCACTGCGGCCGCAGTGGGCGTGCAGGTCGCTCTCATGGCCCTGGCCTCACGCGCGACCGCCGATCCGGTACCGCCGCCGGCTGGCACGCCGACGCCCGCGACCACACCGCCCGTGGCCACGCCCACGCCCGGCGCGTCGGGGTCGGCCGTGCCCACCCCGACACCGTCGGCCTCCAAGGGGAACGACCCTTGCGACCTCATCGTCGGGCTGGCCAAGGACTACTGCAAGGGCGGAAAAACCCCCGGCACCTCCACCTCCCCCAACGACCCCCAGACCGTCACCGACCCCCTCGCCTCCCTCGCCAAGGGCTGTGCCGACGCCGCGTCGTGGATCATCCACAAGCTGTCCACCGCCGTCCACTCCACCGGCAACGTCGACTTCACCAACACCCCCTTCCTCCGCCAGTACGCCGTCGTCTTCGCCGCCTCCACCATCCTCACCCTCGTCCTGTGGCTGCTCGCCGTGGCCAAGCGGGCGGTGCGCGGGGTGCCGTTCAGCGAGGCGATCACCGAGGCTGTGGGGTTCCTGTGGCTGACGGTGCTGGCGTCCGCCTTTACGCCGCTGATCCTCTACACCGTCGTGAACGCCACCGACGCCGTCACGGAGGTCATCGCCACCGGCTCGTCGACGAACAACGACCAGTTCTTCGGCGGCTTCGCCGAGGCCCTGCAGAAGGGCAACGGCATCGGCGGCGGGCCGATCATGCTGATCGTCGTGTCGCTCGTGTCCGTGCTGGCCGCCGGCGTGCTCTGGCTGGAGCTGGTGATCAGGGCCGCCCTGCTCTACGTGGGCGCGCTGCTCGGCACCGCCGTGTACGCGGGGCTGGTGGACAAGAACATGTGGGGGCACGTCCGCCGCTGGGCGGGCATCATGATCGCGGTGATCCTGGTCAAGCCGATCATCATGATCGTGCTCGGCCTCGCCGGGGCCCTGTCCGCCGGGAAGGGGCCGAACTCCTTCTCCGCCGTGGTCTCCGGCCTCGCGATCATCCTCCTCGCCATCTTCGCCAGTGCGATGATCTACCGCTTCGTGCCGGGCTTCGGCGACGAGATCGTCAGCAGCCGCAACGCCAGCAAGGACGTGGCCTCCCGCCAGGCCGCCGCCGTGATCTCCTCGCCCGCCGCCCTGGTCAAGCAGGGCATCACCACCCACAGCGCCCGTGGCGACGGCGGGGGCGGCGGCTCCCAGCCCCGCCCCTCGGGCGCCGTCAGCGGCGGTGTCACCGCCCACAGCGCCCGCCCGGCGGCCGCCCCGTCCAGCAGCAGCGGCGGTGCTCCCTCCGCAGCCTCGGTGCCGGGCACGGCCGCCGTGCCCGCACCCCGCGCACAGAACAACGCGCAGAACAACAGCAAGCGCAATACATCCGGAGGTGAGCGGAGTTGACGATCCAGGCCCAGTCCCAGCCGATCGCGCCCCGCCGTACGTATCTGATCGGCCGCGCGCGTCCCAACGCGGTCGTCGGCAAGAACCGCGAGACCGGCGAGATCGCGCTGATCATCGCGGGCGCGTTCCTTGGCATGATGTGCGGGCTGCTGGTGCCGATCCTCCCCCTGCGGATCATCACCCTCACCGGCCTCCCGGCGCTGTCGCTGGCCGCCGTCTACGTCCCGTACAAGAACCGCACGTTCTACAAGTGGTTTGAGATCAACCGCTCCTACAAACGGTCGCTGCGTCGCGGCGCGACGTACCGTTCCGCGGTGATCGAGGCGGGCACCCGGATGGACGGGCGGGAGATCGAGGTCGGCCCGCCGCCCGGGATCGGGCGGATCAACTGGCTGTCCGCGCCCTTCGGGCCGGACGAGATCGCCGTGCTGCTGCACGCCGACCGCCGCACCGTCACCGCCGCGATCGAGATCGAGGGCCCCGGCGTCGGCCTGCGCGACTCGGAGGACCAGGAGGCGCTGGTCGAACGGTTCGGCACGCTGCTGAAGCACGTCGCCAACGGCGACGGCTACGTCACCCGCATCCAGATGCTCGCCCGTACGCTCCCCGCCGACCCCGACGCCCACGCCAAGGACGTCGAGCGGCGCGGCGACGAGCGGGCTCCGGAGTGGCTCAAGGACTCCTACGACCAGCTCCAGTCCATGGTCTCCACCTCCTCGGAGCAGCACCGCGCCTACCTCGTCGCCTGTATGCACTACGGCCGTGAACTGGCCGCCGAGGCCCAGGCCATCGCCCGCGCCTCCCGGCACGAGGCCGGCAAGCGGCGGCTGGACAAGGACGCGGGCCTCGCCGTCGTCATGGCACGCGAGCTCACGGACATCTGCGCCCGCCTCGCCGAGGCGGACATCCGCGTCCGCCAGCCGCTGGGCCAGGCGCGCCTCGCCTCGCTCGTGCACTCGATGTACGACCCGGACCACCCCATCGACCACATCCAGGCGATGACGAAGCGGAACGCCTGGCCGGCCGAGCTGGACGCCATGGAACCCACGTTCCTCCAGGCGAAGACGCGCGAGTCGTCCACCCGGGCACCCTGGTGTCACTCCACGGCGTGGGTCAAGGAATGGCCGATGACACCCGTGGGGGTCAATTTCCTCGCTCCCCTCCTCGTCCACACGCCCGATGTGATTCGTACAGTGGCGGTCTGCATGGACCTGGAGCCGACCGACGTCGCCATCGAACGGATGCTGACCGAGAAGACCAACGACGACGCGGACGCCTCCCGCGCCGCCAAGATGAACCGGGTCGTCGACCCGCGCGACGTAGCCCACCACTCCCGCGTCGACCAGCGCGGCGAGGACCTCGCCAGCGGCGCGGCCGGCGTCAACCTCGTCGGCTACATCACCGTGTCATCGCGTTCCCCGGAGGCCCTGGCGCGCGACAAGCGGACCATAAGAGCCTCGGCCGGCAAGAGCTACCTCAAGCTCGAGTGGTGCGACCGCGAGCACCACCGGGCGTTCGTCAACACGCTGCCGTTCGCGACCGGCATCCGACGATAGGGGCAATGCCGTGCTCGACCCGCTCGCCGCCGTCACCGACGCCTTCACCAGTTTCCTGTTCGGAAAGGTCGAAACCACCCGGCTGCCCGTACGTACCTCCACCGGGCAGGCGCAGGCCGTCTACCTCCCCACCGCGGCTCCCGGCCTCGGCGACTCCGGCGTGGTCATCGGGCGTGAGGTGTACTCCGGCAAGGGCTATATCTACGACCCCTTCCAGCTCTACGGACAGCAACTGCCCGCCCCCCACTGGCTCGTCCTCGGCGAGTCCGGCAACGGCAAGTCCGCGCTGGAGAAGACCTACGTCCTACGACAGCTGCGCTTCCGCGACCGTCAGGTCGTCGTCCTCGACGCCCAGGGCGAGGACGGCGTCGGCGAGTGGAACCTGATCGCGCAGCAGCTGGGGATAACCCCCATCCGGCTGGACCCTACGGCCGCCCTCAACGGCGGCATCCGCCTCAACCCCCTCGACCCGGCCATCACCACGACCGGCCAGCTCGCCCTCCTCCGCACCATCATCGAGGTCGCCACCGGCCGGGGACTCGACGAACGCGCCGGCTTCGCCCTCAAGGTCGCCCACGCGACTGTGCTCAATGAATTCGGCTCCGCCGAGGGCAACGAGACGAACCTCGACCGGCAGCCCGTCCTCACCGACATCGTCGAGCAACTGCGCCACCCCGAGGCCGAGTCCGCGGAATCGATGAACGTCGACATAGAAGACGTACGGGCCTGGGGCCTGGACGTCGCCCTGGTGCTGGACCGGCTCGTCGACGGCGACCTGCGCGGGATGTTCGACGGCCCCACGACGGCCGGCATCGATCTCGACGCGCCCCTGATCGTCTTCGACCTCTCCCACATCGACCGCAACTCCATCGCCATGCCGATCCTCATGGCGATCGTCGGCGTCTGGCTGGAGCACACCTGGATCAGGCCGGACCGGAAGAAGCGAATCTTCTTGGTCGAGGAAGCCTGGCACATCATCAACTCACCCTTCGTCGCCCAGCTCTTCCAGCGCCTGCTGAAGTTCGGACGGCGGCTCGGCCTGTCGTTCGTCGCGGTGGTCCACCACCTCTCCGACGTCGTCGACGGCGCGGCGGCGAAGGAAGCGGCCGCGATCCTGAAGATGGCCTCCACCCGGACCATCTACGCCCAGAAGGCCGACGAAGCCCGGGCCACGGGCCGGGTCCTGGGGCTGCCCCGCTGGGCGGTCGAGATCATCCCGACCCTCACCCCCGGCATCGCGGTCTGGGACGTCAACGGCAACGTCCAGGTCGTCAAACACCTCATCACGGACGCCGAACGCCCCCTCGTCTACACCGACCGCGCCATGACCGAGGACGGCGACCGCACCCACGAGCTCGCGGCGGAGGCGGCAGCGGCGGAACGAGCCGCCGCGGCACGGGAATCGCCGTTCGCCGACGAGCCGTACGGCACCGCCTCGACCTACGGATCCTCGGAATCGACGGTGGCGTGAGATGAGGTCCTCGGGGGGCGGGGACCGGGCGGGGCACCGGGACCCGGGTGCGGAGCGCGGTATTCCGGATGGCCTGCTGGTCAGCGGCATAGCCTTTCTGCTGGGCCTGAACCTGCTGGTCTGGACGGCCACCGGCCTGGCCGCCCTCGCCGAACACGGCAGCTGGCCGGAGGGGGTGACCCTGACCCGCACCCCCCAGGCCCTGCGTCATCTGATGACCCAGCCCCGCGACCTCCCTTCCGCGTGGCCGAGCACCCCGCAGGAGGCCCTTTCGGGGTACGGGCTGTTCTGGGGCATCCTCATCAGCGAGCTGCTGGTGGCCGTGGTGCTGATGACGTTCGCGATCGGCACGCTGGCCCGCTGGCGGGGCGCACGGGCACGCCGGGCGGCGGAGGCGGCCGTACCCGCGCCGGCGGTGGGGCCGGCATCGGCGGCGGAGGCCACGTCGGCGTCTGAGGCCGCGCCTGCGTCGGGGGTCTCGCCGATCGCGGAGGCCGCACCGGCGGTGAATCCCGCACCGGCGGTGGAGTCGACGGCCGCCGCCGTCCCCGAGCCGCGGACAGCCGCCGGCGCGGCCTCGGCACCTACGACACCGGTGGCAGCAGCCGCCACGGCGACCACACCGGCCACGACTCCCCCGGCCGCCTCCTCGGTCGTCCCGGCCCCCTCCCCGCCCTCAACCCCCCGGCGCCTCCTCTACACCACCGATCGCCGTGCCCCCGCCTCCCGCGCGGTCCTCGAAGCCGCCGGCCCGGCGCTGGTCGTCACCAGCGATCCCGGCCTCTGGACCGAGACCAAGACCGCGCGCGCCAAGCTCGGGCCGGTCCACGTCTTCGACCCGAGCCACCTCCTCGACACTCCCGACCGGCTCCGCTGGAGCCCCACCACCGGCTGCGAGTCACGCGACACCGCCGCGGCCCGCGCGGCCGCGCTCCTCGCGCCCGTACGGCCCCTCAGCACCCTCGACTCGGCCACCGCCGACACCGCCGAGACCCTGCTGCGCTGCTGGCTCCACGCCGCGGCCGTGGACGGTCGGCCCTTCCGTCAGGTGCACCGCTGGGCCCAGGGCACGTCGGCCCACGAACCGGTCCGTATCCTCCGGACCAGCCCCAAGGCCACCGGCGGCACCGCGGGCGAACTGGAATCCGCCCTCACCGGGCACCCCGAGCGGCGCGACATGGCCCAGGAGCTGGCCGCACGGGCTCTCGGCGCCCTGACGTCCGTCCACATCCGGGACGCCTGTAACCCGAATCGAGCCAATTCGCCGGCGCCGGAATCATTCGTCGCCGAAGAGGGAACGCTGTACGTGGTGGGTGAGGCGATTGAGGATCCCCGCACCCGCCCGGGTGCGATGCCCTTGCTCACCGCACTCGCCTCAAGCGTGGTCGAGCACGGCCGCCGCATGGCCGCACGGTCATCCTCCGGCCGGCTCGACCCACCACTCACCCTCGTCCTCGACGATGTGGCGGCAGTGGCCCCGCTGCCCGCCCTGCCCGACCTTCTGGAGCACGGCGAGGCACAGGGCCTCCCCACGTTCGCGCTGATGCGCTCCGAGGAGCAGGGCCGGGCACGCTGGCCCCGCCGCACCCTTCCGACCGGGTAGCACGGAAGTCCGACCGGACAAGCGCGTCCGCCCGGACAAGCACGGAAGCCGACGAAGCCACGGCGACAGGGGGTAACCGCCATGCACGACACCCTCCTCCTCACCCACACCACACTCATCGCCGCCCCGGGAACACGCGGCCCCGAGCAGGACATGACCGTCGTCGTCCGCGACGGCAGCATCGTGACGGTCGGCCGTACGGCCGAGGTCCCCGTCCCGCACGGGGCCCGTGTCATGGACCTCTCCGGGAAGTACGTCATCCCGGGTCTCGTCGACATGCACACGCACAGCCACGGACCGGCGGAGCTCGTCGCCCCGCTCTACGTCCTCACCGGTGTGACGACCGTCCGGGAGATGTGGGGCACGCCGGCCGTCCGCGCCGGCCGTGACCGGGTCGAGCAGGGTGATTTCCCGGGCCCCCGCTGGGTGATCGCCAGCACCCTCGTCGACGGGCGGCCCAGCCTCTGGACCGACGACGCCTCACCGGTCCCGGTCGTCGAGGCGGGCACGGAGGCCGAGGCACGGGAAGCCGTCCGCCGGATCAAGGAGGAGGGCGCGGACTTCATCAAGGTCTACTCACGGCTGACGCGCGAGGTCTACCTCGCCCTCGCGGACGAAGCCCGACGGCGGGGCATCCCGTACGCCGGCCACTGCCCCGACGCCGTGTCCGTGACGGAGGCGTCCGACGCCGGCCAACGCACCATCGAACATCTCCATCCTCTTCTCACCGCGACGAGTTCGGAGCAGTCGACGCTCCGCCGCGAGATGGAGGACGGTCTGAAGGTCGATCCGACGGACACCGGCTCGATCAGCCGCTGCCGCCGCTGGTTCCGCCGGGTTCATCAGCTGGAGTCGCTCGCGGCTCGCTCCTACGACCCCGAACGAGCCGACCGCGTCTTCGACCGCCTCGCCGCGAACGGCACCCATGTCACACCGACGCTCGGCATCCACCACGTCATGGAGCGCCAGGACACCCTCCCGAAACGGGCCCCCGAATGGGTCCATCTGCCCAGTTGGCTGACCGGCGCGTGGCCGAGCCAGTTGGAGGAGCTGATGGGCGGCCGAACAGAGCAGGAGTATGCGAACGTCCGCGATGTAAACGTCCATCACACGCGGATCGTCGGCGAACTCCACCGCCACGGCGTCCCCCTCCTCGCCGGTACGGACTCCGGGGCCCCCTACCTCGTCCCCGGCTTCGCCCTCCACCAGGAGCTGGAACACCTCACCCTGGCCGGCCTCGGGGCGGCTCACGCCCTACGAGCTGCCACCACCACGCCGGCCCACGCCCTCGGCCTGGAGGCCCTCCTCGGCACGATCGAGCCCGGCAAGGCCGCCGACCTCGTCGTCCTCGACGCGGACCCGTTGGACGACATCCGCAATACGCGGCGCGTCGACTCGGTGGTGACGCGCGGCCACTTGATCGACCGGGCGGAACGCCGACGGCTGCTCGCCCAGATCGCGCAGGCGGCGGCCGAGCTGAAGCCGCCCGCGGGCATGGCCTCGTGAGGAAGGCCAAACCGAGGATCGCGATCACCATGGGCCGCGATGAAGCGGGTGCGACCCTGCCCGCGGATCTACGCGCACGGCTCGCGGAATGGGGGGAGGTGGTGGGTGGTGCAGCGGAACAGGCCGACGTTCTCATCACGGGCTGGGGAAGCCCCCCGCTCACGGAAAGCTTCCTCGCCCGGGCACCGCGTGTGCGGGTGGTCCTTCATGCTGCCGGGTCCGTCAAATGGCTGGTCACGGACGCGGTGTGGGAGCGGGGCATCGTGGTCTCCTCCGCCGCCGACGTCAATGCCGGTCCGGTCGCCGACTACGCCCTCGCCACGATCACTTTCGCGGTCAAGAAGGCGGTGATCGCGGCGTCCACGTATGCCACGAGCACCGCCTGGCCCGGGTTCGCGGAACGGGAAGGCGGCGACGGCCGTACGGTCGGTGTCGTCGGGGCGTCACGCATCGGGCGGCTGGTCCTGGAGCGGCTGGCCACGGCGGATACGGGATGCCGGGTTCTCCTGTACGACCCGTATGTGTCCGCCGCCGAGGCCGCGCGGCTGGGTGTCGAGGCGGTGGGGCTCGAGGAACTGTGCGGCAGCAGTAGCGTCATCACACTCCACGCTCCTGAAATACCGGAAACCCGGCACATGCTGGACGCCCGCAGGCTGGCTCTCATTCCGGACGGCGGCACGGTCGTCAACACCGCACGCGGCTCACTGATCGACACGGAGGCGCTGGTGCGGGAATGCGCGTCGGGGCGGCTCAACGCGTTCCTGGACGTGACGGAGCCGGAGCCCCTGCCGCCGGGGCATCCACTGTTCTCCTTGCCGAATGTGCTGGTCACTCCCCATATCGCGGGGGCCCAGGGGAGCGAGGTCCGCAGGCTGGGGAAGTGGGTGGTGGAGGAAACGGAACGGTGGGTGCGGGGATTGCCGTTGTCCGGGCCGGTGAGAAGGGAAGACCTTTGCCGGCTGGCCTAGCTTTTGGCCGTAAACGCAAGAAAGCCCTGGCAGGTATCCCCTGCCAGGGCTTTCTCCAAAAGAAGTTCGGCGGCGTCCTACTCTCCCACAGGGTCCCCCCTG
>NZ_JBEZUS010000008.1:0-15383 GCF_040636475.1 Streptomyces sp. NPDC037389
CCCCGCCCGCCGCCCCCGGGCCCCCCGGGCGCCCCGCGCGCCCCCCCCCCCCCCCGCCCCCGCCCCCCCCCCGCGCGCCCCCCCACGCCGGCCCGGCCGGGGCGCGCACCGCCGCCGGGCCATCACACCTCCCTCAGCGTCTCGGCGGCCCGCTCCGGCTCCAGCGGGGTGAAGTACATCCCGCTGCCCAGTTCCCCCGCCGCGATGTACCGGGGCGTCCCGGGAGCCCGCCAGACCACGTTGATCTCCAGATACAGATGCGCCCACGGCCAGTCCCCGCCGTCGGTGGGCCGCTGGCGCACCCACAGCACATACGGCGCCGGCCGCCCGAACAGCGCGTCGACGCTGCCGAGGGCGGTCGTCAGCAGCGCGGCCAGCTCCCGCCGCCCGTCCGCGCCCGCGCCCGGGAGGTCCGGCAGATGGGCGCGCGGCGCCAGCCGCAGCGCGTAAGGGAACAGCGGCGCCTCGGGCACCCACGCCCGCCAGCCGCCCTCCTCCGCCACCACCAGCTCCTTCGCGGGCCCCTCGCACAGCGGGCAGCGGTCCAGCGCGCGGCTGCGCTCCAACTGCGTCGCGGGGGCGGGCGGGACGTAGGGCAGGCCGAACGCCTGCCCGTGCGGATGGTCCACGGTCGCGCCCGCGTCGGCGCCGCGGTTCTCGAAGAGCAGCACATAGGCCACATCGGGCCGCGCGCCGAGCTCCGCGGTGCACTCGCTCCACAACTCCACGGCCCGGGCCGCCTGGTGGAGGCCCATCGTGGCCCAGGACGCGCCGTGCTCGGGCGAGTGGAGCAGCACCTCGCACCGGCCCCCGTCCAGGGCGGGCCAGCGGTTGGGGAACCGCCGCACCCGGTAGTCCTCGGGAGCCTCCAGCCCGCCCGGGCAGAACGGGCAGTCCTCGTCCCGGGCGCGGGGCCGGGCCCGGCGGCGGCCGTCGACCGCCACCGTGAGGCCGGTCAGCGGGTCCGTACGCAGCTCAGCCACCCGTACCGCCCTTCCCGCGCTCAGCCGTCGGCACGGACCACCACCCGGATCACATCGGGGCCCGGCCGGTCGGCGAGCCGGAACGCCTTGTCCGCCTCCGACAGCCCCAGGACGTGGGTGATGACCCGGTCGGTGCGCACGGCGCCGTCCACGAGCAGGTCCGCCGCCCGGCGCATGAACCGGCCCGGGCCCATCACCCCGATCGTCGACATCAGCTTCAGCGGCCACTGCGCGGCCGGCATCTCGACCCGCTTGCCCACCCGGTAGCCGATCAGGCCGACGCGGCCGCCGGGCCGTACCAGCTCCGCGGCGAGCCGGATCGCGTCCGGTTCCCCACAGGCGTCCAGGACGACGTCCGGCAGCCCGGCGGGCCCGGCGTCCTCGATCCACCGCGTGACCTCCCCGGCGCTCGACAGCGCGGTGCGCGCGCCGAGGGAGGCGGCCACGGCGGCGCGCCGTTCCACCGGGTCGACGGCCAGGACGACCCGGCCGCCGGACGCCCGTGCCGCCTGGAGCACGTTCAGGCCGATGCCGCCGCACCCCAGCACCGCGACGGTCTCCCCGGCCTCCAGCCGCACCCGGTCCAGCGCGTGGAGGGCCACGGCCAGGGGCTCCGTCTGCGTGGCCGCCAGCAGGTCGGTGTCCGGCGGGAGCCGCACCAGGTTCCGCGCGGGCACGGCGATGAACTCGGCGCAGCCGCCCGGGTCGGTGAAGCCGAACTCGCGCAGCTCCGGGCACATCACCGGCTGCCCCCTGCCGCACCACGAGCAGTGGCCGCAGGCCAGGGCGATGTCCCCGGCCACCACGTCCCCGGGGGACACCAGGGGGCTACGGGTCTCGGCGACCGTGCCGCTCCACTCGTGGCCCGGTACGGCCGGCAGGGCGGCGCCGTGCCACACGTCGTTGTACAGGGAGACGTCGCTGCCGCAGATCGCGTTGTAGGCGACGCGGACCAGGGCCCACCCCTCGGGGAGCACCGGGTCGGGGACGGCCTCGACGGACAGGTCGCGGGGGCCGTTGAGCACTGCTGCACGCATACGGGACCTCTCAGTCCTGGTGGGAGTGGCAGGAGTTGCCGCTGTTGTCACGCAGGAACTGGGTGACGAAGTGGAAGATCATGCTGTGCATGGCCTCGGCCATGCCGACGTCCTTGGTCGGGGCGTTCACCTCCGTGTCCGCCAGGTCGCGCAGGATGCCCCCGGTGCCCGCGGTCACCGCGATCACCCGCAGCCCCGCCTCCTTGGCCCAGCGGGCCGCGGCCACCACGTTGGGGCTGGTGCCCGAGCAGCTGATCACCAGCAGCCGGTCGCCGGCGCGCGCCATCAGCCGCAGGGGCTCGACGAACACCCGCTCGTATCCACAGTCGTTGGCGTAGGCGGTGAGCATGGACAGGTTGTCGGTCAGGGCGATCGCGCGCAGCGGCGGGTTCTGCTCCGCGGAGGTGCCCTTGAGGAGGTCCTGCGCGAGGTGGGAGGCGGCCGATGCGCTGCCGCCGTTGCCCGCCAGATAGACCGTGGCCCCGTCGCGCCGTACCTCGTCGAGTTCGCCGATCAGCCGGTGCACCTGGTCGCCCATGGCCTGGAGCAGGGGGCCCGCGGTGTCCAGGTACTCGTCCCACGGGCCACGGGCCGTACGGCCCGTGGCGATGGAGTCCTGCGTCATCTCTGCGTACCTGCAATCGTGTCGGGGAGCACCGGGGTGCGGTGGACACCACGGTCGTACGGGGTCAGCGGACGAAGTCCTCTTCGACGTCGTGGTCGACGTACCCGGTGCCGCGCAGGTCGCCGGACTCGCCGTCCCACTCGCTCCAGTCGGCCATATAGGTCGGCCCGTACCCGAAGGCGGCCAGGACGCGGTCGCCGGGGGTGCGCTTGCGGCGGGTGCCGTGCATCAGCGCCTCGTTGAGGAGCAGCAGGTCGCCGGCGCCGACGAAGACGTCGCTGAGCGTCGGGAAGCCCTCGTCGATCAGCGAGGCGCGCTCCCCGCGCTCGGCACGAGGGCGCAGCAGGGGGAAGTTGGCCTTGTGCGAGCCCTGGATGTAGCAGAACGAGCCGTCCTCGGGGGAGCGGATGTCGCTGAGGTAGACCAGGGCCTTCACATAGGGACAGAACAGCTTGCCGTCGTGGTAGGTGTGGGCGATCGACAGGTCGCGGCCCACGGTCCCGCCGTCGAGGTCGAGGAGTTCGGAGTTGCCGCCGTGGAGGTAGAGCACGCTGTCCCGGCCGCGGCGCAGCGCGTAGCCCTCCAGCACGCGCAGCGGCTGGTTGACCACCTCGCGGACCCGGCCGACGATGCGTTCGTCCCGGCCGAGCTTCGCGAACGCCTCGCTGGTGCGGGGCAGGTCGTTGTAGCGGCTGGTGTTGTCGAATCCGGGGTCGACGGGGTGGAGCCGGTCGAGTTCCGCGCGGAGGCCGGTGACCTCGGAGGGGTCGAAGACGCCCGGCACGACCAGGAATCCGGTGGTGTCGAAGAGGTAGAGCTCTTCCGGTGACAGGGCGGGCACAGGGGTTCCCTTTCCGTCAGTGCCACGGGGGCAGGGTCACGTCCGGGTCGGCGAGGGCCTTGTCGAGGGCGCGCAGGACGGTGTCGGTGTCGTGCTCGCCCATCCGGGTGTGGAGGGGCAGACAGATGTGCCGGGCGCACAGGTCCGCGGCCACGGGGTGCTCCCCGGCCGGGAACCGGCCCTCGAACACCGGCTGGGCGTCCAGCGGCATCTCGTAGATCTCGCCGCCCAGTTGCACCCCGGCGTCCCGCATCCGCTCCCGCAGCCGCTGCCGGTCCACGCCCGGGTCCAGCACGACCACGTACTTGTACCAGCTCGCGGGCGAGTGCCCGGGCAGCAGTGGGTGGACGCCGCGCATCCCGGCCAGCCCGGCGGTGTAGCGCCGGGCGAGCCGGTCGCGGACGGCCAGGAACGTATCGAGGCGACGCAGCTGGGTCCGGCCGACGGCGGCGTGCAGCTCGCTCATCCGCGCGTTCTCGCCGAGCACCGTGTGGATGCTGCGCCAGGGTTCGGGCTTGCCCAGATTGCGGTAGAGGCGGACGAGCCGGGCGAGTTCGTCGTCGTCGGTGGTGACCATGCCTCCCTCGGCGGAGGTGATGACCTTCGTGGCGAAGAAGGAGAACGCCCCGGCCGCCCCGAACGTCCCGGCATGGCGGCCCTCCAGACGGCTGCCGTGGGCGTGGGCGCAGTCCTCGAACAGCCACAGTCCGCGCCGGGCGCACCAGGCGGCGATGTCCTCGATGTCCGGGGTGACGATGCCGCCCATGTGGACGATCAGGACGCCCGTGGTGGCGTCGGTGACGGCCTGCTCCAGCTCGCGGACGCCGGGCGAGAGCGTGCCGGCGTCCACGTCCGTCAGCCGCACCCGCAGCCCGGCCAGCAGGGGCGCGGCGGCCGTCGAGTAGAAGGAGTTGGCCGGTACCAGCACCTCGCCGCCGGCTTCGCCGGCCAGCGCCCGCAGCCCGCAGACCAGGGCGGCCGTGCCGGAGGCGACGGCCACGGCGTGCCGGGCACCGGTGTAACGCGCCATCTCCGCCTCGAACGCCTCGACCTGCGCGCCCTGGGTGAGCTGCCCGGTCTCCAGGCCGGTGCGCACGGCGGCGAGCACCTCCTGGATGTCCGCTTCCGGGAAGTCGGGCCGGACGGGGACCACGTGCGGAGGCGTCATCGGCCGCTCACCTCCGCCTGGCCGCTGCGGTCCGCGCGGTGCTCCAGCTCCATGCGCAGCCCCTCGTCGATGGTGATCCCGGGCGCCCAGCCGAGCTGGGCGCGGGCCTTGGCGGTGGAGACGAAACGCTGGGAGTAGACGAGCTCACCGCGCCGGGTGGGCTCCTCGCGGTAGACGATGGGCACCCCGCCGAACAGCGCGGAGACCCGCTCGGCGAGCTCCCCGGTGGTGAGGATCTCGGGCCCTTCCAGGTTGTAGACCTGGTTGGCGGCGACAGGGGCCGTGGCCCGGTGGAAGGCGTCGGCGAGGTCGTGGACGTGGAGGAACGCCCGGCGCTCGGAGCCGTCTCCGAAGACGGTCAGTTCCCGGCCCTCGGCCGCCGCGCGCAGGAACGCGGAGACGACGAGGCCGGGCCACATGCCGGGGCCGTAGATGGGGCTGTAGCGCAGGACGGTGGACGCGAGGCCGTGCAGCCGGGCGTAGTCGCGGGCCAGCAGCTCCTTGGCGATCATCGAGGTGGTGTAGAAGTGGCCCGCGCCCGTGGGCAGGAACGGCTCGTCCTCGTCGATGGCCTCGACGCGCATGGCGTTGTACACCCAGCAGCTGCCCGCGAGGACGACGCGGGAGACACCGCAGGCGGCCGACGCGTCGAGCACCGCGGTGGTGCCGGTGACGTTGACGTCCATCGCGGTCACCGGGTCGGCCAGGACGGCCCGGGCGTCGGCGACGCCCGCCAGGTGGAGGACCACGTCCGGCCGCCAGGAGGCGAACAGGCCGGTCAGCTCCCGCCGCGCGGTCACGCTCAGCGCCGCACCCGGGAAAGGGTCGTCGGTGGTCCACCGCGTGTCGACGACGAGGACCTCGTGGCCCTCTTCATGGAAGCGACGGGCCACATGGCGGCCGATGAAGCCCGATCCGCCGGTCACCAGAGCTCGCATCAGGTCCCCTTGGGGGTGTGGTGGGTGGTGGTGCCGGACGCCGGGCCCGCGGCCGCCGCGCCGGCGGTCTCGTGCAGCCGGGAGCGCCATTCCTCCGCGCTGTCCACGGCGCAGCCGTCGTCCGCGTCGGGGGTGCGGTCCAGCAGGTCCAGGAACACGCGGTCGGTGAGGTCTTCGGTGGGGTGTTGCTGCGGCAGCCGGAAGTCGCGCCGGGTGCGCTGCTCGTGCGGCATGAGCCGCCCGGCGCTGCCCAGGCAGTTGCGGCAGGCCGCCAGGGGCTCGGGGGAGCGGAGATAGGCCAGCAGCCGGTCCGGGAACCCCGGGGCGTCCGTGATCTCCAGTGCGTCCTCCCACGGGTCCGCCCCGCCCTGAAGGACCCGGGGCAGGAACACGGACTGCGGGCACTTGAAGAAGTGGCCCTCGAAGACGGTGTGGCAGCGCCACACGTGCGCGATCTGGCACGTCGAGAAGATCCGTCGCACCAGACGGTCGTCGCGGGTGCCGGACTCCGAGTAGGAGTAGCGGAAGTGCGAGTAGTGGAGGAGGGTCAGGGTGACCCCGTGGTCCGCCGCGTGGTCGCGGATCCGGGCCATCTTCTCCTCGGGGATCTCCCTGCCGGGGTAGACGGAGATCTCCACCTCGTCCACCGCCGCCCAGAAGTCCTCGCGCATGCGCGGCAGCAGCACGCCGTTGGTGCACACGACGACGCGCGGCGCGATGCCGCTGGCGCGCACCGAGCCCAGGATGGTGACGAGCTCGCGGTGCAGCAGCGGCTCACCGCCGAGGACCTTCACGAACCGTGCCCGGAAGGACTTCGCCAGCAGGTCCAGATCGCGGGCCGCCGTCTCGGGCGCGACGAAGGAGCGGGTGAAGACGGGGGAGAGGTGGCTGCACGAGGCGCAGCCGAGGTTGCAGTGGTGGGCGACGTTGAGTTCGCACCCCTCCGGGGTGACCACCTTTCCGTTCTCGACGCGATAGGTCATCGGACCGCCTCGGGTTTCTGATCGGAGGCGTCTCCGGCGTCCCGCCAGGAGAAGGTCGGGTCGAAGGGGAGGGAGAAGTTGTTGGAGTAGCCGCCGAGGTAGTAGCGCAAGGTGGCCTTTCCCGTGCAGGAGACCGGCTCGGCGAGGTCGCGCAGGTCCATGGCGAGCTTGTCGTCCTCGCCGATGGACTCGGCCTCGTCGTGGGCGTCGTAGACGTCCCGGAAGGGCACGTCGAGGAGCAGGTCGCGGGCCAGCAGCCATTCGCCGGTGTCGACGGAGACGACGGGGTCGTCCGTGCCCGGCGGGTCGAGCCGGTCCCGCCGCACACAGGCGCCGGGGGAGACGACGCCCTTGGCGCGCATCCGCGCCCACTGGGCGCGCCCCTCCGTCGGGTCGCGGGCCCAGGGCTCGCGGGGCTCCAGATAGGGGGTGCCGTCCGCGTTGAGCATCCGCAGGTGGGAGTGGACGGCGCGGTGGCCGGTGCGCCCGGCGCACTCCAGGAGGCTGCCGAGGTGGTCCGGTTCCCATTCGTTGTCGTCGTCGAGGAAGCCGATCCAGTGGGCGCGGCTCGCGCGGACGGCCATGTTGCGCAGCCGTGCCGAGCGTCCCGGCCCGGAGACGTCGTCGGGGCCGCGCCCGGCCAGCAGCCAGCGGACGTTCCCGGGCAGCGGCTCATGGGAGCGCAGGTACGCATAGGTCTCGTGGCAGTCGTCGATCACGACGAGGTGCCGGAAGGGGGCGTCGAGGTCCTGTCGCTGGACGCTGCGCAGGGCGCGTTCCAGCAGGCGGGGCCGGTTTCTGGTGAGGGTGACGACGGTGACCAGCACGGCTGGATCGCCCTTCGCTCGGTGTGCGTTCGTCTGGCCGTTGGGTGGGGTGGTGGTTCACCCGGGACGGTCGTTCACAGGGGCAGGGCGACGGCCCGGGAGCCGTGTTCGGTGAAGCGGAAACGCAGTTCCGTCAGGCCCGCGCCGGTCATGGCCCGGCGTACCGTCTGCCGCCGGTCGCGGGCGCAGACCAGCAGCAGGAAACCGCCGCCGCCGGACCCCAGCAGCTTCCCTCCGGCGGCGCCGGCCGCCAGCGCCCGGTCGTGGAGCTCCTGGAGCCAGGGGCTGCTGACGCGGGAGCCGAGCCGTGACTTGAGCCGCCAGTGCTCCTCGACGAGGGGGCCGACGCCGTCGAGGTCGCCCTTGCGCAGGCAGTCGGCCATGTCGTCGGCGATGCGCCGGATCGCGTGGAGGCGCTCCAGAGCGTCGCCGTGGCCCTGAAGGGTGCGGCGGTTCTGTTCGGAGAGGATGTCCCCGGCGTCGCGGCTGATGCCGGTGTAGAAGAGCAGCAGCCGCTCCTCCAGCTCGGCGCGTACGCCCGGGTCGAGGTCGAGGCTTTCGGTCTCCACCCGGCCGGAGGGGGCGAAGCGGAGGATCCGGACGCCGCCGTGGGCCGCCATGTAGTGGTCCTGTTTGCCGACGGCCCGGCCCAGGTCCTCGATCTCGATCCGGCTCGCCGTCTCCGCGAGCCCGTCCGCGCCGGGGGCATGGGGGTGGGCGGCGGCGTGCAGCACGGAGACGGCCAGGGCGGCCGAGCCGCCCAGCCCGCTGCCGCTGGGCACGTCGCCGAAGACGGTGACCTGGCGGTCGCGGACCAGCCCCGCGCGCGTCAGACAGGCCCGCAGCATGGGGTCCGGGTGCCGCGCCGCCTCCGCCACGGTCTCGCAGGAGTCCGTGGCGGTGCGCAGCCGGCCCCGGAACTCGCGGGGGTGGACGGTCACGCCGACGTAGCGGTCGATGGCACAGGCGATCACCAGTCCGCCGTGGCGGGCGGAGTAGCTGGGGATGTCGGTGCCGCCGCCCGCCAGGGAGATCCGCAGGGGAGCGCGGGCCGTGACGGTCTCAGCCATGGGCCTCGTGTCCCGGGTCGTGGTCCCCGCCGCACTCGCGGCCCCGGCGCAGCAGTTCGTGCACGGCGGCCCGGACCTCCCGGCGGGGGACCGGGGTGAGGTAGTGCTGCCCGAGGCCGAGCGGGACGCCCAGCGCGCCCAGCAGCACCATCGGGACGTCGGAGGAGGTGTGCGCCTCGTAGCCGCGCTTGTTGTCGAAGCCGATGTGGTGCATCACCGTCTCCGTGTCCAGCCCGGCGGTCAGACAGCGGCACACCCCGACGCGCTCGATGAGCTCCTCGTGGGTGGCCACGGCGTCCGCGCCCAGCGCGCCGAGCCGGTGGGCGACGTCGGCCGCGACGGCCATGCCCAGGGCCACCGCCTCGCCGTGCTTGACGGGTACGGCCCGCGAGGCGGGGGCGGCGCTGGCGAGCTCCAGGGCGTGCCCGACGGTGTGGCCGTACTCCAGCAGCACGCCCGAGTATTTCTCGTGGGGGTCCTCCAGCAGCAGCCGGCTCTTGACCGCCAGGCTCAGCTCGAAGATCTCCTCCAGGTCCGCCGGCGTGTAGTCGGCCCGGGGGCGCAGCAGCCGGCGCAGGGCGGTGATCTGGCCGGGCTCGATGGCGAGCGCGTTCTTGACGGTCTCGCAGGTGCCCGACCGCAGGTCGCGCGGGGAACCCATGGCCACCACGCCGAAGTCGACGACGATCAGCTCCGGCGGGTGGTACAGCCCGACGGTGTTCTTGGCGTGTGCGGTGTTGACGGCCTGCTTGGCGGAGATCACCGAGTCGCAGGCGGCGATGACGGTGGTGGGGACGTGGACGAGCCGGATGCCGCGGAAGAGCAGCCCGGCCAGCAGCCCGGCGATGTTGCCGGGGATGCCGCCGCCGACGGCCACGACGACGGAGCGGCGGGTGACCTTGAAGTCCAGGGCGAGGTCGATGAACCGGGAGAGCGTGGCGAGGTTCTTGTGGGCCTCGCCGGGCGGGTGGGAGAGCAGCAGGGCGGGCGCGGTCTGCTCGACGACCCCCGCGAGCTTGCTCGCGACCACGCCCTGGACGGTGTCGTCGGTGACGAATACGAGGCGGTCCGCGTCCAGTGAGGTGAGCACCTGGGCCACGTCGTCGAGGCAGTCGTGCCCGAGCAGCACCCGGACGCGCCGGTCGCCGAGGGAGAAGTGCCGTTCGGTCAGGGGTGGCGGGGGGCCGTGGAGGTCGGCCGGGGCCGGGGGAGGGAACTGGGAGTCCATCACCATCACCTTCGTAATGCGTCGATGCGCCGCTGGGCGATCCCGGTCGCCTCGTCCGAGAAGTCGTTGCACGCCCAGGGCCGGCCGGTGGCCTCGGCGGCCAGGGCCGTGGCACCGGTCCCGGCGAAGGGGTCGACCACGAGCTCGCCCTCCCGGGTGAGCAGGCGGATGAAGTACTCGGGCAGTGCCACCGGGAAGCGCTCGGCGTGGGCCCGGGCCCGTTCGCCGGACGGGTCGCCCGCTACGTCGCCGGGACCTGGGTCGTGGTCGTCGGCCGTGGAGTCGCCCAGGACGAGGAAGTTGCCGTACGCCCGGGTGAGGTGGTTCTGGAAGCCGCGCACCCCTTGGACGTCCACCGGTACGTCGGGTGTCCTGGCCAGCCAGAACCACATGCTCACGCAGTCCTCGAAGCGCTCCCGGCGCCGGCCGGACCATTCCACGTCGGTATCCAGGAAGCCGGGGTTGTACCAGTAGAACTCCTGGAGCAGGTGCCAGTCGCCGCCGGCGAGCAGGCCGTTGATCGCGGAGAAGTTCTGCACGGTGCGCACCGGGGCGTCCTTCGCCCAGCAGCAGCCCAGCTCCATCACGAGGCTGCCGTCCGGCCGGAGCACCCGGGCGATCTCCGTCAGGAACGGGTCGAGCCACTTGACGAAGCCGGGGCCGGTGGGGTCGGTGGAGGAGGCCGTGAAGGGGCCGGTGAACCAGGGGGAGGTGACCACCAGACGGGCGGTGGCGTCGGGCAGGCTGCGCAGGAAGCCGACGGCGTCGCCCTGGGTGAGGGTTCCGCCGTCCGTCGATGTCACCGTGCGCACGGCGACGTCGCCCGGCGCGGTACGGGGGGTCATGGCATGCCCTTTCGTCGTGGGGCGGAGCTGCCGGGAGCGCGGACCTCGCGAGGCGTCAGACGACGCCCAGCCGGGTCCGGGCCGTCCCCAGCGCCGCGGCCACGAGCTCCATGCGCTCCGGCGGGGCGAGGAACATCCAGTGCGGGAGGACGACGGCGTTCTCCCCCGCGGCCTCGGCGACGGGCAGCTCGAACCGCGCCGGGTCCAGGTCCCGGGCCCGCCGGGGGTCGGCCCCGGCCCCGGCCCAGCCGGAGCTGAGCGGCTGGTAGAGGTCGTTGCGGTTGAGGGCCGAGTCGGCGGGCTCGATGTGTGCCCCCAGCTGCTGGGAGAGCAGGGCGGCGACCTTGTGCTTGGCCCCGTGGCCGAACACCTCCGGGCGCAGCCGGATACAGACCTGGTAGGCGGCCTCGGCGGTCAGCGCGGCGGGCCGGACGAGGGGGTACACGCCCTCGACGTCCTCGAACAGCTCCTCCAGGCGCCGCATGGAGACCCTGCGCCGGTCGTTCTCCTCGTCGAGCCGGCCGAGTCCGTCCAGCGCGACGGCCGCGTTGAACTCGCTCATGCAGTAGTTGTAGCCCTGCACGCCGGGCAGCTCCTCCAGCTCCAGCTCGCCGGTCGGGGTGTCCGTCCGGTGCCGGCGGCCGTCGGCCCGCTTGCGGTAGAGACGGGAGTGGATCTCCGGGTCGGAGGTCACCGCGACGCCGCCCTCCCCGGAGGTGAGGAGCTTGGTCTGCTGGAGGCTGAACGCCGCCACGTCACCGAAGCTCCCCAGCCGGCGCCCGCGCCAGGTGGCGCCGTGCACGTGCGAGCAGTCCTCCAGCAGCGCCAGGCCGTGCCGGCGGGTCAGCGCGCCCATGGCGTCGAGGTCCACGGCGGACCCGTACAGGTGCACCGCCATGACGACCTTGGTCCTGGGGGTGAGCGCGGCCTCGGCCGCCGCGACGGACATGCACAGGGTGTCCGGGTCGACGTCGACGAGCACGGGGGTCGCGCCGACGCGCAGGACGGAGGAGGCGCAGGCCACCCAGGTGAGGCCCGGGACGAGCACCTCGTCACCGGGACCGACGTCCAGCGCCTCCAGGGCGACGGTGAGCGCGGCCGAGCCGTTGCAGGTGGGGACCGCGTGCGCGGCGCCAAGATACCCGGCGAAGGCCCGGGCGAAGGACTCCTCGAAGGACTGCTCGCCCGTATAGGCGCCGCTGACCGTCCAGCGGCCCGACCGCAGCGCCGCGAGCAGGCGCTCCTCGGTCTGCGGGGTGTACCTCGGCCATGCGGGCCATGAGTGCGTGTGTGTCTTCAAACTGCCGGACCTCCGTGTTCACCGGGCCACGAGTGTGGGGAGTGGGCCGAACGCCAACGGTGTCGCGCGCATGCCGTTCCGCCGAAGCTTGAACGGGATATCGAGAAGCGTACGCATGTGCGCATGGCATGCGTCAACGACCGGTATGTGGTTGGCGCATTGATTCGCTTCGACTCCGGGAGCCCTGGGGCGTGGGGGAAGCTTGATTGTCCTGCGTATGGTTGAGAGCGGTGACTATTGACCGTTGTGTCAACTCCCTGACGATCACCGGTCCTTGACCGGAATTGCACACCGGCGATCGGGGTGATCGCGTGCGCTCCGGGCGCGGGCCCGGACACCATGACGGTGTGAACGGGAACCGGGCCTTCGGCGGGGCCTTCGATGGGGCCGAGCCGCCGGCCGCGCTCACGGTGGGGCCGACTGCCCGGACGGCGGTGGTCTGGCTGCCGCCCCGGGAACTGTGGCCGGCGATCCAGGACATCCGCTGGGAGCACGACCCACAGGTACGGCGGTGGCCGCCGCATGTGAACCTGCTGTTCGGCTTCGTACCGGAGGAGGAGTTCGCGCGGGCCGTGCCACTGCTCGCCGCCGGAGCGGCGGAGAACGCGGCGTTCACGGCACGGCTGGCGGGCGTCCGGTACTTCCGGCACCGCCACTACGCGACGGTATGGCTCGACCCGGCCGCGGCCGATCCGGCACCGTGGGCCCGCCTCCACAGGGCGCTGGAGTCACGATTCCCGCTGTGCCACGGACGCGGCGACCGCTTCACCCCACATCTGTCCCTCGGCCGCACCCAGGACCCCCGGCGCCTGGCCGCCGAGTGCGCCGCCCGGCTCGGCACCCTGTCGGCGGTGGTCGGGGAGGTGGTCCTGCTCTCCCGGCGCGGCGACGGCCCCATGCGGCCCCGGGCCGTGATCGCACTGGGCACCGGCGAGGTCCGGCCGGCGGGGACCGAGCCGGAGGAGTGAGCCGGAGGGCCCGCCCCGGAGGCGGGGTCCTGTCGAGGAGACGCCCGGCACGAGATATCTTGATGTCAAGCAATGTTATAGACGTGGAGCGGAGCACCCGGTGACTGACTCGACCATCATCTATACCCACACCGACGAGGCGCCGGCCCTGGCGACGCATTCCTTCCTGCCCGTGGTCAAGGCCTACGCCTCGCAGGCCGGGGTCACTGTGGAGACCCGTGACATCTCCCTGGCGGGCCGGATCATCGCCGGCTTCCCCGAGTACCTCGAGGAGGGCCAGCGCATCGCCGACGCCCTCGCCGAGCTCGGCGAGCTGGCCAAGACGCCCGGTGCCAACATCATCAAGCTGCCGAACATCTCGGCCTCGATCCCGCAGCTGAAGGCCGCCGTCGCGGAGCTCCAGGAGCAGGGCTACGCGCTGCCGGACTACCCGGACGACCCGAAGACCGACGAGGAGCGCGACATCCGCGCCCGCTACGACAAGGTCAAGGGCAGCGCCGTCAACCCGGTCCTGCGCGAGGGCAACTCCGACCGGCGCGCCCCCGCCTCGGTGAAGAACTACGCCAAGACCCACCCGCACCGCATGGGCGCCTGGACCTCCGGGTCGAAGACGAACGTCGCCACCATGGGCGCCGACGACTTCCGCTCCACCGAGAAGTCCGCGATCATCGCCGAGGACGGCGCGCTGCGCATCGAGCTGGCGGGTGACGACGGCTCCACCACCGTCCTGCGCGAGTCCGTACCGGTGCTCGCCGGCGAGGTCGTCGACGCCTCCGTCATGCGCGTCGCCGCGCTGCGCGAGTTCCTCACGGCGCAGGTGTCCCGCGCCAAGGCCGAGGACGTGCTGTTCTCGGTGCACCTGAAGGCCACGATGATGAAGGTCTCCGACCCGATCGTCTTCGGCCACGTGGTCCGCGCCTTCTTCCCGAAGACCTTCGCCGCGCACGGCGGCACCCTGGCCGCGGCCGGCCTCACCCCGAACGACGGCCTCGGCGGCATCTTCAAGGGCCTGGAGGCGCTGCCCGAGGGCGACGCGATCAAGGCGTCCTTCGAGGCCGAGCTCGCCGAGGGCCCGGCCCTGGCGATGGTCGACTCCGACCGCGGCATCACCAACCTCCACGTCCCCAGCGACGTCATCGTCGACGCCTCCATGCCGGCCATGATCCGCACCTCCGGCCACATGTGGGGCCCGGACGGCCAGGAGGCCGACACCCTCGCCGTGCTGCCCGACAGCAGCTACGCGGGCGTCTACCAGGTCGTCGTCGACGACTGCCGCGCCCACGGCGCCTTCGACCCGGCCACGATGGGCACCGTGCCCAACGTCGGTCTGATGGCCCAGAAGGCCGAGGAGTACGGCAGCCACGACAAGACGTTCGAGATCCCGGTCACCGGCACCGTCCGCCTGGTCGACCAGGCCGGGAACGTCGTCCTGGAGCAGACCGTCTCCGCCGGCGACATCTTCCGCGCCTGCCAGACCAAGGACGCCCCGATCAAGGACTGGGTGAAGCTGGCCGTCACCCGCGCCCGCGCCACCGGCGACCCGGCCGTCTTCTGGCTCGACGAGACCCGCGCCCACGACGCCAACCTGATCGCCAAGATCGAGCGGTACCTGCCCGAGCACGACACCGAGGGCCTGGACATCCGCGTCCTGTCCCCGGTCGAGGCGACCAAGCTGTCCGTCGAGCGCATCCGCCGCGGCGAGAACACCATCTCCGTCACGGGCAACGTGCTCCGCGACTACCTCACCGACCTGTTCCCGATCCTGGAGCTGGGCACCAGCGCCAAGATGCTGTCGGTCGTCCCGCTGATGGCGGGCGGCGGCCTCTTCGAGACGGGCGCGGGCGGCTCCGCCCCCAAGCACGTCCAGCAGCTGGTCAAGGAGAACTACCTGCGCTGGGACTCGCTCGGCGAGTTCTTCGCGCTGGTCCCGTCCCTGGAGCACTACGCGAAGAGCACCGGCGACCAGCGCGCCCAGGTCCTCGCCGACGCCCTCGACCGCGCCACGGCGACCTTCCTCAACGAGGACAAGTCCCCGACCCGTCGCGTCGGCGGCATCGACAACCGCGGCAGCCACTTCTACCTGTCCATGTACTGGGCCCAGGAGCTGGCCGCGCAGACCGCCGACGCGGACCTGGCCAAGGCCTTCGCCCCGCTCGCCGAGACGCTCTCCGCCAACGAGCAGAAGATCGTCGACGAGCTGAACGCCGTCCAGGGCCAGTCGGCCGACATCGGCGGCTACTACCAGCCCGACGTGACCAAGGCCGCGGCCGTCATGCGCCCGTCCGCGACCTTCAACCAGGCCATCTCGACCCTGGCCTGACCCACCCGGCCCGGACGGATCCGGACGGCCCACCGCCGTCCGGCCATACGCCCGGCACACCGCCCCGACCGGCACCCGCCGGCCGGGGCGGTCCCGTATCGTCGCGGTTCCCCGACCGGCACGGCCTCCGGAAACAGGCCGCCGCCCGGGCCCGGGGGGGGCCGCGGGGGGGGGCCGGGGGGGGGGGGGGGGGCGCGCGGGGGGGTGTTTAAGGGGGTGGTGGGGGGGGCCGGGGGGGGGGGGAGGCCCC
>NZ_JBEZUS010000008.1:15393-66967 GCF_040636475.1 Streptomyces sp. NPDC037389
CCCTTGATATCGAGCTCGCGCGTGCTGCGGGTATGTGATCGGGTGGTTGTTGCTCTGTTCTGCTTCGGGCTGCCCGGGCGGCGCGCAGCGGTCGGTGCGGGCTCAGCGCGGGTTGAAGATCACGCTCTGGAAGCCGGCGCCCTGCGGTGCCTGCTGCCCCGGGGCGAGCCGGGTCGCGTCCCCCTTGCACTTCTTCTTGGCGTAGACGACGAGCGGCGTCTTCGTCTCGTTGTGGGCGGCGTGGGCCTCCTGCCCCATGTCGTAGCACTTGTTGTCGGGCGGGTTCTGGATGGAGTAGGCCTTCGCCTTCGGGCCCAGCCAGAGGAACTGGCCGTTCGCGGCGACCGCCGTGCCGGCGGGCAGCGTGACGGCGAGGAGAAGGCCCCCGAGGGCGGCCACTGCGGTGCGGATCAGGCGCATCACGGATCCTTGGGTCTCGATTGCGGGGCGGGAGGGCGATTGGGCCCGATATGGTCAACGACGCTCGGCCCGTCCCGACACGCGCCCGGGCGTGCCGGACCGTCTCCGGGGTGGCCGACGGCGGCCGGTGGTCGCCCGGCGTGGCCGCGTACCGTTCGCGCGGCGGAAGGCGGCAGGGTAGACATGGGGTATGGCCCGAAGCCAGGGCCGCTCCTGGAGGCCCTCGGGCCGTTGGTTCGCCGTGGCGAGCACCCGTAGCGTTGCCGGACAGATGTTCGTGCTGCAGGTGCTGATCGTGGTGCTTCTCGTCGTGGCCGCGGCGGTCACCCTGCTGCTCCAGGCGCGGAGCGACAGATTCCAGGCGGCGCGCGACCGCTCGCTCGCCGCTGCCGAGGCGTTCGCCCACGGCCCCGGCATGGTGACCACGCTGAGCGGCCCCGACCCGTCCGCCGTGCTCCAGCCCCTGGCCGAGGACGCCCGACGGAAGGGCGGGGTCGACTTCATCGTCGTGATGAACCGGCAGGGCATCCGCTACTCCCACCCGGACCCCCGGCTGATCGGGAAGAAGTTCGTCGGCACCATCGGACCCTCCCTGGAGGGCCGCACCACGGTCGAGGACGTCAACGGCCCCCTGGGCGAGGAGCTCCAGGTCGTCGTCCCGGTGACCGACCGCGGCCGGGTCGTCGGCATGGTCGCGTCCGGGATGAAGGTCAGCCGGGTGAGCAGTGCCGCCGACCGGCTGCTGCCCGTGGTGCTGATCGCCGGTGCCATCGCGCTGCTGCTGGCCACGGGTGGCACCTGGCTGGTCAGCAGACGGCTGCGGCGCCAGACCCATGGCCTGGGCCCGGCCGATGTGACGCGGATGTACGAGCACCACGACGCGGTGCTCCACGCCGTGCGCGAGGGCGTGGTCATCGTCGGCGGCGACGGCCGCGTCATGCTGGCCAACGACGAGGCCCGCCGTCTCCTGGACCTGCCCCCGGACACCGAGGGCCGGCCCGTCGACGAGCTCGGCCTGGACCCCCGGATGGCGGAACTGCTGGTCTCCCGCCGGGTCGCCACCGACGAGGTGATCCCCGTCGGGGAGCGGATGCTGGCCGTCAACAACCGGCCCACCGACCGCGGGGGCGGCCCGCCCGGCAGCGTGGCCACGCTGCGTGACTCCACCGAGCTGCGCGCGCTCGCCGGCAAGGCCGAGCTCGCCCGCGAACGGCTGCGGCTGCTCTACGACGCGAGCGTGGCCGTCGGCACCACCCTGGACGTCAAGAGCACCGCCGAGGAGCTCACCCAGGTGTCCTGCCCCCGCTTCTCCGACTACACCACCGTCGACCTCGCCGAGCCCGTCCTGCACGGCGAGGAGCCCCGCCCCTCGACGGCCGGCGCCCCGGAACTGCGCCGGGTCGCGGTCAGCGGCGCCCGCGACGACCACCCCCTGTACGGGGCGGGCGAGCTCCACCGGTTCGCGTCGCCCACCCCGCAGGCCCAGGGCTTCGTCAGCGGGCACCCCGTGCTCGTACCGGACCTCTCGGAGTCCACCGGCTGGCGCACCCAGGACCCCATGCGCACCCAGCAGATCCTGGACTACGGCTTCCACTCGCTGATCACCGTGCCGCTGAAGGCGCGCGGCGTGCTGATGGGCATCGTCAACTTCTGGCGCGCCGAGGGGAGCGAAGCCTTCGAGGAGGAGGACCTGTCCCTGGCCGAGGAGCTGGCCGCCCGCGCCGCCGTGTGCATCGACAACGCCCGCCGCTTCACCCGCGAGCACGCCATGGCCGTCACCCTCCAGCACAGCCTGCTGCCGCGCGGCGTGCCCGAGCAGAGCGCCCTCGACGTCGCCTACCGCTATCTGCCCGCCCAGGCCGGGGTGGGCGGCGACTGGTTCGACGTCATCCCGCTGCCCGGCGCCCGGGTCGCCCTGGTCGTGGGCGACGTGGTCGGCCACGGCCTCCACGCCGCCGCCACCATGGGGCGGCTGCGTACGGCCGTGCAGAACTTCTCCGCCCTCGACCTGCCCCCGGACGAGCTCCTCGGGCACCTCGACGAACTGGTCGCCCGTATCGACCAGGAGGCTGCGGAGGCGGTGGAGGCCGGTGGGGAAGCCGGCGGAGACGCCGCGATCGCGGGCGCCACCTGCCTGTACGCCATCTACGACCCGACCTCCGGCATCTGCAGCCTGGCCCGCGCGGGCCATCCCCTGCCGGCCGTGGTCACCCCGGACGGCGAGGTCACCTTCCCCGAGCTGCCCGCCGGCCCGCCGCTCGGCGTGGGAGGCATGCCCTTCGAGGCCATGGAGCTGTCCCTGGCCGAGGGCAGCAGCCTGGTGCTCTACACCGACGGCCTCGTCGAGGACCGCCGCCGCGACTTCGACACCGGCCTGACGATCCTCGCCCACACCCTGGCCCGGCCCGGCCGCACGCCCCAGCAGACCTGCGAGGCCGTCCTGGAGGCGCTGCTGCCCGACGAGCAGACCGACGACATCGCCCTGCTCGCCGCGCGCACCCGGATCCTGGAGCCCGGGCGGTCGGCCGAGTGGGAGCTGCCCTCCGACCCGGCCGTGGTGGGCCGCGCCCGGGCCGACGTCACCCGGCAGCTGGGCGATTGGGGGCTGGAGGAGGCGGTGTTCACCACGGAGCTGATCCTCAGCGAGCTGATCACCAATGCCATCCGGCACGCCTCCGGCCCCATCCGGGTACGGCTGCTGCGCGAACGGGTCCTCATCTGCGAGGTGTCCGACACCAGCAGCACGGCCCCGCACCTGCGCTACGCGGCGGCGGAGGACGAGGGCGGCCGGGGCCTGTTCCTCGTGGCCCAGCTCGCCGAGCGCTGGGGCACCCGCTACACCCCCGAGGGCAAGGTCATCTGGGCCGAGCTGCCGCTGGCCTGAGCGGCCGTCCGCCTGAACCGCCGCGCGGTCACCGGCGGTGGACCAGCGCGGTGTTCTCCAGCGGCGGGGTGCCGAGCACATGGACGCGCCGCAGATGGCGCGGCGAGCGGCTGGTGAAGGCCTCCCGGCCGTGCAGCAGCGTGTAGTTGTCGGCGACGACCACGTCCCCGTCCCGCCAGGCGTGCGCGTACAGGTGGCGCGGGTCGTGCAGGGCCGTCCGCAGCGTGCGGTGGAACTCGGGCAGCAGCTCCCCGGGCACGCCGGTGAATTCCAGGTCCGGCTGGTTGAGGAAGACCTCGCCCGCCGCGACCGGCTCGTTGTAGCGGATCACCGCACGGCCGCCCGGGCGCGTGGTGACGACCGGCGAGACGCACTCGCCCGCGTATTCCGAGACCGCCCGGCGGTAGCGGCCGGTGACCCGCTCCCACAGCTCCCGGTGCTCCGGGGCGGCGTCGCGGAGCACGGCCTCGGTCTGCGAGAACGTGGTCCGGCCGCCGTCGCCCTCGCCGGGCGCGGAGACGCACTGGAAGATCTGGAACTCGGCGATCTGCTCGCGGTACATGCCGTCCCAGTGCAGCGGCACATGGCGGTGGTCGAAGATGTGGTCGTCGGGCTCGTCGTGCTCGACGAGCTCCAGCACGGCCCCGTAGGGCCACATGCCGATCTCGCCCCAGCGGGCGCTCCACTCGGTGAGCGCCCCGGCGTCCGCGAAGCCGGTGAAGCCGCGCAGCAGCACGAGGTGGTGACGCCGGGCCAGCTCACGCAGCCCGGCTATGGGCAGGCCGGCTATGGGCGGTGCGGTGGCCTCGGCGCCGGGCGAGGCGGCGTCGACGCGGACGCCGAACGGCTCCAGCGCGGTGACCGGGTGACCGGAGAGGTGGGCGGTGGTGTCCAGGGTGCTGCTGCTCATGACGGGCCCTTCGGTGGGTACGGGGGTGGGGCGCCCGGTCAGGCGGCGGAGGCCGCGGGGGCGGGAACGGCGGCCGTGACGGGCACGCGGAGCGCGTAGTGGCTCGGGCGGCCGGCCACCAGGACCGGCTCGGCGCCCCGCTCCTCGGCCTCGCTCCGCTTGACCAGGACGTACCGGCCGCCACCGGTGTCCAGCGCCACGCTGTGCCAGGGCGTCAGCCAGCTGTCCGGGGTGTCCACGAGGTGGATGCCGAGCTTCTCCGCGCCGCAGGGCTGCGGATGGATGGACAGCCGCACGGCCCCGGGGAACCGCTCGGCGAGCAGGTCGCCCCACGCCTTGCTGCGCTGCATCACGGTGTACGCCCGGCTCCGGGCGTCGCGCTGGAGGGCGGACCTGCTGCCGGTGTAGCCGGGGGTGTTGCCGTCCTCGAACAGGAAGCGCGTCATGGCCCGGTAGAGCGCGACCTCCTCACCCGCCCGCACCCGCTCCCTCAGCGACTCCAGGGGCTCGGCGTACCGCTCGGTGAGGAGCTCCCGCATCCGGTCGTGGCCGAGCCCGGCGAACTCCGGCACGTCCTCCAGGTTGAACAGGCCGATGCCGCTGGGCTCCGGCAGCGCGTCGACGATCCGCCGCGTCTCCCGCTGATAGGCGGTGATGTGCTCGTCCGGGATACCGACCGCGTCGCTGAAGACCCGGCCGTCGGAGCAGATGAGGATCTCGGCCCCCGGCGCGTGCACCGCGCGGATCCGCGCGGTCAGCCCGGCGAGGAAGCCCAGCGCCAGCCGCTCCGCCATGTCGGGCAGCGTCCCCAGTACCTTGGCGGCGTTGGGGGACTTGCCGGGGAAGGCCGGCAGTACGAACCGCACCGGCTCGCCGGCCTCGACGTACCGCGTGACGCGGGCGAGATGGGCGTCCCGGCAGTCCGGGCAGGGGGTGTGGGCGCAGCCGCCCGTCCGCTGTCCCTTGCGTTGATGACGCAGGACCAGCTCCATGACTCGGCGCGCGATGAGCACGTCGCCCCTGTCGGCCATCGGTGTCCTCCCAGGATCCCGTTCGGTGGCTGTACGGCGTCACCATCCTCACAAGAGCTAGAACTTTCAAGTAATCGCATTCATCCATAGGATGGGGGTTATGGATCTCGAAGTGCGCCACCTCAAAGTGGTCTGCGCGATAGCCGACGCCGGCAGCATCACCCGCGCGGCCGCCGCGCTGGGCGTCTCCCAGCCCTCCCTCACCGCCCAGATCCAGCGGATCGAACGGGTCCTGGGCGGTGCCCTGTTCGCACGGTCCCGGCACGGTGCCGCGCCCACCGCGCTGGGCGAGTTCGTGCTCGCCAGGGCGCGCTCGGTGCTCCCGTCGATCGAGGCGATCCGGCGCGAGTCCGCGCTGCACACCGGCTCCACCGAGGGCCGCCGCCCCCTGCGCTACGTGGCCACCCCCGGCCCGCTCGCGGTGGGCCTGGTGCGCGAGCTCCAGGAGCTCTTCCCCGGCGCCCTGCCCACCCTGCGCACCGAGCCCAACCTCGCCACCGCCGCCGACCTCGTGGTCAGCGGCCAGCAGGACCTGGCCGCCGTGGCCGAGTACGTCCGGCCGTCCTCCGAGCTGCCGACCGACCTGCGCTCGGCGACCGTCGCCACCGAACCGGCCTTCGTCCTGCTGCCCCAGGTCCACCCCCTGGCCACCCGGCCGGAACTCCGGCTGGCGGAGCTGGCCGACGCGGAATGGACCCTTCCGGCCAGTCAGGGCAACGGCCTGTTCGACTCCTTCACCACCGCCTGCGCCCGCGCGGGCTTCACCCCGAAGGTCCGGCACGACGCCGAGGCCGGAGCGGCCCGCGAACTCATCGCCGACGGCCAGGCGGTGGGCCTGGGCCAGGCCACCTTCCGCGCCACCCCCGGCATCGTCCCGCGCCCCCTGGCGGGCACGCCGCTACGGATCCGGCACCTGCTGCTGTGGCACCGGCAGGGCGCGCTCAGCGCGCACGCCCCCGCCATCGCCGCCCGCGCCGACCGCGTCTACGCCACCGCCGTGCGCCGCAGCCCGCACTACCTCGACTGGCTGGCCGAGAACCCGCAGCTGGAGGAGCGGCGGCCGTACTGACGGGCCCGGCGTCGTACGGGCGGCGGGCCCGGCGCCGCGGACCGCCCCGCCGCTACCGTGCCCGGTCCGCCAGCGCGCCGAGCGCGGCGAGCACCTCGGGCCAGGCGGCCGAGCGCGGGTCGATCAGTGCGAAGTGCTCCACCCCCGGCAGCTCGACCAGCGCCACCGGGTCCCCCAGCCGCCGGGCCCGGGAGGCGAACGTCCGGCTCATCGCCACCGGAATCTGCTCGTCCGCAGTACCGTGCACCAGCGTCACCCGCACCCCCGTGGGCAGCAGCCACCCCGGATCGGCGGCGGCGTAACGTTCCGGTACGCCCTCGGGCGTCCCGCCGAGCAGCGTCCGCGCCGCCCCCTCGTCGAGGTCCCACAGGGCCGCCAGGGTCGGCGAGGCGCAGCCCGCCAGGCAGAGCACGGCCGCTTCCACGCGCGCGGCGTGCCACGGCGAGCCCTCCGGCAACCGGTGCCGGGACGCCGCCCACAGCGCGAGATGGCCGCCCGCCGAGTGGCCCACCCAGACCTGCCGGCGCGGATCCGCGCCATGGCGCGCGGCCAGCCCGGCCGTCGCGTCCGCCACCGCCGCGATGTCGTCGAAGGTGCCCGGCCAGCCCCCGCCGGGTGTCCCCGTGCGCCGGTACTCGGCCGCGACGACCGCGTAACCCGACGCGGCCAGGGCGTTCGCCATGGGCCGGATGTGCCCGCGGTCGTACTCGGCCCGCCAGAAGCCGCCGTGGACGATCAGCACCAGGGGAGCGCCGTCCCGGGGCGCGGGCCACAGATCGACGACCTGGTCCGGGTGGGTGCCGTAGGCCAGGGTGCGATACGGGCGCGGGGCCTGCCGGACGAGCACCTCCCGGCTCATGGCACCCCCACCGGGCCGTCCCATTCATGGAATTTCACCGCATTCCTCCCCGGTCGTCCCGGCCGTTCCGGAGCAGGCCGCGTCCCATCCGGGGCGGAACGCGGCCGTGCGGGTGCTACGTTCCCTGGTTGACAGATCCTCAGTACGTCAAGCCGTCGTCCAGGCGGCATTTTTGTCACAACAGGAGAACTTGTTTACATGACCGCCACCACTACCGACACCGTCCGCGTCCTCGCGATATCCGGAAGCACCCGTACCGCCTCCGTCAACGCCGCCATCCTGCGCGCGGCCGGCGAACTGGCGGGCGCCGAGGTGAAGCTGGAGCTGTGGGACGGTCTCGCCGCCGTCGAGCCCTTCAACGAGGACGACGAGGCCGCGCCGGGCGCCGGTGTGCGGGCGATGCGCGAGGCGATGCTCGCCGCCGACGCCCTGCTGTTCGCCACCCCCGAGTACAACTCCTCCCTGCCCGGCCAGCTGAAGAACGCCCTCGACTGGGCCTCCCGCCCGTACCAGGCCAGCGCCCTCCACGGCAAGACCGCCGCCGTCATCGGCGCCAGCCCCAGCGGCTACGGCGCCAAGTTCGCCCAGGCCGAGCTGCGCAAGGTGCTGACCGCCTGCGGCGCCGACGTCGTCGGCGACGAGCTGTGCGTGGCCAAGGCCCACACCGCCCTCGGCGAGGACGGCCTGCCCGTCGACGAGGAGCTGCGCGCCTCCCTGACCGCCCTGGTCATGGCCGTCGTGGCCAAGGTCCGCGGCTGATCCTCCGCCGACCGGACGCCGCCGGGCCGGGTGTCGGCCCCGACCCCGGCCCGGCGGCGTCCGCCGGACAGGTATGGCGTGAATCATTCGGTCGCCCCCAGAGGTTGGCCGGATCGTCGCACGCCGTAATGGGCGCGGTGGGAACATCATCGGGTCGTCGCGGTGCGCGCCGAGTGAAAGTTGTCGAGCCGAGTGGGACAAGCGCTCGGTCCGGCGCCGCCGCCCGTGCTTCTCGGCGCAGCTGTCACGAAGGCGCGGCCGCCCCCCTTGAGTTCGCGACCGGGAGCCGACGTGGCACTGGACCAGGCGTCCATCATCTCCGAGTGGGTCCTGCCCGCCGCCGTCTGCGCGCCCGTGACCTGGGTGTGCCTGGTCTTCCGCTTCCGGGAGGACGGCAGGCTGCTGGGGACGGTGCGCTCCTCGGCGCTGGCGCTGTGCGTCGTGCTGTGGACCTCCGGAATGGCCGCCCTGGCCAGCGGGGTCCTGCTACCCCTCACCCCCAGCGTGCCCCCGATGGCCGTGGGCGTCGCCACCGGCTGGGGCGTGAGCCCCCGGGGCCGGGGCGGCGAGCGCAGCGGCGGCGGCCCCGCCATGGCCGTCCTGACGCTCGGCAACTCCCTGCTGCTCCACCAACTGGCGCTGCGCCTGCGGGCGGACCGGGCCGACTGGTGCGAGCGGATGGCCGAGGGCTTCCGGGACTGCTGGCACCTCGACTACTACGCCGACGACATCAGGTCGCACCTGCTGCTGCGGGTCGACGTCCAGGGCCGCACGGGCCGGGCCCGTGCGCTGGCCAAGCGCGAGATCAACGAGCGGCACAAAGAGGTGCGGACGGCGGCGCAGAAGTGGATCAGCGTGGAGACGAAGGTCAAGAAGGCCGCCCGGCTCCAGGGCCGGCTGCCCGGCCCCGATGAGATCCGCCAGGTGAAGCGGGCGTTCGGGGAGGCCGAGCAGTATCTGCGGCATCTGCTGGAGCTCGCGCACGCGCACGGCAAGCGCAGCGACGGGGAGAAGATCCTCGCCCTGAAGGAGCGCTATCTGGTCCCCTCGGACATGGATGAGGCCCTCGGCGGCGGGCCGGGCAGGCCGGACGCGGACACCCGGGGCGTTCCCCAGCTCTGAGCGCGCTCCGGCCGTTCAGCAATCGTTTAGCGACGGCTGCTCAGCGCCGGCGCGAGCGGGCCAGGGGAGAGGCGGGCGCGGTCTCCAGACGGCCGGAAGCGTCGTCGTGGTGGTGCTCCTGGGCGCCGGAGGCGTCCCGGAAGGTGATCTCGATCGTGGCGTCGAGGGATTCGGCGACGGCGGCCAGCGAGCGCAAGGTGAGGTTCTCGTCGCCCGAGAGGATCTGACTGACCCGGCCGGGGGAGACGCCGAGCTGCTCGGCCAGGTCCTTGCGGGTCATGTCCCGTTCGGCCAGCAGGCCGGCCAGCGAGGCCGTCGTCTGCCGGGCGAGCCGGGCTCCCGCCGGCGCCGCGCCGTGTCCGCCTTCGTGACCGCTCCTGCGCCAGGCCATGTCGTCCCCCCACCAGCTGTCTTCCGGGCTTGCCTTGGGTGCAGCATGCCACCTTTAGCCCTAACTAAAAGTCCAGTCTGACGCAAAGACCCGCGCGCGACAACCGGGCGGAACCGGTTCCCACCCGGTGACCAGGGGATACACGGTTGACGACAACTTTCGGCCAGATCCGGGGAATTCACCCCGGCGGACGTGTCGCGGGGGTCGCCGCCGGGCGCGGGCGGAGAGTCTGGTCAACCCCCTTCCCGCCCCCTACGATGCCAACGCTCCCAGTCCTACGGGCCCCGGAAGAGGGCGTGGGTTGTCATGTGCATGGCTTGTTTGGGTCGTGTCGCGACCCGCACCGCCGCCCGCCCTCCCGGCCGTCCGGCACCTGAGTCAGTCGTCACTCCCGCCGCCCAACCGATTGGAGCGCCATGCCCACCGGTCTTCTCACCGCGGGTGCGATCGCGACCCTGCTCGCGGCGCCGCTGTCCACGCACAACCCCTCCTCCGTCATCACCAACCCGCCGCCGGACAAGATCGTGATCGAGGTCGCCACGGTCAACGGCTCGGGTTGTCCGGCCGGGACCGCCGCCGTCGCGGTCTCGCCCGACAACACGGCCTTCACGGTCACCTACAGCGACTACCTCGCCCAGGTCGGCGTCGGCTCCAAGCCCACCGACTTCCGCAAGAACTGCCAGCTCAACCTGAACGTCCACGTCCCCCAGGGCTTCACCTACGCGATCGCCGCCGCCGACTACCGCGGCTACGCGAGCCTTGAGCCCGGCGCCTCGGGCATCGAGAAGGCCTCGTACTACTTCCAGGGCTCGCCCGTCACCACCCCGAGCAGCCACACGTTCAAGGGGCGCTACGCCGACAACTGGCAGGCCACCGACAGCGTGCCCATCGCCGCGCTGGTCTGGGCGCCCTGCGGCGAGCTGCGGAACTTCAACATCAACACCGAGCTGCGGGTCAACGCGGGCACCTCCGACCCCAGCAAGTCCACCAGCTTCATGACCATGGACTCCACGGACGGCAGCATCAACACCACCTACCACCTCGCGTGGAAGGAGTGCCCGGCCAGATCCTGACGGGACGCCCCGCCGGGACCCGCGCCACGCGGGCCCCGGCGGCCCCGGGGGACGGCGTCGGGCATGGCATCGGGCGGGCCGTGGCCTCGCTCACATCGACTTTACGCCCCGGACACCCCTCCCGGCCTGCGGTTATCGCTTTCCGTGCGGAGGCGGTGACCCAAAGGGTATAGACCTATGGCGGAAACGGGGCGAATGTTGGGGGAATCCCTTGCGAAGACGGCCCGCCCGGCGCTCCCCCCGAGCCGTGGCGGGGTACGGGAAGACCCGTCGTCCGGCGACCTTCGCGTCCCCCCTCGAACGTCCCAGAGCCCGATGCCTGCATTCCGACGTGCCACCTTGAGTCCCTCGCATACGGCCGACGCCTTTCCGCGTGCCCACGAGCCGATCGCCGAGTGGTCGACCCGCCCCCGGGGAGTCCTCGGCGAGTGGGGCCTCGGAGTCCCCGGGTGCCTGCACAGCCCGCCGGCCCTCAGGACGGCCCGCCGGACGCCCCCGGGCCCGCCGCCCTCCGGCGCGGTCTGTCTGCCCTCCTCGCCCCGCTCCGTGGCGGCCGCCCGCCGCTTCTCCCGGGGTCTGCTGGCCGACTGGGGCCTCCACGAGCTCGCCGACGACGCCGTCCTGCTCCTCTCGGAGCTGGTCACGAACGCCATCGTGCACGTCCCCGAAGGCTCCGGAGAGGTCCGGCTCGCCCTCAGCCGCACCCCCGCCCAGCTGGTCGTGCAGGTCACCGACGGCGGCGGCCGGCTGCCGCTGTGCGGCGAGGCCGGCGCGGACAGCGAGAACGGCCGGGGCATCTGGCTCGTCGAGCAGCTGGCCACCGAGTGGGGCCACCACACCTCCGGCGGCGGCAAGACGATCTGGTTCACCCTTCCGCTGCCCGGCGCCGCTCCCCTCGGCTGACCCTCCAGGCACTCCCCGGCGCTCCCCGGCGACTCCCGGGCCGTCCCCGTTCGCCCGGCCGTGGGCCCGCGCGGTGGGCGGTGGGCGGGTTCGGAGAGAACATGGAAGACGCTGCGGCGTGACGGCGAGGCGAGGGAGGACCGGGAGATCGGACCGGGCACGAGGCCGCCGCACCACCCCGAGCGGGCGGAAGGAGGACCTCGGATGGGTACGACCGACGCGTTCCGGCCGGACCCGGGCCGGGCCAGGGGCACCCCCTACGAGCCCGGCAGCCTGCTGGACGTGCTCAGCGTCGCCGCGGTGGTCCTCGACCAGGACGGCCGGATCGTCCTGTGGAGCCCGCAGGCCGAGGAGCTCTTCGGCTGGACCGCCCCCGAGGCCCTGGGGAAGTACGCCGCCCAGCTCCTGGTGGACGAGGAGAACCTCGACGAGGTCCTGCGGCTGTTCGCCAAGGTCATGGGCGGCGGCGGCAGCTGGGCCGGGGTCTTCCCCGCCCGGCACAAGGACGGCACCACCCGGCTGCTGGAATTCCGCAACATGCGGCTGGAGGACAAGGACGGCCGGGTCTACGCCCTCGGCATGGCCACCGACCAGGAGATCCTCCGGGACGTCGAGCGGGACCTGGCCCTGTCGCTGCGGCTGGTGGCCCAGTCCCCGATCGGGCTCGCCGTCCTCGACACCGAGCTGCGGTACGTCATGGTCAACCCGGCCCTGGAACGCATCCACGGCCTGACCGCCCGGGCCTACGTGGGCCGCCACGTGCGCGAGGCGCTGCCCTTCCTGCCCGCCGACGAGGCCGACGCGGTGGAACGGGCCATGCGCCGGGTCCTCGCGACCGGCGTCCCCCTGGTGGACCACTTCACCCTCGGGCCCACCGCCGACGCCGCCGCCGGGGAACGGGCCCGGCTCGTCTCCTGCTACCGGCTGGAGGACGCCGCAGGCCGGCCGATGGGGCTGGCCACCTCGGACGTCGACATCACCGACCGGCACCGGGCCGCCACCGAGGCCCGCCGCAGACTCGCCCTGCTCGCCGACGCGTCCGTGCTCATCGGCACCACCCTCGACCTCGACCAGACCGCCCGGGAACTGGCCGGGGTCGTCGTCCCCGACCT
The DNA here is from genome assembly GCF_040636475.1 of Streptomyces sp. NPDC037389. Taxonomy (NCBI): domain Bacteria; kingdom Bacillati; phylum Actinomycetota; class Actinomycetes; order Kitasatosporales; family Streptomycetaceae; genus Streptomyces; species Streptomyces sp. NPDC037389. Next base: position 27,927 of record NZ_JBEZUS010000008.1, read on the forward strand.
GGCCGACGTGGCGGCCGTCGACATCCTCGACACCGCCCTCCACGGCAACGCCACCCCGCCGAACGAACGGGCCGCCGTCTTCCGGGCCCTCGCCGTCGCCTCGGCCGGCGGCGGCGCCGTCACCGACGCCGTACGGGCCGCCGACCCGCCCGGGGAGATCGCCAAGTACGACCCCGACCGCCTGGTCGCCCACTGCGTGAACACCGCCCGGCCCGTCCTGCTGGCCCGCGTGGCACCCGAGGACGTCGGCCGGATCGCCCGCGACGCCACGTCCGCCGGGCTCCTCGGCCGCGCCGGGCTCCACTCCTACCTGGCCGTACCGCTGATCGCCCGGGGCGAGGTGCTCGGCGCCCTGGACCTCAAGCGCATCACCAACCCCGAGCCCTTCGGCGAGGACGACGTCGTCCTCGCGGGCGAGCTCGCCGCCCGCGCGGCCGTCTGCATCGACAACGCCCGCTGGTACCAGCGCGAACGTGCCACCGTCCTCACCCTCCAGCGGAACCTGCTGCCCCAGCGGCCCCAGAACCTCATCGGCCTGGAGGTCGCCTACCGCTACCAGCCCGCCGGAGCGGCCGTCCAGGTCGGCGGCGACTGGTTCGACGTCATCCCGCAGGGAGGCGCCCGGAGCGCCCTCGTCGTGGGGGACGTCATGGGCAGCGGCATCAACGCCGCCGCGGCCATGGGCCAGCTGCGCACCGCCGCCCGTACGCTCTCCGGCCTCGGCCTCGACCCCGGCCGGGTGCTCCACCACCTCGACCGCACCGCCAGTGGTCTCGACCAGACCATCGCCACCTGCGTCTACGCCGTCTACGACCACCGCGAGGCGTGCTGTCGCGTCGCCAACGCCGGCCATCTGCCCCCGGTCCTGATGCGGCCGGGACTCCGGCCCGTCCTGCTGGACCTGCCCACGGGCGCGCCGCTGGGCGTGGGCGGCGTCCCCTTCGAGAGCGTCGGCGTGGAGCTCGCCCCCGGAGACCGGCTCGTCCTCTACACCGACGGGCTGGTGGAGACCCGCGACGAGGACATCGACACCCGCCTCGCGGTCCTCGTCGACCTCCTCGACCGCCACCGGCTCGACCTGGAGGCCACCTGCGACCTGCTGCTCGCCGAGCTCCGCGAGGGCAACGACCAGGACGACGTCGCCCTGCTCATCGCCCGGGTCCGCGGCTCGTCGTAGAGCGAAGGCGCAGCCCTTGACCTGCGACAAAGCGGGCAGGGAGCCGAGTTCCAGGAATGGCCGAGCATGCCCGTGCGGCGCACCATGATGAGGTCCAAGAGCGACCTCTCGCGCATCTGTGCAGGTCAGAGGGATGGTTCCGGGGCCCGGGTCGGCAACTGGCCGGCATGGGGCCGACCGCCTTCCTGCCCCACCACCGGCACCCCCCGCAGGCCCGCCCCACCCTGTGTCGCCGCACCTGCTCCGGCGCCCGCGCGCACAGTACCGACTGTCCGCGGCCCACCCCGGGAGCCGTCCGGCCGGCGACGCGCCGACCGCCGTACCGATGCGCACGGACGGCTACGACGGCACCGCGACGACATGCCGGGAGCGTCAGCTGCAGTTCGAGTACGGGTTGTTGTTGGTGACACTCACGCCGCCGTAGGAGAAGTTCCACGTCGAGGTCTGGCCGGAGCATGAGTGCCCATTGGCGGTGAAGTTCCAGTTGCCGGTGTACTCGCGGTTGTTCGTCACGCCAGTCACAGGAATGTACCCGGCGTCAAACCAGTACGTGCCGTTGTTCAGCACCGGCTTGTTCGAGTTCGCGGAGCTGTTCGAGCTGGACTTCACGTCGACCTGGCCGAAACTCCAGTTGTTGACGTAGTTGGTGTTCCACAGGTTGACCTCGGTGTAGGCGCCGCTGCAGTTCCACCCGAGGTAGAACTGGCCGATGGTCTGCGAGCCCGCCTTGATGCTCTGGACAGCCCCGAGCACCTGGCCACCTGAGGGGCAGCCTGCCGCATTGGCGGATCCGGTTCCGACTGTGGTGAACGTGAGGCCGGCCGCGGCAACGGCGAGTGCGGCCGAGGCCGTGCGTATACGGGTGCGTATCCGCATGGTTCCCCCTGTGAGTCATCGAGGTGATCGACGTCATCTGTTGGCATGTCCATGGTCCCACCGGGCTTGCGTCTGTCCCAGAGCCGTTCCCGGCCATTCGATCAGCGAGCAGGCATCCGGTTTCAGCTGACGTTGTGTCAGGGAAGCCGGGCAAGCGGGTCGGCGTGAGTCCTGCGGAACCTTGGGGACGCTGCCCGGGCACGCGACTCGTTGTAAACTGACGAAATAGCCCTTGACCTGCAAAAACGCAGGCAGGGAGCCTGCCCCCGGGAGTACCTCGATGTATCGCACCATGATGAAGTCCAAGATCCATCGTGCCACCGTCACCCAGGCCGACCTCCACTATGTCGGTTCGGTGACCGTCGACGCCGATCTGATGGAAGCCGCCGACCTGCTGCCCGGCGAGAAGGTCGACATCGTCGACATCGACAACGGCGCCCGTCTGTCGACCTATGTGATCGAGGGCCCGCGCGGCTCCGGCGTACTCGGCATCAACGGCGCGGCGGCCCGGCTGATCAGCCCCGGCGACCTCGTCATCATCATCGCCTACGGCACCATGGACGACGCCGAGGCCCGCACCTTCCAGCCGCGCGTCGTCTTCGTCGACGAGCGGAACCGGGCCGTCGACCTGGGCAGCGACCCGGCCGCCGTCCCGGAGGGCTCGGGTCTCTCGCGGGGGGACCGGGTCGCGGCGGTCTGAGGGCTATGCCTTTCCGGCGGCCCCTTCCGCGGCCCTGGCGATCGCCCGGGCCGTCCTCCGTCCGGCCGCGAGCACGCCGGGGTCCTCGCTCGGGCGGCAGCGCCCCGCCGCCGGGTCGTACTCCGTCATGATCACGCCCGCGTGATCCGTCACCGGCTCCTCCAGCAGCACCGGCCGGTGGCGCGCGGCCAGGGCGTCCCGCAGTTCCCGCGAGCGCTCGGCGGGGATCAGGGCGTCCGCCGTGCCGTGCACCAGGGTGACCGGTACGGCGGACGCCTCCGCGAGGTCGGCCAGGTCGGCCAGCGGGACCGTACCCGTCGTCCGGTTCGGCAGGTCATAACGCGAAGCGATGCTCACCACGGCCGCCGGGCGCCGGCCACCGACGATGTCGGGCCGCAGTGCGACACCCACCGCGGCCGCCCCGCCGGCCGACCAGCCCGCCAGCACGAATCGCTCCGGATCGCCCCCGAGCCCCGCCGCCCGCGCACGGGCGAACTCCAGCGAGGCCAGCAACTGCCCCCGGCCGCCGTCGGGCTCGTCGGAACGCCAGTCGGGTACGAGGACGAGCAGCCCCTCGCGCGCGACCGCCTCGGCCAACGGCCGCATGACGTCCCGCTCGTCGGGGCCGACACCGTGCCAGAGCAGCACGACGGGCGGTCGGACGGCGCCCGGCGCGGGGCGGTGGACGTCGAGGGACTTGCCGTGCGGCATGGTGACCGTCTCGGCGCTCGTATCGGGGCGGGCGGTGGCGGTCACGGTGCTTCTCGTGGTTCTTTCCGGTCGTGCGGGAGTCGTGCGGGAGTCGCGCGAGAGGGGTCGGGCCGGTCAGGGCTGCTTCTCGGGCGGGGTGGCGCGGTTCGTCGGAAGACCCTCCAACTCGCGTACGCGCTCGATCACTTCGTTGATGGAGTGGAGGCTCTCCGCCGAGAGTCCGGCAGCGCGGAGCGCCACGCGCTGGACCTGCGGTTCGCGCAGCGCCACCAGGAGGCCCAGGTCGGCGTTGACCGTCTCGGTCACCTGGTCGTCGAAGAAATAGGCCGGGGGTACGCCGAAGAACTTCGCCAGCGCCTCCACATGCCGCAGTGTCGGATTGCTGCGCTGGCCCTTCCGCAACAGCCAGATGTAACTGCCGGAAATCGACACACCCCCCGCGGTGATCGCACGCGCCACTTCCTCAGTGGTGTACGGCTCCCGGCCGTCGGGCACCACCGTCCGGAAGAGGTGGTTGAGCTTGTCGGCCAGCGTCCGCGCGGCCCTGGCTTCGGAATCGTTCATGATCGCACCTCCCTCCCGCGGTCAATCTAGCTTACGGGCCGCTGCGCACGGCCACGTGCCGTCGTGCGTGGCCATGTGCCCGGACGCATAACGCGGTTGACAGCGAGCGCGCTCGCTGCCTAGCGTCCTCGGTGTCGGCGGATCGACTGGTGTTGGACGGCCTCGGAGGGTGGTCGGTCACCAGTTGGCGGGGGCGGGGCCTTGGGGCGCCGCGCCCACCGGGCCTGATCCGCCGTCGGCCGGAGGTACTTCTGGAGGGGGTTTCGTGACGGTTCCGGGGCCGGAACAGCGGCACGCCGTCGTGCTCCCCCTCGCCTCCCTGCTGCCCGCGGCGTCACCGCGGCTGGCGGGGGAGGACCCCCGGCACGTCCAGGCCATCGCCCGGCTGGACAGCCCCCTGCCGCCCATCGTCGTCCACCGCGCCACCCTGCGGGTCGTCGACGGAATGCACCGGCTGCGAGCCGCTCGTCTACGGGGGGATGAGCGGATCGCGGTCCGGTTCTTCGAGGGCAGCGAGGAGGACGCGTTCGTCCACGCGGTCCGGGCGAACACCCGGCCGGGTGGCCTTCCCCTCACCCGGGCGGACCGGTCGGCCGCCGCCGAGCGCATCATCCGGAGCCATCCGCACTGGTCGGACCGGCTGATCGCATCGGCGGCGGGCCTGGCCGCCAGCACGGTGGCCTCCCTGCGCCGCCGCACCGGCCACCCCGCCGCACCCACCACGACCCGCACCGGCCGCGACGGCCGGGTCCGCCCGCTCAACGCGGCGGACGGCCGGCGCCGCGCCGGAGCGCTCATCGCAGCCCGGCCCGAAGCCAGCCTCAGGGAGATCGCCCACGACGCCGGCATCGCCGTCGGCACCGCGCGTGACGTCCGGCTGCGACTGGCACTCGGTCAGGACCCGGTGCCGAAGAAACTGCGGGACGCGGAGCGGCGGGACGCGGCCGACGCGACCCCCTCCGCCTCCACGGGAGACGCCAGGTCGGCCGTCGCCGTGGCCACACCGGTCGCCGCCGCCGCGACGGGTGACGGATCGTCCTCCCTGTCGAGGCTCCGCATGGATCCTTCGCTCCGGCTCACCGAGGGCGGCCGCGTCCTGCTGCGCCTGCTCAACGCCCACGCCATGGGCGGCGACCGCTGGCGCCGGCTCCTTGAGGCGGTGCCCGCCCACCGGCGGCAGACGGTCGCCCAGGCCGCCCGGCACTGCGCCGCCTCCTGGCTGCGCTTCGCCACCGAGCTCGAGCGCCGGGCCGGGTGACGGCACACCGGTCCGTACGGACAGCCCGCCGGCACCGGCCGCGCGGGGACCAGAGCACGCACGCGGCGACGCCGCGCACACGGGGGCAGGTACAGCGATGAGCACCGGCACAGTCACCGGCACGACGACCGTGGCCACCGAGGCGGCACAGGCCGCCCCGCCCGAGGCCGCCCCCATAGCCCTCGCCCTGCTGGGGCCGGTGTCCGCCGGCGTAGGCGAGCGGGCCGTGGCCATCGACGGCCGAAGACAGCGCGTCGTCCTCTCCCTGCTCGCCCTGGCCCGGGGCCGGGTGGTCCCCGCCGGCACCCTCGCCGACGCGATCTGGGGCGGACGCCCGCCCGTGTCGGCGCGCCCCCAGATCGCCCTGTGCGTCCGTGCGTTGCGCAGGGCCTTCCGGGCCGCCGGGCACGCGGAGCCGCTGATCGTCGCCGCCTCGCCCGGCTACCGGCTGCGCACCGCGCACATCGGCGTCGACGTCGAGGACTTCGACGCCCTGGTCGACGCGGCGGCCTCGGCCGCCGGGCGGGACGCGTTCGAGTCGGCGGGCGAACTGTACCGGCGGGCCCTCGCCCTGTGGCGCGGCCCGGCGCTGGACGGTGTGGGCGGACGCGTCACCGAGAGCGAGGCCGCCCGGCTCCACACGCTGCGCGCGGCGGCCGCGCGGGCGCTGCTCGACGTCGGGGAGACGCTGCTGGCGGACGGGCTCTTCGACGAGGCGGAGGGGGCCTTCGCGGACGCGCTGGGCGTCGGCGAGGCGCTCGACGATCTGCCGCTGGTCGCAGAGGGCTCCCTGGCGCTCGGCCGGCTGTGCCGGATGCTCCGGCGCACCACTCGCGCGGGACGGCACCTCACCGCGGCCCGCGTCGCGTTCCTGCGGCTCGGCTCGGCGGCGGGGGTGGGCCGGGCCTCGGCGGAGATCGTGGCCCTGGCGGAGTGCGAGGCGGAGGGACCGGGGGCGGTCGACTCGGTACCGCGTCAGGGGCGGCGGCAGGACTGACGGGGGATTCGTTCCGGCACATGGCCGAGACGGTCCGTTGCGGCGCCTGTGGGCGCCTGCCACTGTTTATGGCGGGTCCGGGGGCCCTCCCGGACCAGGGCATGCCGTTATGGAGGCGCCATGGCGATCACCGTGGGCACTGGGATAAATGCCGTCTCGCACGACGTTCTGCCGGTGGGGAGCTCGATCGCGGTGTCGGTCCGGCTCTCGGTCGGCGTCGGGACGCCCGAAGCCACCATCGACCTTTCGGGCGAACTCAAGCGGCTCGTCGCCGGATCCGGAGTAACCGAGGGCACGTTGCACGTGTACTGCGGCCACACGACGTGCGGCCTGCTCATCAACGAGAACGACAGCGGCCTGGACAGTGACATGAAGGCCGTGCTGCGACGCATCGCCCCGCACAGCAGCGATCACTACTACGCCCACGACAAGCATCGCGACCCCGACGGGCGGGCTCTCCACGGCGAACGCGACAACGGCCACTCCCACGCGCGCGCCATGGTGGCCACCCACCCCGAGCTGAGCATCCCGATCACCGGGGGTGAGCTCTACCTGGGCCGGTGGCAGGCGGTCATGCTGGCCGAGTACGACGGACCACGTACACGAGAACTACTGGTCCGGGTCCACAGGGCTTGCTGATCGCTTCGGAGCGACATACACGGATGCCGACGGCCTGACGTAGGCCCATCCCCGAACCCCGGGCTCCCACCGGAGGGGCCCGGGGGTCACCCCCGGCCCCGCACGGCACCGGCGCCCTCGCCCCTACGCCAGCTCCTCCGCCGTCGGGTACGACGGTTGTGCGCCCGGTCGCGTGACCGACGCCGCGCCCACTCTGACCGCGAAGCGGGCCGCGTCCTCCAGGGTCGCGCCCCGGGACAGGCGGAGGGCCAGGGCACCCGTGAAGGCGTCGCCCGCGCCCGTGGTGTCCACGGCTTCGACCTTGACGCCCGGGACGTGGACGAGCGCTCCCGTGTCCAGGACCAGTGCGCCCTCCGCGCCCAAGGTGATCACCACTGAACGGGCGCCCCGGTCGCGCAACGCGTGGGCCCGGTCCGCCGGGGTGCCGGCGGGCAGGCCCGAGAGGAGTCCGGCCTCGTGTTCGTTGACCACCAGCGGGTCGGCCGCCGCGAGGAGCCGGGGGTCGAGGGACTCCGGGGCCGGGGAAGGGTTGAGTACGACTCTGGTGCCGGTTTCCGTCGCGGTCTCGACCGCTTCCCGGACCGTCTCCGGGGCGATCTCCAGTTGGAGCGAGACCACCGACGAGGCGGCCACGACCTCCCGCGCGGCCCGTACGTCGGCGGGGGAGAGGCGGGCGTTGGCGCCGGGGGAGACCACGATCGTGTTGTCCCCGTCCGGCCCTACGACGATCATCGCGGTGCCCGTCCGGGCGCCCTTCTCGACCAGTACGTGCCGCAGCTCCGTGCCCGCCGCGTGCTGTGCCTCCAGCAGCAGTTGTCCGAACGCGTCGTCACCGACCCGGGCGAGCAGCGCCGTCCGGGCGCCGAGCCTGGCGGCAGCCGCGGCCTGGTTGGCGCCCTTGCCGCCCGCGGACTCCACCAGGTCGGTGCCCAGGACGGTCTCGCCCGGGCCGGGGCGGCGGTCCACGCGGACGGTCAGGTCCGCGTTGGCCGAGCCGATCACCAGGACGTCGTAGTCGTAGGCGTGGTTGTCGCTCATGGTCCTCACCGTCATTCGAAGTCCGCCGCGTTTCCGCGGGTCACCAGCACCACCGGGACCTTCACCCGGTCCGGCAGCCGTTCGCCGTGCGCGGCCCTGACCGCCCACTCCACCGCCCGTCTGCCCAGCAGCCTCGGCTGCTGGGCCACCGTCGCCGTCAGCGTCCCCTCGCGCACGGCCCGGACGCCGTCCGGGGTGCCGTCGAAGGCCACGATCCTGACGCTCTTCCCCGCCGCCGCGCCCAGGGCCTTCGCGGCGCCCAGCGCCATCTCGTCGTTGGCCGCGAAGACCCCCGTGACGTCCCGGTGGGCCTGGAGCATGTTGGCCATCACGTCCATGCCCTTGGTGCGGTCGAAGTCGGCCGGCTGGCGGGCGACGACTTCGATGCCGGGGCAGGTCCTGATGCCCGCCTCGAAGCCCTTGGCGCGTTCCCGGGCCGCCGATGTGCCCGGCAGGCCTTCCAGGAACGCCACCTTGCCTCTTCCTCCCAGCGCGTCGGCGAGGGCCTTCGCCGCCTGGCGGCCGCCCTCGACGTTGTCGGAGGCGATGGTCGAGCCGACCTTGCCGCCGTTGACGCCCCGGTCGATGGAGATCACCGGTACGCCGGCCCGGTTCGCCACGCCCACGGCCGGGACGGCCGCGTCCGAGTCCACCGGGTTGATCACGGCGGCCCTGACGTTCTGGCTGGTGAACGTCTCCATCTGATTGACCTGCTGCACGGGGTCGTTCTGGGCGTCCGTGATGTTGATCTTCAGGCCGCGTGCCTTCGCCTCGGCCCGCGCGCCCTCCTTGATGCCCACGAAGAACGGGTTGTTCATGGTGGAGAGGGCCAGGCCCAGGTCCGTGCGGCCGCCCCTGTCGCAGCCGGACAGGGTCGTGGTCGTGAGGAGTGCGGCCGCGATGAGGACGCTCTTCCGGAGTCTCATCGCGCGCTCCTGCGGCGCAGCGTGTCCAGCAGCACCGCCACCGCGATCACCGCGCCCGTGGCCACCTGCTGCCAGAACGCCGACACGCTCAGCAGGTTGAGGCCGTTGCGCAGCACCGCCAGGATCAGCGCGCCTACGAGCGTTCCGGACGCCTTCCCCGAGCCGCCCGACAGGCTCGCCCCGCCGATCACCACGGCGGCGATCGCGTCCAGTTCGTACCCCGCCGCCGCCTGTGGCTGGGCCGAGGTGAGCCGCGCGGCCAGGACGACGCCGGCCACGGCGGCGAAGAGCCCGGACAGCGCGTAGACGGCGAGTTTGCGGCGGCGTACGGCGATGCCGGACAGCCGGGCCGCCTCCTCGTTGCCGCCGATCGCGAACATCGCCCGGCCCGTGGGGGTACGCGTCAGGATCAGCGTCGTCAGCAGGCCCGCCGCGGCCATCACCAGGACGGGCACCGGCAGCCGGCCGCCCAGCGTGTCGCCCAGGTGGCCGAGCGAGGACGGGAAGGCGATCGGGGAGCCGCCGGAGACGACCAGGGCGAGGCCGCGGGCGACCGACAGCATCGCGAGCGTGGCGATGAAGGCGGGCAGCTTCCCGTACGCGACCAGGGCGCCCGAGATCAGGCCCGCGAGCGCGCCCACCGCGAGGCCGAGCGGCAGGGCCAGCCACACGGGCAGGCCGTGGCCGGTGGCGGCCCAGGCGACGACGGTCGCCGACAGCGCGGCCACCGAGCCGACGGACAGGTCGATGCCCGCCGACACGATCACGAACGTCAGGCCGAAGGCCAGGATCGCCGTGACGGACGCCTGCACCCCGACGTTGAGGAGGTTCTGTCCGTTCAGGAAGTCCCGGGAGAGGACGGTCATGGTCGCGATCAGGGCGAGCAGTCCGCCCAGCGGGCCGTTGCGGAGCACCGCCCGTGTGAACCACTGCCCGGGGGTGCTCCCGGGCGCCCGAAGCACCTCAGCCGACATCGGAGCCTTCCATCGCGCTCTCGTCCAAGCTCTTGTCCTGGATGTTCTGCCGGCTGTTCTGCCGGATCGCCAGTTCCATGACCGCGTCCTGCGTCGCCGTCGCGGCCGGGAGTTCGCCGACCAGCCGGCCCTGCGCCATCACCAGTACGCGGTCGCTCATGCCCAGGACCTCCGGCAGGTCGCTGGAGATCAGCAGGACGGCGTGGCCCGCCGCCGTCAGTTCGTTGACGAGCCGGTAGATCTCGACCTTCGCGCCGACGTCGATGCCGCGCGTCGGCTCGTCGAGGATCAGCAGCCGGGCCCCGGCCAGCAGCCACTTGCCGATGACGATCTTCTGCTGGTTGCCGCCGGAGAGGGTGCGGGCCTCGCGGTCCAGGCCGCTGTGCCGCACCTTCAGCCGGTCGGCCACGGCGGTCGCCGCGCGTCGCCGCGCCCGCCGGTCGACCAGGCCCAGGCGGGTGTCGCGGTCCAGCCGGGCCAGGGTGAGGTTGTCGTCCAGGGAGGCGCCGAGGACCAGGCCCTGGCCCTTGCGGTCCTCGGGGACGAGCCCGGCCCCGGCCCGCATCGCCGCCCGGACGTCGCCCGGGGGCAGGCGCCCGCCGTCGACCTCGACCGTTCCGGCGTCGTAGCGGTCCGCGCCGAAGACCGCCCGCGCCACCTCCGTACGGCCCGCGCCGACCAGCCCGGCCAGGCCCACGACCTCGCCCGCCCGGACCTCGAAGCTCACGTCCGCGAAGGCCCCGTGCCTGGTCAGCCCCCGGACGCGCAGCAGTGGGGCGCCGGGCTCCGCAGGGCGTTCGCGGGGGTAGCGGTCGGCGATGTCGCGGCCCACCATCAGCCGGATGAGCTCGTCCTCGGGCGTCGACGCGGGCACCTCGGCCACCGAGCGGCCGTCGCGCAGCACGGTCACACGGTCGCCGAGAGCGGTGATCTCCTCCAGGTGGTGGGTGATGAAGACGATGCCCACCCCCTCGGCGCGCAGCTCGCGCACGATGCCGAAGAGCGTGGCGGTCTCCTCGGCGGTGAGCACCGCCGTCGGCTCGTCCATGATCAGGACACGGGCGTCCAGGCTCAGGGCCTTGGCGATCTCCACCATCTGCCGCTGGGCGACCCCGAGCCCGGACACGGGCGCGGTGGGCGGCACGTCGAGGCGGACCCGGCGCAGCAGCGCCGCGGCCCGCTCGCGCAGGGCGCGCCGGTCGATCAGGCCGAGGGCGGTGCGCGGCTGGCGGCCGAGGAAGAGGTTCTCGGCGACGGAGAGGCCGGGGACGAGGGTGAACTCCTGATGGATGGTGGCGATGCCGAGCCGTTCGGCGTCCCGCCCGGAGCGGATCGTCACCTCCTCGCCGTCGGCGAGGATCCGGCCGGCGTCCGGGCGGTGGGCTCCGGCGAGCAGTTTGATGAGCGTGCTCTTGCCCGCGCCGTTCTCGCCCAGCAGTACGTGCACCTCGCCCGCGCGCACGCTCAAGGACACGCCGTCGAGGGCGCGGACGCCGGGGAAGGTCTTCACCACGCCTTCCACGCGCAGCAGTTCCCGGTCCGGCGCGCCGTCCGCGTCCGCGTCTGTGCCTGCGTCGTCGTTGACGCCGGTCATGCTTCGCCCCTCTCGGCCGGCGGTGGGTGGGTCACTCGCCGCAGGAGCGGCGGCGTACGAGCCGGGCCGGCAGCAGGACCGAGCCCGCCGGGCGTCCCGCGATCCGTTCCAGCAGGGTGTGCACTGCCGCCCGGCCGAGCGCCTCGGTCGGCTGGGCGACGGCGGTGAGCGGTGGGTCGAGGTGGGCGAACCAGGGCACGTCGTCGAAGGCCACGAGCGCCATGTCGGCGGGGACGCGCAGGTCGCGCGCCCGGAGTTCGTCCAGGGCGCCGAGCGCCATCAGGTTGTCGGTGGCGAGCACGGCGTCCGGCGGCTCGGCCGTCTCCAGCAACCGCCGCATCACCTGCCGGCCCCCGGCGGGGCTCGGGTCCGGCGAGGCGCCGACGCGGGTGGGCGGCAGGGCGATGCCGTGCGCCGCCAGGGCCGTACGGAACCGGGCGAGCCGTTCATCGCCGGTCGGGGTGCCCGCCGGGGCGACGATCACGGCGGGCCGGCGCCGGCCCAGCGCGGCCAGGTGCGCGGCGAGTCCGGTGAGCGCGGCGCCGCCCTCGGCCCGGACACAGGGCGCGGCGATGCCGGGGACGGCGCGGTCGAGGAGGACGAGCGGGGTACCGGCGGCCACCGCCTCGCTCAGCATGGGGGAGCCGGTGCCGGCGGAGCTGACCATCAGCCCGTCGATACGGCGGTCCAGGAGGGTGCGGATGTAGTCGTCCTGCTGCTCGGGACTCTCGCCCGCGTTGCCGATGATCAGGCTGTAGCCCAGCCGCCGGGCCTCCTGCTCGACGGCGTCGGCGAGTTCGGTGAAGAAGGGGTTGCGCAGATCGCTGACGACGAGCCCGAGGGTGCGGGTCCGGGCGGTGCGCAGGGCGCGGGCGACGACGTTGGGGCGGTAGCCGAGCTCCTCGACGGCGGCCAGGACGCGCTCGCGCGTCTCGGCGACGGGGGAGCGGCCGTTGAGGACGCGGGAGACGGTGGCCGCGGACACCCCGGCCCGCTGGGCGACGTCCTTGATGTTCGCCACGCTGCCCCCCCGGCCTGTGCTGTCGATCCGTGAAATCGATTTCGCGCCCACAGGAAATCGATTGCACGGACCAGCGGTCAAGACGCCGCGAGTGTGACGCCCGTCACCGGGGCGCCGTTACGCGTCCGTCACCCGTCCGGCCCAGGGTCCGTACCGGGCGTGGTGCGCCGGAAGGCGGCCACTCGCCGCGCCCCGGCCGGCCTCGCGGCCGGTCTCGCTCTGAGTGACGGGGCGGGAGCTCCGAGTCGCGAGTGGCGCGGGCCGGGGTCATGCTGGGACGACCGTGGCCGGCACCGGCCGGCCCGGCCCCCGGAACCCGGCCCGGCCACGGGCGGACCCCTGGGGCGGTCGCGCCCCGACGGCGCCCGGCCGGCAGGCACTCCTTGACGCACGAGCGAGGGGACAAGTGTGACCATGGCCGAACCCAAGCTCTCTCCCCGCGGACGCCGCCCCGACGCGCCCGGCACCGAGGACGCCTTCCGGCGGCTGGCGGTCCTCCCCGCCGGCCCGGAGCGCGACCGGCTCCGGAACGACGTGATCGCCGCCTGGCTGCCCATGGCCGAACGTGTCAGCCTGCGCTTCCGAAAATGCGGGGAGAGCCCGGCGGACCTGCGCCAGGTGGCCGCGCTGGCCCTCGTCCACGCCGTGGACCGCTACGACCCGGGGCTCGGCTTCGCCTTCGAGTCCTTCGCCATCCCCACGATCAGCGGCGAACTCAAACGGCACGTCCGCGACCATGTGTGGTCCCTGCACATCCCGCGCCGGGACCAGGAGCTGCGGGCCGCCGTCCGCGCCGCCCGCGCCCGGCTCGAACAGCGGGGCGCGAGCAGCGGGGTCACCCCCGCCGAACTCGCCGCCGAGACCGGACTGTCGGAGGAGGAGGTGCGGCGCGGGCTCGACGCGGACGGCGTCCACCAGACGCTGTCGCTCGACCATTCCGTCGCCGGCACCGACGAACTTCCCCTGGCCGACACCCTGGGCCGGGCCGACCGGGCGCTGGAGCTGATCGTCGACCGGCAGTCGCTGCGCCCCCTCCTGGACGCGCTGCCCGAGCGCGAACGGTACGTCCTGTACTGGCGCTTCTTCGGCAATCTCACCCAGAAGCAGATCGGGGCGCGCCTGGGCGTCTCCCAGATGCAGATCTCCCGCATCCTCAGCCGCACCTGCGCCCAGCTGCGCCGGCAACTGCTCGCCGCCGCCTGACCCCGCCAGGGTCCCGTTCCCTGTTCCCACCTGGTCTTTCCGACGTGAGGGAAGGCGCACCGCCATGACGTCAGAGCACTCGCGGCTGACCCCGGACCTGCCGCCGATCGTGGAGATACCCGACCTTCCCGGCGCCGCCGGCACCGAGGGCTCGGTGCCGGCCGGGTCCGGACACGGCAGTGGCGCCCATCAGGAGGGAGATGGGCGCCACGAACGCGCGGGGGACGGGTCCGGCGGCTGACTGTGACCCGGGCCCCGGCGCTGCGCGCGGTCCGGCTGAGACGCGCGCAGAAAGGGGGGCGCGTCAGCTGGCGACGCAGGTGTTGCCGAAGGTCGGGTTCAGCAGGGCGACGATGTCGATCGAGTTCCCGCAGAGGTTGATCGGGATGTGGATCGGGACCTGAATGACGTTGCCCGAGATGACGCCCGGGGAGCCCACAGCCGCACCCTGCGCGCCGGAGTCGGCGGAGGCGACGCCGGCGATGCCGGTCACGGCGGTGCCCACGGCGGCGGTCAGGACGGCAGCCTTGGCGATACGCGACATGGCTAAACCTTTCTAAGGGGTGTTGAGAGACGATTGTGGCTGCCGTTTCGGTGTGAATTGGGCAAATATACTGGAGTACGCGGGTAATTAACCCGGAAAGATCAATAAGTCGTATGGGATGCATGAGGGGTTGGGGGTGTGGATCCCGGCAGTTCGCGAAGGTGGCCGGTCCGCCCGCGGCGGTACGACGGGCGGCGCCCGGAAGGGGTGGGGGCGCCGTCGGCGAAGGCCCGGCGCACGGCCCGGCCGCAAGCCCCCCGGTCCGGCGGTTTGGCGTTGCCGCACTTGGCTACGTACAGTTTCCTGGAAGATTTGTCGAACAAACGGACTGGGATACGACAGCGGCCATGACCGTCACTGAAGAGAACCGCGACGGTGCAGGCCACCTGTCGATCACCGATCTCCCGGAGATCACGGACACCCCGGGCACGGACGACGCCCCGGGCCTGGACGACGCCCCGGGCATAGCCCCGGAGCGCATGGCCGCCTGCCTGAGCGTGCTCGAGGAGCTCGACCGGCTGCCCGTCGACCACCCCGACGCGATAGCCGTCCGGCGCGCCACCGCCGGCATCTACCGCACGGTGAAGCAGCGCCGCCGCCAGGAGCGGCGCGCCGCCAAGACCGCCAACGACCGCATGGTCACCGAGGCCACCGCCACCGGCTCCGCCGAACGGATCGACGACGAGACCGAGGGCATCCTGCCGTCCTCGATCACCGAGGCCGGCCGGATCGCCGGGATACTCCAGCGCCCGCGCTCCTGCTACATCTGCAAGACGCGGTACGTCGAGGTCGACTACTTCTACCACCAGCTCTGCCCGAGCTGCGCGACCGAGAACCGCGCCAAGCGCGACGCCCGCGCCGACCTCGCGGGCAAGCGTGCGCTGCTCACCGGCGGCCGGGCCAAGATCGGCATGTACATCGCGCTGCGGCTGCTGCGCGACGGCGCCCACACCACGATCACCACCCGCTTCCCCAAGGACGCCATCCGCCGCTTCAAGGCGATGGAGGACTCGGCGGACTGGATGCACCGCCTGGAGGTCGTCGGCATCGACCTGCGCGACCCGGCCCAGGCCGTCGCGCTCGCCGAGCAGGTCGCCGAGGCCGGCCCGCTGGACATCCTGATCAACAACGCCACCCAGACCGTGCGCCGGCTGCCCAGCGCGTACGCCGCACTGGTCGAGGGCGAGGGCGCCCCGCTGCCCGCCGGCGAGCTGCCCGCCCACCACGTCATCGGCGCCTTCAACTCCGGCGCGGTCGACGGCCTGGCGGCGCTGCCGCTGGGCGCGAGCGGCCTGGACGCCCAGAAGGTCGCCGACCTCGCCCTGGTCGCGGGCAACGCCAGCCTCGAACGGCACCTCGACGGCACCGCCATCGACGCCGGCGGCCTGCTGCCGGACGTCGTCGAGACCAACACCTGGGTGCAGACCATCGACCAGATCTCCCCGGTGGAGCTGCTCGAAACCCAGCTGTGCAACTACACCTCACCGTTCATCCTGATCAGCGCGCTGCGCCCGGCGATGGCCGAGGCGGCCCGGCGGGCGGCCAGCGGTCGCGCGTACGTCGTCAACGTCTCCGCCATGGAGGGTGTGTTCAGTCGCGGCTACAAGGGCGCGGGGCACCCGAACACCAACGCCGCCAAGGCCGCGGTGAACATGGTGACCCGGACCAGCGGCCAAGAGATGTTCCAGACCGACAAGATCCTCATGACCTCGGTCGACACCGGTTGGATCACCGACGAGCGCCCGCACTACGACAAGCTGCGGCTGGCCCAGGAGGGCTTCCACGCCCCCCTCGACCTGATCGACGGCGCGGCACGGGTCTACGACCCGGTCGTGCGCGGCGAGGAGGGTGAGGACCTGTTCGGGTGCTTCCTGAAGGACTACCACAAGTCGAACTGGTAGGCCGGTCCGTACCGGCCGGCGCCGTCCCGGGCGCCGGCCGCCCGCGGGTCACAGCCCGAGGAAGGCCACCTGGCGGATGTGGACCCGTTGGTGGCGCGGCAGGACCTGATACACGAACATGCCCGACGCGTCGACGGTCTCCTCCTGCATGCGGGGCGAGGCGCCTGTGTACTTCGCCCCGTCCAGGTAGAGCGCCGCAGCCGCGCGGACCAGTTCGTCGGCGCGTTCCTCGACCCTCGCGATGAAGGCGAGGTTGTCGATGCCGCCGATGACGTACTCGGGGTCGGGGTCGTACTCCCAGGCCCAGGCGTCAGCCATCGGTCACCGCGGCGCGGGCCTCGTTCCGGACGGACATGCACTCGTCCATGGCCGCACGCCATCTCGGGTCGTCGCGATCGAAGCTGTTCGCGCCGTCCAGGGCCGCCCGGTAACGAGCGGCCAGGGACGGCCTGCGCTCGATCTCGATCTCGGTCGCCCACTTGATCTGGAACATGCGGATCGGGTTGAAGGAAGCGTGCTGAGTGGCCGCGGTGAACGCGGAATCACGGTCCGCCTGGAACTCGGCGAGGCGGGAGGGCGCGACGCGGGCCAGCGCGGCACGCAGTGCCGGGAACGTCATCTCCGGCCGCGGAAACAGCTCGGCAGGCCCTTCGGCGTGTTGTGCGGTCATGGGTCCGTCCTCCATCCTCCGGCGCTACCCGCACCGTACCGGTTCACTCACCGGTGCCCGAGCGGAACGAACAGCTCACCGTCCGTCGGGAACCCCTCAGCCCTGCCCCGCCAGCAGCCCCGCCACCCCGTCGAGCGTCGCCCGCAGCGACCCCGCCGGGAGGCCGCCGCCCTGGGCCACCTCCGCCGTGCCGCCGCCGCGGCCGCCGAGGAGGGACTTGACCAGGGAGGCGGCGGACAGGCCGGCGGCCGTGGCGGCGGTGTTGAGGGCGACCGTCAGGACCGCTCGGCCGCCGTCCGCCGGCGCGCCGATCGCCGCGACGCCCGGGCGGCCCTCCGGCAGCCGGTCGCGCACCGCCAGGGCCAGGGCGCGCGCGTCGCCCTCGGCCGTCGCCGTGACCACGAGCGTGCCGTGGGCATCGGTCGCGGCCGCGGCCAGCTCCGCCGCGCGCTCCAGCGCGGCGCGCCGCCGCAGTTCCTCCGACCGCTGGTCGGCGGCCTTCAGCCGCTCCAGCAACACCGCGACGCGCTCGGGCAGTTGCGCGCGGGGCGCCTGGAGTTGTTCGGCCAGCCGGGAGACCAGGTCGCGTTCGCGGGCCAGGTAGCCGAAGCCCTCGAAGCCGACCGCCGCCTCCAGCCGGCGCATGCCCGCGCCCACCGAGGACTCGCCGGTGAGGGCCACGACGCCGACCTGCGAGGCGCGCTCCACGTGGGTGCCGCCGCACAGTTCGCGCGACCACGGGCCGCCGATCTCCACGACCCGTACCCGCTCGCCGTAGGTCTCGCCGAAAAGGGCGAGGGCGCCGATCTCCTTGGCCTCCGGCAGCGGCATCCAGCGCACGTCCACCGGCAGGTCCCGGCGCAGCGCGCGGTTCGCCGCCTCCTCGACCTCGCTCCGCGCGGCCGGGCCGAGGGCGCCGCGCCAGGGGAAGTCCAGGCGCAGATAGCCGGGCCGGTTGTACGAGCCGGCCTGGAGGGCCGTCGGGCCGAGGATCTGCCGCAGGGCCGCGTGGAGGATGTGGGTGCCGGAGTGGGCCTGCCGCGCGCCCAGCCGCCACTCGGGGTCCACGGCCGCCCGTACGGTGTCGCCGACCGCCAGCTCGCCCGCCGTGACCCGTACCTGATGGACGATCAGGCCCGGTAGGGGGCGCTGGACGTCGAGGACCTCGGCCTCGACCGACGTGCCCGTCAGCGCGCCCGCGTCGCTGTCCTGGCCGCCCGACTCGGCGTAGAAGGGGGTGCGGTCGAGGACGGCCGTGGCGATCTCGCCGGTGCGTGCGGACGTCAGCGGTCCGGACGGGCCCAGCAGGGCGAGGACGCGGGATTCCGTCTCCAGCCCGTCGTACGCCCGCCAGTCCGTCGGCCCGTGCGCGTCCAGCACCGTCCGCAGCGCCGAGGTGTCGAGCGCGCCGCCGGACTTGCGGGCGCGGGCGTCGGCGCGGGCGCGCTCGCGCTGTTCGGCCATCAGAGCGGTGAAGCCCTCGCGGTCGACCTCGACGCCCTGTTCCTCGGCCATCTCCAGGGTGAGGTCGATGGGGAAGCCGTAGGTGTCGTGGAGCAGGAACGCCTTGGGGCCCGGCAGCAGCCGGCCGCCCTCGGCCTTGACCTCGGCGACCGCCGTGTCGAGGACGGTCGTGCCCTGCCGGAGGGTGGCGCGGAAGGCGTCCTCCTCGGCGTACGCCTGCTGGGAGATCCGGCCGAACTCCTCGGCCACCTCCGGATAGCTGTGCTTCATGCAGTCCCGCGCGGCGGGCAGCAGCTCCGGCAGCGCCGGGTCCTGGTACCCCAGCAGCCGTACCGAGCGCACGGCCCGGCGCAGGACGCGCCGCAGCACGTAGCCGCGCCCCTCGTTGCCGGGGGCGGTCCCGTCGGCCAGCAGCATCAGGGCCGTGCGGACGTGGTCGGCGACGACGCGCAGCCGTACGTCCGCCCGGTGGTCGGCGCCGTAGCGCACGCCGGTGAGTTCGGCGGCGCGGTCGAGGACGGGCCGGGTCTCGTCGATCTCGTAGAGGTTGTCGACGCCCTGGAGGAGGGTGGCCATGCGCTCCAGGCCCATGCCGGTGTCGATGTTGCGGCGGGGCAGCTCGCCCAGGATCGGATAGCCGGTCTTCCCGGTGCCCTCGCCGCGCTCGTACTGCATGAAGACGAGGTTCCAGAACTCCATGTACCGGTCCTCGTCCACGGCCGGGCCGCCCGCGCGGCCCAGGGCGGGGCCCCGGTCGTAGTAGAGCTCCGAGCAGGGGCCGCAGGGCCCGGGGACGCCCATGGACCAGAAGTTGTCCTCGTCGCCCCGCCGGACGATCCGCTCCTCCGGCAGCGCGGCCACGCGCCGCCAGATCGCCGCGGCCTCGTCGTCGGAGTGGTGGACCGTGACCCAGATGCGGTCCGGGTCGAGGCCGTAGCCCCCGTCCGTCACCGGCGCGGTGGACAGCTCCCAGGCGAAGCCGATGGCCTCCTCCTTGAAGTAGTCCCCGAAGGAGAAGTTGCCGTTCATCTGGAAGAACGAGCCGTGCCGGGTGGTCCTGCCGACCTCCTCGATGTCCAGCGTCCGCACGCACTTCTGCACGCTGGTAGCGCGCGGCCACGGCGGCGCCGCCTCACCCGTCAGATACGGCTTGAAGGGCACCATGCCCGCGTTGACGAACAGCAGCGTCGGGTCGGGCGTCGGCAGCGGCGCGCTGGGGACGACGGTGTGGCCGTGCCCGGCGAAGAAGTCGAGGAAGCGGCTGCGGATGTCGGCGGTACGCACAGGGGGCTCCGGACGGGTCGGGCGGCTCGGGCAGGTCAGGCGGCTCGGACGGACCGGGCGGGCCGGGCCACGGGGTGCAGGGCCGCGTACGTGAGGGGCGCGGACGGGTCGACGGACACATCGAGCGGCGCGGGCTCGGCCCCCGCCCGCACCAGCAGATCGCCGACGGCGGCGATCATCGCGCCGTTGTCGGTGCACAGCCGCAGCGGCGGTACGCGCAGCTCGATGCCCGCAGCATCGCAGCGCGACTGCGCCAGTGCCCGCACCCGCGAGTTCGCGGCCACGCCGCCGACGACGACGAGCGTGCCCACGCCGTGCCCGGCGCACGCGGCGACGGCCTTGCGGGTGAGGACGTCGGCGATCGCCTCCTGGAGGGAGGCCGCGCCGTCCGCGACGGGCAGCGGCAGCCCCGCCTGCCGGTGCTGCTCGGCCCAGCGGGCGGCGGCCGTCTTCAGCCCCGAGAAGGAGAACGCGTACGGGTCGTCGCGCGGCCCGGTCAGCGGCCGGGGGAAGGGCACCGCGCGCGGGTCGCCCTCGCGCGCCGCCCGGTCGACGGCCGGACCGCCCGGGTACGGCAGCCCGAAGACCCGCGCGACCTTGTCGAAGCACTCGCCGGCCGCGTCGTCGAGCGTGTCGCCGAGATGGACGATCGGGTCGCGGGCCAGGTCCCTGACCAGCAGCAGCGAGGTGTGACCGCCGGAGACGATCAGCACCATGCAGGGGTTCGGCAGCGGGCCGTGCTCCAGGGTGTCGGCGGCCACGTGCCCGGCCAGGTGGTGCACTCCGTAGAGCGGCACGCCCAGCGAGTAGGCGATGCCCTTCGCCGCCGCGACCCCGACCTGGAGGGCGCCGGAGAGCCCCGGGCCCGTCGTCACCGCGACCGCGTCGATGTCGCCCATGGCCAGCCCCGCGTCGGCCAGCGCCGCCCGCACCACGGGCGCGGCGGCGTGCACATGCGCGCGGGCCGCGATCTCCGGCACGACGCCGCCGAAGCGCGCGTGCT
This sequence comes from Streptomyces sp. NPDC037389, assembly GCF_040636475.1. Classification (NCBI taxonomy): domain Bacteria; kingdom Bacillati; phylum Actinomycetota; class Actinomycetes; order Kitasatosporales; family Streptomycetaceae; genus Streptomyces; species Streptomyces sp. NPDC037389. The sequence continues at coordinate 48,471 of NZ_JBEZUS010000008.1, forward strand.
CGTCCATGCTGGACGCCACCGCGTGGCCCAGCAGCCTTCCGTCCCGGACGAGACCGGCGCCGGTCTCGTCGCAGGACGACTCGATACCCAGCACCACCGGCGAACGCGCCACGGCGACTCCTTCTGCCTCTTATTCGTAATTGCACAGTCTATGCAATAAGAATCGACAAGGTCCCCGGTCGTGCCCCCCGTCACCGCAGGTCAGTAGAGTTCCGGTGCTCCTGATCACCGACTCTCCGAGGGAAGAAGCCCTGTGACCCCAGCCCCCGTGACGGTCGTCGGCATCGGCGCGGACGGCTGGCCCGGCCTCGCCCCCGCCTCCCGGGAGGCCCTGCGCCACGCCGAGGTGATCATCGGTGGCCCGCGCCAGCTCGGCCTGCTGCCGCCCGGGGAGTGCCCCGGCGAACGCGTCGCCTGGCCCTCGCCCCTGCGCCCCGCCGTCCCCGGCCTGCTCGCCGCGCACGAGGGGCGGCGCGTCTGCGTCCTCGCCAGCGGCGACCCCATGTTCTTCGGCATCGGCCGCACGCTCGCCGAGATCGTCGGCGCGGAACGGCTGGACGTCCTCCCGCACCCCTCCTCCGCCTCCTACGCCTGCGCCCGGCTCGGCTGGCCGCTGCACGACACGGAGGTCGTCAGCCTCGTCGGCCGCCCGCTCGCGGCGCTCACCGCCGCCCTCCACGACGGCCGCCGGCTGCTGCTGCTCAGCGCCGGCGCGGAAACCCCCGCCGAGGTCGCGGCGCTGCTGCGCGAGCGCGGCTACGGGCCGAGCCCGCTCACCGTCCTCGAACAGCTCGGCGGCGACCGCGAACGCCGCGTCGAGGGCACGGCGGACGACTGGCCGCACCCGGCCGGCGACCCGCTCAACGTCATCGCCGTCACCTGCCGGCGTGCCCCCGGCGCTGTGCGGCTGCCGCTCACTCCCGGGCTGCCCGACGACGCCTTCGACCACGACGGCCAGCTGACGAAGCGCCACGTACGCGCCGTGACGCTCGCCGCGCTCGCCCCCTCGCCCGGCGAACTCCTCTGGGACGTCGGCGGGGGCTCCGGCTCCATCGGCATCGAATGGATGCGTGCCCATTCCTCCTGCCGGGCCGTCAGCGTCGAGCGCGATCCGGTGCGGGCCGCGCGCGTCGCGCGCAACGCGGAGGCCCTCGGCGTGCCCGGCCTGCGCGTCGTCACCGGCGCCGCGCCGGGCGCGCTCGCCGGGCTGCCGACGCCGGACGCCATCTTCATCGGCGGGGGACTCACGGCCCCTGGGACGCTGGAGGCCTGCTGGGAGGCGCTCCCGCGCGGGGGGCGGCTGGTGGCCAATACGGTGACGCTCGAGTCGGAGGCGTTGCTGGGGGAGTGGTACCGCGCGCACGGGGGAGAACTCGTGCGGCTGGCGGTTTCGCGTGCCACCCCCGTGGGTGGGTTCACCGGGTGGCGGTCGGCCATGCCGGTTACGCAGTGGGCCGTCGTACGGCCGTGACGGTGCCCGCGCCTTCGGCGCGGTTTTCGCCCGCCCTCCCCCAGCTGCCGCCGGGAGGTGCCCCCAACCCGTTCATCCCGAAACGTCAGGATGTTTTCCATGACCGTGTACTTCATCGGTGCCGGGCCCGGTGCCGCCGATCTCATCACCGTGCGCGGCGCCCGGACCCTCGCCCGGTGCGGCGTGTGTCTCTACGCCGGCAGCCTCGTCCCCACGGAGCTCCTCGCCGAGTGCCCGCCCGGCGCCCGGCTCGTCGACACCGCCCGCCTCGACCTCGACGAGATCACCGCCGAGTTCGTCCGCGCCCACGAGGCCGGCCAGGACGTGGCTCGGCTGCACTCCGGCGACCCCGCCGTCTTCAGCGCCGTCGCCGAGCAGATCCGCCGCCTCGACGCCCACGGCATCCCCTACGAGATCGTTCCAGGCGTCCCCGCCTTCGCCGCCGCCGCGGCCGCCCTCGGCCGCGAGCTGACCGTGCCCACCGTCGGCCAGACCGTCATCCTCACCCGCGTCGCCCAGCGGGCCACCCCCATGCCCCCCGGCGAGGACCTCGCCACCCTCGGCCGCAGCGGCGCCCTGCTCGTCCTCCACCTCGCCGCCCGCCACGCCGACCGCGTCGTCGACGAACTCCTCCCGCACTACGGCGCCGACTGCCCGGCCGCCGTCGTCGCCATGGCCAGCCGCCCCGACGAGATCGTGCTGCGCGGCACCCTCGCCGACATCGCCGGACAGATGAAGGAGGCCGGAGTCGTCCGCACCGCCGTCATCCTCGTCGGCCGCGCCCTCGCCGCCGGCCAGTTCCCCGACAGCTTCCTGTACTCGGCCGAACGGGACCGGGACCGCTGCGGCCGGACGATTCCCGACGACGCGAACGACTGAGCGCTTGACCCTGCCACCGTGTCAGGCCCGTAACTGAACTCATCATGTTCACCATCGGAGACTTCGCCCGCCACGGCCGCGTGTCCGTCCGCATGCTGCGCCACTACGACGCCATCGGACTGCTGCGCCCCGCCCGTGTCGACCCGTACAGCGGCTACCGCTTCTACGAGGCCGGACAGCTCGCCCGCCTCAACCGTGTCATCGCCCTCAAGGACCTCGGATTCACCCTCCAGCAGGTCCAGGCGATCGTGGACGACGAGGTGAGCGCCGAGGAGCTGCGCGGGATGCTGAGACTGCGCCGCGCCGAGCTGGAGGCCGCCGCCGCGGCGGCCGCGGCCCGGCTGGCGGGGGTCGAGGCGAGGCTCCGCACGATCGAGAGCGAGGGACGGATGAGCACCGACGACGTGGTGGTCAAGAGCACGCCGGCCGTCCGGGTCGCGGAACTGAGCGCACGGGTGGCGAGCTTCGGCCCGGAGGAGATCGGGCCGGTCGCCGACCGGCTCTTCGAGGAGCTGTGCGGCCTGCTGGAGACGGCGGGGATCGAGCCGACCGGCTCGTCGGTCATGTGGTACGAGGACGCGCCCGACGGCGACGGCGTCGTGGTCCACGCCGGGCTGCCCGTCCCCGCCGCCGCGCGGGGCGACGGAGTCGGGATCACCGAGCTGCCGGCCATGCCGATGGTGGCGGCCGTCGTGCACCACGGGCCCATGGCCGACGTGCTGCCCACGGTCCAGGCCCTGGCCCGCTGGATCGACGCCAACGGTTACCGCTCGACGGGCTACGCGCGCGAGGTGTACCTCGCCTACGGCCAGGGCGACCCGGCCGGATGGGTGACGGAGCTTCAGGAGCCGGTGACCCGAACCGGGTGAAAGCGGCGAAGCCGGCGGGGCCGCTGAATCGCTGAGTGCGGCTGCGGGCCGTCTGTGGCTGGTCGCGCAGTTCCCCGCGCCCCTTGGGGGCCTTACGGCCCCTTCGGCTCCGCTCGGCCCACTATGACGCCCGCGCGGTCGATGCAGATGACGTCGACCGCGACGGGCGCCCCGCGCAGCACGGCCAGCGCCTCGTCGCGGGCGGTCACGGCGACGAGGTCGCCGAGGGGGACGCCCGCGGCCTCGCACAGGCGCAGCGCCTCCAGGCCCGTGTTGGCGCCGGTGACGGCGGCCGCGAGCGCGTCGTCACCGCCGCCGTGCCGGGCGAGTTCCGCCAGGAACTCCTTGTTCACCTGCGAGCGGGCCGAGTGGAGATCGAGGTGGCCGGCGGCCAGCTTGGAGAGCTTGGCGAAGCCGCCGACGACGGTCAGCCGGTCCACCGGGTGGCGGCGGATGTACTTGAGCACCGCCCCCGCGAAGTCGCCCATGTCCAGCAGCGCGTCCTCGGGCAGCCCGTGCACGGCCACCGCGACCTTCTCGGACGTCGATCCCGTACACCCCGCCACGTGTGTACGGCCCGCCGCGCGGGCCACGTCCACACCGCGCCGGATGCTGTCGATCCACGCCGAGCAGGAGTAGGGGACGACGATGCCGGTCGTGCCCAGGATGGAGATCCCGCCGAGGATGCCCAGACGCGGGTTCCAGGTGGACCGGGCGATCTCCTCGCCGTGGTCCACGGACACCTCGATCTCGACGTCCCCCGTGCCGCCGTGCCGGGCGGCGGCCTCGGCGATGTGGTCACGCATCATCTGCCGGGGCACGGGGTTGATGGCGGGCTCGCCCACGGCCAGCGGCAGCCCGGGCCGGGTGACCGTGCCGACGCCCGGGCCGGCCCGGAAGACCACGCCGGAACCGGGCGGCAGCAGCCGTACCGTGGCCCGGATCAGCGCGCCGTGGGTGACGTCCGGATCGTCACCGGCGTCCTTGACTATCGCGGCCATGGCGGCGCGCCCGTTCCCGTCCGGCTCGTCCAGCCGCTCCGCGGCGAGCGCGAAGGCCGGGGTCTGCCCCTTGGGCAGCGTGATTCCCACGGGATCCGGGAACTCGCCGGTGAGCAGCGCTGTGTACGCCGCCGTGGTGGCGGCGGTGGCGCAGGCGCCCGTCGTCCAGCCGTGCCGCATCCCGGTGTGCTGGAGCTGGGCGGCGCGTCCTCCGGTGGCCGTGCCGTCAGCCGTGCCGTCAGCCATGCCGGCCCCCGCCCGTAGGCTGGGCCGACGACCGGACGACGACGCGGGGCCGGACGACGACGGAAGGGCATCGCATCGTGAACGCCGGCGCCGAGCGCCACATCCTCATCCTGGGCGGTACGACCGAGGCGCGACGGCTCGCCGAGGAGCTGGCCGCCGACCCGGCGCTCCGGGTCACCAGCTCGCTGGCGGGGCGGGTCGCCGCGCCGCGGCTGCCGGCGGGGGAGGTGCGGATCGGGGGGTTCGGAGGCCCCGAGGGCCTCGCCCACTGGCTGCGTGAGCAGCAGGTGGCCGCGCTCATCGACGCCACCCATCCTTTCGCCGGCACGATCAGTTTCAACGCGGCGCGGGCCGCCGCCGCGGTCGGGGTGCCCCTGCTGGCCGTCCGCCGTCCCGGCTGGGTGGCGGGGCCGGGCGACGACTGGCGTGACGTCGCCTCCCTGGCCGACGCGGCACGGGCCCTGCCGGCGCTGGGCGAGCGGGTGTTCCTGACCACGGGCCGGATGGGCCTGGGCGCCTTCGCGCACCTTGAGGATAAGTGGTTCCTGGTCCGCTCCGTGGACGCGCCCGAGCCGCCGGCGCCCCCGCGCATGGAGGTCCTCCTCGACCGGGGCCCGTTCACGCTCGACGGCGAGCGGGAGTTGCTGCGGCGCCATGCGATCGACGTCCTGGTGACGAAGGACAGCGGTGCGGCGGCGACGGCGGCGAAGCTGACCGCCGCGCGCGAGGCGGGCGTCCCGGTGGTGGTGGTCCGCCGGCCACCGGTACCGGAGGGGGTGCCGGAGGTGCCGGGCCCGGCGGAGGCGGCGGCGTGGCTGCGGGGGATCCCCGGCGGACGGTGACCCGGCCGGCGCGGAGGGGGCCGTCCGGCACGGGGCGGCCCGCCCGCAGGCGCGGGCGCCGTCGCTTCACGGGGCGGTTTCCCTCCGGTCCGCCGGACGGTCGTCGGTGTCCCCCGGCGGCGTGGGCCCGGGCAGGGGCGGGGCGGCCCCGGACCACGCGTAGGCCGCCGGGTCGAACCGGCGCAGCCTGCGGACCAGCCGCCCGGTGGACCACGGCCAGCAGAAGGTGTTCCGCCCGCCGGGCCCGAGGTAGTAGCTGGAGCAGCCGCCGGAGTTGTAGACGGTCGTGCTCAGCGCCTCCTGGACCGCGGCGTTGTACGCGGCCTGCACGTCCGCCCGTACGTCGAGGGAGGCGTGGCCGCCGCGCCGCAGGTGGGCCAGGGCGGCGGCGACCAGGTCGAGCTGGGCCTCGACGGCGGTGAGGGCCGAGGTGGAACCGGCGAGCAGATTGGGCCCGAGGAGCAGGAAGAGATTGGGGAAGCCGCCGACCGTGGTGCCGAGATACGCCTCCGGCACGCCGCCCCAGACCTCGCGGAGCGTCCGCCCGTCCCTGCCGTGCACGCCGTGGGCCAGCGGCAGCTCGCCCATGTGGAAGCCGGTGGCCAGGACGAGGACGTCGGCCCGCGCCTCGCTCCCGTCGGCGCCGGTCAGCCGGTTCCCGTCCACGGCCGCCAGCGCCGTGGGGTGGAGACGGACGTGGGGCCGGGTCAGCGCCGGGAAGTACGTACTCGACGTCAGCAGCCGTTTGCAGCCCGGCGTGTAGTCCGGGGTGAGCGCCCGGCGCAGCTCCCGGTCGCGGACCGAGCGCCGCAGATGGAGCAGGGCGGCGGCCTGGAGGGGGCGGACGAGGCGGGGGTGCCGGAAGGCGTAGCCGATGCCTTCCTGGAGCGCGTACTGCCCGGCCCGCAGGGCGCGCCGGGCGCCGGGGGAGCGGCGCAGCCACCGGGCGAGCGCGGCGGGGACGGGGACGTCGGGTCTGGGCAGCAGCCACTGGGGAGTGCGCTGGAAGAGATGGAGGGCCGCGGCCCGCTCCTGGATCGCGGGGACGACCTGGACCGCCGAGGCGCCGCTGCCGACGACCGCGACGTGCCGCCCCGTCAGATCGAGCGAGTGGTCCCAGCGGGCGGTGTGCACCACCGGCCCGGCGAAGCCGCCGAGCCCCGGCACCTCGGGCCACCGCGGCCGGTGCCAGGGCCCGGTGGCCAGGACCAGCACGGCCGCGCTGTACGGGCCGTCGGTCGTCTCCAGCCACCAGCGGCGGGCCCGGTCGTCCCACCGGGCCCGCAGGACCTCGACGCCGCAGCGCAGGGACTCGTAGGCCCCGTACCGCCGCGCGGTCGACCGCAGATAGTCGTGGATCTCCCGCTGCCCGGCGAAGACCCGGCTCCACCCGGGGCCGGGGGCGAACGAGTAGCAGTACAGCGAGGACGGGACGTCGCAGGCGCAGCCCGGATAGGTGTTGTCGCGCCAGGTGCCGCCCGGTTCGGCGGCCTTCTCCAGGACCAGCAGATCCCGGCAGCCCGCCTGCCGCAGCCGGATCGAGGCGCCGATGCCGGAGAACCCGGCGCCGATCACGACGACTTCCACGTCCCTGCCGGTGCCTTTGGCGTGTGCCCGCTCGTACCGAAGCAACCGCACCCCCCAGGCCGGTGGCGCCGACCGCCTCGGCCCGGGCGGCGGCCGTCCCAGTGTCGGGGAGACCGCGGCGGCGCCGTCAGGGCGCGAAGGCGGCGACCGGCCGGTGCGCGGGCGGCGTGCCCGGCGCGGCGTGCGCCGCCCCGGGCACGGCCGTCAGGGCACGACCGTCATCCCTCCGGGTAGCGGCGCGGCGTCCAGACGATCCGCTCCGCGCCGTCCTCGCCCCGCCGCGCCACGCGCGTCTGGGTGGAGCCGACGATGAGGAGCGTGCGCATGTCGACCTCGGCGGGGTCCAGTTCGCCGAGACGGACGACGCGCACGGACTCCTCGGGGCCACCCACGTCACGGGCCATGACCACCGGGGTGCCCGGGGCGCGGTGCTCCAGGAGCAGGTCGCGGGCCGCGCCCACCTGCCAGAGGCGGCTGCGGGAACCGGGGTTGTAGAGGGCCAGCACCAGGTCGGCCGCGACCGCCGCGCGCAGCCGGCCGGCGATGACCTCCCACGGCTTGAGCCGGTCGGAGAGGGAGACGACGGCGTAGTCGTGGCCCAGCGGGGCGCCCGCGCGGGCGGCGGCCGCGTGGGCGGCGGTCATCCCGGGGACCACCCGGACCGGGACCTCGCGGTAGGGGTCCTCGGCGGCGACCTCCAGCACGGCGGAGGCCATCGCGAAGACACCCGGGTCGCCCGAGGACACCACCGCGACGCGGTGGCCCTGCCGGGCCAGGTCGAGGGCGAACTCGGCGCGCTCCGACTCCACCTTGTTGTCCGAGCCGTGCCGGCGCTGACCCGGCCGTACGGGCACCCGGTCCACGTACGTGGTGTAGCCGACGAGGTCCTCCGCCGCGGCCAGCGCGCCCCGGGCCTCCGGCGTCAGCCACAACGGCCCCGCCGGTCCGAGGCCGACGACGACGACTTCGCCCGGGGCGGTCGGGGCGGTCGGGGCGTCGCCCCGGCTGGTCGCGGCCTCGCCCTGGGCCGCGGCCGCGTCCTCCGTCCCGGCGGGAGCGCTCGTGCCGGCGTCCGCGCCGACGTCCGTACGCGCGTCCGAAGGGACACCCGCGACCCGGCTCGGCAGCACGGCCACCGAGAAGTACGGCACCGACTCCGGGGCGACGTCCGCCAACCGGCCCGTGCGCTCCCCGCTCATCGTCGCGCGCTCGACGTACCGCGCCTCCGCCAGCCGCCCGGAGCGCTCCAGCGCGCTCCGCACCACAGGAAACGTCCGGCCGAGCTTCATCACCACGGCGGAGTCGGCCTGGGCCAGCCGCGCGGTCAGCTCCTCCTCGGGCAGCGTGCCCGGCAGGATCGTCAGCGTCTCCTCGCCCTCCACCAGCGGCCTGCCCAGCCGGGCCGACGCCGCGCTGAACGACGTCACCCCCGGTACGACCTCCGTCGGATAGCGGTGCGCGAGCCGCTTGTGCATGTGCTGGTACGAGCTGTAGAAGAACGGGTCGCCCTCGGCGAGCACCGCCACCACGCGCCCGGCGTCCAGGTGCGCGGCGAGCCGGGCCGCGGCCTCCTCGTAGAACTCCTCCAGCGCGCCCCGGTAGCCGCCGGGGTGGTCGGTGGTCTCCGTCGTCACCGGATAGACCAGCGGTTCCTCGATCTGGCCGGGGCGCAGATGGCGTTCGGCGATGGAACGCGCGATGCTGCGCCCGTGCCGGGCGCTGTGGTAGGCGACGACCTCCGCCGACGCGATGACCTCGACGGCCCGTACGGTCAGCAGCGACGGGTCGCCGGGCCCCAGCCCCACCCCGTACAGCCGCCCGGTGGGCATGGGCTTCTCGTTCACTCTTCCTCGCTCGCTATCGCGTTGATCGCGGCCGCGGCCATGGCGCTGCCGCCGCGCCGGCCCCGCACCACCAGATACTCCAGCCCCAGCGGGCTCTCGGCCAGCGCGTCCTTCGACTCCGCCGCGCCGATGAAGCCGACCGGTATGCCCAGCACGGCGGCCGGGCGCGGCGCGCCCTCATGGATCATCTCCAGGAGGCGGAACAGCGCCGTGGGGGCGTTGCCCACCGCGACCACCGCGCCCTCCATCCTGTCGCGCCACAGCTCCAGCGCCGCCGCGCTGCGGGTCGTGCCCATGCGCCGCGCCAGCTCCGGCACGGCCGGGTCGGCGAGGGTGCACACCACCTCGTTGCCGGCGGGCAGCCGCCTGCGGGTGACGCCGCTGGCGACCATGTTCGCGTCGCACAGGATCGGCGCGCCCGCGAGCAGCGCCTCCCGGGCGCGGGCCACGACCCCCGGCGAGTACGCGAGGTCCTGGACCAGGTCGGTCATCCCACAGGCGTGGATCATGCGGACCGCGACCCGGCCGACGTCGGGCGGCAGCCCGCCGAGGTCCGCCTCGGCGCGGATGGTGGCGAAGGACTGGCGGTAGATGGACGCGCCGTCCTTGTCGTAGTCGAACACTGTGCCCTCGCTCGCTGGGTGGTGCATATCGCTGGTTCTGCGTGGGGGTTGCTGCCGTGGTGCCGCCGCCGTGGACCGCTCAGCCGCGGGGGCCGCCGGCCGACGTCGTCTCCGTGGGGTGTGCGTCGGGGCGCGCGTCGCGTGCCGCCGTGACCGCGTCGGCCAGGCCGGCGGCGGTCGTCACGGTCGTCACCGCGGGCGCCGTGACCGTTTCGTCCTCCGCCTCCCGCCGTACGGCGATCCGGTAGCCGTCGCCGGTCGCCAGGACGTCGACCCACCGGCCGCCGGGGTGGCCGCAGCGCCGCTCGCACCCGGACCAGTACACGGGCAGAGTCCCGGCGCTGCCAGAGCGCGCGGCCTTGAGGGAGGCGGTCGCGTCGGCCCGTACATCCGCGAGGGACTTGACGCACCCCGGCCGGCCGGTGCAGGAGCCCGCGCCGTGCCAGGGAGAGGCGGCGGAGGTGACCAGGCCCGCCTCCGCGAGCGCTGCGAGGCGCGCCGCGGCCACCGGGGCGGTGAGCCCCGGGACGACGACGCCGCGCCAGGGGGTGACGCGGAGTTCGCCGTCGCCGTCCCGGCCGGCGGTACGGGCGAGGAGCCGCCACTGGGCGGAGGAGAACCGGCCCAGGGGCGCGGCCACCGACACGGCCCACCGCCCGTCGGGCCCTTGGAGCGCGCCGGGCGCGGGCGGGGAGCCGAGGGGGAGCGCGGCGCGCGGTACGGGCGCGGAGCCGATGCCGGCCGCCGCCAGCCGGGCCGCGAGCCGCTCCGGGCGCGGCCGCAGCCCGGGGGCCAGTTCGCGGACGCGCCAGGCCTTGCCGCCGCTCTGGCGCAGCACCGCGAGGAACTCACGGGCCGCCAGAACGGCCGCGCGCGGCGCGTCCCGGGCGGCGACGCGCAGGGCGTCGGGGCCGGGGCCGAAGCACAGGAGGGCCTGGCGGCCGGCATCGGCTGCGATCAATGTCACATCGGGCGCGAGGGCCGTGATGTCGCCCCGGCCGTCGTCGAGACCGAAGAGGAAACGGCCCGAGAGGTCCGTGAGGTCGTCCGACGCGCAGAGCAGCCGGTCGAGTTCCCGCACCCAGGGCCGGATGTCCGAGAAGCCCTTTCCGTCCAGGCCGGACAGGGGGGAAGCCGCGACATTCCGGATGCGGTCGTGCCGGTCCGACGGCAGCAGACCGGCCTCGCGCAGCCGCGCGCCCAGGGCGGCGCCGCAGCCGTCGGCGAGGCCGCGGAGCTGGACGTTGCCGCGGGAGGTGAGGTCGAGGCGGGCGTCGCCCAAGTCGTCGGCGGCGTCGGCGAGCGCGCTTGCCTGACGGACCGTCAGCAGCCCGCCCGGCAGCCGTACGCGGGCCAGTGCCCCGTCGTCCGCGGCGTGCAGCCGCAGGGCGCCGGGACAGGCGTCGCCGCGCTCGCGACCAGGGGGTTCGGGGGGAGTGGGCATGGCGGCGAGCATACCGACCGGGGGTCGAATCAGCCCGTCCGGCGTTTGAAGACGACGCGCGTCAGCGCGGACAAGGGGGCGGGACGGGGCGCGAGGGGGCGAAGCCCCGCTCGGAAACGGAGAAAGGGCGGGTCAGGGGCATCTTCCCCTCCTGGAGGCCCACCCCGCATGGCTACTATGGCAGCGCCAGCGACGGCGACAGGGGAGGAAGCCGGTGTGATCCCGGCACGGTCCCGCCACTGTGTGCCCGGCAGCGATGCCGGGTGAGTCAGGAACTCCTGCCGTCCTCCCACCGCCCGGGGCGCGGACCCCGAGGAAGGCATGCCGTGATCCTGCTCCTGTCGACGTCCGACACCGACCTGCTCAGCGCCCGTGCGGCCGGCGGTCCGGTCCCGTACCGACTCGCCAACCCCGCCCGGCTCGCGCTCGAGGAACTCCCCGCGCTCCTGGAGGGCGCCGACCTTGTCGTCGTGCGCCTCCTCGGCGGGCTGCGCGCCTGGCAGGAGGGGCTCGACCAGCTCCTGGCCGGCCCGCGCCCCGTCGTCGTCCTCACCGGCGAACAGGCCCCCGACGCCCAGCTGATGGAGGCGTCCACCGTCCCCATCGGCATCGCCGCCGAGGCCCACGCCTACCTCGCCCACGGCGGCCCCGCCAACCTCGAACAGCTGGCCCGCTTCCTCTCCGACACCGTGCTGCTCACCGGCCACGGCTTCGAGCCGCCCGCCGCCGCCCCCGCGTGGGGCGCGCTGGAGCGCACCCCCAAACCCGGCGCGTCCGGCCCGCTCATCGCCGTGCTCTACTACCGCGCCCACCACATGAGCGGCAACACCGCCTTCGTCGAGGCCCTCTGCGGCGCCGTCGAGGACGCGGGCGGCCGCGCCCTGCCGCTCTACGTCGCCTCGCTGCGCGCCCCCGAGCCCGAGCTGATCGACGCCCTGCGCGACGTCGACGCCATCGTCACCACCGTCCTCGCCGCCGGTGGCACCCGGCCCGCCGACGCCTCCGCCGGAGGCGACGACGAGTCCTGGGACGCCGGCGCGCTCGCCGCCCTCGACGTGCCGATCCTCCAGGCCCTCTGCCTGACCGGCACCCGGGAGGCCTGGGAGGAGAACGACGAGGGGCTCTCCCCGCTCGACTCCGCCACCCAGGTCGCCGTGCCCGAGTTCGACGGCCGCATCATCACCGTCCCCTTCTCCTTCAAGGAGATCGACGCGGACGGCCTGCCCGCCTACGTCCCCGACCTCGAGCGCGCCGCCCGCGTCGCGGGCATCGCCGTGCGCCACGCCCGCCTCCGCCACATCCCCGCCGCCGAGAAGCGGCTCGCGCTCGTCCTCTCCGCGTACCCCACCAAGCACTCCCGCATCGGCAACGCCGTCGGCCTCGACACCCCCGCCAGCGCCGTCGCCCTGCTGCGCCGGCTGCGCGAGGAGGGCTACGACTTCGGCACGGAAGAGGTCCCCGGCCTCGCGTCCGGTGACGGCGACGAGCTCATCTACGCCCTCATCGACGCGGGCGGCCACGACCAGGACTGGCTGACGGAGGAGCAGCTGGCCCGCAACCCCGTCCGCGTCCCGGCCGCCGACTACAGGCGCTGGTACGAGCAGCTCCCCGCCGAGCTGCGCGAGGCCGTCGAGGAGCACTGGGGACCGGCGCCCGGCGAGATGTTCGTCGACCGCAGCCGCACTGCCGAGGGCGACCCGGAAGGCGACATCGTCCTCGCCGCCCTGCGCCGCGGCAATCTGCTGATCCTCATCCAGCCGCCGCGCGGCTTCGGCGAGAACCCCATCGCCATCTACCACGACCCCGACCTGCCGCCCTCGCACCACTACCTCGCCGCCTACCGCTGGATCGCCGCATCCCAGGAGGACGGCGGCTTCGGCGCCGACGCGATGGTCCACCTGGGCAAGCACGGCAATCTGGAGTGGCTGCCCGGCAAGAACGCCGGCCTGTCCGCCGCCTGCGGCCCCGACGCGGCCCTCGGCGACCTGCCGCTGGTCTACCCGTTCCTCGTCAACGACCCCGGCGAGGGCACCCAGGCCAAGCGCCGCGCCCACGCCACGCTCGTCGATCACCTCGTGCCGCCCATGGCCCGCGCCGACTCCTACGGCGACATCGCGCGCCTGGAGCAACTCCTCGACGAATACGCCCAGATCTCCTCGATGGACCCGGCCAAGCTCCCCGCGATCCGCGCCCAGATCTGGACCCTCATCCAGGCCGCCCGGCTCGACCACGACCTGGGCATGGAGGAGCGCCCCGACGACGACGGCTTCGACGACTTCCTCCTCCACGTCGACGGCTGGCTCTGCGAGGTGAAGGACGCCCAGATCCGCGACGGCCTCCACGTCCTGGGCGCCGCCCCGGCCGGCGCCGACCGCGTCAACCTGGTCCTGTCGATCCTGCGCGCCCGCCAGATCTGGGGCGGCACGACGGCCCTGCCGGGCCTGCGCGAGGCCCTCGGCCTCGACGAGTCGGCGGCCACCCGCACCACTGCGGACGAGGCGGAGGCGGAGGCGCGGGCCCTGGTGGAGGCCATGGAGGCGGCGGGCTGGGACCCGGCCGCCATCCCGGCCGTTGTGCTCACGGTGCGGGGCACCGATCCCGTGAACGGCGACCCCGTCGCGGCCGTCCTCGACTTCGCCGCCCGCGAGGTCGTCCCCCGCCTGGCCGCGACGACGAACGAACTCGACCACGCCGTCCACGCGTTGAACGGCGGATTCGTCCCCGCCGGCCCGTCGGGGTCCCCCCTCCGCGGCCTCGTCAACGTCCTCCCGACGGGCCGCAACTTCTACTCCGTCGACCCCAAGGCCGTCCCCAGCCGGCTCGCCTGGGAGACCGGCCAGGCCCTCGCCGACTCCCTCCTGGAGCGCTACCGCACGGACAACGGCGACTGGCCCGAATCCGTGGGCCTGTCCCTGTGGGGCACGAGTGCGATGCGCACGGCGGGCGACGACGTGGCCGAGGCCCTGGCGCTGCTGGGCGTCCGCCCGGTCTGGGACGAGGCGTCGCGCCGCGTCACGGGCCTGGAGCCGATCCCCCCGGCCGAGCTGGGCCGCCCCCGCGTCGATGTCACCCTCCGCATCAGCGGCTTCTTCCGCGACGCGTTCCCGCACGTCATCGGCCTGCTGGACGACGCCGTGCGGCTCGTCGCCGCCCTCGACGAGCCGGACGACCGGAACTTCGTCCGCGCCCACGCCCAGGCCGACCTCGCCGCCCACGGCGACGAACGCCGCGCCACCACCCGGATCTTCGGCTCGCGCCCGGGTATGTACGGCGCCGGTCTGCTCCAGCTCATCGACAGCCGCGACTGGCGCACCGACGCCGACCTTGCCGAGGTCTACACGGTCTGGGGCGGCTACGCCTACGGCCGGGGCCTGGAGGGCCGCCCGGCCCGCGAGGACATGGAGACGGCCTACAAGCGCATCGCGGTCGCGGCCAAGAACACCGACACCCGCGAGCACGACATCGCCGACTCCGACGACTACTTCCAGTACCACGGCGGCATGGTCGCCACCGTCAAGGCCCTCAAGGGCACCGCACCCGCCGCGTACATCGGCGACTCCACCCGCCCCGAGACGGTCCGCACCCGCACCCTCGTCGAGGAGACGTCCCGCGTCTTCCGGGCCCGCGTGGTCAACCCCCGATGGATCGAGGCGATGCGCCGCCACGGCTACAAGGGCGCCTTCGAACTCGCCGCCACCGTCGACTACCTCTTCGGCTACGACGCCACCACCGGCGTCGTCCCCGACTGGATGTACGACAAGCTCGCCCGGACCTACGCCCTGGACCCGGAGAACCGCGCCTTCCTGGAGGAGGCCAACCCCTGGGCCCTGCACGGCATCGCCGAGCGCCTCCTGGAGGCCGAGAGCCGCGGCATGTGGGCCAAGCCGGACGCGGAGACGCTGGAAGCGCTGCGACAGCTGTTCCTGGAGACGGAGGGGAACCTGGAGGGCGGGGACGACTGAGTGGACCGGCTCGGGGCCGGAGCGCACCAGCGCTCCGGCCCCGAGCCGCGCCTTCAGCCGACCGGCGCGCCGAACCACTTCGGCAGGTGGGCGATCAGCTCCTGCTGGTCCTCACCGGCCCACGCCACGTGCCCGTCCGGCCGCAGCAGCACCGCGGGCACGTCCAGTTCCTCGCTGACGTCGACGACGTGGTCGACCCGGTCCGCCCAGCCCTCCACCGAGAGCCTGCCGGTCTGGTCGAGCAGCAGTCCGCGGCCGCCGCGCGTCAGCTCGTAGAGGCGCCCCCGCTTCAGCCGGACGTCCCGCATCCGCTTGCCGAGCAGCTCGTGGCCCTCGCCGAAGTCGTAGCGGACGCCGATCGCGGTGATCTTCTCGATCAGGTGCCGGTTCACCTCCTCGAAGTCCATCAGCTCCGACACCAGCCGTCGTACGGACTGGGGGCCCGGCTCGGTGGACATCAGCAGCATCTGCGCGCGGGTGTTGTTCAGCACGTCGGCGCCCACCGGGTGCCGTTCGGCGTGGTAGCTGTCCAGCAGGCCTTCGGGGGCCCAGCCGGCCACCGAGGCGGCCAGCTTCCAGCCGAGGTTGAAGGCGTCCTGGACGCCCAGGTTGAGGCCCTGCCCACCGGTCGGCGGGTGGATGTGCGCGGCGTCGCCGGCCAGCAGCACCCGGCCGACCCGGTAACGCTCGGCCTGCCGGGTGGCGTCGCCGAACCGGGAGAGCCAGCGCGGCGAGTGCACGCCGAAGTCGGTCCCGGCGGTCGCCCGCAGCCGCTGCTTGAACTCCTCGAAGCCCGGCGGGACCGTGCGGTCCTCGGCCACCCTCTCGGCGGGCACGACGACGCGGAACGTCCCGCCCCCGAGGGGCATGAAGCCGAACCGCTTCTGGGTCTTGCGGACTTCGGTCATCACCGCGGTCAGTTCCTCCTGCGGCATGGTCGCCTCCATCTCGCCCAGCAGCGTCTCGACCCTGCTGGGCTCGCCGGGGAAGGCGACGCCGGCGAGCTTGCGGACCGTGCTGCGGCCGCCGTCGCAGCCGACGAGGTAGCGCGAGCGCAGCCGTGTGCCTCCCCCGCTGGCTACGCCCTCATCGGCGGGGGTGCCCCCACCGGCCAGCTCGACGGTCACCCCGTCCTCGTCCTGGCTCAGCCCGGTCACCTCGCAGCCGCGCCGGATCTCGACACCGGCCGCGGTGGCGTGCTCCTCGAGCAGGCGGTCGGTGACGGTCTGCGGAATGCCGAGGACGTACGAATGCGCCGTGTCCATCCGCTCGGGCCACGGCTTGCCGATGGCGGCGAAGAAGCCGGGGAACCCCTCGTACTTCGTGCCGTTCGCGAGGAAGGTGTCCAGCAGGCCGCGCTGGTCCATCACCTCGATGCTGCGCACGTGGAGGCCCAGCGCCCGGACCATCGGGGCGGGCTGCGTCTCCTTCTCGAGCACGACCACGTGTACCCCGTGCAGCCGCAGCTCACTGGCCAGCATCAGGCCGGTCGGTCCGCCGCCGACCACGATCACGTCGATCATCACACATCTCATTTCCGCAGTTCCGAGCTTCGGCCGGTGATTCTGCGGCATAAGGGGGGTCTTGCGGCAAGGCCCCCGGTGCGCTATATGTTGAGCATGGCGAGGAATGGTTGCGTTCCTCGCCCTTGTCATGCGCCGGTACGCCGGCGACGGCCCCCCTCGGGGGCACTAGGATCCTTTGGATGATCATCAGAAAACGGCTGGCGGCGGGGGCCTGTGCCCTGCTCGCCGCCCTGGCCCTGGGCGTCACCCCGGCGAACGCCGCGGACGGGCCCTCGAAGGATTCGCCGAAGGTCGAGCTGGTCCTCGACGTCAGTGGCTCGATGCGTGCGACGGACATCGACGGGCAGTCGCGCATGGTGGCCGCCAAGGAGGCGTTCAACGAGGTCATCGACTCGGTGCCGGCCGGTGTCCGGCTCGGTATCCGCACGCTCGGTGCCAATTACGCCGGTGAGGACAAGACGCTCGGCTGCCGCGACAGCCAGCAGCTCTACCGCGTCGGCAATGTGGACAAGGCCGACGCCAAGGCGTCCGTGGCCGGGCTCCAGCCCACCGGCTGGACGCCCATCGGCCTCGCCCTGCGCGGCGCCGACCAGGACCTCGGGACGGACGGCGGCACGCGCCGGATCGTGCTCATCACCGACGGCGAGGACTCCTGCGGCCTGCCCGACCCCTGTGACGTGGCCCGCGAACTCGCCGCCAAGGGCACGCACTTGACCATCGACACCCTCGGCCTCGCCTCCGACGACAAGACCCGCGAGCAGCTGAGCTGCATCGCCGAGGCCACCGGCGGCACGTACACCACCGTGCGGCACCGCAAGGAGCTCTCCGGCCGCATCAAGCAGCTCGTGAAGCGGGCCGACACGCCCGTCGAGACGCCCAAGCCCGTCTCGGGCACCGAGGAGTGCCGGACCGCGCCCGAGATCGGCGCCGGCATCTGGACCGACCGCGAGACCTTCTCCCAGCACCGCGTCTACAAGGTCAAGGTCAAGCCCGGCCAGGAACTGCGCTTCGCGGCCAGCGTGAGCGCCGACCGCGCCGTCGACCGGGACTACGGCGTACTGGTCCGCGCGATGGGCGAGAACGGGCAGGAGCTCGTGCGCGGCAGCGACGCGGGCAGTGGCCGCACCGATGTGATGGCCTCCGGACTGCGCTACCCCGTCGCCGAGGACGAGAACGACAAGCAGCCGAGGACCGTCTGCGTGGAGGTCTCCAACTCCTTCTCCGCGCCCGCCTCCGTCAAGCGCGACCCCGGACTGCCGGTGGAACTGGCCGTCGACGTGGTCAAGGGGCCCGACGACCCCTCCGACCTGGCCGCCTTCGGCCTCGGCCGCGGCTGGGTGCTGCTTCTCGTGCTGGGCCTGACCGGACTGCTCGCCGGCCTGCTGTGGGGCTGGCTGGCCCGCTGGCGCATCGCCGTGTGGAGGGAGAACTGATGCGGATGAAACGCGCGTTGACCGCCGCCCTGCTCGCGGGCGCGGCCCTGCTCGCCCCGGCCGCCACGGCCGTCGCCGACGACGCCCCCAGTGAGGCCGGTACCGCCTTCCGTACCGCCGTCGCCATCGAACAGGGGCAGAAGGCCACGGCCAACGGCTCCACCGGCGACTACCTCTACTGGCAGTTCCCGGCGGGCGCCGGGCAGCGGCCGACGGTGAAGGCCACCGTCACCCTGCCCGACGCGGCCACCCGCAGCGGCGCCGCCACCTGGCGCCTCGACGTCTACGACGGACTGCGCCGCCGCCAGGCCTGCACCGCGGGCGAACAGGCCGCGACCGCCTCGCAGCAGGCCGCCACCGTGGCCCTGACCTGCACGCTGCGCACGGTCCGCCCCTGGTCCGAGCGCTGGTCCAACGACCCGCTGCCCGGCGCCTACTACGTGCGGCTCACCGCCACCGACGCCCCCGACCGCGACCTCGGACTGCCCGTGAAGGCGGAGGTCCAGGCCACGGCCGAGGACATGGGCGGGGCCCACGCCGAGGGCGGCGAACTGGGCAAGCCGCTGCACGCGGCGGCCCTCGCCGAGCCCGACAGCGGCTGGAACGGCAGCTGGTGGTCCGGCCGTTGGGGCTGGACGGTCGGCGGCGCCGTGCTCTGCGCGCTCGCGGCCGTCGGCGGCTACACGCTGACCCGCCACCCGCGCAGGCGCTGAGCGGTCTCGCGCCCCGTAAGGGGCGCGGGGCCGCGGCCGTATGGGGCAGCCGCCCCC
>NZ_JBEZUS010000008.1:66977-408032 GCF_040636475.1 Streptomyces sp. NPDC037389
GGGCGGGGGGGGGGGGGGGGGCGGGGGGGGGGGGGGGGGGGGGGGGCCCGCGGGGGGGCGGGCGCCCCCCCGCCCCCCCCCCCCCCGGGGGGGCGGGCGGGGGCCCCCCCCCCCGCCCGGCCCCCGGGACAGCGTCGATATGCGGCTGCCGCCGCGTGGGCGCGACCAGCCCCCACCGGCCCGCGGATCAGCCGGACCCACCCGGCGGCGCCCCCGGACGTCCAGAAACGTCCGGCGGCGCCGCCGTCCGCTTCGTGAACGTCAGCGCCCGCCCCCCGGCTCCGCCGGCGCCGCACCCTCGACCGCGTCCGAGTACAGGTCGACCAGATCGTCGCCGAAGTAGGAGCTGTAGGAGATATCGGGGGTGTCACCGCCGGTGTGATAGCCGCCGATGACGCCGATCACCTCGTACCCGCCGTCACCGGGCACCAGGAACGGCCCGCCCGAGGTGCCGCCGACGTACCCCGCGCAGGCGATCTCCAGGAAGTCGCCGGGAGCGGCCGGATCCGTACTGGTGTAGCGGTGCGTGGAGGAGGTGCAGTCGAGCGGCTTGGGGTAGACGGCGTCGCTGTTGCCCGGGTAGCCGATCAGTCGCACCACGTCGTGGGAGTACCCCGGCCGGATGCCCAGGCCGAAGCCGCCGACGGCCCGCTGGACCGGGGTGCCGTCCGCCCGGTCGCCCAGCCGCACCACCGCGTAGTCCCAGCGCGCCCCGCCGTTCGTGCCCAGGTCGTAGTAGCGCTGGTCGAGGTAGATCTCCTCGACCGGGAAGACGCCGTGCGGCTTCAGGCCGTCGTGGTACTGCGGCACGAACGAGAACTGCTTCTTCGGGTCCGGTGAGCGCAGGCAGTGGGCGGCGCTGACCACGAGGTCGCGGTGCGGGCTGCGGACGACCGTACCGCCGCAGAACCGGCCGGTGTTGTGCCCGTCCGTCCAGAAGAACGTCCCCACCTGCGGCAGTCCGTCGAAGGGATGGCTGGGCGGCACGGGCCCGGCGGCCGGGGCCGGGGCGTCCTGCCGCTTGGCGTCGGCCACGGCGGGGAGGGCGGCCCGCATCCGCGCGGGCGTCCAGTAGGCGTCGGCCGACGCGGCCGACGCGCGGTGCCCGGCGTGCGGGGCGCCCGCCGCCAGCGCCGGTCCCGGCAGGGCGACGGACGCCGCCACCGCCATCAGGCCGGACAGCAGCGCCACGGCGCCGCGTATGGCGAACGGTCTGGATCCGGGTCTGTCCATGAGCGGTTCCTCCCTGGTGTGCGCACGGCCACGGGGGCCGGATGCGCGGGGGACACGTACGAGGTGAGCGTGTCATCGTCCTACGGCGGGGGCGCGAGGGGTGAGTCGCCGACGCGACAGGATTCACCGGGACGCCGCACAGTGACCCCGGCACTTGGGGCGTGACTGTCGGAGGCGGGAGGTAGCCTGTCGCGGACGGGCGGACGTCCGGTCCGCCGGCCCACGAGGGGGGAGTCGACTGATGGTTGATCCGGTGTCGTTGGGGGCGATCACGAGCGCGGTCACCGCCGCCGCGGGATCCGTCGGTACGGAGGCGGGGCGCCAGGTCTGGGGATCACTGGTGCAGCTGGCCCGCCGCGCGTTCGGCCGGGGCCCCGCCGGCGAGGACGAGGCGAGCACGGCGGTACTGCCGCTCGACCCGGGCGACGAGCAGCAGGTCCAGTCGCTGGCCGCGCTGATCTTCGGGCGCGTCTACCAGGACACCGCGTTCGCCGAGGAGTACCGCCGGTGGGCCGAGCAGGCCGAGGCCGTACGCGTGTCCGTGGACAACAGTACGGTCAACAACACCTTCTCCGGCGGCCATGCCACCCACCTCTACCAGGGCAGGGACTTCAACATTGGGCGGTGAGACGACTGCCAATCACTTCGCGGGCCGCGCGGAGACGGTCATCCAGGCCCGCGACGTGACGTACCACCAGGCACCCGAGCCGCCCCCGGTCCCGGACCCGCACCAAGTGCCGTCGAGCACGCCCTGGTTCGTCAACCGCACCCGCGACCTGGCCCGCCTCAGTGGCTGGTTGGACCCCGACGCGGGCGGACCGCCCCGGATCGCGCTGCTCACCGGATTACCGGGCGTCGGCAAGAGGAACACCGCACGGCGCTGGGTGGAGGACACCCGCGGCCGGTACCCCGGCGGCGAGCTCTACGTCGACTTCGCCGAGCTGCGCGGCCCGTCGGGCGGCGGCGCCGACGTCTCCGCCGCGCTCACCGGCCTGCTGCGCAGCCTCGGCACGGACGACCGCTATCTCCCCACGACCCTCGGCGAGCTCGTAGGGCTCTACCGCACCCGCACCGCCGGGCGCGGCGTCCTGGTCGTCCTGGACAACGTCACGCACCCCGCCCATGTCAGCACGTTCCTCCCCGGCGCGCCCGGCAGCGCCGTACTCGCCACCAGCGGCCGCCGCCTGGGCGAACTGGTCCTCGACGGCGCCCGCCTGCTGCCCCTCGAACCCCTTCACACCGACAGCGGCAGCAGACTCCTCGCGGACCTCTGCGGCGCGGAACGGGTGGCGGCCGAACCCGAGGCGGCCGCCCGGCTCGTCGAGGGCTGCGGCGGACTGCCCGTCGCCCTGCACCTCGCCGCCGCCCGGTTGCTGACCCACCGTCGGCTCACCATCGCGGCGCTCGTCGCCGAGCTGGAGAAGGAGAGCGGCGGACTCGACGCCCTGTCCCTGGACTCCGCGAACGGCATGTCCGTACTCCTCGCCGCCGCCTGCCGCGACCTGCCCGCCGACGCCCTGCGCCTCTACCGGCGCCTCGGCCTGCTGCCCGGCCGCGGCTTCGACGCGGAGACCGCCGCCGCGGCCGACGGCAGCGACCCCGCCACCGCGCGGCGGCTCCTCGACGTCCTGGAGACGGCCAGCCTCCTGGAGGACACGGTGCCCGACGAGGACACTGTGCCCGACCGCCACCGGCTCCACGACCTCGTCCGGCGCCACGCCCGCGACCTGGCCGAGGCCGACGAGCCGGCGGCCGAACGGGAGGCGGCCCTGCGCCGGATCGTCGACCACTACACCGTCCGCGCCGCCTTCGCCGACCGTGCCGTGATGGGTAACCGGCTGCGCCTCACCGACCACGACGAGCTGCTGACCGGCCACGACGACCCCTTCACCGGTCCGGACGCCCGCGCCGCCGCCCTCGACTGGCTGGAGGCCGAACGAGCCGACGCGCTGGCCGTGCTGCGCTCCGCCGCCGAACACGGCCTGGACCGTCGGGCCTGGCAGCTCGCGGAGTCCCTCACCGCCCTCTACCTCCACCACCGCCACCTCGCCGACTGGATCGAGTCCGGCACCCTCGGCGCCGCGGCCGCCGCCCGTACCGGCGACACCGCCGCCGAGGCCCGGCTGCGCAGCCTCCTCTCCCGCCCGCTGATGGACACGGGCCGGCACGACCGCGCCCGCGTGGAACTGGAGGCCGCCGTCGCCCTCGCCGATGCCTCGGGGCACCCGGTGCTCCGCGCGTCCGTCCGGGAGTTCTCCGGCCGCTACTGGGACCGCTTCGACCCCGCCCGCGCCGTACGGGTCTACGAGGACTCCCTCGCCCTCAACCTCGCGGCGGGCGAGCCGCGCGGCGCCGCCCTGGCCCGCCTCTTCCTGGGCGGCGCCCTCGCCGCCTCCGGCGACCACGAGGCGGGCCTCGCGGCCCTCACGGAGGCGTACGAACAGCTGAGCGCGCTCGGCGACGTACGGATGGCGGGGCGCGCCCTGGCGGCCGTGGGGCGGCTCGCGGAGGACGCGGAGGCGTTGGGGCGGGCGGCCGAGATGCTGCGGGAGACGCGGGCGGCGTATTACGAGGCGGAGGTGCGGGAAGAACTGGCGGGGCTGCTGGAGCGTGCCGGGGACGGGGCGGGTGCGCGGGCGCACCTCGCGCGGGCCGTCGAACTGCTGGACGCCGGGGGCGGCCCGAGGGCGGAGGAGCTGCGGGAACGGCTGTTGGCTCTGCCCTGATCCCGCCCCTTCCCGGAACCGGGGCCAAGGCCCTCGGTGCCGGGTGCGGCAGGCCCGCCTGTGTGCCCTACTTCTCTTCGGTGACGCAGGTGGTGTGGTTGAGGATTCCCACGGTGTCCGTCCCGCAGTTGTTGCTGAATCCGGAGGCGTTGCGGGAGTCGATGTTGGAGAGCAGGCCGCCGCTCGGCCCGGTCACCTGACGGTCGTCGTTGTGGCGGTGGTGGGAGTCGTGCCGGGCCACACAGGTACGGTCGTTGAGGAGGCCCACCCTGCTGGCGCCGCACAGGTTGGAGTGCGCCGCAGAGTTCTTGCTTCCGACGTTGGAGAGCAGACCGCCCGCCCCCAGGTCGATCGTGTCGGCGCTCGCGGCCCCGATGCAGGCGGGGGAGGCCAGGACGGCCACGGCCATGCCGGACAGAACTGCGAATCGCTTCAGAGAACCCACTTGTCAGCCTTGTCTTTGCGATGGATACGGCGCGATGAGAGGGGAAGTACTGCTTCCGGCTCTCACCCGCTTGGCTCAACGCGACAGCGTGGCCGGAGTTACGGTCCGACGAAATACGCAGTGGTATCAGATTTCGCCGACCGCTTCCGCCAGATCGATCAAGGCCCAGAGGTTCCGCCACCACTGCTCGAGAAAGCCGTAGTGACGAACGGTGTGCGCCACGAAGTAGAGCCCGAAGCGGTTGACCGCCAGGTCCCTGAGGGCGAGGCGGTACCCGGTTTCCCACCGGTCCCTGTCGATGACGGTCCGGGCATGGGCCTCGAGCGACCGTCGGTGGACTTCCGAAAGCTCCCCGACTGTCGTGGCATTGATGTCAGCGGGTTCCAGGGCGGTGCAGAGCAGTTCCGCCAGATCGCGCTGGGGAATGTGCAAGGTGGCGAGTTCCCAGTCGTAGGCGCACAGCCTGCCGTCCGTTCGGATGGCGAGGTTGCGGGGATTGAAGTCGTTGTGCACGAGGGTCCGCGGCATCGCCTCGATCCGCGGCCACCAGCGGTCGATGGTCCCGATGGAGGAAACCAGCCGGTCGTGGTGGGGTCCGTCGACGAGTTCGGGGAACTCCTGCGCCGAGTGGTCGGCCAGGGCCAGCCACAGGTCCCGCATCTCCACCATGTCCCCGGCATTGGGAATGTGCCCGATCCATGGCATCCGGCGGAGCGCCGATTCCTTGCCGTACCAGACGGAGTGGAGTTGCCCGAGGTCGCGCAGGGCGATGTCGAGATGCCGGCGTGACCAGCCGAGTGCCTGGTCCGACGTGTCCATCCGCGCCATGTCGCCGAGGCACTCCATGACGATGACATATGCCTCTCGCCGGTCATCACGGTAGGTTCGGTACTGCTTCGGCACCAGGCTGGTGAAGCGGGTGTCGGTCTGCTCGTACAGGGCCAGTTCCCGTACATCGCATCCGACGAATCCAAGGCGCTGGTCGAACCTGCGGTAGTGGGTCGCCACCGGGCCGCCGCACAGGGCGGCCGCCAGTCCGGCCATCTTGATGACCTCCCGGTCGGTGGGCTTGACCTTGACCATGACGTCGAGCTTCTGCTCCACGTCGTCGTGGTCGACCCTCAGCTGCATCGGAAAGAGCCCGACGGCTTTCTTCACCGTCCGCGACGTCAGCTCCGACAGGACGCTGGGCCCCATGGGAATGTGAACGGTCTCGACGCCGGTGACCTTGACGCCCGGCATGGTGGAATGGCCCAGCGCCGACTCGAAGAACTGGGCGTCCAGCTCGTCGAGCTGGAACCAGCGCACAGGCCTGTTGCGCCCGAGGCGTTCATGGGCACTGGCGAACTGCCCGGAAACAGCGGCCGAGACCGTCGAGAGGTCCAGGGCCAGTGCGAAGCCGGCGATGATTTCCGCCAGCCGGGACGCGCTTCCCCGGCCCGTACAGCCCATCGCTTCCAGGAGTTCGTGCTGCGCGGGGAGGTGGGTGCCGCCGCCGACCGTGCCGACTGCCAGCCCGGGGAGGGTCATGCTCGCGTAGACGCCGTCCGGTGTCCGTTCGAGGATGAACTGTCCCACGCTCGACTCGTGAACGCAGGCGATGTCCTGACCCGTCGCGGTGAAAATCGCCGCCACGATGTTGGCGGTGTTCGCGTTCGAGCCCAGCACTCCGCTGTGCACAGCCCCGGCCGCGATGTGCTGATAGCCCCTGACCAGTTCGTCGGGGGTGGTCTTCAGGACCCGCTCGACAATGCCCCCTGGCAGGAGGCAGTCAGCGGACACTCTGATTCCACGGCCTTCCACCATCGCCTGGGACGATGCCTTCTTGTCGCCCGAGGTGTTCCCCTCGATGATGAACGATTCGAGTTCCCCGTCTCCGACCAGATGCCGCTGCTCCAGAATCCACTGACAGGCGTGCCAGGTACAGGCAGTGGTCATGTTCTGCCCTGCCGCGTTCCCGGTGGTATACCTGAATCTCAGATGAACGGTCCTGCCCAGCACCACGGGTTCGATCGAGACGAGCTCGGCATGGTTGGAGACGTGCCGGACGGCCGTGCGAAGGTCGCCGAGGTGCCGGAGAATCGCCGAGGCGAAACGGCCGGCGGCCGACAGCCGGGGAAAGGCGAAAACGGGTGCGCGCGTCATCGCCTGTGAGACGGCGCGGGTGCTGACGCCACCTGCCATGGTGACGGCCAGGGCTCCCCGTGTCGCCGACGACACGAGGGCGCCCTCCGTGGTCGCCATGGGGGCGTAGACCTCGCCCTGGAGATTCTCCCCGCAGAACAGCAAGGGCCCGGCCACACCGACCGGGATCTCGACGGCACCGACGAATCCCTCGACGTTCCCGGTGAGTTTCCTGGCGTCGAGCTGTGTGTGCTGCAAGGAGTCCAGCCCCAGCCGGGTGATGGAGCGAAGCCAGCCGAGCCGCTGAAGGCGCGCCGACTCCGTGTAGATCCCCCTGGCGGGAACGTACCGTCCGACGGGGCGGGACTGACGGGACTGGCCTGGAAGTCCTCCAGGGCTCATGCGGCATCACTTTCCTTTTGTGGGCACACGTGTTCTTCTTCTTGCGGGCGCACGTGCCCGATGGGCTTCTTCGGGGCGGCGGTGCCGTCGGGCATTTCGGGCACCTCGTGGAGCGAGGAAGATCGCAGCACGAGGAACGGGACGGCCAGGGCGAGAGTGCCGACGGCCAGGCCGTTCCACAGCCCGAGCCAGGTCCCGACGGCACCGGCGAGGAGGGCGGCCACCGGCTGGGAGCCGTAGACGACCCAACGACTCGTGGCGAGCATGCGGCCCTGTAGCGGGGGGTCGCAGACGGCCTGACGGACGGTGCGCTGGGTGGAGCCCTGGACGACGGCGCACCCCAACTGGACGAACATCCCCAGACCGACCGCCACTTGCCAGGGGCGGCCGGGCGTGGCGAGCAGGAGCGGCACCTCGGTGAACGGGGCCAGAGCCAGGGAGGTGAGCATCACGGGCACCGGTCCGTAGCGCGTGACCACCGGGCGGACGACGAGCGCGCCGCATAACCCGCCGAGCGCGCCCACGCTGAGCGTCGTGCCCAATGCCGCACTAGAATAGTGCAGTTGACGCAGCAAGTAGACGGACCACAGCGTGGTGAGGAAAGCCATGACGGCGACGTACGCGGTGGCGGCGAGCACCAACGGCCGGATCGTGGGATGGGACCACACATAGCGCATGCCCTCGGCGATCTCGGCCCGGAAGGTCGTGCTCCTCGTGGACCGGGCAGCGGCCGCTTCGGAGGCGCGGACGCGCGTGAGGAGGAGGGCGCAGGCCAGATAGGAGGCGACGTCCAGGTAGATGGCATGGGTGGCACCGAGAGCGGTGACCAAGGTGCCGCCGAGCTGAGAGCCGGCGCTGTCGGCCAGGGAATTGACGCCGCTCAGCTTGGAGTTGGCTTCCAGCAGCCGCGAACGGGGCAACAGCGAGGGAAGGAAGCTGATACGGGCGGTGGAGCTGAACACTTCCGAAACCGCGCTCACCAGCGCCACCCCGTACAGCAGCCCCAGAGACAGCCGGCCCGAGGCATCGGCAAGCGGGACGACGAGGAACGCGGCACCACTGGCCAGCGCCGCGCCCACCATCACGGGACGCTTGCGGTGCCGGTCCGCGAGCACCCCGGCGGGGAGCGACACCAGCAAGGGCGGAAGTTTCTGCGCGAACGACAGCAGCGCGACCTGCCAGACGGAGGCGTGCAGTGCCACCACCGCGATCAGCGGAAGCGCCACCTGCGTGACACCGCTGCCCACGAGGTCGACGGCGTTCGCGCTCCAGTACCGGACGAAGTCCGGATGCCGCCAGAGGCTGCGTCGTACCGTCATACCTACGACAACGATCCGCACGGGAAAGGGTTAGGGCGGGGACCAAGGGGTAATCACCACGTCCTCCTCCCGCACTCCGACCCGTACCGTGACCACCCCACCCAGCTCCCTATCGGCCCGCAACAGCCCGTACACGACGGCCGCATGCAGCCCCGGCTCGCACACGGGGCCGGTCGCCCGGGACTCCACCACCCGGCCGTCCCGCAACGCGCTCACACACCCGCCCGGAAAGCCCGCCGTCGCCAGGCGGCACCCCGGCCACCGGGCGAGCGTCTCGCGGGCCCAGGCCGCGGCCGCCGTGACCGACGTGTGCCCGCTGTCGGACGTGAGCACGGACGCGCTGCCCAGCAGCCGCAGATCCCATTCCCGCTCGTCGCACGCCAGGTGGACGAATACGTCATCGTCCTCGACGGGTTCGGGGCCCCCGGCGACGGCCGGCAGCCGGGTCACCTCCACCGCGCCGTCAGCGGTCACGCTCGCGCTGACCCACAGCGCCGTCACCTCCCGTCCCTCGGCGCGCGGTTCGGGCGCCGCGTACAAGGGCGGCGGCCCGGCGAGGGCGGGTTCCGGGAGCGCCAACAGGCCGTAGACCAGCGACCGCAAGCGCTCCAGCGCCCGCCCGGGCTCGACGAAGGCGCCCGACGCCACCTTGACCACGCGTTCGGCGTCGTGCTCGGCCACGGCCCGCTCCAGCTGCGGGGCGAACGGCGCGTAGGGGTCGAGGCGCGGCACGACGCGTCCCAGCTCCGCCATCGGTGTCCCCGGCACCGACTCCTCGCCGAACGCGGCGAACAGCAGCGGCGTGCCGAGCGCCGCGCCGTAGAAGGTCACCGAGCCGTGGTCGCCGACGAGGATGTCCGCCGCGACGAGCGCGGCCTGCCAGCCGCGCTGTGGCGGGACGAGCAGCAGCCCGGCGTCCAGGGCCGCAGCCTGGACCTGGCGGACCTGCCAGGAGCCGTGCGCGGACCAGACGTTGGGGTGGGCGACCGCGGCGACGCGGTGGTCGTCGGGGGAGAGCCCGGCCGTCAGCCGGGCGGGCAGGCCGGGGTCGGTGCCCAGCAGGGACTGCGGGCCCCAGGTGGAGCTCAGCAGCACCAGCCGCTGTCCGTCCCCGACCCCCAGCGCCGCGCGGTAGCGGTCGCGCAGCGGCCGGGACGCCGTGAGCTGGTCGTGACAGGGGTCCCCGACCAGCCGGGCGCGGGCCGCCGGTCCGGGGTGGTGCTCGGCGAGTTGCGTGATCTGGTCGGGGTGGGAGACGGCGTGCCAGGCGCGCTCGTCGTCCATGACCCCTGAGAGTCGCCGGCCGGTGCCGCGCGCGTCCGGGACCAGCTTGTGGAAGCCGACGCCGTGCGGCAGGACGAGGACGGGGCAGTCGGCGGGGACGGGGGTCAGGTCGATGTTCTCGCTGGCGGAGACGACGAGGTGGCACTCCGTCCGGGCCAGCTGCCCCCAGGGCATGACCCGGACGCCCGCGGAGTGGAGGAGGTCGTGGACGCCGTCGTTGAAGGCGGAGGTGGGGTCGAAGGCGAAGACGACGTCGACGCGCGGGTCGGAGCGGCACAGCGCGGGGAGGGTGTCCAGCAGCCGGACGGTGGAGGTGACGGTACGGGCCGCCGCGACCAGGATCCGTTCGCCCTGGAACGTCCGCCACCGGCGGGCGTCCGGCCCCACCGGGACGCGAAGATCGCCCGGTTCACCCGGTCTGCCCGGCTCCCGGCTCCCGGCTCCCGGCTCCCGGCTCCCGGCTCCCGGCTCCCGGCTCCCGGCTCCCGGCTCCCGGCTCCCGGCTCCCTATGCTCCCGCCGTCTTTACCGCCTGCCATGCCGCCCCCGCAACCCTTTTGCGCCACTGCGCCCCCGCTACCGCTGCCGCCCCCACGGTAGGCGAATCCGGCCGGTCCCGCCTGGCTCAACCCGTGGTTAAGTCCGTCATCCGCTTGTGATGCCCGGCGGACTAGTGCGTGGAGTTCCGGTCATGGCAGGATGCCACTCGTAGTCGCCACGGACTTAACTGGCCGTGAAAGGCAGTAATTGGTCGTATGTCGTACCAGGCCATGCGGCCGCGGGACACAGCGCGCGTGAAGGAACGGGGCAGATGACAAACGGGGGGGACAGGCCGGCAACGGCCGGTGACGCGGGCAGCCCGCTCGCGCAGCGGCTCAACTACCTGTTCGCGAACATGCACCCGCCCGGCGCGCCGTACACCAACGGGCACGTGGCCGAGGAGATCAGCCGCGGGGAGGAGTACGGCGGCGTCACGCTCACCGAGCAGTATCTGTCGATGCTGCGCAACGGCAAGCGCGCCAACCCCAGCCCGGACGTCCTGCGGGCGCTGGCGAAGTTCTTCGCCGTGCCGGTGGGGTATCTGATGGGCGATCTGTCGGCCTCCCAGGCCGAGCGCGTGGAGGAGGAGGTCCGCTTCCTCGTCGCGATGAGGGACCAGCGCGTCCGGGCCATCGCCCTGCGCTCGGTGGGCCTGCCCCCCGAGGTGCAGGACAGCCTGACCACGATCATCAGTCAGTTCCGGCAGCAGATGAACCTTCCGTCCGACCCGCCCGACGCGGGGGGTGTGGAGCGCCAGTGACCGTGACAGCGGAAGACGGCCTCTTCACCAACTGGCGGCGTACCGAGGACGAGGACGGTGCAAGCATGCGCGTGGGACGGATACGTCGCCGGTGCAAGCAGCTCATCCATGAGCTCGCCCTGCCCGCGTCGACCGATCTCCAGGGCATGTGCGCCGCCGTCGCGCGCCATGTGGGCCGGCCCATCCATCTGGTGCCCATGAGCCTGGACGGGGTCGTCTCCGGTATGACGGCCACCACGGACGACGCGTACTGGGTCATCTACGAGCAGAAGACCTCCCCGTGGCACCAGGTCCACATCGTGCTGCACGAGATCGGCCATCTGCTGCTGGGTCACGACCAGGACCCCGCCGTCACCGAGGACGCCCTCAAGGTGTGGACGCCCTCGGTCGACGTGGCCACCGCCATGCGGCGCATGGGCCTGACCATGGGCCTGGCGCGGCACCACTGCTACGACAACCTCACCGAGCGCGAGACGGAGGTCCTCGGCACCCTCCTCATGGCGAAGGTGGTGCCTCCGCCGCCGGGCCAGGACGTCCTGCTGGAGGGTCAGGCCGCCGAGCTCGCCGCGTCGCTGGGGCCCGCGCTCCAGCACGTCCGGCAGAAGATCCAGGACGGGTCCGCCGGCGGAAGGGGCGCCGGTGTTTGACGCCCTCTATCTGAGCTTCAGCGCCGTCACCTGGGCCATCGTCGGCTACAAGGCCCGGGCCTGGTTCCGTGACCGAGGCAATGTCGATCTGGGCCTGACCGCCCTGATGACCTCCGGCGTGCCGATCGTCTTCCTGTTCTCCGCGCCCAGCGTCTACCGCGCCTTCGACCGGCTGACGGGCGTCGCGAACCTGGCGATGGTCTTCCTCTACTCGGCCGTCGTGCTGTTCGCCTCCGGCGCCACCGTCCTGCTGCTGCGCTGGACCAGCCGGGGCGACGAGGGCGTCCACGCCCGCGCCGCCGCCCGCAGCCGTCTCGCGGTGTGGGCGGTGGGGCTGGCCTGGGCCGTGGCCATCGTCTGCTTCCTCGTCGGTCGCCCGGACGACGTGGAGCACCCGCGCGACTTCAGCACCGCCTACGCCGACGCCCCCGGCGTCGTCGCCTTCCTGGTGATCTATCTGCTGATCTTCGGGGTGAGCCTCGCCGGGCTCGGTACGCTCTGCCCGCGCTACGCCGCCCAACTGGGCCGCTCCTGGCTCGCCAGGGGGCTGCGGACCCTGGCCGCGGGCTGCTGGCTGGGCCTGGTGTACTGCGCCTGCAAGCTCGCCGGGTTCGCCCTGAGCTGGGCCGGTCACGAGCAGTACTGGCTGTCCAACGGGGTGGCTCCGATGACCGCCTCGGTGGCCGCGCTCCTGGTCCTGCTCGGCTTCTCGCTGCCGGCCGTCGGCCCCCGGGCCGCCGCCTGGCGCCGGCTGCGCCGGCTGGAGCCGCTGTGGCGGGAGGTCACCGCCCATGCTCCCGAGGTCACCATCCCCGAGTCCCGTTGGACGGCCCGCTGGCCGCTCGCGGACCTGGAGTGGCGGGCCAACCGGCAGATGGCCGAGATCCGCGACATCCAGCGCGGCGTCCGCCGCCACGTCGAGCCCGTCACCCTGGAGATCGCCCGGGAGAAGGCCGGCGCCGCCGCCCTCGACGAGCACCGCACCGCCGCG
The DNA here is from genome assembly GCF_040636475.1 of Streptomyces sp. NPDC037389. Taxonomy (NCBI): domain Bacteria; kingdom Bacillati; phylum Actinomycetota; class Actinomycetes; order Kitasatosporales; family Streptomycetaceae; genus Streptomyces; species Streptomyces sp. NPDC037389. Next base: position 79,448 of record NZ_JBEZUS010000008.1, read on the forward strand.
GTGGTGGAGGCCGCCGCGCTCCGCAGGGGCCTGGGCAACCAGGTCGTGGGGCATGTGGCACGGCCGTCCGCCGACAGCGTGGTGATGACCGTGAGTGCCGACCCGGCGGAGGAGCACGAGCACTTGGCACGCGTCGCCGACGTCTTCCACGATCCACTGGTCGACGCGGTGCTCGCCGAACTACGGGAGCTCAGCGCGGCGCGCCGCCCCTGACGGCGCGCGGCCCATGGACGAGGCGGCCCTGGACGGGGGTCAAGGCCGCCTACGACACAGGCCGGCGCCGGATTCCGACGGATCGGACGATCCATCGGAATCCGGCGCCGCTTGTGCGATTCCGCCCCTACTTCTTTCCGGTGTCCCGATCGAGATCTCCGGCACCCCGATCTGGACAAAAGGACCGGACGGTCCGGTCTAGAGTCGGATCCCATGCGATCGACCGACACCCCACCCCCACCCACGACGGCGGACCTGATATCCGACCCCTACGGCTCCTATGCCCGGCTCCGTGAGAGCGGCCCCGTGCACCGGTTCGAGGGCCCCGACGGCAAGCACGCCTGGCTGGTGACCCGTTACGACGACGTACGGGCCGCCCTCGCCGACCCCCGGCTCTCCCTCGACCGGAGCAACGCCCTGCCCGGCAACTACAGCGGCTTCTCCCTTCCCCCGGCGCTCGACGCCAACCTGCTGAACATGGACCCGCCCGACCACACCCGGCTGCGTCGGCTGGTGGTGAAGGCGTTCACCCCGGGCCGGGTGGAGAAGTTGCGCGGCCCGGTGCGGAGGTTCGCCGACGAACTGCTGGACGCCGTCGAGCCGGCGGGGCGGGCGGATCTGCTGGAGTCCTTCGCGGGCCCGCTGCCGGTCGTCGTGATCTGTCATCTGCTCGGCGTTCCCCAGACGGACCGGGTCGACTTCCGGTCCTGGACGGACGCCATGATCACCCCCGACCGGACGCGGCCCCATCTGATGAAGGAGGCGGTCGCCTCCCTGATGGCCTTCTTCACCGGGCTCATCGAGACCAAGCGCGCCGAGCCCGGCGACGATCTGCTCTCGGACCTGATCGCGGTGCAGGAGGCCGGGGACACGCTCTCCCAGGACGAGCTGACGTCCCTGGCGTTCCTCATCGTGTTCGCCGGATACGAGAACGTGACCCACCTCATCGGCAACACGGTGCTCGCCCTGCTGGACCGTCCTGAACTGCTTCAGACGGTGCGTAAGGATCCGGACGGTCTCGCGGCCCTCGTGGACGAGGCCAGCCGGTGGGACGGGCCCACTCCGGTGGCGATCCGGCGCTTCCCGGTGGAGGACATCGAGATCGGCGGAGTGACGGTCCCGGCGGGCGAGACCGTGCTGCTGTCGCTGGCCTCGGCCAATCGCGACCCGGCCCGATTCCCCGACCCCGACCGCTTCGACCTGGGACGGGACCGCTCGGGGAACCTCGCGCTGGGTCATGGCATCCACTACTGCCTGGGTGCCGCGCTGGGCCGGATGGAGACGGAGACCGCGCTCGCCGCGCTGCTGGAGCGCTTCGAAAATCTGGAACTGGACGTTTCGAGGGAGGAGCTGACCTGGCGTCCGGCCATCCGGGCGCGTGGCCTGAAATCGCTCCCCGTTCGCTGGTCTTCGGTCGTCCGAACAGGTTTTTGATGCATAACCCATCCTTGATGAGGTAGAACTGTCCTCGAGCCCGCCCGGTGTGCATCCCCCGTCGCACCGGGCGGGCCTTCGTCGTCACCCCGTCGCCCGGGCCCGCTCAGGCGCTGCCGGGCGGGAACTTGAGCAGCGTCACCGCGGCCAGCATCTGGAGACTCACCGCCGCCACCGCCTTGTGGGTGGGCAGATGGTGCTGACCCCGTATCAGCAGCGTGGCGAGCGCGTAGCCGAAGGCCGCCGTCACCGACGCGGCGGCACGCACCGGCGCCGAACCGGACGGCAACCAGGTGTCGAGGACCAGCCGGGGCAGATCGCTCGCCCAGAACAGCACGACGAACAGGCTCGCCGTGGGGGCGAACCTGCCGTTGCCGCCGAGCCGACGGGCGATGGCGTGCGTGGCGGCACCCAGCAGCAGGCTGGCGAGCATCATCACCAGCGAGCCGATGGCCATGGCCTCCAGCGCCAGCAGGGGGCTGACCCCCCACTGCACCCAGAAGGAGTCGTTGGCCAGCGTCCCCAGCGCCCCGCACAGCAGGGACAGGAAGGCCGCCGCTCCCCAGACGCTCCGGTCCCGCGCCTCGTCGAGGACCTCGACGGGCCGGTACCAGAGCCCGAATATGAGGCGGTGCCAGAGCAGCTTGCGCGGCTGGGCACCGGGGGTGCGTGGGGGAGGGGCAGTGGTCACAGGCATGGGTGCCGTTTTATCACCGTTCGGCCGGACCGCAGGAGTCCGGGCGGCCCGGCCGATGGAGCGGACGCCCCGTCAGGCCGGGGTGGGCGCCACGCCGCCGGGGCCCGTACCGGGGTCCGTGCCGGGGTCCGGATCGTCGTCCCCCGCGTCGGCGACAGGCCGGTCGGAGACGGCCGTCACGGGCTCGGCGAGCCCGACGGCGGAGACCCCTCCGGGCAGGTAGTCCTCGCTGATCTCCCGTGGCCCGAACGGCCACACCTTCTCCCTCGCCGCCCACAGCACGAAGGCCACGCACCCGGCGCCCACCCAGGCCAGCGACCACTCGATGGGGTGGCGGCCGGGGGAGTTCCGGTCGGCGAAGCCGTAGATCACCAGCCAGCCCGCCAGCGCCACCAGGCTCGGCAGCGGATAGAGCCACGTCCGGTACGGGCGCGGCAGCCCCGGCTGCCGGCGCCGCAGCACGGTCAAGGCCAGGATCTGCGACAGCGCCTGAAGGATCACCATGACCGCCATCAGCAACTGGATGATCGTCGCCAGGTCGGTATGACGGCCAATCAGAAAGCCGACGGCCGAGACCAGCCCCATCGTCGCCAGGGGCAGCACCGGGAAGCGCAGCCGAGGGTGGAGGGCGCCGAAGCGGCGGAAGAAGACGTTCTCCCGCGCGGCGTCCACGGGGATGCGCGAGCCGCCCAGGAGCCCGGTGAAGACCGACGCGAAGGCCGTGACGAGGATCAGCACGGTGACGACGTCCGCCGCGCCCTTGCCCCACGTCTGCTCCATGACCGCAGAGGCCACGGAGGACCCGGCCGTGGAGTCGGGGTCCAGCATCTCCCGCCAGTCGACGACGCCCAGGGTGCCGATCTGGAGCAGCAGATAGATGGCCATGATGCCGAGGATCGAGTAGATGATGGACCGTGGCATGACGCGCCCGGGGTCCTTGATCTCGGCACCCATGTAGGCGACGGTGCTGTAGCCCCCGTAGTCGTAGATGCCGATGGTCAGGCCCGCCGCGAAGCCCAGCCAGAACTGACCGGTCGTGAGGTCGAAGGCGCCCGCCGGGTAGGTGAAGGCCCGGTCCGGGCTGAAGTGGGTGAACGCGGCGACGATGACCAGGGCGACCGAGGCGATCATCACGCACCACAGCACGGCCGTGATCCGCGCGATGCTCTCCACCCGCCGCCACAGCAGCCCGACGACCACCACGACGAACGCCAGGCCCGTCAGATCGCCCTGGGTCTGCGTCATGCCCGGCCAGAGATAGCCCAGGTACTGGACGAAGCCGATCACACCCGTGGCCATGGCCAGCGGGATGAAGAGCATCGCCGTCCACACGAACAGGAACGGCACCAGTCTTCCGGTCCGGTACTGGAACGCCTGCCGCAGATAGACATAGCTGCCGCCCGCGCCGGGCATCGCCGCGCCCAGCTCGGCCCACACCAGCCCGTCGGCGAGGGCCAGCACGGCCCCGGCGACGAAGCCGATGACCGCCTGCGGCCCGCCGAAGGAGGCCACCATCAGTGGAATGGTGACGAACGGTCCTATGCCGCACATCTGGCTCATGTTGATGGCGGTGGCCTGGAACAGCCCGATACGGCGGACGAACGCCGCCCGCTCTTCCGGCACCACGGGCTCCGGTGCCCCGGGCCCCCGCTCGATGTCCCCTGCCGTGTCCGCCATTGGCGCTCAGCCCTCTCTCGGTCGTCCGTCGAGGTCTTCCTGCGAGGTCTTCCTGCACTCGTACACCGGGCCGCCCGGCGCGTCCATCACCTGCGGAGTGTCGGGCCTTGCTGCGAGAAGATGGCAAGTGCCACATTCTCGCCCTGGAGCCCGGCCGGGACGTTATGGTTGCCCGGCCGTGGTGTTCGGGAAGACCGGTGAGGCCCCTCGTGGGCCGATTCCGGAGCGGCCCTCGCCACTGTGATCGGGGAGTGACCGTCCTCTTCCGCGTGCCCCGGTACGTGGAGCCACTGGCAGCGTCCGGCTGCCGGGAAGGCGGGACGGTAACGCCAGTCACCCGTAAGCCAGGAGACCGGCCACGGCATCTCGAAATGATCCACGAGGTGCTGGAGCGTTCACCCCAAGATGTCCATATCCACATCCACCGAACCGTCCCCGCCCGCCTTCCGCTGGCGGCGTGAGGACACCCTGCGGACCGCCGGCCTGCTGGCCGTCGTCGTCGCCCTCCACGTCGTCGCGTTCGGCGTGCTCTTCCTGCTGGTCGTGCCGAACCACTACACCGTCGGCTCCAAGGCCTTCGGCGTCGGCCTCGGCGTCACCGCCTACACCCTCGGCATGCGGCACGCCTTCGACGCCGACCACATCGCCGCCATCGACAACACCACCCGCAAGCTGATGGCGGACGGGCAACGCCCGGTCTCCGTCGGCTTCTGGTTCGCCCTCGGCCACTCCAGCGTCGTCGTCCTGATGGCGTTGCTGGTCACCGGCGGCACCCGGCTGGCCGGGACGCTGATGAACGAGGACTCCACCACCCATCAGGCCCTCGGCGTCGTCGGCACCTCGGTCTCCGGCGGCTTCCTCTACCTCATCGCCATCCTCAACCTCGTCGCCCTCGCCGGCATCATGAGGGTCTTCCGCGCCATGCGCGAGGGCCGCTACGACGAGGCCGAACTGGAGAAGCAGCTCGACTCGCGCGGCTTCATGAACCGCCTCCTCGGCCGTTTCACCCGCTCCATCAGCCGCCCCGGCCAGATGTACCCGCTGGGCTTCCTCTTCGGCCTGGGCTTCGACACCGCCACCGAGGTCACGCTGATGGTCATGGCGGGCAGCGGCGCCGCCGCCGGGCTGCCCTGGTACGCGATCCTGTGCCTGCCGCTGCTGTTCGCGGCCGGCATGAGCCTGTTCGACACGCTCGACGGCACGTTCATGAACTTCGCCTACCAGTGGGCGTTCTCCAACCCCGTCAGAAAGGTCTACTACAACCTCACCATCACCGGGCTGTCCATCGCCGTAGCCTTCCTCATCGGCACCATCGAGCTGGTGGGCGTGCTCCACGAGAAGCTCGGTCTGGACGACGGGGTGACCGGCTGGATCGCGGGGCTGAACCTCGACAACGTCGGTTTCGTCATCGTCGGGCTGTTCGTGGTGGTCTGGGCCATCGCCCTCGGCTACTGGCGCTTCGCCAAGGTCGAACAGCGCTGGGCGGCACGGACGGCTGCCGCCGGGGCGGGCGCGGACGGCTGAGCGGGCGGCAACGGGGGTTACGGCCGGGGGATCAGGGGCGTTCGCAGCCCTGGTCCGCGCACGCCTTCCGGGCGCTGATCACCGGGGGGCTGCTCCCGGCCGGCTCCTCCCGCACCACCACCAGGGCCGGCCCGCCGCAGGTCAGGCACGTCCGGGCCGAGGGATCCCACTCCCGCTCGATCGCCGCGGCGATCCTGCGCAGGGGGTCGGCGTCGACATCTGACTCGGCTCCGGTGTCGGACATGGGCCATCCCGCTCCACGGTCGTCGCTGCTCGCTCTGCCGGCGGGTGCATCGTGACGCACGACCCCTGATCACGTCAGCGTGTTGGGCCGTGATCACCCTTCACGGGGTGGCGCGGCCCCCGCGCTGACGGCCGTCGGGAGCGTCACCTCGAACCGGCAGCCGCCGGGCACGTTGTGGACCGACGCCCGGCCCGCGTGGGCCTCGACGATGCCACGGACGATCGCCAGGCCCAGCCCCGCGCCCCCCGGCCGGGTCCGGGCCGCCGAGCCCCGCCAGCCCGTCTCGAAGACCCGGGGCAGATCCTCCTCCGGGATGCCGCCGCAGCCGTCCGTCACCGACACCACCACCGCGTCCGCCTCGCGCCGCGCGGCCACCGCGACCGTGCCGTCGGGCGGGGTCCGCCGGATCGCGTTCACCAGGAGGTTCCCCAGGACCCGGGTCATCTCCTTGCCGTCCACCTCCACCGGCGCGGCGTCCACACCGTCCCCCACCAGCCGCACCCCGTGCTCGCGCGCCAGCGGCCCGGCGCCCGCCAGGGCCTCGTCCACCAGGTCGTACACCGACATCCGGCTCGGGCGCAGCGGCAGAACGCCGGCGTGGATGCGGGAGAGCTCGAAGAGATCGCCCACCATGGTGTCGATCCGGTCGACCTCGGTGCGGATCTGCCGGTGGTAGCGCGCGGGGTCCTCGGCGACGCCGTCCTCCAGGGCCTCGGACATGGCGCGCAGCCCGGCCAGCGGGGTGCGCAGGTCGTGGGAGATCCAGGCCACCAGTTCGCGCCGCGAGGCGTCGAGGGCGCGTTCGCGCTCCCGGGACTCGGCGAGTTTGGCGCTGGTGGCGGCGAGCTCCCGGGACAGCGCGTCGAGTTCCGCCGTGGCGCCGCCGCCGGGGGCGGCGAAGGTGCCGCCCCCGCCGAGGGACCGGGCCGCGCGGGTCAGCGCGGCGCTACGGGCCACCACCCAGCGGCCGAGCAGCAGGGCCGTGGCGAGCGAGACCACGGCGGCCATCGCGCACACCGTCGTCACGACCGTCAGGTCGTGCGCGGACAGGAACATCGCCTGGGCCACGGCCAGCGTCCCGGCCAGCATCGCGGTCACCGACACGGCGGCCACCACGGCGAGGGAGACCGTCACCGACCGGTGGCGCAGGAGCCGCAGCGCCAGCGCGCCCAGCAGCCCGGCGGCGGCCGCGCCGAGGAACGCGAACAGGGCGATGAGCAGCGTGTCACCCATTCCCGGCCGCCTCCCCGGGCTCCTCGAAGCGGTAGCCGACGCCCCATACGGTCCGGATCAGCGCGGGATTCGCCGGGTCGTCCTCGATCTTGGCGCGCAGCCGGCGTACGTGCACGGTCACCGTCGACACGTCCCCGAAGTCCCAGCCCCACACCTCGCGCATCAACTCCTCGCGGGTGCAGGCGCGCCCTGGATGGCGCAGGAGGAAGGCGAGCAGGTCGAACTCGCGGAGGGTGAGGGCGAGGTCGGTGCCGTTCCGGGTGGCGCGGCGGCCCATGGTGTCCAGGGCCAGCCCGGCGGCCCGCAGCGGCGGGGCGCTCGCGGGCGCCGCCGCACGGGTACGGCGGAGGACGGACTCCACGCGGAGGACGAGCTCGCGGGGGCTGAACGGCTTGGTGACGTAGTCGTCCGCGCCGACTTCCAGGCCCAGGACGCGGTCCTCCTCGTCGCCGCGGGCCGTGAGCATGATGACCGGGAGCCGGTCGTGCGCCTCGCGCAGGCGGCGGCAGACCTCCAGGCCGTCCAGGCCGCCGGGGAGCATGAGGTCGAGGACGACGAGGTCGGGGCGGGCCGCGGCGGCCTCGGCCAGTGCGGTGGGGCCGTCTTCGACACTGGTGACGGTGTGGCCCGCCTTCTGCAGGTAGCCGGTGACGACCTCGGCGACGGTGGGGTCGTCGTCGACGACGAGGATGTGGTGCATGCGGTCAGCTTCGCAGCATGCGGGAGGCGGCGTGCGGTGCGGGTCCGCGCCCCGAAGGGGCGCGGGGCAGCATCGGCATGCGGCTGCCGCCGCGTGGGCGCGACCAGCCGCCACCGGCCCGCGGATGACGCGCCTCACCTCCCGCGGAGCGCCTAGTATCGGGCTGATGCACGACCCCCACGTTCGCGTCCGCGGAGCGAAGACGCACAACCTCAAAGGCGTCGACGTCGACATCCCCCGCGATGCCCTCGTCGTCTTCACCGGTGTCTCCGGATCCGGCAAGAGCTCGCTCGCCTTCGGGACCCTGTACGCCGAGGCCCAGCGGCGGTACTTCGAGTCCGTCGCCCCCTACGCCCGCCGGCTGATCCACCAGGTCGGCGCGCCGAAGGTGGAGGAGGTCAGCGGGCTGCCGCCCGCCGTCGCGCTGGAGCAGCGGCGCTCCGCGCCGACCTCGCGGTCCTCCGTCGGCACGGTCACCACGCTCTCCAACTCCCTGCGCATGCTCTTCTCCCGTGCCGGGACCTACCCCGAGGGCGCCGGGCGGCTCGACTCCGACGCCTTCTCGCCGAACACGCCCGCCGGCGCGTGCCCCGAGTGCCATGGCCTGGGCCGGGTCCACACCGTCACCGAGGACTCCCTCGTCCCCGACCCGTCGCTGTCCGTCCGCGACGGCGCCATCGCCGCCTGGCCCGGCGCCTGGCAGGGCAAGAATCTGCGGGACATCCTCGACACGCTGGGCCACGACATCGACCGGCCCTGGCGCGAGCTGCCGCGGGCCGACCGCGACTGGATCCTCTTCACCGACGAGCAGCCCGTCGTCACCGTGCACCCCGTCCGGGAGGCCGAGCGCATCCAGCGGCCCTACAAGGGCACGTACATGAGCGCCCGCCGCTATGTCCTCCACACCTTCGCCGACTCCAAGAGCGCCGCCCTGCGGGCCCGCGCCGAGCGGCACCTGGTGAGCGCGGACTGCCCGGCCTGCGCGGGGCGGCGGCTGCGCCCCGAGGCGCTCGCCGTCACCTTCGCCGGGCGGGACATCGCCGGGCTCGCCGCCCTGCCGCTGGCCGCGTTGGCGGAGACGCTGCGCCCGGCCCGCGAGGGCGACGGCGTGGCCGCCGCCCTCGCCCGCGACCTGATCGCCCGTATCGAGGTGCTCACCGAGCTCGGCCTCGGCTACCTCAGCACCGACCGCCCCACCCCCACCCTCTCCGCCGGCGAGCTCCAGCGGCTGCGGCTCGCCACCCAGCTGCGCTCGGGGCTGTTCGGGGTGGTGTACGTCCTGGACGAGCCGTCCGCCGGGCTGCACCCCGCCGACAGCGCCGCCCTGCTGACCGTGCTGGACCGGCTGAAGGCGGCGGGCAACTCGCTGTTCGTCGTCGAGCACCACATGGACGTCGTGCGCCGCGCCGACTGGATCGTCGACGTCGGCCCCCGGGCCGGCGAGCACGGCGGGCAGGTGCTCTACAGCGGGCCCGTCGAGGGGCTCGCGGACGTACCCGGGTCGGCGACCCGCCGGTTCGTCTTCCCCGAGGCCGCCCCCGCTCCCGCCCGGACGCCCCGGGAGCCGTCCGGCGCGCTGCGGCTGCGCGGGGTGAACCGGCACAACCTCCGCGACCTCGACGTGGACTTCCCGCTCGGCGTCTTCACGGCCGTCACGGGCGTGTCCGGCTCGGGCAAGTCGACGCTCGTCGGCCAGGCGCTGGCGGGGACCGTCGCCGCGCACCTCGACGGCACGGAACCCGTTGGCGGACCGGCCGGGAGGGCCGACGGGCTGGAGGCCGTCAGCCGGCTCGTACGCGTCGACCAGAAGCCCATCGGTCGCACCCCGCGCTCCAACCTCGCCACCTACACCGGGCTGTTCGACGCCGTCCGCAAGGTCTTCGCGGCCACCGACGAGGCCCGGGCCCGTGGCTACACCGCCGGGCGGTTCTCCTTCAACGTCGTCGCGGGGCGCTGCGAGGTCTGCCAGGGCGAGGGGTTCGTCGCCGTCGAGCTGCTGTTCCTGCCCGGCACCTATACGCCGTGCACCGCGTGCCACGGCGCCCGCTACAACCCCGAGACGCTGGAGGTCACCCACCGGGGCGCCACCATCGCGGACGTCCTCGACATGACCGTCGACGCGGCCGCCGGGTTCCTCGCCGACGTGCCGGCCGCCGTGCGCGGCCTGCGCACCCTCCAGGACGTCGGCCTGGGCTATCTGCGGCTCGGCCAGCCCGCGACCGAGCTGTCCGGCGGCGAGGCGCAGCGCATCAAGCTCGCCGCCGAACTCCAGCGCGCCCACCGTGGCCACACCCTGTACGTCCTGGACGAGCCGACGACCGGGCTGCACCCCGCCGACACCGAGGTGCTGCTGCGTCAGCTGCACGGCCTGGTGGACGCGGGCCATTCGGTGGTGGTCGTCGAGCACGACATGGCCGTGGTGGCCGGCGCCGACCACGTCGTGGACCTCGGGCCCGGCGGGGGAGCGGAGGGCGGCCGGATCGTCGCCGCCGGCACCCCCGGACAGGTGGCGCGGGCCGCCGGGAGCGCCACCGCGCGGTATCTCGCCGCCGCCCTGGCTAGCCGCGCCGCCTGAGGCGGCGCGGTTTCCGCGGGCCGGGAAGCCGACCGGGAACCGTCAGACCGAGTACGGCAGGGCGTGGACCTCGGAGACCGGATGGCCCGCCCGCTCGTGGACGCGCTTGACCGCGTCCGCCGAGGGCGCCTCGGAGAGGCAGAAGACCGTCCCGGATTCCGGGTCCGCCCACGCCTTCTCGAAGCGCACGCCCTCCTCCCGCTCGATCGCCTGGTCGGCGCGGTGGGCGGCCGCGAGCTGCTCCTCGGTGATGCCCTTCATCCCGTGGTGGACGTCCATGAACTTCGTCATGTGCCAGCACCTCCCTCGTGCCGGGGTTCTCTCTCATCATGCGCCGGACGCGGGCCACGCGCTCTGGACGCCTTCCACCCCGTCTGGTTTCGTCCTAGTCACAGGCACGTTCTAGTCGCATGTTCGAACGGACGCGACGTGGGGGGACGGAACCGGACCATGGCCCATGCCCTGATCATCGGTGGTGGCGTCGCCGGACCGGTGGCCGCGATGGCCCTGTGCCGGGCCGGCCTCGACGCGACCGTCTACGAGGCGGTCCCGGCCGGAGCCGGGCCGTCCGGCTCGTTCCTCACCCTCTTCGCCAACGGGCTCGCGGCCCTGCGCGCCATCGGCGCCGACGAGCCCGTCCGCGCGGTCTCCTGCGCGGCCGACACGGTCGAGTCCTACAGCGAGACCGGCCGGCTCCTCGGCCGGCGGCCCATGTCCGGCTCGGGCGAGGCCGGGCTGAGCCCCCGTACCGTCCCCCGGGCCGTGCTCTGCCGGGTGCTGCGGGAGGAGGCGGCCCGCCGGGGCATCCGCGTCGAGCAGGGCAAGCGGCTCGTCGGCCTCACCACCCGCTCCCGCGGCCGGATGGTGGCGTCCTTCGCGGACGGCACCCACGCCGAGGGCTCCCTGGTGATCGGCGCCGACGGCATCCGCTCCCGGGTCCGCGCCCTTCTCGACCCGGCCTCGCCACCGCCCCGTCACACCGGCCAGTTCTCCGTCTCCGGGCGCACCGGGCCCCGCACCACCGTCGGCGGCGCCGAACCGGCCCCGCCGCGCACCTACCGCATGTACTACGGGCGGGGCGGCTTCTTCGGCTGCACCACGGTCCCGGACGGCAGCACCTTCTGGTTCGCCAACGTCCCCGGGCCGGAGCTGCCCCGGGCCTTTCTCGCCGCCGCCACCCCCGGCGGGTGGCGCCGCCGGGTCGAGGAGGTCTTCGCCGCCGACGGCACCCCAGCCGCCGCCATCGCGGCCGCCACCGGCGACGACGTCGTGGGCGTCAACTGCTACGACCTGCCCAGCACGCCCGTGTGGCACGACGAACGGACCGTCCTCATCGGCGACGCCGCCCACGCCACCGCGCCCAACGCCGCCCAGGGCGCCTCCCTCGCCATCGAGGACGGCGTGGTCCTCGCCCGCTGCCTGCGCGACCTGCCGGGCACGGGGCGGGCGTTCGCCGGGTACGAGCGGCTGCGGCGCGAGCGCGTCGAGCGCGTCGTCGCCCTGAGCGCCTCCCTCGCCCGCCGCAGACCGGTGACCGCCGAGGAGCGGCGCGCCCGCGACGCCGAGGTGGAGCGCAGGCTGGCCAGGTCCGGGCGCCCGGTCCGCGACTGGCTCACCGGCTACCGCATCGACTGGGCCGCGCCGGTCCACTGACGCGGCGCGGCCCCACCGCCCGGCACGGGCCGTCGCGGAGTTGCCGACCAGGCAAGTCGCGGCAGACTGGACCCATCCCGGAGCTGCCCGAGGTCGAGGCCCTCGCGGGCTTCCTCACCGAGAGCCTCGTCGGCCGTACGGTCGAGCGGGTCCTGCCGGTCGCGGTGAGCGTCCTGAAGACCTACGACCCGCCGCCGTCCGCCCTGGAGGGCCGCACGGTCACGGCCGTGCGCCGGTACGGCAAGTTCCTCGCCGTGGCCACCGGCGACGGCGGCCACGGCCCCCACCTCGTCCTCCACCTGGCCCGCGCGGGCTGGCTGCGCTGGTACGACACGCTCCCCGCCGCGCCGCCGCGCCCCGGCAAGGGGCCGCTGGCGCTGCTCGGCCTGCGGGTTCATCACCCCCGGCAGTCGGGAGACGCAGGCCCGCTTCGTCTGCAAGGCGGACGGCTGCGGGTTCGAGGCGAACGCGGACACCAACGCGAGCAGCAACATAGATCACGCCGCCGGGCAGGCGGTGTCAGGACGTGGAGACCTCGGGGATACCTGGTCCGTGAAGCGCCAATCACCCACCAAGCCGCACGCGGCCTGAGATGGGATTCCGCCCCGTTCACGGGGCGGAGGATGTCAAGGAGCGCTGTGCGCGGTCGACGCGCTGCGCGCGGGCGTCGCCGTGGCCCTGCCGTTCGTCTGGTCGCCCGACGCCCGGGGCACGGCCGTCGTGCTGGGCGGCGTATGCGTTCTCGGGGTGCTCGGGGCGCTCTTCGACCCGAACTTCGAGGCGCTGGTGCCCGGTCTCGGACGGGCCGGGCAGATCCAGTCCCTCACCGGGCTGTTCGACCTCACCAGCCGCGTGGCCCGTACCACCGGGCACGCCTGCGTGTGTGCGCTGCTGCTGGTGATCTCCAAGAGCGAGCTCTTCACCTGCGTGGGCGCCGCGTTCGCCGTCTCCGCGGCGGCGCTCGGCGGCATGGCCCGGCGTCTGCCGCCGCCGCCCGGCCGTGCCCCCGCCGAGCAGAGCCGGGCCGTGCGCGTCACCGCGCTGGTACGGGAACGGCCCGACATCGGCCTGGCGATCGGAGTGCACGGCGCCCTGCCACTGTGCGTCGCCGCGACGACCATCGGGCTGCCCGCGCTGCTCGCCCACGGGCACGACACCCGCGCGGGCGCCTACGGGCTGATCACCGCCGTCTCCGGCATCGGCGCGCTCATCGGCAACCCCGTCGCCGGCGGCCTGCGGCCGCGCGCCTGGCTCGCCGTCTGCTGCGCCGCCTGGGCGGTCGACGGCCTGGCGACCGCCAGTATGGCGGCGGCGCGTTCCGACCTGGCGCTGGGATCGCTGTGCCTGCTGTCGGGACTGGCGGTGCCCGTGGGGACCGTCACGATGCGGGCGCGCCTGGGGACGTACCCACCGGCGGAACGACTGCGGCTGATGGCCGTCGAACACACCGCCACACGCGCGGGCACCGTGTCCGCGATACTCCTTCTCCCGCCGCTCGTCGACGCCTCCCCTGCGGGCGCGTTCCTCACGGCCGGCACCGTGGTGGTCCTGCTCACCGCGGCGGTCGGTCTGTCGGCCCCGGGCGGCCGGCGTGGCGGCGCCCCCGCGTCGGAGCCCGTATGAGGCAGACCGGCTCCCGCTACTCCTGCGGAATCCCGCGCTCGTCCGCGTGGGCCAGCTCCGAGTGCTTGTACGAGTAGCTGAAGTACACCGCCAGCCCGATCACGAACCACACCGCGAACCGCACCCACGTCTGCCACGCCAGATAGGTGATCAGCCAGATCGACGCCGCCACCCCGATCGCCGGCACCACCGGCATTCCCGGGCAGCGGAAGGAGCGCGGCAGGTCCGGCCGCTTGTAGCGGAGCACGATCACCGCCGTGCACACCACCGCGAAGGCCAGCAGGATGCCGATGTTGGTGAGCTCCGCCGCCTCGCCGATCGGGACCAGCCCCGCGATCAGCGCCGAGGCGCCGCCCACGATCCACGTCACCCGCGTCGGTACGTGCCGCGTCGGGTGGGTGTGCGCGAACCACTTCGGCAGCAGCCCGTCCCGGCTCATCGCGAACCAGACCCGGGTCACTCCCAGCATGAAGGTGAACATCACCGTGAGAATGCCGATGATCGCGCCCACCGCGATCACGTCCGCGATCCCTTCCAGCCCGACCGACTTGAAGGCCGTGGAGAAACCGCTCGCCTTGTCGATGTCCTTGTAGTTCTGCATGCCCGTCAGCACCAGGCAGGCCAGCACGTACAGCACCATCGAGATCGCCAGCGAGTACATGATCGCCCTCGGCATGTGGCGCTGCGCGTCCTTGGACTCCTCGGCCGCCGTGGACATCGCGTCATAGCCGAAGACCGCGAAGAAGACCGTGGCCGCGCCCGTGAACGCGCCGCTCAGCCCGAACGGGAAGAAGGGGTGGTAGTTGGCGCTCTTGATGTGAAAGAACCCCACGACGACCACCAGCAGCACCACGATGATCTTCAGGCCCACCACCACGGTCTCGAACCGGGCCGCGTTCTTGATGCCCAAGGTCAGCAGATAGGCGATCAGCAGGCACAGCACCATCGCGAACAGGTCCACCCGGTGCCCGTGCCCCGTCCCCGGCGCCCCCAGCATCCAGGCGGGCAACTGGGCGTTCGTCTCCCCGAGCAGGAAGTTGATGTACCCCGAGATGCCGATGGCCACGACCGCCACGATCGCCGTGTACTCCAGCAGCAGGTCCCAGCCGATGAACCAGCCGCCCAGCTCGCCCAGGACCGCGTAACCGTACGTATAGGCCGAGCCCGCCCGGGGGATGAGCCCCGCGAACTCCGCGTACGAGAACGCCGCCGCCGCGCTCGCGACACCCGCGATCAGGAACGAGACCAGCACGGCCGGGCCCGCCACACCGTTGGCGATGGTGCCCGCCAGACTGAAGATGCCCGCGCCGATGATGCCGCCGACGCCGATCGCGGTCAGCTGCCACAACCCCAGGGTCCGGGACAGCCGCTCGCCGTGCGCCTCCGCTTCCTCCGCCTCCTCGATCGTCTCGATCGGCTTGCGGCGCAGCACACCGCGCCCCATCCCGAGCCCGGCCATAGCCTCGTCCTCTCGTCGGCCCGGGGGCGGCTCGCCCCTCGGGCGAATCGCCGTCATCATGGCCGAGCGCGGGCGCCGAAGGAAGCCGCCGCCCCGCACCGGCCCCGGGTATCAGCCGATGGGTCAGCCGATGGCGGGCGGCACCGCCGCCGTGCCCGTGCCCCAGTCACCGGGCCGCGGCCCGACCCGGAAGTCCAGCTGCCCGCCCTCGCGAATCGCCTGCGTCGTCACATACGTCCGGTCGTACGCCTCCCCGTCCAGCCGCACCGAGCGCACATACCGGTCCGTGTGCGAGGTGCCCGGCGCGCTCACCGTGAACCGCCCCTTCGGATACCAGCGCCGGTCCAGCCGCAGCTCCACCCGCTCGAACACCGGTGTGCTCAGGCCCCACACATCCGCCCCCGGCTGCACCGGATACACCCCGATGGCCGACAACACCATCCACGCCGACATCGTCCCCAGGTCGTCGTTGCCCGTCATCCCGTCCGGCGTGTCCGTGAAGAGCGTCAGCGCGGCGTGCACCACGTCCGTCGTCTTCCACGGCCGCCCGGTGGACAGATACGTGTACGGCGCGATGAGGTCCGGCTCGTTCTGCGGGTTGTACTTGTCGGCGTTGTAGTAGTCGTACGGGCCGTTCACCCACACCTCGCGGGCGGTGCGCGCCGGGTCGGCCAGCAGCTTGTCGTAGGCGAAGAAGGAGTCCAGCCGCCGGTCCGCCTTGTCCTTGCCGCCGATCAGCTCCACCAGCCCCGGCAGGTCCTGCGGCACCAGCCACTGGTACTGCCAGGCCGTGCCCTCGTGGAAGCCCGGGCTCTTCGCCGGGTCGGCCGACCCCGCGAACGCCCCGTCGGCCCCGCGCGGCCGGAAGAAGCCCGTTTCCCGGTCGTAGAGGGTGCGGTAGTTGCGGGAACGGGCCGTGTAGCGCCGCGCGTCCTCGCGATGCCCCAGGGCCCGCGCCATCCTCGCCAGCGCCCCGTCGGCCAGCGCGTACTCCAGCGTCGCCGAGGCGCCCTCGTGGAAGTCCGAGTCCCCCGGCTTGCTCCGCGCCCGGTCCGGCAGGTACGGGACGTAACCGTTCTTGAGGTACTGGGCGTTGCCCTCCCGGCCGACCGCCGGGTTCGTGGGCGGAGGCACCCCGTCCGCGTTCCTCTTGAGCACGCGGTACGCCTCCTCCTCGTGGCCCGACAGCAGCCCGTGGTGGAAGGCGTTGGTGAGGTACGGCGTCACCGGGTCACCGGTCATGATGTTCGTCTCGACCGTCCCGTAGCCCCACTTCGGCAGCCAGCCGCCCTCGGCGTCGACGCGTAGTACCGACAGGGCCATGTCCCGCGCCTCGCGGGGAGCGAGCAGGGCCAGTAGCTGGGCTTGTGTGCGGTAGGTGTCCCACAGGGACCAGTTCTGGTAGTAGGTGAAGCCCCGCGTGCGGTGCGTTTTCTGGTCCCAGCCGGTGTAGCGGCCGTCCGTGTCGCTGCCGATGTTGGGGGAGAGGAAGGAGCGGTAGAGGGAGGAGTAGAAGGTGCGGCGCAGCGTCCGGGTGCCGCCCTGGGTCTCGACGTCCCGCAGCCGTCGCTCCCACGCCTCCTGCGCCGCGTCCGCCGTACGGTCGAAGTCGTCCTCCTCCGCGCGCAGATTGCGCTCCGCGCCCGCCGCGTCCACATAGCTGATCGCCGTGGTGGCCTCCACCTCCCGGTCGTCGGTGGTGTCGAAGCGCACCCACGCGCCGTTGCGGCCGGTGGCCGCGGACGAGGACCGCGAGCCCTTTGTCACCCGGTCGTCCTTCCAGGTCCCGTAGGAGTGGAACGGACGGTCGAAGCGGGTGACCGTGTACACGGTGTACGGGCGGGTGTCCTGGCAGAAGCCGCGTCCGGTGACGGTGGTGCGCACCGTGCGGCTGTCGACGACCTGGACGGAGCTGGAGACCGTCCGGTGCAGCGACTGGCCCGCGTTGAGCAGGACGTTCGCCTGCTCGGTCGCGGGGAACGTGTAGCGCTGCCGTCCGGTGCGGGCGGTGGCCGTCAGCTCGGCGGTGATCCCGCCGTACGAGCCGAGCCGCACCCGGTAGTAGCCCGGGCGGGCCGTCTCGTCCCGGTGGCTGAACTCGGCGGCGTAGCGGGCGTTGTCCGTCTGTGCCACCTCGCCCGTGGTCGGCAGCACGGGGAGGTCGCCGCCGATGCGGCAGCCGACGCCTGAGAGGTGGACCGTGCTGAAGCCACGGATGTGGTGGTCCTTGTAGTCGTAGCCGGTGTTGTGACCGGTGTCGGGGGAGAGCTGCACCATGCCGAAGGGCACGGCGGCGCCGGGGAAGGTGTTGCCTTCGTTCTCGGTGCCGATGAAAGGATTGACGAGGCCGGTGAGGTCGCCGTCGGGGGCCGTCGCCGGTGGCCCGGCGGGAGCGGCGGCGGTGGCACCCAGCATCGCCGCCAAGGCGAGCACCCATACTCTCCTACGACGCCTCATACGCCCACGACCCCTCAGGTGACAGTGGTGTCAGCGCCGAGGCTCGCGTGGGCGGGTGGGGGAGTCAAGGATGCGGCGGATGGTGGGCGTGGTGTTCCGGACAGGCCGATCGGGTGACGGTGTGGGTGGTGGGCCGGGGCGGGGTGGGGCGGAGTGGGGGCACCTCCCAGCGGTAGCTGGGGGAGGGTGGGCGAAATCCCGCGCCGAAGGCGCGGAAAACCCACCGGCGGTCAGCCGCGCGACACCACCGTGGAAAGCACCCGCGGCAGCGGATACCAGTCGGCGGTGGCAAAACTGGCATGCGCCCGCGCCATGAGCGCAACCCGCTCCCCCGCCTGCGCCTCGGTAGGCCGAGTGCCGTCAATCCCCGGCGAAACCTTGTGCGCATCCGTCATCACGACGAGATAGTGCCGGCTGTCGTACCACCCCGTGTCGATCCCGCCGCTCACATACGCGCTCGCGTCCCCGTCGAAGAGGACGAACCACGGCCGGACGGAAGGATCGGCATAGCGCGACCGAGGGTCGCCCACCACGGCTCCGTGCACCGCCGGAAACGCCGCGGCCGACCCGATCCGCCCCGCGGCGGCCAGGTCACGCAGGTGCGTGGCGTACTCGCGGTCGGTCCACAGCCGGTCCGCCGGGTTGCGCTCCTCGACCGTGCCGGGGATGAGCTCGACGATGAACTTGCCCGCGAGCGCCGAGCGCGCGGGCCAGCCGCCGGCCCGTACGGCCTCGTCGAGGTTCGCGTGCTTGCCGAGCAGATCGCCCGGGCGGTAGAGCGCGTCGCCGAGCTTCGCCGTCAGCAGCGCGTCGAGCTCCGCCGGACCGCGCCCGCTGTTGGCGTTGAAGCCGTCCTTCATCTCGACCTTGAGCAGCACCGGCCGGTGGTCCGGGTGGGCGTCGTGCCAGGCGCGGATGTCGGCGAGGCAGCCTGACAGCGGCTGGTTGCGGGAGCCGGTGCGGAGCCGGGCGGCGGAGGTGGCGCCTTCGCAGTTGTTGTCGTTCGCGACCGGGTTGGAGTGGGAGACGCGGAAGGCGCGGCCGCCGAAGCCATTGGACCACACGTCCAGTTCGAGGAGGGCGGCCCCGGAGTCGAGGGCGTCGGCGAGGTAGGGGTACTTGGCCTTCTCGTAGGCGTTGTGCACCCCCACGGACGTGGTGGCCGCGTACGACGCGGAGGCGGAGGGCTCCGCGGCTGCCGCGTCCGTCGTCGCGGCCGGTAGCGCCAGGAGCGCCGCCGTTACGGACGTGATCATTCCGCTGCGTATGGTCATCTTCCGTTCGTCCCCGTCCATGTGCCGATGTGAACGGTCGGTAGGGTACGGGAACTGATGAAGAGTCACCTACTTGGCCGGGTGGCCGCCGCGTCGCCGTCCAGCAGGTGCTGTGGAACGGACCGGAAGGACCAGGTTCCGCCGTGCCGGGTCAGTACCCAGACCAGGTCGAAACGGTCCGGCCAGGACTTCGGCACCCCGGGCGCCTTGGCCGCGCCCAGCGCCTTGACGATGTCCGCGATCCTGGAGTGCTCCCAGCAGATGAGCACGGGCTGTGGAGATATGAGTGCGGCGCCGGCCAGCTTCGCCTCCTCCGTCTCGGAGAAGGAGGTGTTGACCGGCAGCTTGAGCTCCTCGGCCAGTGGGGTGACGGTCTGCCGCATGCGGCGGGAGCCCGCGTTGGGGCCGTAGTCGGCGGCGGCGAAGAGGGTGGAGGGCCGGGGCAGCGCGGTCCGTCCGGAGGCGTCCGTTCCGGAGATGCCCGCCGCGGGGGCGAACAGCTTCGGGAGGGCCCGGGCGCGCTCCCAGCCCCGCTGCGTCAGCGACTTCTTGTCCGGCTCGCCGTTCTCGTCCATCCCGCGCGTACCGCCGCGCGGCTTCTCCCCATGCCGGATGATCATGATTGTGGCGTCGGGGCCGGACCGGCCGTCGGGCGGCGGATCCGAGGGCCCCGCCGCCCGCGGCCCCGAGTCGCTCCCGCAACCCGTCACCGGCAGCAGGGCCGTGCCGGCCAGGACGGCCAGTACCCGGCGGCGGCCGATACGGGTCGGGCCCCCGCTCGTGGTCATGGCCGTGTCCGTGGCCGTGTCCGTGGTCTCGGTCGTACCGCTCACCGACCCCCCTGTCCCCCGTGAAGCAGCTCTCGGCCGCGCGCGCCGCGCGGCCCAGGCCGCAGCGTAGCCGCTGCGACCGTGCCTCGTCGCGGGGGAGTTCGGGACGGAGCCGGACGCGCGGGTCTCACCCCGCCGCGTACACGTCCTCCACATACCGGCCCGCGTCCGTCAGCTCGCGCAGCCACGCGTCGGCGGCCCGGGCGTCCGCGCCCGTCCGGCGGGCGCAGAGGTCGCGCAGCGCGGCCCGGACGCCCGGTGCCATACGGGCGCCGTCACCGCAGACGTACACCCGCGCCCCCGCCTCCAGCAGCGACCAGACCTCGTCGCCCTCGGCGGCGAGCCGGTGCTGGACGTACGGGCCGCCGCCCGCTTCCGGGCGTTCGCTGAACGCCGGGCGTACGGAGACGACTCCCGCGTCCTCGGCGGCGCGGAACTCGGCCGAGTGGAGGAAGTCCGCTTCCGGTGCGTCACAGCCGAAGTAGAGCAGTGCCGGGGCGAGTTCGGTGCCCGTCGCCGCGAGGGCGGCACGGTCGGCGATCGTCCCCCGGAAGGGGGCCAGTCCCGTTCCGGCGGCGACCATCACCACCGGCGTCCGCTCGTCCGCCGCGATCCGGAATGCCTCGCGGCACGGCTGGACGCGGGCGAGCACCGTGTCGCCCGGCCGCAGCGCGGCGAGGTGGCCCGAGCCCGTCCCCCGGAAGACACCCCGGCCGGAACGGGCCGGGGCCTCCAGCACGGACACCATCAGGTCGGCGTGACGGGCGTCCACGGCCGGGGAGGAGGAGATGGAGTAGGTACGCGGGCGCAGCGGCGACAGCAGCTCGGGCAGGGCCGCCGCGCCCAGGGCGCCGCGCAGGGCGGGGTGGTCCTCGATCAGCTCCAGGAGCGTACGAGGGTCGTCGGGGGAGAGGGACTCCAGGGCGGCCCGCTCGGGCGGGCAGGGGTTGCGCTCCACCAGCGTCGCCAGCTGCCGGGCTGTGGGGCGTTGGGCCAGTTCCAGGTGGTGGGTGAGGAGTTCGCGTACGGTCAGCGGGCGGTCGACGGGGAGCGTGTCGCGGCCGGCGCGGCGCGGCCGCAGCGACAGGACCGTGTCGAGGTCCGCGCCGAAGAGCGCGGCGGCGCGTGCGACGAGCTCCGCGTCGTTGGCGGGCAGCACGGCCAGATGGTCGGCGGTGCGGTAGGCGACCCCCTCCGGCAGCGCCAGCCGCAGGAAACGCTTGGTGCGCGGATGGGCCGGGTCGGTGAGCTCGTACGCCTCGGTGACGGTCATCGGCAGCATCCCGTGGCGCTCGGCCAGGGCGGCCAGCGGACCGCCGGAGACCTCGGCGACCTCGTAGGCGGGGCCGTCGGTGTCCTGCGGGGCCGCGACAGCCCCCGCGCTCTCCGGGTCGCCGTAGCGCTCCAGCAGCGTCCGGAGCAGCGAACGGGTGAAGCCCTCGACGGAACCGGTGAGATCACCGGACGCGTCGGCCTCGGCGCGCGGCAGCAACCGGGTGCCGCCGAGCGCGGCGAGCCGCTCGTCGAGGAGGGTGGGAACGCGCTGGTAGGTGGCGGCCCAGTTGCGGTCGCCGACGCCGAGGACGGCGTAGTGGACGCCATCGGCGGCACCCGGCCCGGCCGTACGCTCGGCCCACTCCATGAAACGGGCCGCGTCGTCGGTGGGGCGGCCGTTGTACGAGGCGGCGACGAGCACCACGGGCGTGTCCGTGGGCAGCTCGCCCGCGCGTTCGTCGAGCGGGGCGGCGGACGCGTCGAAGCCCAGCCGCGCGGCCTCGTCGGTGAGATCCCGGGCCAGCTCGCGGCACGTGCCGTAGTTGGAACCGTGCAGGACGAGGAGACCGGTCCCGGCGCGGGCGCGGGTGGGCGTCGTGGCGTCGCCGCCGCCCGGCTCCGCGCGGACGCCCTCCGTCCGCGCCGAGGTCGGCAGCGCCGCCCGGTTCACGGCCCGGTCGGCGGCCGTACGGCGGACGAGCGTGAGGGTGAAGCCGTCCGGCTTGAGGGTGAGGGTCTCCTTGATCCGCAGCCGGTAGCCGGTGGTGCCGGCGGTGTCGGCGAACCGGTACCGGTGGATCAGCATCCCCAGCAGCATCGTCGCCTCGTGCAGCGCGAACTGCCGCCCGATGCAGGCCCGTTCCCCGGTGCCGAACGGCTTGTACGCGTGCGGCGAGCGAGCGGCCTCGACGGCCGGGTCGAAACGCGTGGGGTCGAACAGCTCGGGGTTGTCGCCCCACACCGGGTCCCGGTGCAGCATCGGCGTGAGCACGGTGACCCCCTCCCCGGCGCGCAGCGGATAGCGGCCGCCGAGCACCGTGTCCTCCCGGGCCTCACGCGTGAACGCCGCCGCCGTCGGCCACAGCCGCAGCGCCTCCAGCAGCACCTGCCGGGTCCAGCGCAGCCGACCGACGTCCTCGAACGTCGGCTCGGGGTTCTCGGTGTCGCCCCACAGCTCGTCCGTCTCCCGCTGCGCCAGCCGCAGCGAGACGGGGTCCTTGAGGAGGTGGTGGAGGGCGAACGACAGGGCGCCGGACGTCGTCTCGTGCCCGGCGATCAGGAAGGTGATGACCTGGTTGCGGATGTTGGCGGCGTCCAGGGTGGTCCCGTCGGACGGGTGCGGGGCGCCCAGCATCAGCCCCAGCAGATCGTCGGTGCGGGTGTCACCGGACGCCGTACGGGCGGCGATGACCTCGTCGACGACACCGGCCAGGAACGCGGCGTCCTCCCGGAACGCCGCGTCCTCGGCGGCGAAGTCCCCCTCGGGATCGCGGCCCAGCTTGTTCATCGCCCAGTCCAGACAGCGCACCATCGCCCCGACGAACGGGTGCGGCTCGGGACGGGCGAACGACTCGAAGTCGTAGCCGAACCCCGCGAGCCCGATGGTGTCGAGGGTCATCCGCGTCATGTCTTCGGGCACATCGACCGGCACCCCCAGGGCCAGCCGCTCGTCCCATGAGTCGATCAGCCGGCGCGCGACGCGCAGCATGGCCGGGTGGTAGGCGCGCATCGAGCCCAGAGCGAAGGCGGGCATCAGGATGTCGTGCGCCTTCGCCCAGTTCGCCTCGTGGTTGTAGGCGGTGAACAGCCCGTCGGCGGTGAACTCCCGGACGTTCTCCAGCGCCGGGCCCACGGACTTGGTGAACCGCTGCTCGTCCGCCAGCTCGGAGACGAGATCGAGGGAGGTGACGAAGAGCCGGTCCGAGTCGTGCAGCCGCCGGGTGAATATCGGCCCGTGGTGCCGGGCCAGGCGCATGATCTGCTGAAGCGGGGTGTCGCCGGCCCCGACGGCGGTGATGTCGACCAGGGGGATGGCGGTGGTGAGGGACGTCGCTGTCATGACTTCAGAGTCACCTCCCCGGGCCGAACCGCCGGTACGTGCCACTGCATGATTGTGCAGTGACTCGCGGCGTGTCGCTCTTGCGCCGACGGCGAGTGCCGTACGAACGAGGGGACGGGGACCGGGAACCGTGAACAGCGCGGAGCACGAGGCGTACTTCACCTGGCGCAACTACTTCCTGATGCTGCTGGACCGGCTGCCCGTCCCCATCGCCATCTGCCGTGCGAACGGCGAGGTGACCATCGTCAACCCGGCCATGGCCGCCGAATGGGGCCTCGTCCCCGGACAGGTACGCGGCCGCAACCTCCTGGACCTCTTCCGTCCCAGCGACACGGCGGCCCCCCAGCTCGACCGGCTCACCGAGGCACTGCGCCTGGGCCGCCGGTCCCGCTACACCATCGACGTGCGATGGACGGCGGCCGGCGGTGACGGGGTGAGACGTGAGGGCGAGCTGGTCGTCGAACCGGTCGGCGACGCGTCCCCGGCGTATCCGGCGCTGCTGACCGTACTGCGCGTTCGGACAGCCGAAATCTCGACGCCGTCCGGCCCGGGGATGGAGGTGAGCGCTGTGGAAGCGCGGATTCTGGAACTCGCCGCCGCCGGGGCCACGACGGCGGCGATCGGCAAGGCGGTCGGACTGACCGTCGACGGCGTCAACTACCACCTCACCCGCCTCAGCCGCCGCTGGCGGGTACCGAACCGTACTGCGCTGGTGGCCAAGGCGTACGTCCTCGGCGTCCTCGCCCCGGGGCAGTGGCCGCCGGCTCAGCGCCGGGCGGAGTGACGCGGCGGGTGCCGTAGTACGCAGTCGCCGCACGTGCCGCCGCCGGGCACGCGGTAGTAGAGGCAGCACGTACGGCGGATGAAGGCGATGTTGTCGCTCAGCTCGCCGGTGTCGCGGAGGAGCGGGTCGGTGAAGAGGTCGCGGGTGAGGGCGACGGCCCGGGCGGCGTCCTCGGCCCGGTTCCGGCTGAAGCACCAGGTGTGCAGGACGCGCAGGGAGCCCGCTAGGGAGGAACCCGCGTTGCCCCAGAGGAGAGAGGAAGAGATGGGGGTGACGGTGCGGATGAGGTCGTGCAGCGGGACGAGCAGCCCGTGCAGGACAGCTGGGCTGAGGCTGTCGCCGGGTAGCTCGGCGGGGGAGGGCAGCCACAGGTCGTCGGGTGCGGTACGGACGGTGTCCCAGCGGAGGCCGCCTGCGGCGAGGTCGGGCACCTCGCCGGTCAGCACGGCGGAACCGAGCCCGACGGACAACAGCCGCCCGGCGATGCCCTGGAAGGCGATCGACGCGGCGACCCGAGTGTCGTCGGTGCCGAGTCGCTCGGCGACCGTCGCCACGCGCCGTCGCACGGTCTCCTCATGGAGGAGTGGAAGGCCGTCGCCGCCTTCGCCGGTGCGCAGGGCGAAGAACGGCCCCACGTCGGCGAGCTCGTCGAGGCGCATGGCCGCACCCTATCTTCCCCCTGGTCAGGCGCTCAGCGTGGCCGGCACGGCAAGCCGGGCACGCTCGTGGAGATGGCGGGCGTGGGGGTTCTTGAGGTGGGGACGGATCCGGGTGAGCATCTCCGTCATGCGCTCGTCGCATTGCCCCGACTGCACCAGCGGATAGATGTCCAAGGCCCTGCCCCAGGTGTCGCACGCGGCTTCCAGATGCCCGATCTGGCACTGCCGCTCGGCGAGCATGGCGAGGTAGCGCACGCGATTGCGCCAGAGGGAATGATGGCGCAGCCGGTCGGACTCCTCCAACGCTTCGATGGACCCGCGCAGGTCGCCGAGTTCGTAACGGACTTGGCCGACATGGTAGGTGAGAGACGACGGGTTGTAGGAGCCGAAAGTCGTCGCCTGGGACTCGGCCTTGTCCATGGCGATTTCCGCTTCCTTGAGATACATCAGCGCCGTGCTGCGATCCCCGAGCTGCGCGGCGGAATGCGCCTGCTGGCCGGCGAGGAACGCCCGCATACGCGGCCCGGCCTGCGGGGACGCCGCTGCGGCGGCATCGGCCAGCCGCATGGCGTGCGGACCGTGCCCCAGATCGACGGCCTGGACGCTCATTCCCCGCAGAGTCGTGCAGAATGTCAGATGGTCTTGCGAAGCACCTGCCAGATGCAGGGCCTTGAGGTAGTACTGCTGCGCGAGACCGTGAAGTCCTTCATCCACGGCCATATATCCCGTGAGATAACAGAGGTCGGAAGCGGCGGACATCATCGCTCTGCGCACGGATTCGGGCCCGTCGGCCTTCAGATAGGGCGCGACCGTATTCACGAGGAACGCCGCGGCCATCGGCCGGGCGTGCCGCCCACCGAACTGGTCGTCCAGCTCGGAGACGCGCTCGGTCATCGCGATGACCATCTCCACGTCGGGCATTCCGATGCGACCGATCATTCTGTTCTGGACGGCCTCCATCCGCCCCACCACATCCGGCCAACCCGGCACCGTCAACGCCACCGAGAACAGGCTGTAGCCGAGCACGCTCCGGCGGGACGGGTCCATGTCCTGGCGGCCGAGGTCGACGAGCCCCTCCACCGTGTCGCCGCCGGACTCGTCCCGGGACGGCGCCGGAAACCCCGCCTCCGCGTACGTCACCGGGCGGTTGAGGCGCCGGGAGAGCGCCTCCAGGATCAGCGGACGGACGTCCTCCTTCGGCACGTAGCCCCTCAGCCACTGGTGGACCGAAGGCTCCTGGTACCTGAGCGGGGTGCCGCGCTCGGTCCCTATGCGGTTGACCTCGCGGGCGAACTGCCGCAGCGTCCACGTGGCCTCGTGGTGCAGCCGCACCAGACCCGTATTCGGCTCTCGGTTCGTCAAGGCACTCAACTCCTCGCCCATGGCCCCCGTTTAAAGGGTTTAAGTCCGGCCACCGTCGCCCACAGTACCGCCGCCCACTGACAACCGGTTGCCCGGTGTGCAAGGAAGATCACCGAACGCGACAGGAAATGAGGGCTTGGCCATGGCTTTCCGCATCGGGGACATCGTCGTGGACACGCGCACCGGCAGGATCGGCCAGCTGATGGGGCGTGAAGGGCCGGACATCCACCAACTCCGCCCCGTTCGCGGCGGGATCGAATGGGATTGCCCGAGGGATGCGATCCGGGCCGCCGAGCCCGCCGAGCTGCTCGCCCGGCCCGCCGGGCCGCCCGCCCCGCGCTGCGCCGTCTGCGCGCGCATCAAGGAGCAGCGGCGCGAGGCGGAGGCCCAGGGCGACATCCGGCGGATGCGCGACGCGGCCGAGCGCATGGGCGTCCATCAGCGCCAGGCGCACTGACCGGCGGTAACCGAGAGTGGCCGAATAGTCACTCTCCCCATGATCCCCGCAGCCGACTAGCCTGCGTCGGCGCGGGGGTCTGGTCGCTCGAACAAGCGGACAAGGGGCTTGCTGGGTGTTCTACTACTTCTTCAAGAACGTGGTGTTGATACCGTTGTTGCGGTGGGTCTTCCGGCCGAAGGTCGAGGGGCTTCACCACCTGCCGCAGCAGGGGGCGGCCATCATCGCGGGGAACCATCTGTCGTTCTCCGACCACTTCCTGATGCCGACGATGGTGAAGCGCCGGATCCGGTTTCTCGGCAAGATGGAGTACTTCACCGGTCGTGGCATCAAGGGCAAGCTCATCGCGGCGTTCTTCCGGGGCATCGGGGCGATCCCGGTGGACCGTTCGGGCAAGGAGGCGGCGCAGGCGGCCCTCGACACCGGGCTGGGCGTGCTGGGCGGCGGTGAGCTGCTGGGCATCTACCCCGAGGGGACCCGTTCGCACGACGGGCGGCTGTACAAGGGCAAGGTCGGCGTGGCGGCCATGGCGCTCAAGTCGGGGGCGCCGGTGATCCCGTGCGCGATGATCGGCACGTTCGAGGCCCAGCCGACGGGGAAACTGCTGCCGCGCCTCGTCCCGATCACGATCCGCTTCGGTGAGCCGCTGGACTTCTCGCGGTACGAGGGGATGGAGGACCACCGGGCCGTTCTTCGGGCAGTCACGGACGAGATCATGTACGCGATCTGGCGACTGTCCGAGCAGGAGTACGTGGACACGTACGCGGCCGAGGCCAGGGCGGCCCTGCGGCCCGTGGACGGCGGCGGGGCGCGCCCGGCGTCCGTTTCGGTGCCGGGTCGCGAGCAGGCGGCCGTCGGCCGCTCGGCGGCGGCCTGAGCCCTGCCCCGAGAGGGCGCCCCGGGCGAGGGGGCTAGGCTCGGCTGTCATCGCCGTTTCCCGGAGAGAGCGATCAGCATGCACACGTGGGGCAGGACGCTCACCACCGCAGGCATCCACGACCCACGTCTGCGTGCCGACTACACCCGGCAGCGGCAACTCGTGTCGGGCTACAAGCGGAACGCCTACATCGCCGTACGGCTGCTGTTGCCCCCGGAGCTCGTTCCGCAAGTCATCGCGGCCACGGCGTTCATGCATCACACCGATCTCGTCGCCGAGGGGAGTTCCGCCGATCCGTCGGGCGGCGATGACCGGTTCACGGTCTGGGAGAAGGAGGTGCGCGACGGGCTGGCTGTCGGTGACAGTGCTCACCCCGTGCTCCGCCCGCTGCTGCACACCGCCTCCGTCCACCCCGGCCTGCGCGAGCATGTCGAGCGGTTTCTCGCCGGGGCGCCGATGGACAGGGACTTCAGTGGTTTCGCTGATGAGGCGGGCTATCAGCGGTACGTCGACGCGTACTCGCTTCCGGCCTTCATGCTCGTGGCGTGCCTCGTCCTCTCGCCCGACGCCGACGCCGAGGACAGCCGTGCGCTGTGCCGCTCCTACATCGACGGCAGTCAGCGTCTGGACTTCGTCAACGACCTCGCCGAGGACCTCGGGGACGGCCGGCTCACCCTTCCCGAGGAGACCCTGACGCGGTACGAGGTCTCCCGCTCCGATCTCGAACGGAAGCGGGACACCCCGCACTGCCGCGCCCTGCTCCGGGACCTCCTCGAACAGAGCCGTCGCGACCTGCTCGCCAGCCGTTCGTTGCCGGAACTGGCGCCGCCCGCCCACCGTGCCTTCGTCCGGGCCTTCGTCGCGCTGGAGGTCCTCACGAACGACGCGGCACTGGCGAAGGGCGGCCGACTCTTGCACGAATCGGCCGGCCCGTCTCCGCGCGCGGCTCTGGGCGTCCTGATCCGCGAGTACCGGCGGCGCGGTCGCTGACGAGGGCCGGGGGCCGGTGCCTCAGGTGTCCTCCAGCCGGAAGCCCACCTTCAGCCCGACCTGGTAGTGCGCGATCGCGCCATTCTCGAGGTGCCCGCGTACCTCGGTCAGCTCGAACCAGTCGAGTTCGCGGAGAGTCTGCGCGGCGCGGCTGATTCCGTTGCGGATCGCCGCGTCCACGCTCTCCGGTGAGGAGCCGACGATCTCGGTCACCCGGTAGGTGTGGTTGCCCATGCCCCCACCGTGCCTCAGCGTCGGGGCGGGCGCGAAGCGGGTGGGCCATCGGAGGAACGGGCCCCGGAACGGGCCTTGGAACGTGCCTCCGGCGCGGGGGAGCCGCGCCTTGACCTGGAAGGGCGCTTCGGCCCCGCCCGCAGGGCCGGGACCCCCGACGACATGCTCGTCGGCGGGGTCAAGCCCTGGGCCGTCGACCCCGGGGCGGCGTCACGGCTGTGGGAGCTCTCCCGCGAGCTCACCGGGGTGAGCGCCTTCTGACGGCCCGCGCGGCGGGGGTGCGGCCAGGACCGTGTCGAGCAGGCCCGGGAAACGCTCGTGGAGCTCCGCGCGGCGCAGCTCCACGACCTTGGTCCGCCCTTCGCGGCGCTCGCGCGTGATGCCCGATTCCCGCAGGACGCGCCAGTGGTGGGTGGCGGTGGCCTTGGTGACGGACACGGGCAGGCTGCCGCAGGTGCGCGGCTGGGTGGAGGTCGCGAGCTCGCGGACGATGACCAGCCGTACGGGGTTGCCGAGGGCGGCCAGGACGTCTTCGACCGGTACCCGGTCGAGGTCGGGATGGTAGCTGACCATGGAAGCGATTGTACGAGAGATTTCGTACCGAGCCAATTTTGATTGTACGAAATCTTGCGTACGATCGAACTGTGCGGGAATCCGCCGCGTACCCCCCACTCCCGAACGGAGCCCTCCCGTGGATCTTCAGCTGACCGGAACGACCGCCGTGGTGACCGGCGCGAGCCGCGGCATCGGCCTGGCCGTCACCAAGGCCCTCCTCGCCGAGGGCGTACGGGTGGTGGCCGGCGCGCGCGGCGTCACCGAGGGGCTGAGGGACAGCGGCGCGATCGCCGTGCCCGTCGACCTCGCCTCGCCCGAAGGCCCCGCGTCGTTCGTCGAGCGGGCCCTGGCCGAGCTCGGCGGGATCGACCTGCTCGTCAACAACCTCGGCGGCGGTGGTGACAAGGAGCACCCCGCCACGTTCCTGGAGTCCACGGACGAGCAGTGGGCGGACATGTTCGAGCTGAACTTCTTCAGCATGGTCCGCACCACCCGTGCCGCCCTGCCCAGCCTCCTGGAGCGCCGGGGCGCCATCGTCAACGTGTCCTCCATGAGCGGCCGCCTCCCTCACACGGCGCCGCTGCCGTACGCCTGCGCCAAGGGCGCGGTGAACACCTTCGGCAAGGGGCTGGCGGAGGAGTACGGGCCGCGCGGCGTGCGCGTCAACACCGTCTCGCCCGGCGCGGTCCTCACCGAGCAGTGGGCCGGGCCCGACGGCTTCGGCGCCAAGCTGGCGGCCGCCCGCGGGATCACGCTGGAGCGGCTGCTGCGGGAGATCCCCGCCGAGATGGGCGCGACCACCGGCGCCTTCGTCGACCCCGGCCACGTCGGCGCCCTGGTGGCCTACCTGGCCTCCCCGCTGGCCGCCGGCATCCACGGGGCCGACCACGCCCTCGACGGGGGCGCGGTCAAGACCGTGTGACCGGCTACGCGCCCGGCGTCTCGAGCGTCTTGAGCGTCTTGAGCCAGTCGTCGACGGTGACGACATCCGCCCACTGCGGGAACAGCCGCTCGGTGAGGACCCGGTGCAGCTCCGGATCGGTGTCCAGGCAGGCGTCGGAGAGGACGGTGAGGCCGAAGTCCTGGTCGTTCGCCTGGCACAGGGTGGACAGCACCACGGCGCTGGTGGCGATGCCGGTGAGCACGAGGCTGTCGATGCCGCGTGCCCTCAGCACCACGTCGAGGTCGCTGCCCGAGAACGCGCTCGCCCGTCGCTTGGTGACCACCACGTCGCCCGGCAGGGGCGCGACCTCGGGGTGGATCTCGGTGCCCGGGGCGCCCTCGACGAAGAGGCCGGCCCGGGCGATGGCGGCGAGGGGCCTGTTGCGCGTGCCGACTTCCGGAAAGCCGGGACGCAGGGCGATGACCACGTAGATCACGGGGATGTCCGCCGCCCGGGCCCCGTCGATCGCCCTGCGCACGCGTGGCAGATATCCGGAGCCGTCATCGGCTATGTCCACGATGGCCCGTTGGACGTCCATCACGAGAAGGGCGCTGTTCATCATCCGACCCTAGCGTCAGTCCATGGGGACCTTCGAGGAGTGGTGGTTGATGATGAGCCACCTGCCGCCGCGCAGCTTGTAGACGAAGGTGTAGCGCGCGTCGACCTTGGACCTGTGGCCGTGCTTGTCGGTCAGCGTGAACTCGTAGAGGCCCGTGTCGATGGCACTGGTGCGGTTCAGGATATTGATGACCCGCTCCTGGATCCTGCCGACGGGCTTGTTCTCCAGGAAGTGCCTGAAGTAGTCGACTCTCGCCGCCCGGGTCTTGCGGATCTCGGCGGAGACGGTCGGCAGCAGTACGGCGTCCGGGGCGTAGAGGTCGGCGACGCGGTTCGCGTCGAGGGTCGCCAGGGCGGCGTTCCACCGGTCGAACAATTCCCTGATCTGCCGCTCGGTGGGTCGCTCGGGCTGGCGGCCGCTCGCCTGCGCCGCGCCCGTTCCGGCGAACAGGACGGCGACGGTGGTGACGGCGGCTCCGGCGGTGTACGTGTGTCGCCCCATGGGGCGCCTCCCGTGTGGTGTCGGTGATCGAGTGGGGGTGTCACATCAGCCTCACCCGGCACCGCCGATCCGGCACATCGGGATGGTGCTTACGGCACCACCGTCACCGGCCACCGCCCCGCCTTCACCAGACGGACCGCCACCGAGCCGACGAAGCGATGGCCCGCCTGTTCCGACGCCCCGACGACCACCGCGTCCGCCTTCAGCTGGTCGGCCGTCTCCACCAGCCCGGTGTAGGGGTCGCCGCGGAAGGTGTGGAACTGCCAGCGGACCTCGTGGACGCCGCGCAGCCGCTCGGTCGTCTCGCGGATCTCGGCCAGCAGCTCCTCGGCGACCCGCTCGGTCGTCTCGGCCACCGGGGCGCCCAGGGCGGCGCCGCCCACGAGGAGGGGCTGGACGTAGACGACGGCCAGCAGGGCGTTCTGCCGGCGGGCGAGGCCCGCCGCGTAGGCGGCCGCGCGCCAGGAGGTGTCGGAGCCGTCGACACCGACGACGATGACCTTGGGGCCGTCGGTGCCGCGCTCGAAACCGGCCGGCAGGGGGGCGCTCCGCCCCTCGTTCGTACCGTCGGTGCCCTCGCTCACGTTTTCGCTCACACAAGCAGGCTAATACCGTGCCGCGCGGGCGTGCTCAGGACACCGGCCAGATACGGACGGTGTCGTTGCCGGAAGGGCTGGATCCGCCGAACAGCCCCGCTGCGAGACTCTTTCCGTCCGGGCTGAACGCCACCGCTTCGACCCAGCTGCGGGCGTCATAGGTGGCGGTGGCCGTCCCCGAGGTCGTGTCCCACAGAATGAGCTTGCCCTTCATGTCGCCGCTGGCCAGCATCCGGCCCGCCGGGTGGAACACCAGCGTCTGGATGATGGCTTCGTGGCCCTTGAGGGTGATGACGTCCCGGCGGGACGCGGTGTTCCACAGCCGGATGGAGGTGGGCGTGTCCGTCATGGCCAGGATCTGGCCGTCCGGG
This sequence comes from Streptomyces sp. NPDC037389, assembly GCF_040636475.1. Lineage (NCBI taxonomy): Bacteria > Bacillati > Actinomycetota > Actinomycetes > Kitasatosporales > Streptomycetaceae > Streptomyces > Streptomyces sp. NPDC037389. The sequence goes on from NZ_JBEZUS010000008.1 coordinate 111,263, forward strand.
CTGAACACCGCCCTGCTCGATCCCGCGCTGTCGTCGATGGTGAGCAGGGCCTGATCGTCCGGCATCCGCCGCAGCTGGACGGGGTTTCCGCCGGCCAGCAGCTTGCCGTCCGGGCTGAAGGCCGCCGGCCCGCCCTTCACGTCCTCGTGGACGGCGAGGCCACGGCCGGAGGCCACGTCCCATACGTACAGGCCCTTCTGGGTGCTCGCGGCCAGTGTCCTGCCGTCCGGGCTCTGGCTCATGGAGGAGATGTGGCCCTCCTGGTCCTTGTAGTCCGTGGCGGCGGTGAAGGTACCGACGGCGCGTCCCGTGGCCACGTCCCAGGCCAGGACCTTGTTCTTGTCCGCTATGAACAGGACCTTGCCGTCCCGGCTGAACGCGTTGGCCTGGATGAACTCGGCGGTGCTGACGAGCGTGGTCGTGCCGCGCCTGGCGGACAGGTCCCAGTGCCAGATCTTGCCGTCGCCGCTGGAGGCGAGCAGCGTTCCGCCGTCCGGTGTGAAGGCGATCGCGCGCACATTCACGGCACCCTCGAAGGTGGTGCCGTCCGCCCCCGGACTCCGCGTCGCGCCCCGCCCCGGGTCGTTGGACGGGGCGTCCGGCTCCTTGTCCTTTCCGAGCAAGTAGGCGGGGACGGCCGCCGACGCGGCCACGGCGGCGACGCCGAAGGTGCCGATGAGGATGCCGCGCCGCGACACCTTGCGCGTCGCCTTGCCCGCGCCCGGCACGGATGCGGGCGGGGCGGCGGCCGGAGGCGCGGCGGGGTACGGGGGTGCTCCGGCTACGGCGTGCGGAGGCGCTCCGGCGCTCGCCCCGGCCACCGCCGCCACCGCCGCCTGCCCGGCCTGGGGCAGGGGCATGGGCAGGGGGCGCGTCGGCTCGGGAGCCGGCACGGCACGCGCCCGTTCCGCCGGGGTCAGGACCACGGTCCGCTCCGGGCGCGCGGCCGCTTCACCTGCGGAGCCCGCGGAGGCACCCGCGAAGCGGGCCGGGAGCCCGGCCACGGGCGGCCGTTCGGCGGGATCCTTGGCGAGGCAGTCCGTCAGGATGCGGCGGAGCTCGCCGTCGAGGGCGCCGAGCTCCGGCGGGTCGTCCAGGATCCGCTGGACGACGGCCAGGAGGGTGGGCGCGTCGAAGGGGCTGCGGCCGGCGGCGGCGAAGGCCAGGACCGAGCCCAGCGCGAACACGTCGCTGGGCGGACCGGCCCGGTCGGCGCGTATCTGCTCCGGCGACATATAGGCGTACGTACCGATGACCGTGCCGGTCGCCGTCAGCGAACTGGCGTCCACCGCACGGGCGATTCCGAAGTCGATGATGCGGGGCCCGTCGTCGGCGAGGATGACGTTGCCGGGTTTGAGGTCGCGGTGGACGAGGCCGCAGCGGTGGATGGCGGTGAGTCCCTCGGCGAGCCCGGCGCCGAGGCGGAGCACGGCGTCCGGGTCGAGCGGGCCTCCCTCGGCGACCACTTCTTGCAGGGTGGGCCCCGGGACGAAGGCGGTCACCAGCCACGGCGACGCGGCGTCCGGGTCGGCGTCGACGACCTGGGCGGTGTGGAAGCCGCCGACCTGGCGTGCCGCGTCGACCTCGCGCTTGAAACGGGTCCGGAACTGCGGGGAGTCCGCCAGTTCCGCGCGGATCAGCTTCACCGCGACCTTCCGGCCGCCCGGCGACGTACCGAGGAAGACCTGCCCCATGCCGCCCGCGCCCAGCCGGCCCTCCAGCCGATAGGGGCCGACCCACTGGGGGTCGTCGGGCCACAACGCGTCCATGAGTACCGTCCGTGAGAAGGGGGCTTCGGCGGGGAGCCGGGAAACCGGTGAGCTAGGGAAGCTTCCAGAGCTGGATCGTGTGGGCGGACTCGTCACGCCCGAAGGTCATGTTGACGGCGGCCGCCAGGGTCGCGCCGTCCGGGCTGAACGCCAGTACCGAGATCGAGGGGTCGTACTTGGACTGCGGCGCGGTGCCTGTCAGGGTCGAGGCGACGCGCCCGGTGGACAGGTCCCAGAGACTGACGGCCTTGCCGGTGCCGTCCGCGACGTCGGCCTTGCGCGAGGAACCGGCACCCGCGATCACCGCCTTGCCCGGGCGGTACGCCGCCGAGCGGATGTACGAGTGGGCGTCGGTGAGCGTCGCGGTAGGGCGTCCGGTGGCTACATCCCAGAGCCGGACGCCGGGTCCGGCACCCGCGACCGTCTTCCCGTCCGGGCTGAACACCGTCGTCGAGAAGTTCTTCTCCACATCGGAGGTGAGCGTCGCGGTGGGGCGTCCGGTGCCGGCGTCCCAGAGCCGGACCGTGCCGTACTTGCCGGTGTCGGCGGCCACCGTGGCGACGGTCTTGCCGTCCGGGCTGAACGCGATGTGGTCCATGCTGCCGGTGTGCCCGGTGAGAGTGGCGAAGGAGCGGCCCGTGTCCGGCTTCACGAGCTCGACCCGGCTGCCCACGCCCACGGCGAGCGTCGCGCCGTCCGGGCTGAGCGCCAGGCAGTTGACGCTGTCGAACTCGCCGTCATATGTAGTGACGACGTCCAGCGGCGCGCCCGTGCGTACGTCCCAGCGCCGCAGCGTCTTGTCGAAGCTTCCGGTGAACAGCGTCCGGCCGTCCCGGCTGTAGGCCAGCGACATGACCCACTCGGTGTGGCCCTTGAACGTCGTGATCGCACGGCCGGTGACGGCGTCCCACAGCCGCGCGGTCTTGTCGAAGCCGCCGCTGACCAGGGTCCTGCCGTCCGGGCCGAAGACGAGGCAGCCGATGTCCCTGGTGTGGCCGGTGAGGCTCGCGACGGGCTTGGTGAAGTCCCGGGCGGCGGGTGCCGGGGCGGCGGCCGGGCGGTTCTTCGCCGAGGCCTTCGCGCCGGACTCCGGCCAGAGGAGATACGCGGCCCCGGCGACCGTCACCGTCGCGGCGGCCGCCCCTCCGAACAGCAGGGTGCGCCGGGGCAACGGCTTGGTGGGGACGACGGACGCGGTGCCGGGTGAGCCGCCGGTGACCGACAGCCGCCTGAGGACGTCCGCCGTGGACGGGCGGTCGCCCGGCTCCTTGGCCAGGCAGGCGGCCACCAGCTCGTACAGCTCGCCCGACAGGCCGTCCAGCACGGGCTCTCCGCTGGTGACCCGGTGGACGATGGCCGGCACGGACGTCGCGTCGAAGGGGCTGCGCCCGGTGGCGGCGAAGGCCAGGACCGAGCCGAGCGCGAACACGTCACTGGTGGGGGAGACGGTCTCGGCGCGTATCTGTTCCGGCGACATATAGGCGTAGGTGCCGATGACCGAGCCCGTGCGGGTCATCGTGTCGCCCGGGGTGTGGGCCACGCCGAAGTCGATGATGCGGGGGCCGTCGTCGGCCATGATGACGTTGCCGGGTTTGAGGTCGCGGTGGACGAGGCCGCAGCGGTGGATGGCTGCGAGCCCCTCGGCGAGCCCGGCGCCGAGGCGGAGCACGACGTCGGGGGCGAGCGGGCCACGTTCGGTGACGGTCCGTTGCAGGGTGGGGCCGGGGATGAACGCGGTGACCAGCCATGGCGACGCCGCGTCCGGGTCGGCGTCGACGACCTGGGCGGTGTGGAAGCCGCCGACCTGGCGCGCCGCGTCGACCTCACGCTTGAAACGGGCCCGGAACTGCGGGGCGGCGGCCAGCTCCGGCAGGATCAGCTTCACCGCGACCTTCCGGCCCGACGGTGACGCGCCGAGGAACACCTGCCCCATGCCGCCCGCGCCCAGCCGGCCCTCCAGCCGGTACGGGCCAATACGCCGGGGGTCGCCGGGGCGCAGCGGCTCGACCATGCGCTACTCGAATCTGCGGGGGGCTACGGGCGGTTTCACGCACGGAATTGAACCATGACCCGGCGTGCCGGTGCGATGAGATGGTGATCTCACCGGCACCGGCGGCCACAGCCCCTGACCATCACACCGGTACCGCGAGTGACAGGGCGAAGCGTCCCGCCCGGTCCGTCCACCAGTGGGTGAGCTCAAGGCCGGCCGCCGCCAGCTCCCTTCGCACGCCCTCCTGACGGAACTTCGCCGACACCTCCGTCCGCAGCTCCTCGCCCGGCTCGAAGGTGACCGCCAGGTCCAGCGCCTGGATCTTCGCCACCACCGGGCCGCGGGCACGCAGCCGCATCTCGATCCACTCCCGCCGCGCGTCCCACAGCGCCACGTGGTCGAAGTCGTCGGGGTCGAAGTCGGCTTCGAGCTCGCGGTTGATGACGGCGAGGACGTTCTTGTTGAACGCGGCGGTCACCCCGCGCGCGTCGTCGTAGGCGGGCACCAGCACGTTCTCGTCCTTGACCAGGTCGGTGCCCAGCAGCAGCGCGTCGCCCTCGGCGAGCCCCGCGCGGAGGCCCGCGAGGAACACCGCCCGCTCGGGCGGCAGCAGATTGCCGATCGTGCCGCCGAGGAACGCGACCAGCCGCGGCCCCGGAGTGTCCGGCAGCGTGAGCCCGTACTGGAAGTCGGCGACCAGCGCGTGCACCGTCAGCGACGGATGCCCGGCCAGCAGCGTCTCCGCGGCCCCGGTCAGGGCGGACTCGCTGACGTCGACGGGGACGTACACCTCCAGCGACGACAGTTCGTCGAGGAGGTGCCGGGTCTTGTCCGAGGAGCCCGAACCGAGCTCGACGAGCGTACGGGCCCCCGTCGCGGCGGCGATCTCCTCGGAGCGGGCGATGAGGATCTCGCGCTCGGCACGGGTCGGGTAGTACTCCGGCAGCAGGGTGATCTCGTCGAACAGCTCACTGCCCCGGGCGTCGTAGAACCACTTCGGAGGGAGCTCCTTCGGCGAGCGGGTCAGGCCCTCGGAGACGTCCGCGCGCAGCGCGGCGGCCGTCGCGTCGAGGGGGAGGGTACGGGTGAGGACGAACGGGCTCACTGAACGGGCTCCTTGCGCGGGGAATCCGGGAAGCGTGCGTTGCGTGATGTGGGTGGGGTGAGAGAAGAGACGGACACGCCGCTGCGATCGGCCGTCAGCAGCGACCGGTCGGGGACCTCGGTCCAGCCCGGGGCGTCGTCGTACGGCTCGGAGGCCACGACCGTGCGCTCACCGGGCCCGGCGCGGTACCAGAGCGAATCGCCCCACGCCGTGGCGGCGATCGAAGCGCCGTCCGTGAGCAGCAGATTGAGCCGCGACCCGGGAGCGGCCCGCGCCAGGGCCGTGACGGTCCCGGCCAGCGCCCGGCCCAGCGGTTCGCCGCCCAGCAGCCGGTGCTCCACCAGCGCCCAGACGAACGCCGAGTCGCAGCGGGCGACGAGGCGCAGCAGCGCGCCCGGCGGCAGCAGGGGGACCAGCGTCTCCGCCGTGTCCGGCCAGCCGGCGACGGCCCCGTTGTGGCTGAACAGCCAGGGGCCGCCCGCGAAGGGCGCCGCGGCGGCCTCCCCGTCCCCGCCCGGACGCGTCGCGTCGCGCACGGCGGCGAGCAGCGCCCGGGTCCGTACCACCCGGGCTATGTCGGCGAACGACTCGTCGCCCCAGATGGGCCCGGGCCTCCGGTAGCGCGCGGGCAGCGGGTCGCCCGGCGCGTACCAGCCCACGCCGAAGCCGTCCGCGTTGACGGTCCCGTTGCGCTGGTGACGCGGCGCCCACGACTGGCGGACCAGCGAGTACGGCGGATCGGCCAGGCTTTCGGCGAGCGGGGCGTCGGGGCCCAGGACCGCGATGTGGCGGCACATCAGACGGGTTCCGCGTCGCGCGCCGTACGGAAACCGGAGAAGATCTGCCGGCGGACGGGCAGGTCCCAGTTGCGGAACGTCCCCCGGCAGGCCACCGGGTCGACGGCGAAGGAACCACCGCGCAGGACCTTGTGGCCGTCGCCGAAGAACACCTCGGAGTACTCGCGGTACGGGAACGCCCGGAACCCCGGATAGGGCAGGAAGTCGCTCGCCGTCCACTCCCAGACGTCCCCCATCAGCTGCCGCACCCCCAGCGGGGACGCGCCCCGCGCGTAGGCGCCCACCGGCGCCGGACGCAGATGGCGCTGGCCGAGGTTGGCGTGCTCGGGGGTGGGATCGTCATCGCCCCACGGATAGCGCCGGGAGCGCCCCGAGGCCGGGTCGTGGCGGGCGGCCTTCTCCCACTCGACCTCCGTGGGCAGCCGCCGCCCGGCCCACTCCGCGTAGGCCGCGGCCTCGTACCAGCTCACGTGCAGCACCGGCTCGTCGGGCGGCACGGGCTCGGTCACCCCGAACCGCCGCCGCACCCACGCGCCGCCCTCGCGCCGCCAGAACAGCGGGGCGGAAAGGGAATGGCGGCGCACCTGCTCCCAGCCCTCCGGACGCCACCAGCGCGGGTCCGAGTAACCGCCGTCCTCGATAAAACGCGTGTACGCGCCGTTGCTCACCGGCAGCGTGTCGATGAAGAACGACGCCACCAGCCGGGGATGGGCCGGGCGTTCGTTGTCCAGCGCCCAGGGCTCCGTGGACGTTCCCATGGTGAACGGGCCGCCCTCCACCAGCACTTCCGCCGGCAACAGGGCCGCGTCCGGCGCGGCCTCCGGCGGCTCGGGCGCCGTCAGCGCCGCCGGGCCGGCCCGCAGCTGATGCGTGATGAGCATCGTCTCGTCGTGCTGCTGCTCATGCTGAGCGATCATGCCGAAGGCGAAGTCGTCCGCGAGCAGCGGCCCCCCGCCCTCCATGGGCGTCCGCTCCAGCACGTCCAGCACCCGGCCGCGCACATCGGCCGCGTAGGCGTGCGCCTCGCGCGGGGGCAGCAGCGGCAGCGACGGCCGCTCGGCCCGCGGATGCTCGAAGGCGTCGTACACCGGGTCGAGTTCGGGGCGCAGCGCCTCCTGCCCGGCCACGGCGCGCAACAGCCACAGCTCCTCCTGATTGCCGATGTGGGCGAGATCCCACACCAGCGGGGACATCAGCGGGGAGTGCTGGGCGACGAGCTCACGCTCGTCCACACAGGTCGTCAGCGTGCGGGTGCGCGCGCGGGCGGCGAGCAGGGCACTCGCGGCGCGCTCCCGCAGGGCGGCCGGGCCGGATCCGGGGGCGGGCCTCACGACCCGCCCCCCTGCCGCGCCCCGACCAGATCCAGCAGGTCGTCGGCGGGACATCGGCCCCGCTCCACATACCGTCCGGTGAACTCCTCGACGGCGTCCAGCACCCGGGGCGGCGCCCCCAGCCGGGGCAACGCCTCCCGCGCGGCGGCGAAACACACGACCGCCGCCGCGTGGAGCTCGGGGTCGGCCAGCCCGTGCCGGGCCGCCCGCCGCCACAGCGCGTTCCTCGGCGGAGGCTGCCGGCCCGGGACGTCGGCCAGCCCCTTGACCGCCCGGTAGGCGGTCTCCGCCGCCGACGGATCGTCGAACAGCGCCGCCGTCACCGCCAGCGGCACCACCCAGCCGTCCTCGCCCGGCTGCGCGTCGATCATCCGCAGCTCCAGATGACCCCGCGGCCTTATCGGCGGGAACAACGTGGTCAGGTGGTACGCCACATCGTCGGCCGTGACCTGCCGGGGCGAGCCGGTGCGCGTCCACTGCCGCAGCGGCAGCGCCCGCTGCACGGCCCACGGCTCGTCCTCGGTCCGTACGAACATCACCTTCGCGTCCAGCGCGTACGCCGCCCAGGCCGCCCGCGGGTCGTGCCAGTCCGGCGGGGCCAGCGTGCGCCCCGGGTCCATCCGCGCGTAGCAGGCCTGCCGGGTCGACCGCCAGCCACTGGGACGGCCGTGCGCCAGCGGCGAGTTGGCGAACGCCGCCGACAGCACCGCGCCCAGCAGATGGGCGAGCCGCCAGCGCCGCAGATACCCCAGCGGCCCCGGCCCCTCGTACCCGGCGTCCACACAGACCTGCACCGACGCCGTGCGGCACATCACATTGCGCCCGGCGCCGTTGATGCGGTCGTAGTACACCTCCATCGCGTTGTAGCGAGGGGTGCTGCGGACCCTCGGGGGCTCGTACCACGGCTCCTTGCCGTACCCGGCCAGGGTCAGGCCCAGCGTGCGGAGCTCCGCGCGGGCGAGGGAGAGATCGGCGGATACGTCCGTCACACAGGCGGCGAGGGACTCCGCGGGCTGGGAGCTGAACTCCAGCTGGCCGCCGGGTTCTACCGTGAACAGCGACCTCAGCGGCAGTGCGCCCACCCGGTCGGCGGCCTCCGCCAGCCGGTGGGCGGCGACGGGGCGGGTGGGATCGTGCAGATCGTGGACGAGCCATTCCAGTTCGACACCGAGAAGGCGAGGTGGTCCGGTCTTGAACGAGATGCCGCGCACATACGCGTCGGCTTCCGATTCACCGACCGGCCGGGTGAGGCCTTCCCTGTCAGCAAAGCAGTCAGTCACGCTCTCTACCTCCCGTCCGTTCCTCAGTACCCCCAATCCGGCGGCACCAGTCGACGCGCGGGGAACCTAGCCCCGAACCGGTCATTCCGGGGTACGACCGGGGTGCGTGGGAGCCAGGAGCATCCGGACAATTCTGTTGGCCCCTTGACGGGCCCGCCAGCCGACGACGTACGGTCCGGCCCGTGAGCGCACATCAGACGCACCCCGGGGCACCCGCCGGCCCGGCCGCCGTGTTCGACCCGGCGACCTACGCCCGCGGCGTCCCCTACGCCCTCTTCCGGGAGCTGCGCGACCACGCCCCCGTCTGCCGGGTGCCCGAGACGGCCGTCGGACCGTGGCCGGCGGGCCCCGGCTACTGGGCGGTCTTCCGGCACGCCGACGTCAAACAGGTCCTGCGCGACACCGGGACCTTCTCCTCGCACCTCGGCGCCACCCAGATCCGCGACCCGGACACCGAGGGCGACCTCGCCTTCGTCCGGGCCATGATGCTCAACCAGGACCCGCCCGCCCACGTCCGGCTGCGCCGTATCGTCGCCGCCGCCTTCACCCCGCGCGCCACCCGGGAGCTGGAGACCGCCATCGAGGCCCGGGCCCGCGCCCTCGTCGAGGAAGCCGCCGACCGGGGCGAGGCCGACTACGTGGAGCTCGCCGCCGACCTGCCGATCTGGACCCTCGCCCACATCCTGGGCGTCCCCGAGGAGGACCGGCGGCTGCTCTACGACTGGTCCAACCGGGTGATCGGCTACCAGGACGCCGACCACGCCGGTTCCAGCACCGCCGACCCGGACGCCCTCAGCCCCCTCGGCCGGGCCGCCCTCGCCCACCGGCCCGCCACGCTCGTCAGGCCCGACGGCACCCCGCTGAACCCGCGCTCGCCCGAGGCGCTCACCGACATGTTCCACTACGCCCACGCGCTCGCCGACGCGCCCCGGCCCGGCAGCGTCATGGCCCGGATGCGCGAGGGCGGGCTCACCGGCGACGAGTTCGAAACGATGTTCTTCCTCCTGGCCGTCGCCGGGAACGAAACGCTCCGCAACGGCATCCCCGGCGGCCTCCACTCGCTCCTCGACCACCCCGGGCAGTACGAGGCGTTACGCCGCCGGCCCGAGCTGACCGACTCCGCCGTCGAGGAGGTGCTGCGCCACTGGCCGCCCGTGCTGGACATCCGGCGCACCGCCGCCCGCGACACCGAGCTCGGCGGGCAGCGGATCCGGCGCGGCGAGAAGGTCGTCGTCTACCACGCCTCCGCCAACCGCGACGAGCGCGTCTTCCCCGACCCCGACCGCTTCGACATCACCCGCACCCCCAACGACCACGTCAGCTTCGGCTTCGGCCCGCACTTCTGCCTGGGCGCCCACCTCGCCCGCACCCAGATCCGGGCCATGCTGCGGGCGACGCTGGACCGGCTGCCCGGCCTCGAACGGGCGGGCGAACCGGTCCGGCTGACGTCCAACTTCCAGAACGGCCTCAAGCACCTGCCCGTCAGATGGAGAACAGATCGCTGAACGGGCCCGCCGTGTCGGCCACGTGATGGCCGAAGGGGGAGTTGAAGTCCCAGATGAGGAAGAGGAGGAAGGCGATCAGCGCGCTGTAGAGCCCGGCGAGCAGCAGCTCGCGCGGCGACCGCCGGATCTGGAGCGTGAAGATCAGCCCCACCGCCACCAGCGCCCCCGCGATCAGCCCGAACCAGACCACGCCCGGCATCGCCGGCCCGGCGTTGGCCGCCCGCGTGTTGCGCGCCGCGTCGGCCGCGCCGATCTGGTCGAGCAGCGGCTGGTACGACTGGCCCTCGTGGTCGTCGCGCGGCTGGTACGAGGTGAGGTCGGCGCGCACCTTGTCGAGCAGCTCGGCGCCCTTGTCGGTGAGCTCGCCCGTCTTGAGCATCGACGGCCATTCCTTCTTGACCGTGTAGCTCACATAGGAGTTCACGTCCGCGCGCACCTGCTCGCGCTCGGTCGGGGCGTAGGCCTGGACCCGTTCGCTCACCTCGTGGAGGGCCTGGGCCTCGGCCCGGGCGGTGTCCTGCGCGCCGTTGCGCGCCTCCCAGACACCGGCGATGGCCAGGCCGAGCACGATGGCATAGACCACCCCGACCATCATGGTCATGTACTCGATGACATCGGGGGTCTCGTGCGGGTTGTCGTTCACGCTGATCCGGCGCTGCCGGAGGACGGTGATGGACAGGACGACCGCGCACGCGGCGGCCATGGCGAGGGCCAGAACCAGCCACTCGGACAAGGGATACCTCCAAGGAGGGTAGGTCGGCGGGGCGGATCCTGGAACCGGGTGGTCAGCTGCCGCCCCCGCCACCGCTGCCGCGCGGACGCAGCAGGGCGGCGGCGAGCACGGCGGGGGCGGTGATCACCAGCGTGAGCGTGACGAGCGAGGCCCCGTTCTGGGCCGGCTTGGCGACGGCCTGGTGGTAGGGCCGCCGCGCGATGTGCGGCGTGGGCGCGGGAGCCGGTGGCGGCGGGGTGGGCGCGGGCTCGGGCCGGGCCGGGGGAGCGGGCGTCGGCGGCGGGGGCTCCTTGCCCGGCGGCGGCTCGGGGGAGGCGAGCGGCGCGGCCGGGGGCGCGGGCGCGGCCTTCAGCGGGAGCGGGGGGTCGGGCGTCGGGGACGGCGACGGGGGAGGGGGCGGTGGCGGTGCGGGTGCCGGGGCCGCCGGGCAGAGCGCGGCGAACGACACGCCGAGCGTCCCTTCCGCACGGGCGATCAGACAGCCGGGCCCGGCGTGCACGAAGGTTTCGGCGGTGCGGGATTCGACGAGCTCGTCGGTGACGACGATCCCGCTCGCGGGCCCCACCGCGTCGGGCGGCTCCGGGAGCACCCCGGCCCCCACCGTCGCGAAGGCGACCACCAAGGTCGCGCATCCGGTCCGTCCCGCTCGGCGCCATGCATTCACGACGTGGATCTTGCGGGGGCGGTGGCCCTGTTTTCCACCTGTCCGGCGGAATTACTCCGATCGGGTGAGCGTGGGGGTGGCCCGGCTTCCGTGACACCCGGCGTTCGGCAGCGTTCGACAGTGGCGGAGGCCCAGCGCACGATGGAGGGGACGGACGGTTCAGGGCCCATCAGCAAGGGCTGGGACACCATGAACTACGCCATCAGACATCCCAAGGGAAAAGTATCGCCGCCGACTCGACCGCCGCTGGTCCGTGTCCGGCGCTGGCTCCTCCGTAGTGTCTGTGCCGTCGAACGGTTCGTCCGAAGACTGCGCGTCCGCATGGCCGCCCGCAGCCTGGTGGCCCCGGCCCGGCGCTGGTGGGCCAAGCCGTCGACCGCGATGCTCCTGCAGCGGCTGTCCTACATCGCCACCCTGGTCCTCCTGGGCTGGGTCGCCGAAGGCCTGTACGGGATGTTCACCCACAGCAAGTCCCCCGTGCAGGGATTCTGCGATCAGGGTGGAAGCAACGGCTGCACGGTGGTGTACGGCTTCCTCGCGCCGTTCCTGAGCCTCGGGCTCGCGACCGGCATCTTTCTGCTCGGACAGTACTGGTCGGTTCGGAGACCGCTGAACAGGGCGGCCAAGAAGGAGCCCCGTCGGCTCGTACCGACGGCCGGCCCGACGATGGCGGATGTGGTCGGGCGGAAAGAGGTGTGCCTCATCATCGCGCGGGCACTGCACGACCGGCGCACCAGACGGCCCTACCTGCTGGTAGGCGGTGTGGGGGCGGGAAAGACGTCGGTGCTCGTCCAGCTCACCCAGCTGCTGGCCAGGAAGGGAGTCACCCCTGTGCCGGTACGGCTGCGGGACGCCGAACTGGACGGGGCACGGCTGGACTTCCGCGAGATGGGCATGAAGCGCTTCGCCGAGCTGGTGGACCGCGGTGTGCTGTCCAGCCACCAGAGCGAACGGGTGTGGCGGCAACTGTGCATCGACGACAAGGTGGTGATCCTCGCCGACGGCCTTGAGGAGACCTTCGCCGAAGGGGAGGAACAGAAGGAGCGGGACATCCGGATCCGCCATGCGATCGAGCGGGCGCGGCGCCAGAGACTCCCCCTGGTCATCGCCTCCAGACCCCACTCGCCACTGGAGAACACACAGGCGGCGATCATCGATCTGGAACCGCTCAGCGAGGAGGCGGCGCTGGAATACCTGGAGAAGGACAGTGACGACCCGGACGACCACCGGCTGGACTGGATCGTCGAAACGGCGTGCGTGGCGGAATCCCCCCTGTACCTCCAGATCGCACGACAGCTACGGGACAGCCATCTGCTCGACCACCTGGGCGGAGCCAAGCGCTCGGAGAAACTGGACACCCGCGACTCCGACCGGGCGGGCTTGCGGTTGCAACTGCTGGAGACCTGGCGGAGCGCCCTGAGATCAGGGCATGTCCGGGGCAATGTCGCGCTGTCCTCCGAGGACCGTGAGACCACCATCGAGGTCATTTCCGCACTGGCCGGGATAGGACTGCTCCAGGACCGGCTGGAGGTCAGGTTCGACGAACTGATCGGGACGGACCACGGCGACGCGGAATCGAGATTCCCGGGAGTCTGGGAGCGGCTCTCGGAGAGGCTGCGGGGACGTTGCCCCGTGAAGACGGATCTGCATCGGTGCCGGGTGCTCCTGGCCCTGTGTGCCACCCAGGCCGAACAGCTCGGTCTGGTGGAGGCGCACGGCAACCGGGTCCGCTTCCCGCACAGCATCATCCAGGCGTATCTCGGTTCCGGCTATTTCGACGTCTTCCGCTGTGAGCTCTTCGCCAAGGCGCTCGAAGAGCCGGGGCCGGGCCGGGAACTGCTCATCGGCCTCGTCCTCAGGTCCCGAGCGGACCGGAGTGACCCCCGGTGGGGAGCCGTCGACTGGAGGGGCGTCGTCCGGCGGCTTCTCCGTGCGGCCGAAGAGCGCACGGATCCCAAGGCGCTGGAGATGTACGCCGCCGCACTCGAAATCGATCAGATCGGCAGAGGAGCCGATCTCCAGGCCATCGCGCGGTCCGTCCTCCGGCGCTGGAAGTGGATCAGGGCGGGCGATCCGAGGACCATCGCGGGGGCGAAGCTCACACTGGTGCACCGGTTCGGCGAGGCTCTGAGGGCGGTCGCCGATTCCGGGCCCGGCGACGACATCGCCGACCGGGTCCGAAAGGGCTACGGTTCCTTGTTCTCCATGGCCACCGTCGAGCCCTCGTACCCCGTCAGACTCGCCATCGCACAGGAGGTGGGCGCGGGGGGCGACCCGGCCTTCGACGCCCTTCGCATCATGTTCCCCCTGCCGCCCAAGGAGGAGATGTCCCGGGACGACGACCCCTGGGTGCAGTACGAGAGAGCGACCCGGGACGAGTCGTACACGGAACACCGGACCCGGGAGTTCTATCTCCGGCAGATGACCGGCAACGACCAGGTCCGCGAGCAGTACGCGAAGTGCGAGAAGAACAGTGCCGAGCGCCGGGCCGAGATCTGGCGGAAGTTCGTCATGCGGGCCTGGCTGGTGCCCCTGATGGCCGAATCCGTCGGCGAAGCGCACAGAAGCCAGGCGAAGGAAAGGGTCCGGCTCTGGCTCGGCCATCTGGAGCCGGAGCACACCCACTCCCATCACGCGGATCTGCCGCTCTCCCTGGAGATCGCCCTGGCGCAGGGCTTCAAGAGCGCCGCCAACCGCCGCAGGTTGCACCCGCACGTGAACAAGGAGGCCCGGGAATTCCTCATCGCGCAGGCGGAGGACATGCTCGCCCATGCCCGCTCCTGGATCGCACAGCTGATACTGATCCAGGCGCTGTGCCTGTGGGAACTCCCGGACAGCACGACAAGGAGCGGACCCCGGACGCCCGGCCGTATCCACTCGCGGACGAAAGCCGATCCGGTCCAGGCGGTGCGGCGCTGGCTCGAGATGGCGGGCACCAAACGGGACACGCACGGCCGGGACCAGGACGACGACCGGCCCCCCGGGGGAGACCGGCTGCATCCCTTCGTGGCCGAAGCGGCGAACCTGGCGGTGCTCGCCCTCCAGAGCGGTCACCCCGAGCGGTTCGTCTGGATCGACGAGATGGGGACGGTCGGCAACATCGGCTCCTCGCCCGCCGAACCCGGCGCCTACCGCAAGCACAACCTCTGGATTCCGCCATCGGTGGGATGGTCCACCCTCCACCCACGCGCCCAGCAGCTGCTCGCCGACGTCATCCTCCTTCTCAACCTCACGGAGAGGGACGGGGAGAACGTCGACGAGCTGGAAGTACGCCTCAAGCGCGCGAACAGGCCCGTACTGCCGCCCTGCCTCACCAAGGACCGCCGCCCCCTGGACCCCAGGCGGACCGTCGGCATGGCAGAGAACGCGCCACCGGGCAGCGCCTGTCTGCGCGACTGTCCCTTCGAGCTGTGCCCCTACCCCGCCATGGGGTCCCTGCCGAGAGCGGAAGTGCGCGAGACGTTCTGCCGGCAGCAGCAGGCGCTCCTGCGCCCGTACCGCCGGCTGAGCTACGCGAACCCCCTGTCCTGGGTGCGACGCAAGCGAGCGCCCTGGCAGGGCATGACATGCAAAGAGCTACGGGGCTTCTGGGAGGACATGACGGTCAGATCCCGGACCCCTTCGAGCAGCACGTTCTCCTTGCAACGCAAAGGAGTCGACATGGCCGACAGAGAGAAGACGCTCCACGTACGCGTGACGGCGGCGGACGAAAAGACCCTGCGCACCACGCTCCGGGAGGAGCGCCCGGACATCGGGGGAGGCCCGCGCCGCACCGGCGGTCCCGGGGACGAGGTGAGCATCGAGGCCTATGTCACGGAAGCGAAAGCCCTGGACATCGACGGGCGGGAGGGAGTCACCGTACACGTGCTCCGGGACGCGACCGCCACCGGCCGGGCCCGTCAGGCGGAAGTGGGCACCGGTAATCGGTTCGCGGCCCCCGACGCGGTTCCGCACGGGCTCGGGGAGAAGACGAAGGACGAGAAGCGGGAGCGCTGAGATGCCGTACCTCAACATCGCCGAAGTCGACTCCGCGTCGGTGAACCTGGCGCACGCCTACCCGGGGCTCTGCGAGCTCGTCGAGCTCCCGGAGAAATCGATCGAGGGAGTCACCTGCCACGCGCTGCGCCTGGGCGACCACGACGCCGGCACCCATGACTGTGTCGTACTCATCGGAGGAGTGCACGCCCGTGAGTGGGGAAGCTGCGAGATCCTCGTCGATTTCGCCGCCGATCTGCTGGAGGCGTACAAGTCCAAATCGGGTCTCGGCTACGGCGGCAAGCGATTCACCGCCGCCGACGTGTGTACGCTGCTGAACGACCTGGACATCGTCGTCTTCCCGCTGGTCAATCCGGACGGGCGTCGCTACAGCCAGACCGTCGAACCGATGTGGCGCAAGAACCGCAACTCCGCCCACGCCCCCGCCGGTGGTGACGGCGAGTGCGTGGGCGTCGACATCAACCGTAATTACGACTTTCTGTTCGACGTCGCCACGGCGTTCTCACCCACGGCGGGCGTACGCGTATCGAGCGATCCGTGCGACCCGGAGCTCTACCAGGGGCCCCATCCGTTCTCCGAGCCCGAGACCCGGAACGTGCGATGGCTCCTGGACGACGCCTTCCCGCGCACGCGCTGGTTCGTGGACGTGCACAGTTATTCCCAGGACATGCTCTATGTGTGGGGCGACGACCAGGACCAGTCCGACGACAAGTCGATGAATTTCCTCAACCCGGCCTACGACGGACGCCGGGGCATGGCCGACGACACCGAGTACCGCGAGTACATTCCCAAGAGCGACCTCGACAGCGCGACCGCGCTGGCCCGGAGCTTCAGCGAAGCACTGCACGGCGTACGGGGCACGAAGTACACGGCGAAGTCGGGCTTCGACCTCTACCCGACGTGCGGTACCAGCGACGACTACGCCTTCTCCCGGCACATCACCGACCAGGACAAGGGAAAGATCCTCTCCTACACGGTCGAATGGGGTACGGAATTCCAGCCGCCGTGGGCCGAGATGGAGAACGTCATCAAGGATGTGAGCGCGGGCCTCCTGCAATTCTGCCTCGGCGCGGCTGCCATGCCGCAGGCGGTCGCCTCCTGATCAGGTGAAGTCGTGGGGTCTCACGGCTGGGGTGCGCAGAAAGCGACCGGGCTGCGCAGGCCGGAGCGGTTGAGCGCGCGGATACCGAAGAACACGTTGTCCTTGGACAGGTCGACGACGTGCCGGGTCCCGTTCCCGGCCGGGATGACGTGGGTCCACTCCGATTCGGTGGTCTCCCGCCACACCACCTCGTACCCGGCGAGGTCCGGCTCGGGGCCGCGTTCCCACGCCAGCTCGGTGGAGTTGCCGAGGGCGGCGGTGCGGATCCTCGCGCCGCGCGGGGTGCCCGGGGCCTGGGCGAGCGACCACAGGGCGGCCGCGTTCACCCGGGCCACCCGGGCGATGAAGCCGAAGTCGCAGAATTCGGGCAGGTCCCCGTACTGCTTGCCGTCCACCACCCGCACGTCCTGGTGCTGGTGCGCGTAGTTCTCGGCCGGCTCGGTGAACCGCGCCGCCGGATAGGCCTGCTGGAGGAACGGGATGTGGTCGCCGCTGCGCAGATAGCGGTCGCGGCGGTACACCACCCGCACCCGCATCCCCGTCGCGTCGTTCTCGGCGGTGTCCCTCACGAACCGGGCCAGCTGGCGCGAGGGCGAGTCGTTCTCGCCGCCCACCGAGCGCCGCACCTCGGCCTGCTCCGGCGTCTCCGAGGTCGGCACCCCCTCGGCGAACAACCGGATCGTGTACGGGTCGCGCGAACCGTCCTCGGCGGTCGGGCTCCCCACGATGTCGTTGGTGAACATGCCCTGCACGTCGGCCCGCCGGCCCCGGTAGGTCCGGGCCATGTGCCCGGCCCCGTACAGCCCCTGCTCCTCGCCCGCCACCGCCGCGAACACCACGGTCGCGGCCGGCCGCCGGGTCGCGAAGACCCGGGCCAGCTCCAGGGCGACGGCCACCCCGGAGGCGTCGTCGTCGGCGCCGGGCGCGTCGCCGGTCGCGTCCATCGGGTCGCTGTTCCGCGAGTCGTAGTGCCCCGAGACCACATAGATCCGGTCGGGCGTGACCGAACCCCGCAGCGTGGCCACGACATTGGTGATCCGGGTCGCCACCGGGACACGGGGAGCGGGCTCCTGTACGTACGACTGGAGCTCCACGGTCATCCGGCCCCCGGAGGCCCGCGCGCGGTGGCGCAGCTCGGCCAGGAGCCAGTCGCGCGCCGCGCCGATGCCGCGTACGGGATCGTCCTGGGCGGACAGGGTGTGCCGGGTGCCGAAGGACGCCAGCTTGCGGACGGTCGCCTCGATACGGCGTGGGTCGATCTCCCGCAGCAGTGCGCGGAGTTCGCGCGAAGGGGGCTGTGCGGTGGGCCGGTGGCGGAAGGGTGTGGGTCCGGCCGCCGCCGCTGACGTCGCCGCCGCCGGCGGCAGCCCGAGGGCCGCCGCACCGGCCGTGGCCGCGCCGAGCACGGTACGCCGCGCCGCACCCCGTCCGCTGTGCCCGCTGTCGGCGCTGTTCCCGTCGTGACCACTGTGTCTGCTGCCCGCGTCCTCGCCCGGCTGCGTCATGCCGCCATCGTCACGTCCGCCTCAGCACCCCCGCAAGGTCCGGTTTCGGCCCGGTGGCGGACTCAGGCACCGGGAGGCATGCCGTGTCGTCCTTCCCCCGAGGTGAAGCGGGCGATGCCCGGGGCCGCCTCTCCGAGGGAAGCCAGCCCGTGGGTGAGTTCCGCGTCCATCGCTCGCCCTTCCTCGACCCCCTCCTGATCCAGCGCCGACGCCCGGTCGCTCCTCAGGCACGTCTGTGGAAAGCGGGCGATCCCCGCCGCGAGCGACTCCGCTGCCGCGCGCGAAGTCCCCTTCGGTACCAGGCGGTTGACGAGCCCCATCGCGTACGCCTCGGCGGCCGGGACCGGGCGGCCGGTGAGGATCAGGTCCATGGCCCGGGAGGTGCCGATCAGCCGGGGCAGCCGGACCGTGCCGCCGTCGATCAGGGGGACGCCCCAGCGGCGGCAGAGGACGCCGAGGACGGCGTCCTCCTCCGCCACCCGCAGATCGCACCAGAGCGCGAGTTCCAGGCCGCCCGCGACGGCGTGCCCGGCGATCGCCGCGATCACCGGTTTGGTCAGCCGCAGCCGGGTGGGGCCCATCGGCCCGTCGCCGTCGGGAGCCACGCGGTTGGCACGGCCGGTGCCGAAGGCCTTGAGGTCGGCGCCCGCGCAGAACGTGCCGCCCTCGCCCCACAGCACCGCGACACGCGCCGCCGGGTCCGCGTCGAACGCCCGGAAGGCGTCCGCCAGGGCGGCGGCCGTCGGGCCGTCCACGGCGTTGCGCACGTCCGGGCGGGAGAGGACGACGGTGGTCACCGGGCCCCGGCGCTCGGTGCGGACGGCCGCCGACGTAGGGGTCACGGGGTGTCTTTCGGCCGGGCCCGGTCGAGGATCTGCCCGAGGTCGGTGCCCGTCGGCAGGGTGCCGAAGGCGTTGCCCCACTCGCCGCCGAGCCGCGAGGCGCAGAACGCGTCGGCGACGGCCGGGGTGCTGTGGCGCACCAGCAGGCTGCCCTGGAGGACGAGCGTGAGCTGCTCGGCGACGCGGCGGGCGAGGAGCTGGGCGCGGTGCGGGTCGGAGAGCTCGCCGAGCAGGGCGCGCAGGCGGGCCGTGGCGGCGTCCAGCCGGGCGTCCGCGCCGGCGGCGAGGCCGACCTCGGTGAAGTAGGCGTCCAGCGAGGCCGGTTCCCGGGTCAGCGCCCGCAGCACGTCGAGCGCCGCCACGTTGCCCGAGCCCTCCCAGATGGACAGCAGCGGCGCCTCCCGGTAGAGCCGGGGCATGCCGGACTCCTCGACGTAGCCGTTGCCGCCCAGGCACTCCAGGGCCTCGGCGGCGTGGGCGCTGCCGCGCTTGCACACCCAGTACTTGCCGGCGGCCAGCGCGAGCCGGCGCAGGGCCGCCTCGCCCTCGTCGCCCGCCTCGGAGCGGTCGAGCGCCGCCGCGAGCCGCAGGGCCAGCGTCGTCGCGGCCTCGGACTCCACGGCGAGGTCGGCCAGGACGTTGCGCATCAGCGGCTGGTCGATCAGTTCGGCGCCGAACGCCCGTCGGTGCGCGGTGTGGTGGAGCGCCTCCCGCAGCCCGGCGCGCATCCCGGCGGCCGAGCCGATCACACAGTCGAGGCGGGTCATGTTGACCATCTCGACGATCGTGCGCACCCCGCGCCCGGGTTCGCCCACGGGCCAGGCCAGCGCCTGCTCGTACTCGATCTCCGCCGAGGCGTTGGAGCGGTTGCCCAGCTTGTCCTTCAGCCGCTGGAGCCGCATCGCGTTGAGGGTGCCGTCGGGCAGTACTCGTGGCATCAGGAAGCAGGTCAGCCCCTCTTCCGTCTGCGCCAGCATCAGGAAGACGTCGCTCATCGGCGCCGACGTGAACCACTTGTGGCCCGTGATCGCGTACGAGCCGTCGCCCGTGGGCACGGCCCGGGTCGTATTGGCCCGGACGTCCGAGCCGCCCTGCTTCTCCGTCATCGACATGCCCGCGATCAGGCCCCGCTTGCCGAGCGGCGGGCGCAGCCCGAAGTCGTACGTCCGGGACGCCAGCAGCGGCTCGTACACGGCGGCCAGCTCCGGCTGGGCGCGCAGGGCGGGCACGGCGGCGTACGTCATCGACACCGGGCAGCCGTGGCCGGCCTCGGCCTGCGCCCAGGCGTAGAACTTCGCCGCCCGCACCAGATGCGCGCCGGGCCGGGCCTCGGCCCAGGGGGCGGCGTGCTGCCCGCTCCCGACGGCGGCGGCCATCAGATGGTGCCACGCCGGGTGGAACTCGACCTCGTCGATCCGGTGGCCGTAGCGGTCGTGGGTGCGCAGGACCGGCGGGCTGGCCTCGGCCATCCGGGCCCACTCCCGCACCTCCTCCGAGCCGGCCCGCGCCCCCAGCTCCCGGACCTCGGCCTCGCCCCGGCCGCCGCCGTCCCGGCGCAGCGCCTCCAGCAGCGCGGGCTCGTCGGCCGTGGAGAAGCCGGTCAGGGGCGGGGCCTGGTTGAACACGTCGTGTGTGGCGCTCACGGCGACCTCCGGGGGTACGGTCGGATCGGGCATTACACTTTTATGATGCGTGACGCGAAGCTGTAATGGATAGGGTTTCGTCAGTCATGGATGCCACCGATTCACTGGAAGACCCCTGCTCGGCGCTCGCCCTGCGGCCGCTGACCGCGCGCTCGGTCGTGCTCTCGACGCTCCTGGGCCACCACCCGCCCGCCCTCCCCGCCCGCGCCCTGGTCCGCGTCGGCGAGCTCTTCGGCACCGCCGAGGGCACCGTGCGCACCGCCCTGACCCGGATGGTCGCCGCCGGGGACCTGGAGCAGCGCGACGGCACGTACCGGCTCACCGAACGGCTGCTCGCCCGCCAGGCCCGGCAGGACGACAGCCGAGCGCCCCGCACCCGCGCCTGGTCCGGCACCTGGTCCGGCACCTGGTCCGGCGCCTGGGAGATCGCCGTCGTCACCGCCGAGCGGCGCCCCGCCCCGGACCGCGCCGCCCTGCGGCAGGCGATGGCCGCCCTGCGCCTGGCCGAACTGCGGGAAGGGTGCTGGACGCGGCCCGCGAACCTCGTCCGCGACCCGGCGTGGCCGCCCGTCGTGGCCGGACAGTGCGCGCTGTTCACCGGGGCGCCCGAAGGGGACCCGGCCGCCCTCGCCGCCGGCCTGTGGGACCTGACGGGCTGGGCCCGCCGCGCCCACGCCCTCGAAGCCGCCCTTGAGGCGCTGCCCGGCGGGCCGGACCGTCTCGCCGAGCGGTTCACCGTGTCGGCGGCGGTACTGCGCCACCTGCTGGCCGACCCGGTGCTGCCCGCGCCCCTGCTGCCCGCCGACTGGCCTGGGGAACGGCTGCGGCAGCGTTACGAGGCCTTCGACCGGGACTTCCGGTCCTTGTTGCTGCGATACATCGGGGTGTAAAGGACAGGAGTTAATTTATGAGGAGTCGGTGACAGTTCCGGCGAGAGCGAGCCCCCTGGCGCGTTCGCGCATACGAACGACCGATACTGGTCCTCATGTCACGCGTGCTTCTGATCGAGGACGACCGGGCCGTCAGGGAAGGGGTCACCCTCACCCTGCGCCGCCGCGGCCACGAGGTCGAGGCCGCGCCGACCGGCGGGGCCGGCCTGGCGGCGCTGGAGGGCTTCCGCCCCGACCTGGTGCTGCTGGACCTGATGCTGCCCGACATGAGCGGCTTCGAGGTCTGCCGGCGCATCCGCGCCATCCAGCAGATCCCCATCATCATGCTCACCGCCCGCGGCGACGACATCGACGTCGTGCTCGGCCTGGAGGCCGGGGCCGACGACTACATCGTCAAGCCCGCCCGCGGCGAGGTCCTGGAGGCCCGCATCCGGGCCGTCCTGCGCCGCGCCGCCCCCGTCGACGGCGGCGGCCCCGACCCGGCAGTCCCCCAGGCCACCGCCGAGACCCACGGCGACCTGACCATCGACCGCGCCGGGCTGCTCGTCTCCAAGAACGGCCAGGACCTGCCGCTCGCCCCCTCCGAGATGAAGCTGCTGCTCTACCTGTCCGCCACCCCCGGCCGGGTCTTCAGCCGCCAGCAGCTCCTGGAGCACGTCTGGGAGCACAGCTACCACGGCGACGCCCGCCTCGTGGACGCCTGCGTCATGCGGCTGCGCACCAAGATCGAGGAGACCACGCGCTCCCCCCGCTACATTCAGACCGTACGGGGCTTCGGCTACCGCTTCGGTCCCGTGTGAGCCGCGGAAGACCCCTCTCATGAGCCTCCTGAACCGCCCGGTCCATCTGCGCCGCCCCACCCTGGGGCGGCCGGCCCTGCGTACCTTCTACCGGGGCCTGCGGGCCCGGCTCGTGGTGGCGTTCCTCCTCGTCGCCGCGCTCAGCGCGCTCACCACGGCCGCGCTCACCTTCCGCGAGGCGCGCACCGCGATCCTCAAGCGGACCCAGGACACATCCGTCTCCGCGCTGCGCGCCCAGGTCAACTCCCAGGTCCCCGACCTGCGCTTCCCGCCCAACCACGGCGACCTGGTCAGATTCACCACCAACCTCGCCCGGGCCGGCCAGGCCCAGCACTGGAACATCTACGCCCGCTACCAGGGCGGCGCCATGGTCCCCCCGGCCCGCCCCGGAGCCAAGGGCATCCCCGACGGCGTGCAGCAGAAGGTCCGGGACGGCATCGCCGCCTTCCAGCGCGTCGACATAAACGGCGAGCCCTGGCTCGCCATCGGCCTGCCCGTCGCCTTCAGCGGCGAGGACGGTCGGCTGTCCGGCCTGGAGGTCTACGCCCAGGTGCCGCTCCGCGAGGACGAGGCGAACGTCCAGGCGCTGGTCGACGCGGCCCAGAGCGGCGCCCTGCCCGCCGCCGCGCTGGCCATCGTGCCCGCCCTCCTCGCCGCGCGCGGCGTGCTGCGGCCCGTGCGCGAACTGCGCCGCGCCACCCAGCGGATCACCGAGGGCGAGCTGGACACCCGGCTGAAGGTCACCGGCAGCGACGAACTCGCCGACCTCTCACGGACCTTCAACGACATGGCCGCCGCCCTGGAGAAGAACGTCGCCGAACTGCGCCGCATGGAGGCCAACTCCCGCCGCTTCGCCGCCGACGTCTCCCACGAGCTGCGCACCCCGCTGGCCGCGATGACCGCCGTCGTCGACGTCCTCGACGAGGACGCCGCCACGCTGGACGCCGACACCGCCTACGCGGTCCGGCTCATCGCCGGCGAGACCGGCAAGCTCGCCCGCATGGTCGAGGACCTGATGGAGATCTCCCGCTTCGACGCCGGTGCCGCCGCCCTCCACCTCGACGAGGTCGACGTGGCCGAGACGGTCCGCAAGACCCTCCAGGCCCGGGGCTGGCAGGACAAGGTCACCGCCGACCTCCCCGAGGGCGTACGGGCCCGGCTGGACCCGCGCCGCGTCGACGTCGTCGTCGCCAACCTCGTCGGCAACGCGCTGCGGCACGGCGGGGAGCCGGTCGTCGTCGCCGTCCGCACGGAGGTCCGGCACGACGCCGGGGAGCACAGCGGGGAGCGGCTGCTGATCGAGATCGCCGACCGGGGCGAGGGCATCGACCCGGAGGTCCTGCCGCACGTCTTCGACCGGTTCTTCAAGGCCGACGCCGCCCGGGTCCGCTCCGAGGGCAGCGGCCTCGGACTCGCCATCACCCTGGAGAACGTACGACTGCACGACGGAACCGTACGGGCCGCCAACGGGCCCGAGGGAGGCGCGGTGTTCACCGTCGACCTCCCGCTGCGGCGCGGAGGTGACGAGTCATGAGACCTGTGAAGCAGTGGCGCGTGGCCGCCGCCGCGGCGCTGTGCGGCGCCCTCGCGGGCGTCCTGGCCGGGTGCGGCGTCGAGCCCACCGACGTCATCGAGGTGGGGCAGCCGGCGCAGGGCGCGAAGCGGCCCGGCGCCCCCGTGCGGGAGGTCCGGCTGTACTTCGGCTTCCCCGGCGGCCTCGAACCCCGCTCCCGCCCCGCCGCCGGCGAGGTCGGCGCGGAGGAGGCGGTGCTCCTGCTGCTCCAGGGCCCCAACGAGGCCGAGCGGATGCAGGGCCTCTTCACGGACCTGCCGAAGCTGCCCCAGGGCTCCGTCACCGTCATCCCGCTCCCCGGCACCGTGACCATCCGGCTGCCGCTGGACCCCACCCGGTTCAGCCCCATCGCCCGCAACCAGCTCGTCTGCACGGCCTCCCACAACGGCGTGCCCGACGACCGCCGGCCCGAGGACGTCAAGGTCGACCTCCTGGGCAACGGCAAGTCGATGAAGAACCTGGCCTGCGACAACGACCTCCTCACCCCCCGGGTCGGCACCGGCACCGGCGCCCCGGCGCCTTCGGCCTCGCCCGCGCCCTGACGCACGAGGGCCCGTACGGGCCCTGACGACCGCCGGGGTCAGCCCGTCGTCGCCCGGAAGCGGCGCAGGCGCAGGCGCAGGCTGTTACCGACGACGAAGACCGAGGAGAACGCCGTCGCGGCCCCGGCGATCATCGGGTTGAGCAGCCCGGCGGCGGCCGGCGGCAGGGCCGCCACGTTGTAGACGAAGGCCCGGAAGAGGTTCGACTTGACGGTCCCGAGCGTGCGCCGGGAGAGCCGGATCGCGTCGGCCGCCGCCCGCAGGTCGCCCCGGACGAGCGTCAGGTCGCCCGCCTCGATCGCCGCGTCGGTGCCCGTGCCCGTCGCCGGCCCCAGATCGGCCTGGGCCGGGGCCGCCGCGTCGTTGACGCCGTCGCCGACCATCGCCACCGAACGGCCCTCGGCCTGGAGCCGCTTGACCACGTCCACCTTGTCCTGCGACGTGGGCTGATCCATACCCCTTGGGGGTATCAATGCCTCAGTTGTACCCCCCCGGGGTGTATCCGCCGCAAGGCCGTTCTGTCGGACCGCCGTGCGATGCTGGAACGCGTGACACTCGAGGACCTCGTGAGGCTGCGCCGCGCGCGGGACGTGATCGATCGCGACTACGCGCAACCGCTGGACGTCCCGGCGCTGGCCCGCGTCGCGCTCATGTCGTCCGGGCACTTCTCCCGCAGCTTCCGCGCCGCGTACGGCGAGACGCCGTACAACTACCTGATGACCCGCCGTATCGAGCGGGCCAAGGCGCTGCTGCGGCGGGGCGACCTGAGCGTGACGGAGGTCTGCTTCGAGGTCGGGTGCACTTCACTGGGCTCGTTCAGCTCGCGCTTCACCGAGCTGGTCGGCGAGAGCCCGAGCGCGTACCGGGCCCGCCGCCACGAGGCGGGCGCCGCGATCCCGGCGTGCGTGGCCAAGGTCTACACACGGCCGCTCAGGACCGGGGGAGTCACCGGATCCGGGGGAGCCGGCAGACCGGTCAGGATCGGAGAAGCGGATCCGGCCGTCGCCTCGTAGCGTCGAGGGCATGACCATCAAGCTTTCACAGTGCTTCATCGCAGTCGACGACCATGACAAGGCCCTCGCCTTCTACCGCGACACCCTCGGCCTGGAGGTCCGCAACGACGTCGGGTTCGAGGGGATGCGCTGGGTGACCGTCGGATCGCCCGCGCAGCCGGACGTGGAGGTCGTCCTCGAACCGCCGCTCGCCGACCCCAACGCCTCGCCCGCCGACCGGCAGGCCATGGCGGAACTGCTGGCCAAGGGCCTGCTGCGCGGCGTGATCTTCTCCACCGACGACTGCGACGCCACCTTCGAGCGGATCCGGGCCGCGGGCGGCGAGGTCCTCCAGGAGCCCGTCGACCAGCCCTACGGCGTCCGCGACTGCGCCTTCCGCGACCCGTCCGGCAACATGCTCCGCTTCACCCAGCCGCGTACGGGCTGAGCCCCGTAAGGGGCGCGAGGCTATCTCGATATGCGGCTACCGCCACGTGGGCGCGACCGGCCCCCGACGGCCCCCAGTCGCACGACCGCACCTCCGGCGGAGCGCTCGGTTTCGTGCCGGCCGCCCGCCGGGGCTCAAGGCTGGAGGCCGCCGAGCCGCCCTTCGAGATGGACGAGCAGCTCGGCGAGGGTGCCGGCGAGCTCGTCCTGCCGGTCCTTGCCGAGGCCCGCGAGCAGCGCCTGCTCGTACTCCAGCTGGCGCGGGATCAGTATGTCGATGAGCTCCCGGCCGGAATC
Organism: Streptomyces sp. NPDC037389; assembly: GCF_040636475.1. Classification (NCBI taxonomy): domain Bacteria; kingdom Bacillati; phylum Actinomycetota; class Actinomycetes; order Kitasatosporales; family Streptomycetaceae; genus Streptomyces; species Streptomyces sp. NPDC037389. Next base: position 137,066 of record NZ_JBEZUS010000008.1, read on the forward strand.
GGTCAGCGACAGGTGGGCCACCCGCCGGTCGCGGCCGTCCGGTCGGCGCGCGACCAGGCCGCGCTCCTCCAGCACCCGCAGCCGCTTGGTGACGGCCGCGCCCGAGGCGAACGTCTCCCGGGCGATCTGCCCGGGCGTCAGCTCCCGGCCCGTGCGCCGCAAGGTGCCCAGGATGTCGAACTCCGCCCGCGTCAGCCCCTCGCGCACCAGCGGGGCGTCCGTGGCCTGCTGAAGCAGGGCGGCGCACCTGTTGAGCCTGCCGATCACGGCCATCGGCGCGGTGTCGAGTCCTGGGTGGACCTGCTGCCACTGGCGCAGCACGCGCGCGACGATGTCCTCGGCGTCCTCGGCCACAGTTCTCGATCCTCTCCAGTCGGTGTTCCCCGGTAGATTCTGCCGCGCCGGGCGCGGGCGGATCCGTCGAGGCCCGCCGGAGGGCCGTGTGCCGTCAGCCGCCCGCCGGAGCGGGGGTGTGGAGAGCGGCCAGGGCCCGGTGCCCCTCGCGTTCCTCGTGGGCGACCCGCGCGGCGATCCGAGCCCCGGGCGGCGCGGGTCGCCGCCGCTCGCCGGCCGCGACGTCCACCGCCGCGCGCAGCTCCAGCAGCGCCGCCCCGAGCCGCTCCCGGACGCGGGTGGTGTCCTGCGTGCCGTCACGCGCGGCGTCCCGGGCCTCGCGGACCCGGCCGAGGGCGGCCTCGACCCGCTCCACGGCCCGTCCGTCGGCGACCAGCAGGCAGACCAGCACCCCTGTCGCGGCGCCCGCCACCGTGTCGGCGCCCCGGTCCGCCATGGTCCCGCCCGCCGGGTGCGCCCCGGCGAACTCGCCCAGAAGCAGGGCCATCGGCGTCACGAACACGCTGCCCAGCCAGTAGTTCCGGGCCATGGTCGCCTCCGCCGCCACCTGGAGCGCGAGCACGACCGCCACCATGACGGCCTCGCCCGTGCGGGCGAGGGGCAACAGCGCGGCGAACAGCGCCAGCCCCACGACATTGCCGATCACGCGCTGCGCGCCGCGCTGCCACGACGCGGTGGCGTGGGCCTGGACGACGGACGCGGCCGAGACGACGGCCCAGTGGGGGTGGGTGCTGCCCAGCGCGAGGGAGACCCACCCGGCGAGGGCGGCGCCGAGTGCGACGCGGGTCGCGGCCAGGGAGATCAGCCCGTCCTGAGCGCGGTGCGGGGGTCCGGGGGCGAAGCCCCCGGCTGTGGGAAGGGGCGGGACAGGGGAACGGCCACCGCGGCGCAACGCACGCGCCACCTCCCGCAGCCGCTCCGTCTCCGTCTCCGTCTTCGCCTCCGCCTTCGACGACGCCCTCTCGGCCCACGCCACGAGCGCTTCCAGGTCGGGCCGGGCCGCGCACGCACGGCGCGCCGCCTCCGCCGTCACCAGCACCGCGTGCCGGTCGCCCCGGGCCGCCGCCTCCAGGGCCCGCGCCACGGCGATCCGCTCCGGCCCGCGCGGCCGGATCAGGCCCGGGGCCATGCAGATCAGCCAGGCCAGCGCACCGCTCGCCGCGACCAGCCCCAGATGCCAGGGCACCTCCGCCACCCGTTGCGGCACGAAGAACGCCGTCGACGTGAGGAACGTCAGCACCACGTTCCCCGGCGGCCCGATCCGCGCCGCGTCGCACACGGCCTTGTGGACCGCCGCGACGAGCGCCGCGAGGAGGACCAGCAGCGGGGCCGAACTGACGAGAGCGGCGCCGGTCAGGGCCACGCCCATGCCCGCGACCGCGCCCAGGACCAGCCAGGCCAGCGTCCGGGCGCGCCGGGCGTAAGGCCGGTCGTGCCCGTACAGCGCGCAGAGCGCGCCGGCGGCGGTGTAGAGGGCGAGGTCGAGGCGGCCGAGCGCGAGGAGCGTCACGTCGGGGACGGCCATCGCGGCGGCCGCGCTCAGCGCGGGCCAGGTCCAGATGTCGGCCGCCGGCCTCAGCCGGACCAGACCGCGCACGGGCAGGGGAGGGAGCTTCGCCATGCAAAGAGATTAGCAGGTGTTTTACTAGTGAAAGAGTTCCAGGATCACCTGGCGGCAGTCCTCCGGCGACCCCCACGCCTGCCGCAACGCCCGCGCCTTGCCCAGCCACAACGACAGGTCGTACTCGGACGTGTAGCCGATCGCACCGTGCACCTGCAGCGCCGTACGCGCAGCCGCGTACGCCGCGTCGCAGGCGGCCGCCTTGGCCGCCGCCACCTCCGCCCGGACGCCCGGCGAGCCCGCCGCCAGGGCCACGGCCGCGCCGTACAGCAGCGGCCGCGCGAACTCCAGGCCGATCACCGCGTCCGCCAGCCGGTGCTTGACCGCCTGGAACGAACCGATCGCCGCGCCGAACTGGACGCGCCGCCCGGCATGCGCCACCGTCCGGTCGAGAAGCGCGTACCCCACCCCGAGTGCCTGGGCGGCGGTCGCGAACGCCGCCCACAGCCCGGCATGCGCGGTCGCTTCCCGCACGGCCGGCCCGGCCGCCAGCGGCTCCCCGCCCACCGCGGGAAGGGCCAGGCGCCGCGCGGGATCGACGGACGGCCGGACCGGGCCGTGGCCGGACGCCAGCCGCAGAACCGCCTCCCCCTCGCCATCCGTCACCACGAACACCGCGTCCGCAGCGTCCGCGTCCAGCGCGTACGGTCCCGCCGCCGGCGCCGTCAGGGTCACCCGCGCCCGGCCCGCGCACACCCTCGGCACCCACTCCTTCGCGGGCGCCGCCTCCCCGGCCGCCGCCAGCCGCGCCAGCAGGGCCGTCACCGCGACCGTCTCCACCAGCGGTCCGGGCACGCAGTGCCGGCCGAACTCGACGAAGGCGACGCCCAGTTCCACGGGCAGCGGCCCCACCCCGCCGAACGCCCCGGGCGCCGCCAGCGTGAACACGCCCGCGTCCGCCGCCCGGCGCCACAGCGCCCGCCCCGGCCCGTGCTCGCCGCGTGCCCACGCCCGTACCGCCGAGGGCGTGTCCGCCGCCGCGAACATCCGGTCCAGCGAGCGCCCGAAGGCCGTCTGCTCGGCGTCCAGCGCGAACCTCATCCCCGGCGTCCCTTCGGCAGTCCCAGCAGCCGCTCCGCGATCACGTCCCGCTGGATCTCGTTCGTCCCGGCGTAGACCGGCCCGGCCAGGGCGAACAGCCAGCCCTGCGTCCAGGTGCCGTCGGCGAGTTCGCCCTCCGCGCCCAGCAGGTGGAGGGCCGTCTCGTGCAGCGCGAGATCCAGCTCCGACCAGAACACCTTCGTCAGGCTCGCCTCCGCCCCCGACGGCGGATCCGGCCGCGACACCTGCGCGTAGGCGTACAGCCGGTACGCCCACGCCCGGATCACCGCGTCCGCGACCCGGTCCCGCAGCGCCGTGTCACCGGGAACGGTGGCCGAACGCCACAGCTCCACCAGGCGTTCGGCCGTCGCCGTGAACCGGCCCGGGGCGCGCAGCGCCGTCCCGCGCTCGCTGCCCGCCGTGCTCATCGCGACGCGCCAGCCCTGCCCCGGCTCCCCGACGACGTCCTCGTCCGGCACGAAGACCTCGTCCAGGAAGATCTCGGCGAAGACGGGCTTCCCGTCGAGACGCCCGACGGGCCGTACGGTCACCCCGGGCGCGTCCAGCGGGAACAGCGCGTACGTCAGCCCCCGGTGCGGACGGTCCGCGCCGGGGTGGCTGCGGAACAGCCCGAAGGCCCGGTCCGCGAACGCCGCCCGCGAGGACCACGTCTTGTTCCCGCTGAGCAGCCAGCCGCCGTCCGTACGGACCGCGACGGAGTGCAGCGCGGCGAGGTCGGAGCCCGCCTCCGGCTCGGACCACGCCTGGGCCCAGACCGTCTCGCCGCGCGCCATCGGCGGCAGGATCCGGGCCCGCTGCTCCTCTGTGCCGTGTGCGAGGAGCGTGGGGGCGAGCAGGGCCACGCCGTTCTGGGAGATCCGGGCGGGCGCGCCCGCCGCGTGGTACTCCTCCTCGAAGACCAGCGACTCCACCGGCGAACCGTTCCGGCCCCCGTAGGCGGCCGGCCAGGAGACCGCCGACCAGCGGCCCTCGTACAGTGTCCGCTCCCACGCCCGGTGTTCGGCGAAGCCCCGCGCGGTCTCCGGCGGGGCGAGCGGGGCGACGGGCACGTGCTCCGTCAGCCAGGCCCGGGCCTCCGCGCGGAAGGCGGTCTCCTCGGGGGTGAAGTCGAGGTCCACTTCAGGACTCCGCTCTCATGAGGACTCCGCTCTCATGCTTCTGGCGTCCATCCCCGCGAGCTGATCGCCGGACGTCTCCGCGTTGTGCGCGTGCGCGAGGTGGTGGAGGGCGAAGGCCGAGTCCAGGCCGCTGTGGAGCCCCTGGAGGTCCTCGGCCTGGTTGACCGCCCGTTTCGTCAGCGCCAGGCCCATCCGGGGCATCCGGGCGATCCGCCCGGCCAGGGCGAGGGTCTCGGCGGCCAGCCCGTCCCGTGGCACCACACGGTTGACCATCCCCACCTCGTACGCGCGCCGCGCGCTCATCCGGTCGCCGGTGTAGAGGAGTTCCTTGGCGATCCGGGGCGGCATCACCCACGGGTGGGCGAAGTACTCGACTCCGGGGACGCCCATCCGTACGACCGGGTCGGCGAAGAACGCGTCCTCGCTCGCCACGATCAGATCGCACACCCAGGCCAGCATCAACCCGCCCGCCACGCACGCCCCTTGCACGCTCGCGATCAGCGGCTTGGGCAGCTCGCGCCAGCGCCGGCACATCCCGAGGTACACCTCGGACTCCCGGGCGAAGCGCTGCTCGGCGCCGGACTTGCCGGAGTGGTCCCACCACAGCCCGGCCCGGCGGGGGAACGGCAGATGCGCGTCACGGCCGGGCGACCCGATGTCGTGCCCCGCCGAGAAGTGCTCGCCCGCCCCGGCCAGGACGACGACCCGGACGTCGTCGTCGGCCGCCGCCTCGGAGAAGGCCGTGTCCAGGGCGTAGGTCATCGCGGAGTTCTGCGCGTTGCGGTACGCGGGCCGGTTCATGGTGACCGTCGCGACGAGGCCGTCGCGCTCATAGCGCACGACGGGTTCCGCGACAGGGTCAGTGGTCGGGTCAGCGGTCATCAACCATCCTTCCCTAACAAGTGTTTGGTAGGTTAGCGTGGGGCCATGAGCAGCGTCGAGAGCTCCGGCCCGCCGCCCCCGCCACCCGGCCACGACCTGCTGACCGGGCGTACCGCCGTCATCACCGCCGCCGCGGGCACCGGCATCGGCGGCGCCACCGCCCGCCGCTTCCTGGAGGAGGGCGCCGGCGTGGTCCTGGGCGACGCCCACGCGCCCCGTCTCGCACACGTGGTGGCGGAGCTCGCCGAGGAGTTCGGCGCGGACCGCGTCGCCGGGACGCCCTGCGACGTCACCGACGAGGCCCACATCGCCGCCCTCCTCGACCTCGCCGAGGAACGCCACGGAACCCTCGACGTCCTCGTCAACAACGCCGGCCTCGGCGGCACCGCCGACCTCGCCGACATGACCGACGAACAGTGGCACCGAGTCCTCGACACCACCCTCACCGGCACCTTCCGCTGCACCCGCGCCGCCCTGCGCCGCATGCGGGCACGCGGCACCGGCGGCGCCGTCGTCAACAACGCCTCCGTCCTGGGCTGGCGCGCCCAGCGCGGCCAGGCCCACTACGCCGCCGCCAAGGCCGGCGTCATGGCCCTCACCCGCTGCGCGGCCCTGGAGGCCGCCGACCACGGCGTACGCGTCAACGCCGTCGCCCCGAGTCTCGCCGCCCACCCCCACCTCGCCCGGGTCACCACCCCGGAGCTGCTGGAACGGCTGGCGGAACGGGAGGCGTTCGGGCGGGCGGCCCAACCCTGGGAGGTCGCCAACGTCATCGTCTTCCTCGCCAGCGACTACTCCTCGTACATGACCGGGGAGACCGTCGCGGTCAGCAGCCAGCGCGCGTGAATGACAGCGCGCATGAACGAGAATGGCACCGTGCCGACCAGCAAAAAGACCACCCCCGCACGTCGTGCGGAACTGCTCGCCCGGGCCGCCGAGGTGTTCGCCGAGCACGGCTACCGGGCCACCACCGTCCGCCGGATCGCCGACGAGGCGGGCATGCTCGCCGGAAGCCTCTACTACCACTTCGACTCCAAGGAGTCGATGCTCGACGAGATCCTCACCGGCTTCCTCGACGACCTGTGGGCCCGCTACGACGCCGTGCTCGCCGCCGGGCTCGGCCCCCGCGAGACCGTCACGGAGCTCGTCACCGAGTCCTTCCGCGAGATCGACCGCCACCGCGCGGCGGTCGCCCTCTACCAGAAGGAGACCCCGCACCTCGCCGGGAGCCCCCGCTTCTCCTACCTCGCCGACTCCCGGCGGAAGTTCGAGGAGATGTGGCTGGGCGTCCTCCGGCGCGGCGTGGCCGACCGGGCCTTCCGCGCCGACCTCGACATCCGCCTCGCCTACCGCTTCCTGCGCGACACCGTCTGGGTGGCCGCGTCCTGGTACCGGCCCGGCGGGACGCACACCCCGGAGGAGATCTCCCGGCAGTACCTGTCCATGGTCCTGGACGGCATCGCCCCACGAGCCCCACGACCCTAGGAGTCGTCATGGCCGAAGCGTTCATCGTCGAAGCGGTACGCACCCCCGTCGGCCGCCGCGGCGGCGCCCTCGCCACCGCCCACCCCGCCGACCTGGGCGCCCACGTCATCGCCGAACTCATCCGGCGCACGGGCGTCGACCCGGCGGCCGTCGACGACGTCGTCCTCGGCTGCCTCGACACCGTCGGGCCGCAGGCCGGGGACATCGCCCGCACCAGCTGGCTCGCCGCCGGCCTCCCTGAGGAGGTCCCCGGCGTCACCGTCGACCGGCAGTGCGGCTCGGGCCAGCAGGCCGTCCACTTCGCCGCCCAGGCCGTGCTCTCCGGCACCCAGGACCTCGTCGTGGCGGGCGGCACCCAGAGCATGTCGCAGATCCCCATCGGCTACGCCTTCCACCGCGCCGTCGAACCCCTCGGCCTCACGCACGGCCCCTTCGCAGGCTCCCACGGCTGGCGGGCCCGCTACGGCGACCGGCCCGTCAACCAGTTCCACGGCGCGGAACTCGTCGCCGACCAGTGGGGCATCACCCGGGAGGCGATGGAGGAGTACGCGCTCCGCTCCCACGAACGGGCGGTGCGCGCCGCCGACGAGGGCCGCTTCACCCGGGAGACCGTGCCGTACGGGGACGTGATCGCCGACGAGGGCCCGCGCCGCGACACGTCCCTCGACCGCATGGCCGCCCTCAAGCCCGTCGTCCCCGGCGGGCGGATCACCGCCGCCGTCTCCTCCCAGGTCTCGGACGGCGCGGCGGCCCTGCTGATCGCGAACGAACGCGCCGTCCACGACCACGGGCTGACCCCCCGCGCCCGGATCCACCACCTCTCCGCCCGCGGCGAGGACCCCATCCGCATGCTCACCGCCCCCATCCCGGCGACGGCCCACGCGCTGCGCCGGTCGGGTCTGAACGTGGCCGACATCGACCTCTTCGAGGTCAACGAGGCCTTCGCCCCTGTGGTCCTGGCGTGGCTCAAGGAGACCGGCGCCGACCCGGACCGCGTCAACGTCAACGGCGGCGCGATAGCGCTCGGGCACCCGCTGGGGGCGACGGGGGCGAGGCTGATGACGACGCTTGTGGCGGAGCTGGAGCGGATGGGCGGACGATTCGGGTTGCAGGTGATGTGTGAGGGGGGTGGGCAGGCGAACGTGACGGTGGTGGAGCGGGTGTGAAATCAGCCTGTCCGGCGTTTGAGGACACCGCGCGTCAGCGCGAAACGGGGTGCGAGGGGGCGGAGCCCCTTCAGAAGCGGGAGAATAGGGATAAGATTCCAGGTCTGACCTGATATGTACCCGCTCCGCTCATTCGGTGACGACTGCAGAGCGTGAAGAAGCCCGGGCCCCCAACTCAGTGGGGCCCGGGCGACCCGGGGTCCCCCGTTATCTTCTTCGCGGTCCTGCAAGAGGGCCGCTGGCCTCCGGGCCCGGCATGACTGTTCCCCCCTGTCGAAGGCATGACCTGGGGGGTGGTGTCACCGGGCCCGGGAGGTGCCGTCGGAGACGCTGATCAGAGGTCCGGCCACCGTCCGGTCCGGCGCAATGCCGGACAGCTCGCAGGCGGCAGGTCTGCATAACGTGGATGCGCGCGTACGACACCGACGCCGGGGCCGGCACCGGCAACGTCCCTGGAAGGGTGCGATGCTGAGGCCGTGGACGGTGGCGATCAGCACGTACTCGCCGCCGTCGTTGCCTCGGAAGGGAACCCACTGGTAGTCCTGGGGGACGGGTGAGCGGTGGTGCCTGGTGAGGTTGGGCGGCGGGGGCAGCGGGCGGGGCGTGGGGGCGTTGATGGGGGCGTGTAGGCCCAAGCCGAGGAGCTTCCTCAGCCATCCGGTCCACCGAGAGCTAGAGTTGCGCATGTCGACGCTCCTTCGAAGCGTTGGCCACGCCCCGGGGCCGGTCGCGCGGTCGCCGGGGCTTGAGCTAGTTATGAGTACCGGATCCCAAACCCATCGCGGGAGTTGACTGGCGTTGACTATTCTGCGGAGGGCGCTGGTCAACACCTTGGAGTTGTCATGAACGACTTCGCTTCCCGTGTGCGAGCTGCACTGGCGGCCAAGGGCATGACCATGAGAGCCGCCGCACGCGAACTGAGTTACGATCCCGCCTACTTGTCCCGGGTGCTGAACGGTAAGCAGCAGCCGTCCGAGCAACTCGCAGCGGCACTTGACGATCTTCTCGGTACTGACGGGGCGTTGACCGCCGTCGTGGTGTCGAGCAGGTCTGGCGGTGTGACTGGGCCCGAGGCGGATATCGAACACATGCGAGCCACCATTGGCTGTCTGCTCGACCACGACAACAGATACGGTGGCGATGCAGTTGCGCAAGCCGCTGTACAGATTTGGCGGGCCGGCCAAAAGCGCTTGGACAGTGGCTCAGTTCCCGATAATGCCCAATCAGAGTATCTATCCACTGTGGCTGAAGTCGCCGAAATTTCCGGTTGGCTGCTGTTCGACGCAGGTCAGCAACAGGAATCACGCTCGGCATTCCTTGAGTCACACATGCTGGCGCGGCATGCCGGAGACAAACCGATGAGCTGGTTTGCCCTGGATATGCTCTCTATGCACGGGATCGAGCATCAGCGGCCGGGCGAATCACTTCGCATCGCGGAGGAATTTCTTACTGATTCCCGAATTCCTCCCCGTGTGGCGCTTCTCGCACGCATCCGAAAGGCACGGGCGCTTGCAGATACGGGGAATCGGCAGGGCGCTTTGAAGGAGTTTGCAGCCGCAAGAAGCGCATTGGCAGATTCGATCACGACTCGCGATCCATCATGGACGTGGTGGGTCGATGACCGCGAGCTCTCGGGACATGAAGGTGAGGCATTTATAGCCCTTGGCGAGCCCAGTGCGGCAGTCCCGAAATTGCAACGTGCTCTCGAACTTGCCATTGAGAGCGACTCAAACAGGCGTGTAATCCTTTATTACAGCGTCGCTCTACTTGCGTCTTATGTATCTGGGCGCTCATGGCGGCAATGCGAGTCGACTCTGCTCTCGCTTCCTCCACTACTTGAAAATGTCACTTCTGGGCGAAGTCGACGCAGGTTGCGGGCAACGGTACGCGAAATTTCTCGCGCATCAAATTCCCCTCAATGGCTGTTGGATCTGGCGCGTGAGATGCCGGCCACCTAAAGTTTGTCTCGTAACTGGGTTGGCGGCCTGGTGTTGTAGGGGCTCTGACGATGTCCGGCAGGTACCGAGGGGCGGGGCGCTTCGGCGGGCAGAGAATCGTTTCTGTGTCTTCTCGTTCGGGTGAGTGGCGCATGCCTGGTCAGCGGTTTGGGCAGTGGGGGTGCGACTTGACCCGGTTGCCGACATGAGCGCCAACCTACCGTCGTCGAAAGGCACTTCCTCATGCGTCGTATCGCTTCCGTATTCCTGGGAACCGTCGCGCTCCTCGGCGTCCTCGCCACACCCGCCTCTGCGGCCGATGCCGCCTCCACCACCGTCGCTTCTGTCGTCGCCACGGTCCAGAACGCGGTCACAGGGGTCGAGACCGCTGTCGGCAACCTCACCGGCGGTCTGTAAAAGTCGGCACCTGGCAGGGGCCATCTCGCCTCCTTGCCCCTGCCACGACGTCTCGTGACGGCCGTCCTGTCCTACGGTCAGGCGGTCGTCCCGTTGTGGTGGAAGGTGGCACCTGACCAGGGACGCTCCGAGCCGGGGCAGAGGAATGTTCGCCATCTCTCGTTCGGGTGAAGCGGCGGTTGGCAGGGAACTCCGCCGGGCAGTCCGGTGATGTCCGAGCAAGTCCCTGCCACGTGAGGACCCCGACTTGCCCCAACTGCGCACCATCACCACCGCTGCCGCTGCCGCGCTGGCACTGCTCCTCGCCATCCCCGGCTCCGCCTCCGCCGATATCTCCGGAACCTTCACCTACTCGTACACCGACGCGAACGGTACGCAGGAAACAGTAACTCTGGACGATCTGACGACTACCAAGTGTACCGACATCACGGAAGTGGCGAACAAGACGGCTGAGTTCGCGTTTGCGCCCAACAACCGTACTGACAGGGTGGTCCAGCTCTTCACCAAGCGCGGCTGCGGGGGCAGCAAGTTCATCCTGGGGGATGGAACGAGCAAACCAGACGAACCGCATTTCGCCTCCTTCTATTTCAACGGCTGACCCTGACAGCCCTGGTGTGGTCCCGGCCGGGACCACACCAGGGCTGTCGCTTGCCGGTGGGCGGTCTGGCCGAATACGGACACGGCACCAGTCGGCGACGCGACCACACCGCAGTCGGACAGTTCCCCGTCCGCACCACCGGTCAGCCGGCCAAGGCAAGGTTGTGCATGCGGGCGACGCCGCTGGTAGCCCAGAAGACACCGTCACCCTTCAGGCGGCAGTCGCGGAGAATCTTCCAGTTCTTCCTGCGGGCAAAAACGTGCTCGACCCGGGCCCGGACCCGTCGGTGCGAGGCGTTGTGCCGCTCTTTCCAGACAGGCAGCCGAGCCGGTCCTGTCCGGCCTGACGGCGATGCGGCATGAGTACCCCGGTGCCCTGATAGCCGCCGTCGGCAAGGACGGTCGCTGTGCCGCAGGCGTCCTTGATGCCGGACTCGGTGAAAGCGGTGCAGTCGTTACGGTTGCCCGGCAGCGGCAGACCGACGGCCAGGACAGCCCTGGTCTCCGCCTTGACCAGTACCTGGAGATTTGCCGAGTAGCGGCAGTTCTTCGACGAGGCGGACACGGTGCGGTCCCGGGTGGGCACCAGCGTGCCGTCCACGACGAGGACGTGGTGGCGCCCGGGTTTGCGCTTGCCCCGAGCCAGGACCAGCAGCGGCCTGTGCCGGCTGATGACCCTGCCTACGGCCGCCGGGGAGATCCCGAACAGCGGGGCGAGCTGGCGCATGGTGAGGTTGGTGCGGCAGTACATCGCCACCAGCAGGACCCGGTCCTCCAGCGCCGGCGCCCACGGACGGCCCGGCCGGCCCGGGTCCAGGGCCCGGCCGCCCTCGCGATGGACGGCCCGCACCAGACGCTGGAACTGGCGTAGAGGGGCCATCCGTAGCTTCGCGTCGGAGACTGCCTGGCCACCGAAGCCCTGGTGGCGGCGGAGGGTCTCGAAGGTCTCGGTGTCGCTGTAGTCGAGTGCGGGGCGGCGTATGAGGGTCGAGGCATGGTCGCCCCCTTTGCCGTCGGCTGCCCAGATGTGCAAACGGTGAACGGGCGGGAGCGTGGCCTCCTCACCCCTGCCCACCCCGCGGCAACCCGATCGGGTTGGGGAAGCGCAGCGCCACCGCGCATGCCCGCGCCAACGGCGCGAGCAGCGGGCCCAGTTCCTCGGGGCCGGGCCCGGACTCCGCCCACACCCGCCCCGCCGCCAAGTCCGTCGCCTCCTCGACGGACGCCAAGAGATCCCGCCCGTCCCGCGTAGCCACCCCGTCCACCCCGAGCAACCCCCGCGCCACCAGCCGTGCCCCCGCCGCCTCCCACTCCTCATCCGTCCAGCCCCGGTAGGGCTGGAGCTCCGAGCGCGGCACGTCGATGCCCGAGCGCAGCACCAGCGCCTCGCAGCCGTCGAGCCCGGCGGCGACGAGGGCCGCCACATGGCCGTCGCCCCGGTGCTCGCGCAGCAGCGTCGCCGCGTGCCACAGGCGCTCAAGAGGGTCGTCGGGCCAAGCAAGTGCCGCGTGCGCGGCGGACAGGATGCGCCCGCCGTGGTCCAGGCCCCGCGCGACGTCGGCGAGCAACCCACCCGCCCGCACCGCCTCCTTCTCCTGGCCCGCCAGCAGCCGTTCCAGCGCCGCCCTCGCTCCCGCGCGCCGGATCTTCAGGGCCCGCGCTGGCGGAGTGATGTCCCATACCGACGGCAGCGCCCGGGCGACAGTCCCCGGCGCGAAGCCGAAGAACGCCGCCGCGACCGGCTCCGGGCCCACCGGCCCGAGCGGTGCCGCCCGGCCGGCGAAGTAGCCGCGCCGCCAGCCGCGCAGGCCCGCCTCCTCGAAGGCGGTCAGCGCCTCCGGGGCGAAGTAGGTGACGGCGTGGACGGGTTCGTAGAGCTTCCACATTTCGCGGGCCACCGCGTCGGTCGTGTACGCCGTGTCGTTCATTGCCCCGACCTCCTTCGATCATCCGCCAACTGGCGGCCCAATCCTCGCAGCACCTCCTCCGCCTCCGCCATGATCCGTTCGATCAGCGCCGCGCACGACGGCAGGTCCTCGATGACCCCCGCCACCTGCCCGGCTGCCATCACCCCCAGGTCCGTACGGCCGTCGACCATCGCCGCCTTCAGCAGCATCGGTGTGTTCGCTGCCAGCAGCACCTGACCCCAGCCGAGTTCCCCGCCGTGCCGCAGGGCCCGCCCGTCGCGCAGCATTTGCCCCCACGTCATCCCCGACAGCGCCCGGAAGGACGCCGCGTGCCGTACGGCCCGGACGAGCGAGACCGCCCGGCCCGCGCGCTCCAGCCCCGTGACGAAGGGGGTGCGCAGCATCCGGTGGGGGAGGCCGTCGACGCGGTCGGTGACGGTGACGTCCTTGACGGACGCGGCGAGGTACGCGGCCTTCACGGCCGCCGGGACCGTGCTGTCCGCCGTGAGCAGGAACCGGGTGCCCATGGCGATGCCCGCCGCCCCGTAGGCGAGGGCGGCGACCAGGCCCCGGCCGTCGCGGAAGCCGCCCGCCGCGACGACCGGTATGCCGACCGCGTCGACGACCTGCGGCAGCAGCACCGACGTCGCGACCTCGCCCGTGTGGCCGCCGCCCTCGCCGCCCTGCACGATCACGGCGTCCGCTCCCCACGCCGCGACCTTCTCGGCGTGCCGCCGGGCGCCGACGGAGGGGATGACGACCACGCCCGCGTCCTTGAGCCGGGCGATCAGCTCCCGCGAGGGGGCCAGCGCGAACGACGCCACCCGCACCCCCTCCGCCACCAGGATCGCGACGCGTTCGGCGGCGTCGCCCGCGTCCGCGCGCAGATTGACGCCGAAGGGCCGGTCGGTACGGGACTTCACCTCCCGGACAGCGGCTCGCAGCCGCTCCGGCGTCATGGTGGCCGAGCCCAGGATGCCCAGGCCTCCGGCGGTGGCGACGGCCGTCACCAGCCGGGGGCCCGCCACCCAGCCCATGCCGGCCTGTACGACGGGGTGCCGGACGCCCACGAGGTCCGTGAGCGCCGTCCTCATGCCCGTACCGTCCTCACGCCCGTACCTCGCGGTCGCGCAGGCCGTCCGGGTCGACGACCTCCCGGATCAGCCGCAGCTCGTCCGCCGTCGGCTGCCGCGTGCGCGGCACGTCCGCCGGTACGTCGAGGGGGAAGCCCGTGGCCGCCCGTACCTCCTCGGCCGTGACGCCGGGGTGCAGCGAGCGGACCCGTAGCGTGCGGTCCGGCGTCTCGAAGTCCAGCACCGCGAGATCGGTGACCACGCGCCGGACGCCGTGGAAGCGCGTGGCGGCGGGCCCGGCGGCGGCCGCCCGGTCGTAGCCGACGCCGCAGACCATGTCGACGCGCTCGACCAGGACCCGGGGGGAGTGCCGGGGGATCCAGTAACTGACCGGATGATTCAACGTGTTGACGGGCGCGCCGCGCACGCCCAGCAGCTGCCGGTCGGGGCGGCGCGCGTCGCCGATGCGGCTGATGTTCTGGTTGCCGTGCCGGTCGAGCTGGCTCGCGCCCATCATCACATGCCGTCTGCCGCCGGTGACCAGCGCCAGATGGCGGCGGAACGGCAGCCAGCCCTCGACCACCCGCGCCGTGCGGCCCAGCGCCGGGACATCGGCGATCAGCATCGCCTCGCCGTCCGTCAGCAGCAGCTCCGGGGCGAACGTCAGCCGCGCCAGCCGGGCGCCGATCGTGGGGACCGTGCCCATCGGGCTCGCCAGGATCTCCCCGTCGCCGCGCCAGGCCTCCGCGCAGGCGACGACACAGATTTCCGCCCTGCTCGCGCTCAAGACGCCTCCCGTCCACGCGCCGCTTCGACCGCCGCCCGGTACTCGTCCTCGTCGCCGGACAGGAAACGCGCCACGAACTCCCGCCAGGCCGCCGGGTCCGCCGCCGCTCGTGCGTAGGCCGCCTGGAACGCCTCGTCGCGCCCGTAGTCCGGCACGCACGAGGTGAAGTGCGCGCCGCCCGGCGCCTCGACGACCCCGGTCACGCAGTGCCGCTGGACGAGCAGCGTCTGCGGCTCGCCCCCGTCCGCGAACTCCTCGCTGCCGACGATCCGTTCGCAGGAGACGTACGCCTCCTTGGCCGCCTCGCAGAACAGGTCGTCGAAGTACGGGTCCGGGCCCAGGTACTGGGCGTTGCCGCGCGCGTCCGCGCGGTTGAGGTGGACCAGGGCCGCGTCGAGGGCGAGCGCGGGCACGGCGACCAGCTCCTCTCCGTCCTCGTACGGCGAGGTGACCGTCCGCAGCTCCGGGTTCAGCGTCATGACGTCCGAGCCGAGCCCCGCCCGCACGGGCAGGAACGGCAGCCGGTGCGCGGCGGCCGTCAGGCCCCACATCACCATCGACTCGTCGAGCTCCACCAGCTCCAGGGCGCCCCGCTGCCGGGCGGCGCGGAAGTGCGGTTCGAGGGGGATCGAGTCGAGGGAGACGAAGGCCGTCACCAGCTTGCGGATCCGGCCCGCCGCCGTCAGCAGGCCGATGTCGGGGCCGCCGTAGGAGACGACGGTCAGATCGGTCAGCCCTGCCCGTAACACGGCCCTGACCAGCGCCATCGGTTTGCGGCGCGACCCCCAGCCGCCGATGCCGATCGTCATGCCGTCCGTCAGCCGGGCCACGGCTTCGTCGGCGGTCATCCTCTTGTCGGCCGTCATATCCGCTCCCTTCCGGGTCGGCCGGCTACGAAGGCGGCGCGATGCCGGTCGCCGACGCCGCTGAGGGCGGCCTCGAAGGTGAAGCCCTGTTCGTAGCGGTAGCCCCGGCGGACGTCGACGGGGTCGATGCCGTTGAGCGCGGCCTTGGCCATGCGCAGCAGCGCGCCGTCCTTCGCCGCGATCTCCCGCGCCAGCTCCAGGGCCGCCCCGGCGAGCCCGGCCCGGGGTGTGACGCGCCAGACCGAGCCGTGCCGGTGCAGCTCGGCGGCCGTGACGGTGCGCGAGGTGTAGAAGAGGGTGCGCATCAGATGCTGGGGCACGAGACGGGAGAGGTGGGTGGCGGCGCCCAGCGCGCCCCGGTCGAGCTCGGGCAGCCCGAACACCGCGTCGTCGGAGGCGACGACCGCGTCGGCGTTGCCCACGAGACCGACGCCGCCGCCGAGACAGTGGCCGTGCACGGCGGCGACGACCGGGACGGGACAGTCATAGACGGCGGAAAAGGCCTCGGCGCAGGCATGGTTGACGTCGACGAGAGCCTGGTGACCCGGTGTGCCGCTCAACTCCTTCAGATCGACACCGGCGTTGAAGCCGCGTCCGGCGGCGGTGAGCAGAACACAGCGGGTGTCCGGGTCGGAGCCCGCCGTGCGGAGGGCGTCCGCCAGCGCGTACCAGCCGCGTACGGGCAGGGCGTTGACGGGCGGGACGTCCACGGTGACGACGGCGATGCCCGGTTCGGGGCGTGCGGTGGAGATGCCCATCGGCTACCTTTCCACCAAACGTTTGTTAGGTATCGGTCCGTTGTCGACGGTAGCAGCGGACCGTTCGCTGGGGGAGGCGTGCATGAGCGGAACTCCCGGCCCCGGGGCGGGCGATCGGAGTGCCGGTCCCGACGGCCGCCGGGTCGTTCTCGTCACCGGCGGCACCCGGGGCGTGGGCGCGGGCATCGCGCGGGCCTTCCTGCGCACGGGCGCGGACGTCGTGGTGTGCGCCCGCCGGCCGCCCGACGAGCCGGTCGCGGCGGCGGGGCGGACGGCCCGCTTCCACAGCGCGGATCTCAGGGAATCAGCGGCTGTTCAGGAGGTTTTCACCTGGCTCGCCGCCGAGTACGGCCGGCTCGACGTCCTCGTCAACAACGCCGGCGGCACGCCCCACCGGCCGCTCGACGCGACGGACGCGGCCCGGCACGTCCGGATCCTGGAGCTCAACCTCCTCGTACCCCTCGCCGTCTCGCTCGCCGCCCGTCCCCTGCTGCGGACGCGGCCCGGCCCGCAGCAGGGGACGGCCGGCGCGATCGTGATGATCGGCAGCGTCAGCGGCACCCGCCCCTCGCCCGGCACCGCCGCCTACGGCGCCGCCAAGGCCGGACTGGAGAACCTGGCCCGCACCATGGCCGTCGAGTGGGCCCCGCACATCCGGGTCAACACCCTCGTCCTCGGCATGGTCGGCACCCCGGCCGCGCGGGCGCACTACGGCGGCGACGCGGGCCTCGCCGCCGTCGGCCGGACCGTACCGGCGGGGCGGCTCGCCGAGCCCGACGAGATCGGCGAGGCCGCCGTCTTCCTCGCCTCGGACCGGGCCGCCTACGTCACCGGGGCCGGCCTCCTCGTCCACGGCGGCGGCGAGGCACCGGCCTTCCTCGCGGCGGCACACGGAGGGACGACATGACCGGGATCTGCGCGGGACGGGTCGCCGTCGTCACCGGCGCCGGCCGGGGCCTCGGCCGCGCCCACGCGCTGGCGCTCGCCGCCGAGGGCGCCAGGGTCGTCGTCAACGACCTGGGCGCGGGACCCGGCGGGGAGGGCGCCTCGGCGGACCCCGCCCGGCTGGTCGTCGAGGAGATCCGCGCCCGAGGCGGCGAAGCCGTCGCCCACGGCGGCGACATCGCCACCGACGAGGGCGCTCGCTCGCTCGTCACCACCGCCCTGGAGACGTACGGACGCCTCGACGTGCTCGTCAACAACGCGGGGTTCCTACGGGACCGCATGCTCGTCAACCTCGGCGAGGACGACTGGGACGCGGTCATTCGCGTCCACCTCAAGGGCCACTTCCTCACGCTGCGCCACGCCGCCGCACACTGGCGGGCGCGGGCCAAGGAGGGGCGTACGCCCGAGGCCCGCGTCGTCAACACCACGTCCGGCGCGGGCCTGCTGGGCGGCGTCGGCCAGGCCAACTACGCCGCCGCCAAGGCCGGCGTCGTCGGCCTCACCCTCGTGGCCGCCGCCGAACTGGCCCGCTACGGCGTCCAGGTCAACGCCGTCGCCCCGGCGGCCCGCACCCGGATGACCGAGCGGGTCTTCGCGGAGGCGATGGCCGCGCCGGAGGACGACGGATTCGACGCGATGGCCCCGGCCAACGTCTCACCGCTCGTGGTCTGGCTGTCCTCGACGGACGCGACCGGCGTCACAGGCCGGGTCTTCGAGGCGGAGGCAGGCCGCATCACGGTCATGGAGGGCTGGCACCCGGGCCCCACGACCGACAAGGGCGACCGCTGGACACCGGGGGAAGCGGGGAAGGCGGTACGAGGGTTGCTGGCACGGGCCCGGGCGGAGGGACCGGTGTACGGGGCCCCGCCGGGGTAGCCCGCCACCGGCGCTCCCGCTGTGATCACCGCCACATCCCCGGCCTGTCACGCCCGTCGCCCGGGCGGTGTCCCCATGGTGCGAGACCGAAATGAAAGGAGCGTCATCATGAGGACCGTCATCGTGTGCACTTCCGTGTCCCACGGCAACACGAAGAGGATCGCCGACGTCATGGGCCGGGTACTGGAGGCCCGGGTCGTCGAGCCCGAACAGGTCGACGTGGCGGAGCTCGCCGCCTACGACCTGGTGGGATTCGGCTCGGGCATCTTCACGCAGAACGTCCACCCACGGCTGCGCCGGTTCGCCGAGTCGCTGCCGGAGGGCCGGTACCGCAAGGCGTTCGTCTTCACCACCAGCGGACTGCCCGAACCGCCGTTCCGGCCCCACACCCGCTCCCTCGCGCGGCTTCTGGAGGAAAAGGGCTTCGACGTGAGCGACACCTTCCAGTGCCGGGGGTACGACACCTCGCTCCCGTTCAATCTCGTCGGCGGTATCAAGAAGGGACGGCCCGACGCCTCCGACCTGGAGGCGGCGCGGGCGTTCGCCGAAGGGCTGAGGGTCAGGGCACTGTCCTGATCAGGACACCACGTCCTTGCCCCGGAAGTGCCGGAACGCCAGCGCGAAGAACACCACCGCGTACGCGACCGACACCGCCGTCCCCTTCACCATCCCGCCGTACTCCGGGTGCGGCTGGAGCGCGTCGGCCCACGCGTACTGCCAGTGGGCCGGCAGCAGGTCCCGCCAGTCGCCCAGCGCCGTGACCGCGTCGAGGACGTTGCCGACGATCGTGAGGCCCATCGCGCCGCCCACCGCGCCCAGCGGCGCGTCCGTGACCGTCGACAGCCAGAACGCCAGCGCCGCCGTCACCAGCTGGCCGACGAAGACGAAGGCCACGCAGAGGGCCAGCCGGCCCGTCGCCGTGCCCGCGTCCAGGGAGCCCCCGGTGGGGATCCGCAACGGTCCCCAGCCGTAGGCGGCCGTGCCCGCCACGAGCGCCACCAGCGGCAGCAGCACCATCGCCGCCGCGCTGAAGGCCAGCGCCACGGCCAGCTTGGCCCACAGCAGCCGGGCGCGCGGCACGGGCGCGGCCAGCAGGTACCGCAACGACGACCAGCTCGCCTCCGAGGCAACCGAGTCACCGCAGAACAGCGCCACCGGCACCACCAGCAGGAAGCCCGCCGAGACGAACAGCGCGGTGGCGGCGAAGTTCGCGCCGGAGGCGGTGGCGGTGTCCATCAGGGTCACCCGCCCGTCGCGGCCCTGGCGGTCGCCGCCGATCGCGAAGGCCGCGATCAGGACGAACGGCAGCACCGCGAGCACTGCGCCCATCACCAGTGTGCGGCGGCGCCGCAGCTGCCGCGCCGCCTCCACGCGCAGCGGCAGGGTGCGGCCGGCCCGGTAGCCGGGCGCGGATTCGACGGCCGTGGTGCTGCTCACGCGGAGCCTCCGATCAGGGTCAGGAACGCGTCCTCCAGCCGCCGGTGCGGGCCCACGCTCGCCACGGGCACCTCCAGCCGGACCAGTTCCACCAGCAGTTCCGGCACGGTCGCGCCGTCGAGCCGCACCAGCAGCCCCTCGTCGGCCCATACGGCCGAGGCCACGCCGGGCAGGGCGGCCACCTTGTCCACCGTCACCTCCGACAGCCGGCCCTCGACGCCCACCAGCAGGGTGTCGCCCGAGCCGACGATCTCCGAGACCGCACCGGCGCCGACCAGCCGCCCCCGGTCCATGACGACCAGATGGGTGCAGGACTGCTCGACCTCGGCGAGGAGATGGCTGGAGACGATCACCGTGCGGCCGGCCGCCGCGTAACGGATCATCACCTCCCGCATCTCCCGGATCTGCGGCGGGTCCAGCCCGTTGGCCGGCTCGTCGAGGATCAGCAGATCCGGCAGGCCCAGCATGGCCTGGGCGATCGCGAGGCGCTGCCGCATGCCCTGGGAGTACGTGCGGACGGCCCGGTCCAGCGCGGAGCCCAGCCCGGCGATCTCCAGGGCCTCCTCCAGGCGGGCGTCCTCGGCGGGACGGCCGGTGGCCCGCCAGTACAGGTCCAGGTTGGCCCGTCCCGACAGGTGCGGCAGGAAGCCCGCGCCCTCGACGAACGCGCCGACCCGCGACAGCACGGGCGAGCCCGGCCTGATCGCGTGCCCGAAGACCCGGATCTCCCCGGCGTCGGGCCGGATGAGGCCCATGAGCATGCGCAGCGTCGTGGTCTTGCCGGCGCCGTTGGGCCCCAGCAGCCCGAGGACCTGCCCTCGTTCGACCTGGAACGACAGGTCGCGCACGGCGTACCGGTCCGCCGACCCCGCGTACCGCTTGCTCAGCCCGGCGATCCGCAGCGGTACGTCGGCCAGCGCCGGGTCGGGCGCGGTGGCGGTGGTGCGGCGCCGCCCGGTGAGCAGCAGGGCCGCCGCCACGAGCACACCGCCGGCCGGCAGCCCCCACGTCCACCACGGCAGGCCGGCCGAGCCGGTCCGGACGCCGGGGGCGGTCGGGACGCTCAGCCCGCCGTCCGTGAGGGAGACGGTGTAGGCGGCGGGGCGCACGGGTGACGCGTAGCCGAGGTCGGTGGCGGAGAGCACGAGCCGCATCCGGTGGCCGGCCTCGAAGGTGTGGTCGATCGCGGGCAGTCGCAGCTCGACCGTTCTGCCGTCCTGCGCGTCGTCGACGCGCAGCGGGGCCACGAGCTGGCCGGGCAGCTGCTGCTGACCGCCGGGGCCGACGTCGTAGACCTTGGCGAAGAGGACCGCCTCACCGGTGTCGGAGGCGACCTTCACCCTCGCGGTCGGCGTACCGGTGACGCGGACGCCCTCGGTCAGCGGGGCGGAGTCGAAACGGGCGTACTGGCCGGGGAAGTCGAGGGACACCCCGAGGCCGAGCCCCGACAGCTGGGACAGGCCGCCCCCGACGCCGGGCACGGCGGAGACGGCCGGGGGAGCGGCGCCCGCGGGGTTGGCGAAGGACTGCGCGCGGCCGGTCAGGGGTACGGCCCGCGCGTCGGATCGCAGCCCGGGGTAGCGGTCCCCGGTCGCCGCGCGCAGCCGTGTCTTGCCGTCGGTGGTGTCGATGCCGCCGGCTCGGCTGACGCGGAAGGCCGGTCCGGTGTCCGTGGCCTCGTCGCCCTTGAGATAGCGGTCGAACCACGCGCGTGTGCGCTGCCCGATCCGGTCCTGCTCGTTCGCGACGCCGGTGTCGTGCCCGCCGGCGATCCAGTCGACGGCCACGGGCGCTCCGTTGCGGCGGATGGCGGTTGCGGCGGCGTCGGACTGGTCGAGGGGGAAGAGGGAGTCGTTCTGCCCCTGGACGATGAGGGCGGGCACCTTGACGCGGTCCGCGACGGCGGAGGGACTGCGGAGCTCCAGCAGCTTCCGCGCCTCCGCGTCCGGCTTTCCGGCGACGGCCACCCGCTCGTACATCTCGCACAGGCTCCGCTCGAACCGCCCGCAGCCGGAGGGGCCCGGACGGTTGGTCGTGGCGCTGCCGGAGGTGGCGGAGGTGGCACCGGTGGTGAAGAAGATGCCGGCCCAGAGCTTCTTGAAGACGTCGCCGGGGAAGAGGGAGTCGGCGAGGTTCCAGTAGGTGATCTGCGGGGCGATGGCGTCGACGCGCTTGTCGTACCCGGCGGCCAGCAGCGCGATCGCACCGCCGTACGAGCCGCCCGCGATGCCGACCCGAGGGTCCCCGGCCGCGTCGAGGCGCACCTCGGGGCGCCGGGCCAGCCAGTCGATCAGGCGGCTGACGTCGGCGACCTCCCGGTCCGGGTCGTTGAGGCCGATCCGGCCGGTGGAGTGCCCGAAACCGCGCGCGGACCACGTCAGCACGGCGTAGCCGGAACGGGCCAGCTCCTCCGCCTCGGGCCGGAGGTCGTCCTTGCTGCCGCCGAAGCCGTGCGCGAGCAGTACCGCCGGGCGGCGCTCGCCGGCGGGTCCGGACGTGAAGAAGGACGTGTCGATCCGGACGGTGTCCTCGCCCCCGCCCGGACCCTCGGGCATGGCGATCGACCGGTCCTCGCGGTGTACGGGAGGATCGCCGCCGGTGGCCGAGGCGACCGTCCAGGTGCCGGCACCACCGAGCACGACGACCGCGGCCACGGCGGCGAACAGCCGCCGCCCGCGCGGGCGGGGGAGACGCAGCTTCATGTTCGAATGCTAAGCGGAGCCGGTATCCGGCTGAGCGCGGCGGTCACTCCCCGGCCATGTCCGCCAGTCTTGTGACGGTGTTCCAGTTGCGCGCCGTGCCCGCCGTGCCCAGCCTCCGCTCGGTGAGGACCTTCGCGAGCCGCGAGTCCCGGATGCCGTTCGCGCAGTGCAGATACAGCTCGCGCTCGCCCAGCGCGAACGCCTCGGGCGCGTACTCCGCCGGGTCGAGATCCGCGACCGTGGCCGGGTCGGCCGGGCCGGCGAGGAAGGTCACCAGGAACCGCGAGGGGTCGACTTCCTGCCCGGCGAACGGATTGGCGTCGACGACACGGCGTATCTCACCCGCCTCGCGCACGAGACAGGTCACGGAGAACCCCAGCTCCCGCTCGACGGCCTCCTCCAGCCGCGCGGCCAGTGTCCCCTCGTCGGCCCCGGCGTGGGTGAAGACGGCGTTGCCGCTGTTGAGATGGGTACGGACGGCCTCGCACCCCATTCCGGCCAGCAGCTCCCGCAAGGTCCGCATGGGGACGCGTTTCTTGCCACCGACGTTGATACCGCGCAGTAGCGCCACATACGTTGTCACGCGGTCACCATAAGGGGACGCACTGACAGAGGTCAGGAGCGCTCCCACCGCACCGTCCGGTCGCACCACCGCTCCAGCAGCACCGCGTCATGCCCGACGGCGAGAAGCCCCGCCCCGCTCTTCCGCCGGTACGCCTCCACGACCCCGACCAACGCCGCCGTCGTCGACGCGTCCAGCATCGCCGTCATCTCGTCGCAGATCAGCCACCGCGGCCGCAGCACCAGCGCCCGCGCCACGCACGCCCGCTGGAGCTGCCCGTCGCTCACCTCGTGCGGGCGGCGTGCCAGGAGCTCGTCCGACAGGCCGACGACCGGCGCCAGCTCGCCCACCCGGACGTCGGCCTCGGCACGGCGGCGGCCCGTCGCCCGCAGCGGCTCGGCGATCAGGTCGCGGAGCCGCAGCCGGGGATCGGCCGACTGCCGGGGCTGCTGGAAGACGACCCCGAACGCGGTGCGCTGCTCGCGCGGCGCGCCGTGCCGCCAGCCGCGGGCGGGCTCGCCGTCGATGACGAGGCTCCCGGCGTCCGGCCGGTGCAGCAGCGCGGCCACGCGCGCCAGCGTGGACTTGCCGCAGCCGCTCGGGCCGAGCAGACCCACGGCCTCGCCGTCGCCGATGGTCAGCGACACATCACGGACGACGGGCTCGCGCGGGACGTAGCCGGCGGTGATGCCGCGCAGCTCAAGCACAGGGGGCCTCCTCGGCGGCCGGGTGCGGATGGTGGCAGGCCACCCCGCCGGCCAGCGCCGGTACGGCCTCGCACACCGCCGTCGGCGTCGCGCAGCGCGCTGCGAACGCGCAGCCCGCCGGCAGCGCGCCGAGCTCCGGCGGCATGCCCGGAATGGGGGTGAACGCCCGCTCGGGCAGCGCGTCCAGCAGCCTCCGCGCATACGGGTGCCGGGGCCCGGCGGCGCCGAAGAACACGGCCGCGTCCGCGATCTCGACGATACGGCCCGCGTACATCACGGCCACGCGGTCGGCGATCCGCTCGGCCGCCGCGAGATCATGCGTGATCATCAGCAGCGCGTGGCCCGCGTCCGCGTGGCGGCGCAGTTCGTCGGCCGTGCGGTCGACGAGCTCACGGTCCAGGCCGGTGGTCGGCTCGTCGGCCAGCAGCAACGGCGCGTCGCCGACGAGCGCGAGCGCGGTGGCCGCGCGCTGCGCCAGGCCGCCGGAGAGCTGGTGCGGATACCGGTCGAGGTGACCGGCCGGGAACGCCGCCCGCGCGGCGGCCGCCTCCACGGCCTCCGCCAGCGCGGCCCTTCGCGCGCCGGTCAGCTCCCGCACGGTCTCCGCCAGTTGCGAGCGAACGGTCCGTACGGGCGTGAGGTGCGCGGCCGGGCTCTGCGGCACGAGCCCGACGCGGCGGCCCCGGACGGTACGGGCCAGCGTCCGCTCGTCGGCGGAGAGCAACTCCAGGCCGTCGCCCAGGCGCGCTTCCCCGGACGTCTCGGCGTTGCCGGGCAGCAGCCCGAGCAGCGCCGAGGCCAGGACGGACTTGCCGCAGCCGCTCTCGCCCACGAGGGCGAGGCATTCCCCGCCACCCAGCTCGAACGAGGCGTCGCTGACGGCGGCGACGTGCCGGCCGCCGGGCATCCGGAACCGTACGGTCAGCCCCCGTACGGACAGCACGGGCTGTTCCACCCTCACAGGGTCAGCTCCGATCGGTGCCGGGGGCTCCGCCGCGCGCGCCAGGCGCCGGCCAGGCCCGCGAGGGCGAGGGTGGGGACGATGATGAACAGGCCGGGGAAGAGCGTGGGCCACCAGTCGCCCGCCAGCAGCGAGCCCCGGGCGCTGTTGACCATGTTGCCCAGGCTCGCCCGGTGAGTGGGCAGGCCCAGGCCCAGGAAGGACAGCGCCGACTCGTGCCAGATCGCGTGCGGCACCATCAGGACCGCCGCGAGCCCCGCCTGCGGCAGCACCCCCGGCAGCAGGTGCCGTACGGTCACGCGCAGGCGGGACGCGCCACCGGAGACGGCCGCGTCGATGTACGGCCGGGTGCGCAGCGACAGCACCTCGGCCCGTACGACGCGCGCCGTCGACAGCCAGTGGGTGACCGCCACCGAGGCGACCACCGGCCAGATCCCGGGCCGGAACAGGGCGACGACGAAGATGCCGAGCAGCAGGTGCGGCACGGACGAGAAGAGGTCGACGAGCCGCATCAGCAGCCGGTCGGTCCGGCCGCCGAGCGCGCCCGCGAGCGCCCCGGCGGCCGTGCCCACGACGGTCGCGACGAGCGCTGCCACCACGCCGACGAGCAGCGAGACGCGCAGCCCGTACACACAGCGCAGCAGCAGGTCCCGGCCGACCTCGTCGGTGCCGAAGGGGTGCGCCGGGCCCGGCGGCAGCAGCTTCGCGCCGAGGTCGACGGCCTGCTCGTCCAGCGGCACGACGAGCGGGACGACCAGCACGGCGAGGACGACGGCAGCCATGACGGCGGCCGGGACCCGCAGGGCCCATCTGCCGCCACCCATCACGTTACATTTCCTCATGGGCCACCCTCGGATCGACCAGCCCGTACAGCAGGTCGGCCAGGAGATTGCCCACCAGCACGGCCGCCGTGGCGAGCACGGTCAGGGCGGCGAGCAGCGGGAAGTCGACCTTGGTGGCCGCCTCGACCATCGCCGAGGCGATGCCCGGCCAGCTGAAGACGGTCTCCACCAGCAGCGCGCCGGTGATGAGTTCGGGCACCCGGGAACCGATCAGGGTGAGGACGGGCAGCAGCCCGGACCGCAGGGCGTGGCCGAGCAGGACCGTCCGCTCGTTCAGCCCGCGGGCACGGGCGCCGCGCACGGGGTCCTCCGCCAGCGCGTCCCCGACGCCCTGGCGCACGTACAGCACGAACCACGGCAACTGGGTGGCGGCCAGGACGGCCGCCGGCAGCACGAGGTGCGAGGCGACCTGGCCGGCCGTGGCGACGTCGGTGCCGGTGTCGGTGAGACCGCCGGCCGGCAGCGCGCCGAGCTTGACGGAGAAGAACCAGACGGCGAGCAGCCCCAGCCAGAACGGCGGCGCCGCCTCCAGCGTGTAGGCGAGCCCGGTGACGGCCCGGTCGAGCCACCCGCCGCGCCGCCGGGCGGCGAGGACGCCCAAAGCCGTACCCATGGTCACGGCCAGGACGAAGGCGACGCCGCACAACAACACGGACCACCCGACGCGCTCCCCGATGATCTGGGAAACGGGCTGGCGCAGCGCCGTCGACTCGCCGAGGTCGCCGGTGAGCGCGGCACACAGCCAGTCCCACCAGCGGGTGACGAACGGCTCGTCGGCGCCGAGGTTCGCGCGCAGCTGGTCCAGTACGTCCCGCCCGGCGCCGAGCCCGGCGGATCCGGCGTAGGCCTTGGCCGGGTCGAAGGGCGAGGACGCGGCGAGGGCGAAGACCCCGAAGGTCACGACGGCGAGCAGGGGGACGGCGGCCAGCAGCCGCCGCCCCGCCATGCGGGCCATCGGCCCCCAGGGAAGCCGGGCGGTCACTTCTTCGGCTGCTTCGGCTTCTTCGGCTGCCAGTCCTCGACGTTCCACCACGGGCCGGCGCCCAGGCCGTGGTCGTGCGGCTCGACCTGGGTGGTGAGGCCCTTGCGGTCGCCGTTCATCACGTAGAGGTGGTCGACGTGGGTGAGGAAGACATAGCCGGGGTTGTCGGCGAGACCGCGCTGCACCGCGTCGTAGGCGGCCTTGCGGGCGGCCTTGTCACCGCCGCGCCGACCCTCCTCCAGGGCCTTGTCGACGGCGGGGTCGTTGTAGGCGGCCATGTTGTTGAAGCCGTCGAGGGCGAGGGAGGAGTGGAGCAGGTTGTAGAGGTCGAAGTCGGGGTCGGCGGGGTTGCCGCCGCCGGCGAGGACCGCGTCGTCCTTCATCCGCGGCTCGATGACCTCCCAGGTGCCGCTCTGCACCTTGACGTCGACGCCCGCCTTCTTGGCGTCCGAGGCGAAGGCCAGGGCGTGCTCCTCGCGGAGCTTGTCACCGGCGGGGAACCAGAGGGCGAAGGCGGCGCGCTGTCCGTCCTTCTCCCGGACGCCGTCGCCGCCGGGCTTCCAGCCCGCGTCGTCCAGCAGCTTCTTCGCCCTGTCCAGGTCGTGCGGCCGCTCGGTGCCCTTCGCGAACCACTCGCTGTCGGTGGGGACGGGCCCGTAACCGGCCCGGCCCGCGCCCTCCAGCAGCTTGTCGACCATGGCGTCGCGGTCGACGGCGAGATCGAGGGCGCGGCGCACGGCGGGATCGCCGGTGACCTTGTTCGCGGTCGGCAGCGTCACGCCGCGGAAGTCGGTGGTCCGGGCGGTGAGGGTGACCTTGGACTTGTCGCCCTTGAAGCCCTTGACCAGGTTCGGCGGCAGGATCGCGCCGTCGAGGTCGCCGGAGCGCAGCCGGGTGGCGCGCACGTCGTCGTCCTTGATGATCGCCATGGTGAGCTTCCTGACCTTCGGCTCGCCGCCCCAGTAGGCGGGGTTGGCCTTGAAGGTCAGCTTCTCGCCCTTGCGCCAGCCGGTGAGGACGTACGGCCCGGTGCCGACGGGCGCCGTGTTGAACGAGCCGGTGTTGACGTCCTGCCCCTTGGCCGCGTGCTCGGGCACGATCGGCAGGACGGTCCGTTCGGCGAAGGGCGCGTAGGGGTACTTGAGCGCGAAGACGACGGTGTCGTCACCGGCGGCGGTGACCTTGTCGATCGCGGCGAGCTCGCCCTTGGCGGCGTTGTTCGTCTTCTCGTCGAGGATGGTCCGGTAGGTGAAGACCACGTCCTGGGCGGAGAACGGCTTGCCGTCGCTGAACGTCACGCCCTTGCGGAGCTTGTACGTGTACGTCCGCCCGTCGTCGGTGACCTTCGGCAGCTCGGCGGCCAGGGCCGGTTCCAGCTTCATGGCGGAGTCGCGGCGGAGCAGCCCGTCGAAGATCTTGGAGTTGCCGTCCTTGCCGTAGCCGAGGAGCGGACTGAGCGTCTCGGGCTCGTTGGCGAGACCGACGACGAGGGAGTCCTCACCACCCCCGGCCCCACCGCCGCCGGGTGTCGAACAGGCCACCGCGCCTGTCGCGAGGACGCCTGCCATGGCCGTGGCGGCCACTCCCCGTATGGACCGGGCCGTCATGCCCACACCTCTTACTCAAGATCTATTGCTATTGCGAACAAAGTGCAATTAAAGCAGTGGCAAAGGACTGGGCATGATCCGGGGGCATGTTTGGGCACGTCAGAGGGCCAGTAGGCCTCGGCTGCGCCAGCCCGGGGGAGCCATATGGGGAGCCACCGGGCTGGCGTACGGGTTCTGGCGTTCGCTTACTCCTCCTCGATGTCGTCCTCCGTGGCGAGGGCGTCCAGAACGTCCGCGAAGATCTCGTCCATGGCTTCCGCCCCCGCAGTGATGACCGGTCGCAGTTGCTTGCGGTAGACCATCTCCGTCGTGGCACTGCCGCTGTGCCCGACGATGCGGGCGATGTCTTCGATGGGTATGCCGTGGTCGGACAGCAGGGAAACGAAGCTGGTCCGTAACTCTCGCGGGGTCCACGCTTTCGGCTCCTCGAAGCCGGCGTCGTTCAGGAGGGAGCGGAAGCGGCGGAGGACATCCCAGGCGTCCCGCTGCTTTCCCGTTGTGCTGGGGAAGACGAGAGCGTCGTCAGTCCATTCCCCTTTGTGGTTCCGCATCTGCTCCCGCTTGAGATCCACCATGACCGACGCGGCGAACCGCGGCATAAGGAGCGACCTGCGGCTCTTCCTCGTCTTGGTGTCACCGTGTCGCCGCACGGAACGCCAGACGTCGATGTGCGGGCGATCCTCATCCGTGTCGGAGAGGTGCACGTGCCGCCATAGCAGCGGCCGCTCCTCCTCGGTCCGGACGCCGACGAGAAGCGCGAGCACCACATAGGCGTGAATCCAGCTACCGCGCCCGGTGCGGAGAACCGACACCGCCTGCTCAAGGCTGAGGGACTTACTCGGCCGGCCGGGCCGCCCCTTGGGGAGCTCGACGAGCTCGGCGACGTTCGCCACGACTTTCTTGTTGCGCTGAGCGTGCCGGATCGAGCGACGCAGAATCGATATGAGGATCTCCAGCGACCGATCGGCCAGTACCTCGGCCTTTCGATCCAGCCATTCGTCCAGGTCATCCACCGCCAACCCGCGCAGCTTGGCCTTGTCGAGATCCGGGATGATGTGGTTGTCGGCGAGGCTCCGGTAGGTCTTCACGGTGTTTGGGTCCCGGCCCTTGAGCCCTCTCGCGAACCATGCCTCGACCGCTTGCCCGACGGTGTAGTTGGCGGACGGCCTGACATCGGCCTCTAGCTCTTTCTTCAGGTCCCGGAGCTTCTGGCGTACT
The DNA here is from genome assembly GCF_040636475.1 of Streptomyces sp. NPDC037389. Taxonomy (NCBI): domain Bacteria; kingdom Bacillati; phylum Actinomycetota; class Actinomycetes; order Kitasatosporales; family Streptomycetaceae; genus Streptomyces; species Streptomyces sp. NPDC037389. The sequence continues at coordinate 165,935 of NZ_JBEZUS010000008.1, forward strand.
TCCGTCTTGGTCTTGCCCGAGACCGTGGGGCGGATCCGCTTGCCGGTAGAGGTGAATCCGAGTGATATCGCGCCGATGTAGCGGCTCTTGGACTTGTCCCAGTAGATCGAGTCGTCGCCGTTTCCTGCCTTGTGAGAACGGCGAGGCTTCTCCGTCATACAGTTGTCCTTCGGAACGAGGCGGGGCCGCACCATCGTCTGGTGCGGCCCCGTGGGCTTTGTCAGGATCCGATCAGGCGGCCGAGGCGGCTTCGTTCTTGAGGAGCTCGATGTACTCCTCGATGTACTCCGTCGGCACGAGCCGACGACGACCACTCCGGACGGTGCGCAGCCGACCGCGACGGATCTCTTCGTAGGCGCGGGTGGATCCGATGTTGAGGATCCGGGAAGCGGACTTCACGCTGTGCAGGCGTTGCTCGGTGGTGGAGAGGGCAGAGGGCGTCTCCATGCTGGATCTCCTTCACGGTCCCGCGAGCGTGCCGAGACGGCGGCTCTGGGCGGTTTACCTCTCAGGCGGAGGAAGTTCTGGTGGTGGATCCTGCGCCGTGCTCGCGGCTGGTGACGCAGGACGCTGGCCCCGCTTGGGCCCAGATCCGTGACAGAACTGACAGAACCTGGTGCGCATGGCCTTTGACCTGCCTTTTTGCACCTCTGGACGGTCGTGACAGAACTCGCGGAAACTCTGACAGAACCTCTTGGCGGGGGGTTCTGTCACGCGGGACGGCCGGACAGGCGCCGGGTTCTGTCAGAGTTTCCGGAGGTTTTGTCACAGCCTTTGGCAAGGCTTGTTTTCGCAGGTCGGAGGCTTGCGGCAGGGGTTCTGTCAGTTCTGTCAGCCCGACGGGGGTTCTGTCAGGCGCCCCGGGCGAGGCGCGGGTGGGTTTCGTAGCGAGGGGAGGGCGGCCGGCCACCGCGGCCGGTGCGCGGAGGCGGGGGCTGCTGGCGGATCCAGCCGTGTTCCTCCAGCAGGGCGAGAGCGGGGTCGAGGTCGCTCATGGCGGGGAAGTCGCCGCGGGAGAGCTGCCGGAACAGCTCCCGCTTGGTGAACGTGGTCAGCCGGGTGTCGCGGAGGTGGGTGAGGACCTGGTGGGCGGCTTCCTGGGCGGGGTCGGCGCCCATGGCGTCGAAGACGTGTTGGGCGTGGGCGGTGAAGTAGTCGCCGAGGTGGGACGCGGCGGCGAGGGTGGCGGCCTCGATGGGGCGGGTCCAGCCGTTCTCCGGATGCGTGGCCAGGTGAAGGAGACCGGCGATGCGGGCCACGGCCCCGTCGCGCTTGCTGGCCCACTTGACGATCGCGGCCAGTGGCCCGCCCTTGCCGATCCGGGATTCGGTGACCTTCTGATAGGCGAGCAGGACCGCGTCGGCCTCGGGGGTGAGGGTGAGCAGGACGGGGTCCGTCCAGCCGTTCATGGCCATGGCCAGCCCGCCGAGGCGGCGGGTGTAGGTGTCGGCGACGTCGTCGGGGATGAGGTCCGGGGTGAGATTGCGTCTGCCGACCAGGGATTCGGGCTGGGCGTAGAGGAAGCGGGCGAGGAGCCCGCGGCCGTCGGCGCCCTTGATCTGGCCGATGGATTCCAGGACTTCAGGCTGGACGGCCAGGCCCATGGTGACGGCGGGGTGTTCGATGTGCTGGGCATCGCGGCCCTGGCGGTTGACCCGGACCATGTCGCCCGCGTGGCCTTTGAGGAAGACCTCCATGTTGGGGGCGCCGCTGTAGCGTCCGGCGATGATGTCGAAGATGCCGCCTTCCGGGGAGAGGACGGAAATCCTCCCGTCCTGCTCCGCGAGGAGCGTGGCGAGGTTCTCGGGGGTGATGTCGTCGGCCACGAGCTGGGGCTTGGAGGGCACCGCGATGTCCTCGGCGGCCTGGGCGAGGGCGATGGCGTCGGCGGTGAGCTGATCGCGCATGCTCGCGTCGGCGTTCGCGGCCTTGGCCGCAGCCTTGTCGGCAGCCGCCTTGGCGAGGCGGGCGGTGGTTTCGGCCTCAGCACGCACGGGGCCGGAGAGCTCCATGAGCGTCTTCTCCGCTGCCATGAGCGGTTCGGTCATCAGGGAGAACACAGCAGACTTGCGGTTGCCAGGGTCCAGGGCGACGGCTGTGTAGAGGTTGACGGGCTCGCGCCAGCGGCCCCGTACGCAGACGACGGCGCGGCCGCCGGCGGCGGTGGCGATGACGGCGAGGGCCAGGCATCCGGCGAGGTCGGCCGGGGTCTGGGTCTCCTCGGCGACCGCGGCCACCATGTCGGCCAGCCAGTCGGGCAGGGCGTCGACGGGGAAGCCGGGCAGGTCCGGGCGGATGCCGAGCGGTACCGGCTCGTCCCAGACCGGTCCGGTGACCTCCTCGGCGGCGATAGCGTCGAATCCCGCCCACAGGTCAGTCTCGGGCTGGGCGGTCATGCGACTGTCTTCCTTTCCTGCGGGTCAACGCGAAGAGCTGATAGGACGCCCTGACGGGCGACGACCTCCCAGGCGCCAACGGCTACCTGAGGCGGAGCTTGTACGGCGTCTTGAGATCCGTTCATGGGCAGGTGGAAGAGACCACCCCCGCGCTCCCGGGGCGTCATGCCGCACTCTCCGCGCCGGCGCCGAGTCCGCGGGCCACTGCTCGCTGGGCGTAGAACTCGGGGACGCCGACGGACACGGCCGCGTCCACGATCTCCTGGCCCAAGGCCGCCAGCCCGCAGGGGCCGGGGCACTGGCGGTGCTGGGCGGCGAGGAAAGAAGCGACCCCGAACGCCTGTGAGGCGGCTCCGGATTCAGTACGGGCGCGTACCAGGGCGAGGCCCTTTCCCAGGCCGGTGCGGACGTAGGTCTCGGTGTGCCGGCAGCCGGTGGCGACGGCCACGTCCCAGGCGGCGCGCTCCGGCGACGAGCAGTGCGTGCTCCCGAAGGCGGGGGTGGTTTCTTCCTTTTCCGCGAGGGCGCGGACGGCTGGCGGCAGGTCCGTCATGGTGCCGGTGCCGGGCCCGAGCCAGCGGGCGTAGGCCATGAGGGACTTGATGTCCACGCCGGGCTGCACAGCGTTGACCGACGGCATCACCCCGAGGTAGACCCAGTGCTCCCCGCGAGCTGTGGGCACGACGCGGGTCGGCGGCAGGGTCCGGCGCGCCCACATCACGGCGTCCGGGCGGTCGAGGTCCACGACGGTCAGTCCAGCCCCACCGGGGTGGTAGGCCACTGCTACGGCCTGGCGCCACGCTGGAGTCCATGCAGGCGAGGTGATGACCGTGGGATCGGTGCTGGCGGCTGCCCAGCCGTGGCAGATGGAAGGGCACTGGCAAGGGCCCGGGGTCTTCATGTTGGGCCGTCCGCCACAGGCGCAGCGCGCGCAGGACGCGCAATTCCCGAACGGCAGTTTGCCCTCTCGAAGGGGCAGCACCGGCATACCGGACTCCGCTAGGGCAAGCACGGTTCGCAGGTGATCGCTACCGGTCGCGTGGATTCCATCGGCTAACGGCCGCCGGCGGGATCGCGGGATGGGGCCGACTTCGGGCATGCTTGTGGTTCTCCTGTTCTGTCCTTCGGGCGGGATGGGGAGGCCGAGGCGGCGGTGTGTCCTTGCAGGGGAGTGCCGCCGCCTCGGGCGTATCTAGAACGGGGGCTTGTCGGGATTCGCGCCGCTGCCCGCCTCGGGTTCGCTGGTGACGGCAGTCCACGGGTCGCTGCTCGTCGCGGACGCGGTGCCGGCGCCTTTGCCCTCGATCGAGACGTTGGCGAACCGCAGGCTGGCGCCGATGTCGTCGACCTCCACGACGAGCATGGAGCGGTTCTCGCCCTCAGGCGTCTGCCAGTCGTGCTGGCGGATGCGGCCCGAGGCGACGACGCGGGAGCCCTTGGGCAGTGATCCGGCGATGTGCTCGGCCAGGGAGCGCCAGGCCGCACAGCGGAAGAACGTGGACGTTCCGTCCTTCCACTGGTTGCTCTCGCGGTCGAAGGTGCGGGGCGTGGAGGCGATCGTGAACCGAGCGAGCGCCTGTCCGGCGGTCGTGTACTTCAGCTCCGGTTCGCCGGTCAGGTTGCCGATCACGGTGATCGGGGTCTCTCCGAACGACATGCTGATCTCCTCGTCACTCGGTGCCGGTGTAGTGGGCGACGTAGCCGGGGCAGGGCGAGCCGGGGCAGTAGCAGCCGTCGCATACGTTGCAGATGTCGCCGGAGCAGGTGTCGCACAGCTCGTGGCCCGGGCAGTCGTAGTCGGCGCACTCGTCGCAGTAGAAGTCGCTGGACACGTGAAGTCCTTCCTTCAGCGGTGGTTGATGGTGCCGTTGGCCCGGCCGAAGAGGCCGGCGTGGATGTTCTGGGTGATCTGCTGGGGCTGGGTTTCAGCGGTGCGGCCGCGGACAGCGCGGATGAGGGCGGCTCCGGCGAGGGGGCAGGCGGCGGCGATGGCGGCGATGGGCCACAGGAGTTGGCTCATGGCGGCCAGGCCCGGGGCGGCGGCGGACAGCCCGTATCCGGCGGCGGCGATCCCGCCGCCGATCGTGGGTGCCAGCAGGGCGGTGGTCTTCGCCCAGGCCGGGATCGGCTGCGCGCTCGGGGCGACCAGTGCGACGGGGGCGTGCACCGGCGGCGTCTGCGGGGCGGGGAGAGGCCGGGGCGGAGGGGCGGCGTGGGTGGTGAAGGCGGGTGCGTGGCTGGCCTCGTCGGCGCGGATGAGATCCCAGACGCGGGCCGCGTAGATGGCGTCTTCGGCCGGGTCCGGCAACGGCCGGGCGGCCACCGGCTGGTGCTCGGCGAGGACGAGGTTGCGGGGGATCCGGGTGGTGTTCATAGATGCTCCCGGCGGTGCGGTTAGGTGGCGAGGTTGCTGAGGGCGGTGGCGCAGCCGACGACCATCCGGTGGATGGCGGGGGCAATGCCGGTCTGGGCGAGGTAGAACCCGAGGAGCGCGGTCACCACGGCGTGGCCGATGCGCATTTGCCCGGAGCGCACCAGCAGGAGCGTGACGACAGCGAGAAGAACGACGACGGAGACGGACAAGGCCATGGCGTCCCTTCGGATGGGTCCGACGCGCCGGACCTAGTGGGTTACGGAGAGCGAGAATCGGGCGTGTGGGAGGTGGGGGTCCTACAGGCGGCGGCGAGGACGTGTGGAGGCGTGCTGACGCCGCCGTGGCCGTCTCTGAGGGTCTTCTCTTGTGGGGGTCCCACGCTCACCACGCGCAGGTCAGTGCCGCCCACAGCCGTGTGGGACTCCCACAGCGCGTAGGGGGCTGAGCGTGGGGGGCGTGGGCGACTCCCCCACACGGGTTTTGACTACTGCGTGTTGCGGTAGTGGTTGATCGCTTCGGCGAGTGTCTCGGCGAGGTAGCCGGACTTGGACTCGTTGGTGGCACCTGCGCGGACGGTGCCCTTGCCGGGGCGTTCGACGTCTGCGGCGCGCAGGAGGCGGCCGAGTTCGGTGCCGAGGGCGGTGGCGTCGAGGCCGAGTTTGTCGGCGAGGTCGGCGGTGTGCATCCGGCCGCCGGCGGCGACTACCGTCTCGTGGGCGGTGCGCAGGAGTTCGGGCACCGGGTCGGGCCAGTCGGCGGGGCCGCCGGTCTGCTCGATCACCCGCCCGAAGTCCGCCGTGATCACACCGCTGTCCGCCTCGGCCCCCTGCTCGCGGTCCACGGAGGCGGTGCGGGAGCTAGTGGGCCGGGAGTTGAGCAAGGCGGCCAGGGCGGCGCCGCCGAGGCGGCCGCCCGCATCCGGCTGAGGGGTGGCGCCGGGGCCCGTGCCGGTGGTGGCCGGGTTGGGGCCGGCCGTGCTGGTGGCGGGGGCGGCTCCGGTCTGGGGCAGGCCGGTGACCGGGTCGAGGGGCGGACGCAGGACCTCGACGTTGGCGTAGGGGCGGGTGGTGTCGGCGAGTTCACGGCCCCTGTAGAGGCGGGGCAGGACGCGGGCCCAGCGGGACGCGTAATAGCGGCCCGGGGCGGTGTCGAGGAGGACCGCGTCCGGCATGGGGCGCCGCTTCGCGAACTGCGGGGCGAGGTGGTCTATCCGCTTCGGGGTGATGCGGTAGCCCTTGAACGGACGGGGGTCGGTGATCACGTCGTTCTCGTCCGGGGCGGACAGGAAGCCCGAGCCGCGGTGCGGTGCGGCCTTGGGGTCCAGACGGGTCCCACCCGAGGCGAAGAGGTGGTGGAGCTCTTCGGGGTCCGAGACGCGCATGCCGGCGCGGTTGCGGGACTGTTTCTTCATCGCGGCGGTGATCGTGTCCTGCGTGGCGCGCAGCCCGCACAGCAGCGAACGCACGCGCACGGCCCGGCCGGTGTTGACCACGGAGTCGAGCTTGTTCATCAGCGCCATGGGCAGCTCAGCGATCTCGTCCACGACGATCAGGACCGCCGGAGTTGCCGAGCTGATCGGGAGCTTGTCGTCGTTTGCGGACGCCATGAGGTCCTGGTAGCCGGACTTCCGGGCAGGGATGCCGTCCAGCGCCACGTCCAGCATGATGTGGGCTTCTTCTTCGGTGTCGGCCACCCAGTCGATCAGGGGCACGTCGCTGGTGCCGTCGATGGCCCACGATCGCAGCCACGGCATGCTGATGCCGGCGCCCGTGGTGTCGATGTGCCACACCAGGCAGTCGTTGGTGCGCAAGAGCTGTGCGTTGGCGGCGTTGATGGTGTTGGACTTGCCTGATCCGACCTGCCCGACCAGGAGCCCGCAGTCGTCCAGCAGCCGCATCACGGCCTCTTCGCCGTTGGTGTAGAGGCCCAGGGAGATGGGGTCGTTGATGGTGGTGATGCTGGTGTCGTCCGGAAGCGGCAGTTCCTGGGCCATGACGTCCTTCTCGGTGACGTTGATCTGGATTTCGCCGTAGGCCATGCCGTCGGTGATCTGCACCCCGCCGCCTCGGGGAAGCCGTAGGGCGGCGGCGAGTTTGCGTGGCGCGTCGACGGGGAGGTCCGGGGTGCTGTCGGGCATCTGGACGCGGACGGTGTAGCCGACGTTGCTTTTCCAGGGCCGGACCCCATCGACCCGGTGGCCTTCCAGGCGGAAGAGCTCTGCCAGACGGCGCTGCCACTGTCCGGCCTGGCCGTTCGCCCACTTCTGTAGCTTCCGGGCGGCCCGCCCGCCCTCGGCGGCTTTCTCAGCGGCGACCAGGCCACGGGCCAGGACCATGGCGGCGGCCGTACCGGCGCCCCACCACCCGGCGGAGGACCACGTCAGGGCGTCCTCGGTGGTCAGGGCCTGCGCGCACCATCCGCCCGCGGCGAGCCAGGCCGCACACCGGGCGATGCTGTGGACCAGGGGGCGGCGCTGGTAGAAGTCCGCGCCGCCCTGAGCCAGCGCACCGGCCCCGGCCGCCAGTAGGGCGTATCCGGGCGGCATGCCGGTGAGGGCGCCGACGGAGGCGAGGTCGTAGGCGCCGCCGGCCGCCATCGCGGCTGCGGTCGGCGCGGTGATGGACCATCCCCAGTCCAGGACCAGGGATCGCGACTTACTCATGCGAGCGCTCCTTGACAGTCATGAACGCACAGGGCCGGGCCCCGCGTCATTGCGGGACCCGACCCTGGCGGGCTGGGGCGGGACTACACGTCCCATTTCTCTTCACCGTTGCGGGGGTCCTCGTGGCGGCGGATGTCGCGAGCGTGCAGCCGCCTGAACAGCGGGAAGAGTTCCTGTGCCGCGCTGGCGGCGCGCAGGAGCGTCTGGTGGACCTCGGCGACCGTCTCGGCGACGGTCTTCTCCACCGGGTATTCGTCGGCGGACTTCACGGCCAGGAAGTTCACGGCGGTGGCGATGTTCTCCAGCCCGGTCGGCAGGCCCTCGAACTCGGCGGCCACGTGGGTCATCGATTCCGGCTCGTAGCGGGTGTAGATGTGCTGCACTTCCTCGCAGGTCCTGGAGAACATCGAATTCCTCAAATCCAGGGTCCCGTCCGGGCGTCGGGTAGCGATGTTCCACATGTGCTCGTTGTTGCGCGGCGCTTCGAAGCGCATCAGGTCGTGCTCGTGTTCCTTGACGAACACGTCGTAGACCTCGGCGGCCTTGGCCTCGGCGTGCAGGACCAGGACCTGCACCCGGGCGACGACCTCAGCGATGGCCGGGTCCACGGGGTACTTGTCGGCACAGTTGATGGCCAACTGGCAGATGGCCTGCGCCACCGAGCCGATACCGTCGGGCAGGCCCTTGTACTCGGCCTGGACCGAGAGCATCGAGGGCGGGTCGTAGTGGGCGTAGGCGTCGCGTACGCCCTCGGTGTGCAGAACGAACTGACTCACGTGCTGACCTCCGAAATGGGAGCCGCTCCCCACGGCAGCGGCGACGGAATGGCCCGGGCCGGGAAAGTCGGTGGCGACCTGCGGGGTACGGGTCATCAGCCAGGCCCAGATACGTACGGCGGTGGCCGGGCCCCAGCGCAGGTACCGGATTCCCCACAGCGCCCCTCGGGGCACCAGCCGTGCCCACCGCAGGACGCCTCCGGCCGCCATGGCGGCGATACCGAACAGCAGGCCCGGCACCAGGGCCAAGGCGCCCCCGAGTCCGGCCGCGAGCGCTGCACCTGCCCCGCGAGCCATACGAACTGCCCGGTCATGGGCCCGCTCCCGAGCCCTCTGCCACACGGCCCGGGCGAGACGCCCCGCAGGCGTGGCGGCGGCACGGAGAAACCCATTCCGCGTCGCGGCGAACGCCTTGCGGAACAGCGGGCCGGCTAACCGGCGGGCACGCGCGGCCTCACGGAACCCTGCCCTGGCAGCCCCCAGCCCGGCACGGCGAGCGTGGCCGAGCGCGGCCGCGGTCATCGCCCCGGTCTTCCCCCAAGGCCTCGCTCCCCGGTCCGCTGCCCCGCCGACGGCAGCGCCCCGGGCGCCACCGCTTCCGGCACCGGCGGTCTTGCCCCGGCCGAGCCATCCACGGCGGCCCGTGGCGCTCGAAGGACGCGACTTCCTGTTCAAGCCAGGGCCCACGGCTCCGCCTCCAGCCCTTCCGGCCCCGTGGCGACGGCCAAGAACACCCCGCCGGGCCGACGACGTACCCGGGCCCAGGGCAGAGCCGCGGCTTCCACGCATGCCGCTGATGAAGCCACCCGCCGATGAACGGTGCGGCGAGGCGGCCGCAGACGGCTTGGCGCCTCCGCCCCGTGCCGAACCGCCCGTTTGCCTGGACGATGCTCCCGCGCTGGATGGCCCAGCCGTCCCCCCGCGCGAACGGCGACCGCCCAGAACTCCGGCCCCGTGGGCGTACGGGCTCCGGCCGAGGAGTCCGTGGCCTCCTTGGCGGCGGCCCGGCCCTCCGGCCAGACCGCCCCACGCGTTGCCCCCGGTAGCCAGCCCGCGGCGGCCCCACCGTCCCATGGCCGTTGCTCCGTAGCCGCCCGCCATCCGGCGGCCGGCCCGCCGGGCACCCGCGCGAGCGCGCGCCGCACGGACGGCGGCTGCTGCCCCGGCAGTGGCGACCACGCCTGCGGTCACGGCGGTCCCCACAGGCCCGGTGGTGGAGTAGAGGCCGGACCCGCCGACCGCGAGCGCTTCCGCGCCGAACACGGCGGCAGGCAGGGCCGGCAGCGGCCGGACCGCCTGGCGGGCCGGACCCTTGCCCAGGCCGGGGGTCTCGGCGGGCGTGACCGTGACCTCGATCGGGACGGCCTGGACGTCCGCGTCAGGGGACGGGGATATGGGCGGTGGTGACGTGGTCGGTGTCGTGTCAGACACTGAGGTAGCTCCTCTTCTGGGGGAGTTGGTGAAAGGCGCCCCGGCCGGGCCCTAGGAAGCGGGCCGGGGCGCCGACGTCGTGCGGCTCAGTTCCGGTGGGTGCGCAGGTAGGTGGCGAGCTGGACCTTGGCGGTGGCGACGCTGGCATGGGCAGCCATCTGCGGGTACTCGTCCCACTCCTCGTGCTCAGCGGCCCGGGCCAGGTGCTTGCTGGCCTGGACGACCAACTGGTCCGGGTCGGCCTTGATGCTCTTGAGCGGCGAGAAGATCTCAAAGAACGACACGTGCGGGACCTCCAGACGTGACACGGGCCGCCGCACTCGGGGAGCGGCGGGCCACAGGCCGTGGATGCTTGGTGGATCAGACGCGGTGATGGGGCTGGTCGTGGACGGGGTGCGCGGCGGCGATCTCCTGCCACCGGCGGCTCTCCCCCGGGTCGGTGCTGGACACCCGGACGCGAAAGCCGCATCCCGCCGCCCGGCACTTGTGCGTCGTCGCCGACAGGACCTCGACGAACCAGCGGACCGCCGTGTAGACGCTGGCGAATATCGCCAGGCAGCACGCAACCATCGTCAGTAACGGCACGTGGTGGGCGTCGAGTTCGTAGGCGTAGTCCACGCCGAGGGCGCCCCCGATAAGCGAAGCGATGGGGAAGGCGAAGTGCCGCAGCGTCAGCTTGTGCATGAGCGTTTTCCTTCCGGCCCGGACCGGGCCACGCCGCGTCTCGGTGCCCGGCTGGCGTTCGGGCCGGGCACCACGACGGGGCGGAGGTCAGGTGTAGCGGCGGGCGAGGTGGTCGAGGAGGTCTTGGGCGAGCCCGGCGGGCAGCAGGCCCTTGTCGATCGCGGCGAGCTCGGCGTAGCCGCGGGCGATGGCCCGCAGCTCCTGCGCCTTCTGGTTGCCGAAGAGGTTGGCCGTTACCTGGGTCTCGGCCTTCTTCAGCAACTGGGCGGCGGCTTCGAGGTACTGCGACATGCTGATCCCTCCCTGCGAGGGCGGTAGTTGTTCAGTGAGTGCACTGTTCCTCGGGGTAGGCACACGGAACGCACATGCCGAGCGAGGCCGGGACGCAGTAGCCGGCGTCCTTCCGGCAGACGGGGCAGGTGCGGCGGGCGGCCATGGCCCGCTCCAGCGCCGTGTGCTTCGCGGGCGTCATCGGGCGGACCGGCCGGGCCATGTCGATCCGGTACAGGTAGGCCTTACGGGGCCCGTGGACGGACCGGCGGGACCGCCACAGGATCTGGGCCACGATGGGCTGGCCGCCCGGGCGCAACCCGCGGGCGCGGAGCTGGCGGCGGGTGGCCAGGCCCTCCGGCGCCAGCCTCCACGGGTACGTCGGGATCCCGTAGCGGGCGCCGGCCGGGTCGTAGAAGCGCTGGTGCGGGGGCATCAGCGCAGATCGGCCGGCTCATCCGGCATGGCCTGGGGCCGGGCCGTCACGATGCGGCTCCTTCCAGTTGGCGAGCGGTGTTGTCGCTGGGGGTGTCGCGCAGTTCCTGGTAACGCTGGGAGACCCAGCCGACGGACCAGCGGGTCAGGTCCGCAGCTGCCCGTACCGGCAAGCGGGCCTCGAACGCGGCCCGCACAGCCGCGCGGGCCTCGTCCTCGGGGAGCTTCTCGGTGGCCGGTCCGGCGGCCAGCAGCGCGGCCCGTTCACGCTCGGCGCGCTCAGAGCGCTCCTGCTGTTCACGGCGCTCGCGTTCCGCGCGCTCTTGCAGCTCGCGCTGACGGCGCTGGGCTGCCTCGCGTTCACGCTGTTCGCGCTCGCGCTGCTGCTGTTCACGCTCACGCTCATGGCGTTCACGCTCTTCCCGCTCGCGGTGCTCGCGGGCATCAGCCCGGGCCCATTCCTCGCGCCGGGCCTTCTCGTCCCGCTCGGCTTGTTCGCGGGCGAGGCGGGCTTCGTGCTCGCGCTGTTCACGAGCCAGCTGGGCCTGGTGCTCCCGTTCCTCCCGCAGCCTCCGGGCAGTGGCCTCCTCTCGTTCGGCGGCTGCCTTCACCCGTGCCTCTTCCTCGGCTCGTTCGCGGGCGTTCAGGGCGGCCACGGCGGCGGTGATGGCCCGCCGGTAGGCCAGGCCGGTCTCCGCCGTGACGATCAGCAGGAGGGGCGAAACCGAGTGCACTGCCACGCCCACCAGGTCGTGGGCAAGGGCGGATTCGCCGACGTTGAGGGCGAGGGTCATGGTGCCGGTCATCCACCGCAAGGCCACCGGCCACTTCCCGCCGTGGCCACCGAGGCGGGCCAGGACCGAGTCCAGACGGACCACGATCACTACGGCGGCATCGACCACCAGCGGCAGGATCGGGGCCGTCCAGGACCAGTCAGCGGGCGTGTGCGCCGCCATCAGCGGGGTAACGGTCAGGACCGAGAACAACACGGCACCGCAGACGATCAGCCACGTACCGACCGACAGTGCGCGCTCCGCTGAACGGATCTGAACGGCGTTCACCGGCCGCCTCCGGACGCCGTACCGGGACGCCCGGTGCGGCGTCCGTTCGTCGTTGTCATGGCGGGTGTGGGGGTCTCGGCGATGTTCCAGCCACCACCGGCCCGCTTCGCCGTGTACATCGCTTCGTCCGCCCGGCGCATCGCCCGCTCCAGCGGGGCCTCGGGCAGCAGCTCGGCGAAGTACGCCCCCACCGATGCGTCCACCATCAGGACGTGATCGCGGTAGGGCAGCGGCCGGCACAAGGACACGGACAGGGCGTCGAGGGCAACCGGCAGGCCGTCGGCGCCCACGAGGATGACGGCGGCGAACTCGTCGCCGCCCAGCCTCGCCGCGCACCCGCCGTGCTCCTCGGCCCAGCGGGAGAGCCGCGCCGCGCACGTGGCCAGGACCGCATCGCCCGCGCCGTGGCCGTAGGTGTCGTTAAGGGCCTTGAAGCGGTCGAGGTCCACCAGGACCACCACCGCCCCGCGGCCCCGCAGCAGCTTGGCGGCCTGGCGCTGGAACACCTGGCGGCCGGGCAGGCCAGTGAGCGGGTCACGGCGGGCCTGGTCGATGCGGTGGCGCCACCATAAGGCGTGCAGCGACCAGCCCGCCGCCAGCGGCACGCTGGCCAGGACCGTGGCCAGGGTGCCGGTCATTCCGCCACCTCGCCCTCACTGGTCATCAGCGGGACGACACAGACGGATGCCGTGAGATCGGCGACCACCGGGTGTCCGTGGCCGGTCGCCCCGGGCGCCTCGGTCCATTCCCAGTCGGTTCCGGGGGCGGCCTCCCAGCCCAGGCTGGTGAGCGCGTCGAAGCGCTCGGCGAGGGTGGGGACGAAGTTGCGGCGGCAGGCGGGCCAGACGTGCTCCGGCCAGTCGTCCACATGGCCGGGGAGCCCGATGAACAGGGTCCACCGGGCCGCCGCCTCGCTCTTTCGCTTCGCGGGCCAGTCGCAGCAGCGTCGGCACAGCATCGCCACGCTCCACCTCGGCAGGTCCACCGCACGCGGGCGCGTGATGGGGGCGGGGCGGGTGTAGTCCTCGCGGATCAGGTGCGAGTCCAGGTCGAGGAACTGGTGGCGCTGCTCGGCTAGTTCAACACGCGGCTGGCAGGCACGCAGCTCAGCGAGGAGCTGGTCCAGCGGCACGTCCAAGCACTGGATCGACGTCGAGGGGGTGGTCATGGCGTGCCTCCTCACGTGCGGTCGGGGATGCGGGCGTAGGCCACCAGGTCGAGCCCGGCGCCGGCGTAGGTGGTGCTCGTCTGGAGGACATGGGTATGGCCGTCGCCCTGGGTGTCGTAGGCCACGGCGTCGGGCTCGATGCCCAGGGCCTCGCGCCAGGCCTCGAAGGCACCGGGCTCGTCGTGGAAGGCCAGGTGCAGGCGCTCCGGGAAGATCGGGCTCATCCGCACAGTCGGCGCCGGAAGGTGCCCGAAGGTCATGGCCAGCTCGTACAGGAGCGGGACGGCCATCTCGCCCAGGGGCAGGGAGTCGCTCATGCCGCCACCTCCGTACGGTCCCCGGCGGTGTTCTGGCGGGCCCGGGCGGCGGCGCGCACGCCCCGACGCGCGGTGGTGAGCCGGGTCGGGGCGTAGGCGCCGGCCATCTCGGCGACCTCGGCCGCGACGCGGGCGATGGTGTCGAGGAGTTCGGGCTGGTCGGCGAGGATGTCGCGGGCCGCGTCCAGCCGCGCCGCACGCTCCTCGCGGCTCTCGCCGTCGACGCCCAGCCACAACTCCAGCGGGGTGCCCAGCGACAGCTCCAGGAAGTCGTCATCCGTGACGACCTGGTGGCCGCCGATGAATGCCTTCATGGCAGTACAGCTCCTTCGAAAGAAGCGGGATGGGGAGACCTCGGGGCGGCGGTGTGTCCTTGCAGGGGAGTGCCGCCGCCCCGGGGGCGGATCAGATGTGCGGCAGGCGCGTTCAGCGCTGGACGACGGGCTTGTCCCGGTCACGGTGACGCACGTCGACCTGGGGGAATCCGGCCTGGCGCAGCCGGGAGGCCAAGGTCCGGGCGAAGACCGGGGCCCTGTGCCGGCCGCCCGCGCATCCATCGGCGACCGTCACCGGTCCCGTGCTGGGGCCTGCGGCGAAAGCGCGGACCGCGCTGACGGCCGCCTCCACCAGGTCTGTGATGCCCGGGGTGTTCAGCACGGCGGTGCGGACCGGCTCGTCATCGGCGGTCATGTAGCGCAGCTGCGGGCTGATGTGCGGGTCCCGGAAGTGTTCCCGCAGATCAATCGTGATGTGGGCCGCGGGCGGCTCCCCGTGCAGGTAGCCGAAGGAAACGATCAGTACGGAGGTGTCCACACGTGGCTCCGGTTTCAGGAGGCGCGGGCGTAGCCCGAGAGGCTGCGCGCGTGGACGGTGAGGTGATCGGCACCGGTCACGTGGACGTCGCCGGAGACGGACTCGGCGCGGATGTAGCCGGTGGCCTGCGCCGTCGCCGTGACGCGGATGGTCCCGGAGGTGGAGGTGACGCTGGCGGTGGATCCGGAGTAGGAGTGGATCGTGGTGCTGCCGGAGACGGACCGGATGGCCGCCTCGCTGGTGACGCGGTCGGCCCGCACGCGCCCGGAGGTCGTATCCACCGTCAGGCTGCGCGCGGTCTCCACCGCCATGGCGCCGGAGACCGACCGGAACTCCAGTCGCTCGACCTCACCCGCGACCACAGCGTCAGCCGAGGTCGTGACGACGGCCACGGAGGAACCGGGCGGGAGGATGACCACCGCCTTCAGCGGCTGGATGGTCGGCATCGCCCCGCCGGAGACGACGCGCCCGTTGATGATGGTGGCGCCGACGACCGAGCTGGTCACGGTGCCGAAGTTCTGCACGACGTGCATGCCGCCGCCACCGGCGACCATGGCGTTGGTGATCTCGGGGACCTCCACGGACATCACCCGTCCGTCCTGCCGGACGCGGGCTCCCAGTACCGCGTCCGCACCGGGGCCGGAGGTGTCGTCGGTGTGCAGCATCACCTCGGCCTGACTCACGGCCGGGTCCACACTGACCAGGACCTTCCCCAGCGACAGCGACAGGCCCAGCACGATCGGGCCCGTGCCCTCGGCCTTGAAGAAGCGCTCAGTCATTGCCTTGAACTCCTTGTGTCGAAGAACGATCAAAGGAAGCGGCGGCGGCCGACCGCCCCTTCGGGGCGCAGCCATCTCGCCTGGTGGTGCTGAGCTGGGCTCGTGGCCTGACTACTTGTGTCCGTGCCAGCCGCCGGCGGTCACGTTGCCGTGGGTCCGGGCGTGCCCGGCCTGCTCACGTGCCGCACCCTGCGTCTCCGCGGAGTTGTGCCGGCGGTAGTCCTCACGCGCCTCGGCCAGCAGCTGCTCGGCCTCGCTCTGGGCATCGCTGTGCGAGCGGAATATGCTCACCATCGATCCTTTCGAGGGTCACGGGGCGCGCCCGGAAGCTGTCCAGGCGAGGGGCGCGCCCACCTTCATGTCTGATGACCGGGCCCACAGCCCGGCAGAGCTAGAGCCCCAGAGGCACGACGTCAGCCGCCGAAGCGGCTGCGGTCGGCGCTGGAGGGATCCGGCTCCCCTCAACCCCGCTCGTAGTCGAGCGGGGGAGGCAGCCGGCCGCAGCAGTGCGCTGCGGAGGCATGGTTCTGGAGCATCGCCTTGATTCGGGCGGCGGTAGCCCGGCGGCACTGGCCCCTGTCAGGGCGGTGCCGCTTCCGAGAAGCTCAGGCCCAAGGGCCCCACTCCGCCCTCGCGGGCGATTCGCCGGCGTCCGGGATGTAACCCCCATCTGCGTAGGTCCAGGGCCACGGTGTCCCTGCCTGACCTCCCGTGTTCCGGTCCGGGTGACCTCTTATTGGTGGCGCTCAAGGAACGACGTGCGTTTGTGCAGGTAGAGCAGGTCGTACGAGCCCCCGCTTGCCCGGGAATCGATGGGCGCCGCGAGTAGCTCTGCCTCAGAGTGCACTGTGAGGCAGAGTCGGTCAACCCCCCTTGCGCCAGACCCAGTTCAAGAGCTGCTGGCCCTGCCCGTCGACCTTGGGCACTATGAGGCAGAGACAGAAGAGAGGCTTTGAGGTGCAGATGATCGAGTGGACCGGCAGACCGGCCTACCAGCAGGTGGCAGATGACCTCCGGCGGAGGATTGCCGCCGAGGAGTTCGCCGGATCCGGGAAGCTGCCATCACTTGCAGAGCTTCAGGAGGCCTACCAGATCACCATCACCGTGGCCCGTGAGGCCATTCGAACCCTCAAGGCCGAGGGGCTCGCAGTGAGCCACCAGGGCAAAGGGGCCTTCCTCACCCCGAGTTCCTCGAACCTGGCCAAGGGCACCGACCTCCAAGCCTCCGTCGACGCCCTGCAACAGGAGGTCAAACTCCTCCGCAGGGAAGTCAGCGAACTGCGCGAGCGAGTTGCGGACCTGGAAGCCAGCTGACGCCGGGTCGGCGCGACATCGGCCCCGCGAATCGCTATGCCCTGGTATGCCAGCATCTGCACCTCCGTGATCGGGCGTGCAACCAGTTCACTCCAGAGGCGATGAAGTCGGTATCACATCGTCTTACCTGAAGAACTCCCGCAACTTTTATACAGGCGCTTACACATCCTCTATCACTGCTTTTCCTACACCTTCACGAGTCGCTACACTCGCGGCTCGGAAGCTATCTAGGAGGGGAAGATGGCTCGACAGCGACCCGATTGGAACCCGGCAGCATTACGCGAGTATCGCGAAAAGCACGGGCTCACACTGGAAGACACCGGCGAAAAACTACGAGAGATCGCCGAGCGGCACAACTTCAACATCGCCGCAAACTTCCAGACCATATGGGGGCATGAGAAAAACATTTACCCCGGCCCTCACTACCGCCGGGCCTACTGCCTTCTCTACGGTCGCAATGAAGCCGAACTCGGTTTCCGTCGAGCCCTCCCCGGAGAGGACGCTCAGGTGGAACCCGTTGCCGCCCCGTCGAATCCCCAACTCCCCGATCAGTCGGAAGCGGTTCGCACCGCACTCGGCAGTATTCAGGAGGGGACTGAGGACGTCAGCAGCGAGGATCTACGCAACCGGCTCCTGAGTGCTTGGCGCATACACAGCGAATGGAGCAGCGACCAGGGACCGACCGTTGTCCTGGTGGGAGGGTTCGCTGGATCCGGCAAGTCAGAGTTCGCGAAGTTCTTGGGCAGGCTGACAGGGTGGCCGATCCTCGATAAGGACTCGCTTACGCGCCCGCTGGTGGATCAATTGCTCGTCGCCCTCGGCGGCGCGGCTCACGACCGAAGCTCCGATCTCTACCGCGAGAAGGTCCGCCCCCTCGAATACCGGTGCCTGATGGAAGCCGCTTGGGACAACGTCGACTGCGGAGTATCGACCATCCTCGATGCTCCGTTCGTCTCGGAGTTCTCGCAGTCCTCATGGATGCAACGCTTCTATAACCGGTGCAAGTCGAAGCGGGTTTCCGTTGCAACCATATGGGTCGAATGTGACCCCGATTCCATGCGCGACTATATCGAGTTCCGGGGAGCCGCTCGCGACACGTGGAAGATGGAAGCGTGGGACGAGTATCTCGCCAGTATCAATCTGGAGATGCGCCCACAGGGTTCGCACTTCGTCGTGGACAACCGGCTAGGGGCAGCCATCGCTATGGCCGACCAGGCGCGAGACGTCCTCAGCGGAGGTGGTCTGTGACGTCCGCCGGCGTCATCCTGTACGGCCCTCCGGGTGCGGGTAAGGACACCATCACCGCAGAGCTGATCCGGCAGGACGCGTCGTATGCGCTCTTCCAGCGGCTTAAGGCGGGCCCCGGCCGGACAGTCGGCTACCGGCTCACGTCGATCCAGCACATTGACGACCTCGACCGGGCCGGGGACGTGCTCTATCGCAATGCCCGCTACGAAGCCGAGTACGCGATCGACCGGGGAGGCCTCTCCGCACTCATTGACCGCGGCCACATCCCGGTGCTGCACATGGGGCAGGTGACGGGAGCAAGGGCGGTCGAGGCGTTCCCCATCCAGTGGGTGAAGGTGCTGCTCTGGTGCCCGCTGGAGGTCACCCAAGCCCGCTGTACCGAGCGTGGCGACAAGGACATCGAAGCGCGCCTTAAGGCGTGGCACGAAACCCAAGAGGACCTGCTGAACCATCCGAGCGACTCGTGGTCGCTGGCGCTGGAGACCCAGTTACTGAGTCCTCCCGAGGCAGCGCGCACTATCCGTCGAGCCGTGGCCAATAACGCGGTTGGCAGGACACAGGACATTCGGAGGGTGGTCGCATGACAACGCTGGGCATCCTGCACCCCGGCAGCATGGGAGCCGCTGTGGCGGCACAGGCCAAGGCGGCCGGCGCCGAGGTTCTCTGGTGCCCCGAGGGACGCAGCGACGCGACCAAGGACCGAGCTGTCAGGTCAGGGCTCGCAGCAGTCGGCAATATCGCCGAGATGGTGCACAACTCCGATGTGATCTTGAGCCTCTGCCCGCCGGCCAACGCTGTGGACGTCGCGTCCTCGGTCGCAGGGCATTCCTTCTCGGGCATCTTCGTGGACGGCAACGCCATCTCGCCTGCGAGCATGAAGACGATCAGCACTATCATGTCGTCGGCTGGCGCTCAGCTGGTTGATGGCTCCGTCATCGGGTCCCCTCCATCAACCACGAAGACCCCGAGGCTCTACCTCTCCGGCCCTGAGGCGCCAGTCGAGGCCGTCGCACGACTCTTTGAGGGGACGGCGGTGAACGCCATCGCGCTGCCGGGCGGCATCGGAAAGGCGTCGGCGCTCAAGCTGTCGTACAGCACCTTCCAGAAGATCAGCCGCGTCCTCGCCGCAGTTTCGTACACCTTGGCACACGATTACGGCGTCGAGCGTGAACTTCTGGACGTCGCGAAGCAGCGCACAACCAGCTATCTCACGGAAACCGAATACATCTCCAAGACGGCTTCGCGCGCATGGCGTTGGGGCCCCGAGATGCGGGAGGCGGTACAAGCCCTAATGGAGTCTTCCCTGCCTGCCGGACTAGCTGAAGCCGCATCGCTGGTCCTCGAACGCTGGGGGGACGCAAGAAATTTTCCTTTGGGGCTTCCTGAAGCTATGGATCGGCTTCACCACACAACTGAGGGATGACAGAAGTCATGGGAATGGTGGCCGGTGCCGTCAAGAGGCCAGCGAGATTCCGTTTCCGGTCAAACTTCGCATGCCGATTTACATGCATTCAGATGTTTCAAATCCACCCGTCGACGATGCTGTGCATCCGGCACGGTCTGGACGACTCTCGCGGACTGGCCTCCGCGACCTCTGCTCCTCTCGCGTCGCTCCTTCGC
This sequence comes from Streptomyces sp. NPDC037389, assembly GCF_040636475.1. NCBI lineage: Bacteria > Bacillati > Actinomycetota > Actinomycetes > Kitasatosporales > Streptomycetaceae > Streptomyces > Streptomyces sp. NPDC037389. Next base: position 185,283 of record NZ_JBEZUS010000008.1, read on the forward strand.
TCGATGCCAAGGACCCCACGGTCGCGGCACGCTAGGGAGGGTTCTCTGTGGCGACCTGACCCGACTTGCAATCGGGCCAGCTCGCTCTCACTTCTCGCAGAGCTTGATCTAACCCGATGACAGACAGTGATCTCAGTGCTACATTGAGGCTATGTCGCAGCGAAGCGCCGAAGATGCTTCGAGTGTTGAAAAAATAATGCTCAAGCTACACAAGTCCTGCATGGATCACATCGAGCGAGCAACGGGATCCAATGAACTCGAAATAAACCGGGTATTGCATCTTGAGGCTGATCTAGCTACTTGGCTCGAAGTCTTGGAATCAAGGCCAGAGGCTCAACAATTTCAATCGGCGCATCGTGATTTCGGACTTGCCTTCTATGCTGCGATGAGCGGCCTCTATCGCCAGGCTTTTTCTACGCTGAGGTCATTCCTTGAAGTGACGGTAGGCGCTGCATACCTAAGTTCCCATGAATTCAAGCGCCGTCAATGGGTAAGCGGAAAGCTCGACATAAGCTGGAAGGCAATCACCTCGATCGATAGTGGGCTTTACTCTAGTCCGTTCCTCGAGGAGTTCTGTCCGGAAGTCATGGAAGAGCAAGGAGAAATGCTTGCCAACCTAAAGCAGGCGTACCGGCGATGCTCTGAGTACATCCACGGTAACGTGTCGACTTCCCAGATGCTTCCCACCGAAATCTCTTACCGAGAAGACATCGCGAGGGAGTGGCTTTCAGTCGCTAAATCTGCCCTCAGTGTGACTATGCATTGCCTTATGGTCAGATACTATAAAGACCTCTCTCAACCTTTGAAAGGAATCGTCGAGGGTTCCCTCGAGGATCATTTCTCTCACCTTGTATCCGTAAGGCAACTGCTAGGCCTCCCAGTGGAGGGGACGCGCTCGTGAGCAAAAACGAACTGAGCTTTCGAACTGAAGACCTCACCCTGGAGGACGTCGGCAGGTATTTCGTCGAAACGGATTTTGATCGCCAGACGATCGACGCCTTGAAGAGCAAGAAGACCATCGTTCTCCAAGGCGCGCGCGGTGTCGGCAAGTCCTTCTTGCTGAAAGTGGCCCAGAAGGAGATGGATGCGGAGTTTTCCAAATCCAAGACACTCGCCGTTTACGTCACATTCAATGCAGCCGGACTCCTTCAGACATCTGACCCGGAACGGTTTAAGCATTGGATGCTTGCCAAGATTTGCAATAGGGTCATTCGTGAGGCGCGTAAGAAAGGTCTATTGCAGAGTAGTAGTAGTGTATTCACATCGCTCGTCGGTGGGGCAGATGATGAAGCTATTGCCGTGAGGCTAGAGGCCCTATATAAGAGCTTGCAGGACGCTTGGAAGAACGACACGGCGCCAGTTGAGGCGGACTCTGGTATTGACCCGGAGATGATTAAGGACGCTGTTGAAGACCTATGCGATCAGGCCGGCGTGAGAAGGGTCGCACTGCTTATCGATGAAGCGGCGCATGTCTTCATTCCTGAGCAGCAGCGACAGTTCTTCACGGTGATGCGTGACCTGCGTAGTCCATACCTCTCCGTAAAGGCTGCGGTGTACCCCGGCGTCACATACTTCGGCGACTCTTTCCAAATGAGCCATGACGCCGAATTGATCAACGTTAATCGCAACATTCAGGATCCTGGTTACCTCGCTTCAATGCGCGAGATTGTGATTCGACAGGACCCGGAACTAGAGAAGTTGATCAATCGTCATGGGGCGGTGTTCGATGCGCTGGCGCTTGCCTCTAGTGGAAATCCACGGACACTACTGAAGACTGTATCTGCCACTTCGCCCCTGAGTACGAATAACGCTCAGCGTGTCATGAAAGAGTACTATCGAGACACCATCTGGGCTGAGCACTCGGCTCTGGCTGACCGCTACATTGGCCACCGTGCGGTGATCAGTTGGGGCCGCGAGTTCCTTCAGAGAGAGGTCATCTCAACGCTGCATAAAGGGACGCGACAGACGCGCGATACCGACAAGCGCGTATTCTTGTGGATCCATCGTGACGCCCCTTCCGCAGTGAAAGAGGCTCTGCGCCTACTCTGCTACAGCGGGATTCTGCACGAAGCCGGGACCTGGGTAGTCGGAACGCGTGCCCAGACTGGGACTCGATACATGCTCAACATCGGGACGCGGACAGCACCCGACGCGGACCCCGTCTCCGCAACGAACCGACTGAGGGGTTCCATTTCAATTAAGCGCTTTGTGGAATTCGGGGCAAATCACGAAGCCTATGAGAGCATTGCAAGTCTCGACATTGAAAAGATGGATGAGGTGCAGCGGGATTTTATCAAGTCCCAGCTTGATCGAAGCGTCGATCTATTGGACCTCACCGATTTTGCCAAGAGGAAATGCAAGGAACTTGGTTTCGACACTGTTGGGAAAATCCTGGCAGCATCCGAGAGTAACCTTCAGGAAGCCAGATATGTCGGCACTGTGAGGTCACGTCGAGTGATGAATAAGGCAACCGCAGCGGTAATGGAGTACCTCTCCGGTTGATATGCAGCGTCCGGGGATATTCCTGATATCATGGCCCCATCTCGGGTGATGAGGGTGGGGGCTGCGGTTCGGTTGCATTGGGTCGTAGTTCGCACAGTTAAAAGCTCGGGGCGATATGGCTGCCCGTCCCCCTAAAGATCTTCTCGTAACCGTGCTGGGTGTCCTGCGTTGGTCTGGTCGTGCAGGTGGTCTCCGCTCAGCGTCGTGAGTTCGTCGAGGTGTTCACCGGGCTTCGCCCGCGGCAGTTCCAGCGGCTGGTCAGGGCTGTCCACCGGGCCGGTGGACAGGCCCTGGACCCTGGCCGGCCGGGCCGGCCGTGGTCGCTGCCGCTGGAGGACCGGGTGCTGCTGGTGGCGATGTATTGCCGCACGAACCTGTCCATGCCGCAGCTCGCGCCGCTGTTCGGGATCTCCACGGCGGCGGTCGGCCGGATCATCAAACGGCACGGTCCGCTGCTGGCCCTCGCGCCGGCCAAGCGCAGGCCGGGCAGTGGTGACGTGCTCGTCGTGGACGGCACGCTGGTGCCCACGAGGGACCGGTCGGTGGCCGCCTCTTCGAAGAACCACCGGTACTCGGCGAACATGCAGGTCCTCATCAAGGCGGAGACCAAGCTCGTGCTCGCGGTCGGCCGCCCGATGCCCGGCAACCACAACGACTGCACCGCCTTCACCGACTCCGGCATCGATACCGCCTGTGGGGACGCGACCGTCATCGCCGACGGCGGCTACCAGGGCACCGGACTGCTCATCCCGCACCGCCGCAAGGCCGGACAGGAACGGCTGCCGCAATGGAAGGAAGAGCACAACGCGTCTCACCGCCGGGTGCGAGCGCGCGTCGAGCACGTCTTCGCCCGCATGAAGAACTGGAAGATCCTCCGCGACTGCCGTCTCAAGGGCGACGGTGTTCACTGGGCCACCAGCGGCGTCGCCCACATGCACAACCTCGCTCTCACCGGCTGAGCCGAAACCAGAAATCGCAACCCCTTTGTCGCCACAGCGCAGTTACCGGGTTACGAGAAGATCTTTAGCCAAGAGCCTCGGCGTGTAGCCGGCGGGCGGTAGCTGCAAGTATGCGCCGAAGCTTGTCGCGGTTTGCGCCGTAGGTCTTCAGTGCGTGGCAGTTCGGGCACAGGGCGATCATGTTTGAAGGGAGGTCGGCCCCGCCCTTGGCAAGGTCCCGTACATGGTCGACCTGCAAGATGGGCTCTCCCGTGGTGGTGCGTTCTTCGGGGTGGCCAGCGCATTGGGGACTTTCGCAGTTGCCTCCGCTGCGTCGTATCACTGCTGCTCTGGCACTTGGGTCGCGGATGAAGCGTTCAACGAGTGACGGCTTCTTGCTCTGACCTCGCCGCTTGGCATTGGCTTCTGCGGCTTTTACCAAGCGCTTGTATGCGTCTTCGTCGGTCTCCGTGGTGTCGTCGCGTTCCTCGGAGTCCAGGTCGCCAGGACGGTAGCTGACTGTGTCGTCGTGAAGCGCACCGGTGTCGGCCTCTAGCGCCTCGAGTACGTCCGGAGTCCAGCTCTCGCGCTCAGGGGAGGGCACGGGGGCCAGAATCCAAACGAACTCACGGCGCCATTGGCCGTCGGCTCCTAGGCCCCATCGCAGCCGACGTTGAACTATGACGGACCAGGCTTCGAAGCTGAACTGCTTTTGGAATGGCTTGTGCCAGTAGCGCAATGGGCGGCCAGCGGACTGGTACTCCGCCATGAGTTCGTTGCCGTCTGTGATCCGCTGATCTCCGGAGAGGCCATCGCCGACGTAAGCGATCCAACCTGTGTCGGGCAGGCGACCGTCTGCATAGGGCCCCTTTTCATCCGAAAAGACGCTTAGAACGCCGTCAGCGAGGCAGCCAATGCCTGCCATCTTCTGTCCGCCGTAGGTGCGCCAGATGGCGTCACGGTCCTTGAAACTCTCCCCGAGTTGTGGACGCAGGGCATCGGCCCATCTACCAGCGAGCAAGTCGTGAAGGCCAAAGTCCTCCAACAGGCCTGTCGGCAGAGGGTAAAAGTAGCGCAGAATGAGGCCCGCTGCTGCCTCGGCCGCAACCTGGGGGTGTGAACGCAGCAGCTTGTAGTCGTCCTCGCGCAGTCCCCCCGACGGGTCGACGCGATTCAATGACTCCAGCGTTGGGCGCCGTCCCCGGCTGGTCAGAGCGAGCTCTTGGACGGAGTCCACGGTCCACAGACTATCGTTCACGAGCGCCCAAAACGGGTAGAGGACACCGTCCTTGCCGTCTTCGACCTGGGTGTACTTCTCCAGTAGGGGCGCCATTGCATCGCGCGTGGTCGACCACAACTGCATGCGAGGTGCGCCAGCTGCGGCCTGCCCAATCGCCCGCAGAAGGAGTGCGGGACGATGCACTGAAGTGCCGCCAGCCCTACGCGCCGGCCGCACTTCACCCACACGCCTGAGAAACGTCTTTGGCGGCTCTACAACGGTGAAGCCCTCCCGCCGCAGCCAGGCCACCGCGTGCTTGAGCCCTCCGCTGAACTGTGAGGGTTTGAGTGCTTCACCGAAGTCATACAGGTGAGCAACGCCGGCTATGGCCTTGGAGTCGTACTCACGCCCTTCATAAACAAGCAGGTAGGACGCTGCCGCACGGAAGCCGTAGGTCTCGAGGAACGTCTCCCGTCCGAGCTGATCGTGTTCTGTAATCGCTTGGAGGATCCCCGCGCGCGTGATCTCAGCAGGTGCCATGACCGACACAGTAGATCAGGACACTGACAGAGCCTTGCTGGTTCCTGTGCATGGTATGCGACAGAGATCAGCGCAGGCCCCGACGGCCCCGGGTGAAACTTCGCAGGTCAGGCGCTTCTTGCTGACCTGTAGTGGCATGCCCTCCGGAGGTGTATGCGCTCGTGTGCCGCTACCTCGCCCGTCGTGCGCCTACCGCCGACCACCCTGCGGCGGAAGCCTGGTCACCTACGCCCGTCATCGAGATGTGGTGAGGTGTATCGGAGGGGAGGCTGATGGCAGTGGCTGGGGCCACACAGAAGTGTGGAGTCCGGACCAAGACGACCGGCAGGCCATGCAAAGGGACGGTCGTGAGGGGAACTTCGCGCTGTCGTAAGCACCAGGGGGAGTGGTCGGCGCTGGGCGTCCTCGACCGGCGGGAGAGGGAGCTCAAGGAGGTCAAGCGGAAGCAGGCCAAGTCCCGTAAGAAGTGACTCCACCCGGCTCTCCAGGGAGCCAAAGAGGGAGCCACCGACCGCGACATCAGGCGGCCGTCCGCGAACAACCGCGGACGGCCGTTCTGCGGTTTCTGGGCCAGGGCGGGGATCTCGGCTGGTGGGCCGAAGGGCCGTCTTAGAGCAGTGGTAAAGGAGTGGCTGTGATCGGGGGTGCTCGGCCTTCCTCCCGAACGGGTTGTCGATCACGTAGTGTCACAGGCCGTCCGGCCCGAGCCGGACGGTCCCGTCGAGATCGCACCGGCGCGGAGTCGAGCGCCATGCGGCCTGCCGACACCTAGTACGGGGTGCCGTTGGCGAAGTCGGTCTTGAAGGTCGACTCGATGCCGTTGAGCACGCCCGCGTCGTCGACGATCAAGCCGAGCTCGCGGTTGTTGTTGAGCGAGTTGTCGGAGAAGTTCTGCGAGCCCGCGAAGACCTTGGCCGACGCCGTCCCGTAGTCGGCGACGATCGCCTTGGCGTGGATGTAGAGGCCCTCGGTCGAGGAGAAGGTGACGACGGTGCCGCCGGCGTCCTTGACCTGGTCGAAGTAGCTGCCGTAGCGGTCGGGGTTCATGCCGACGACCCGGACCGATACGCCGCGGTTCCGCGCGGCCACCACCGCGTCGACCAGGGCGCTGTCGCCGAACTCCAGCTGTTCCAGGTCCAGCGAGTGCAGGGCTCCGTTGATCAGCGCGAGCAGACGGTCCTGGGAGTCCGTGGGCGACCAGAGCAGGTTGTTGCCGTCGGAGGGGGTGACGGCGGTGTGGGCGTAGTCCGCGTCGAAGGCCTGCTCCATGGCGGCGACATCGGCGGCGTCGGTGTCGACGACGCCGTAGTCGCGGCCGGTCGCGTAGTACTTCGCGTCCAGGTTGCCCGTCAGGATCAGCGACTTCGCGCGGTCCACGGTGATGCTCTTCTGGTGGGTGTAGACGAAGTCGGGCGAGGAGTACACCACGCCCACGCCCGCGGCGCCGAGGGCTTGGAAGGCCGGTCCGTTCACCGAGGGGTGCTTGCCGTCGAGGATCACCCGGACGGCCACCCCGGCTCTCTCCCGGTTCACCAGCGCGTCCACGACCTCGGTGTCGTCCAGCTCGTACATGGTCACGTCCACCGACGCGGTGGCCGAGCGTATGAGGTCCCGGACCGCGCCGTGGCTCTGATCCGGGAAGACGAGCAGCGAGTACGTACCGGGGGCCGCCTGGGCGGCGTCCGGGGTGGCCAGTACGGATACCGAGGAGAGCAGCAGGGCACCGGCCGCGACAGCGATCCGGCGGAGGGGGTGGGGAGCGCGCATACCGAACTCCGATTGTGAGGAGGGGCGGTGGGAGTGAGCGGGGGCGCCCCCATCGTGTGGCCGCCGGCGTTTACGCGGGGAGGGGTTGCGGGTGAATTTTTGTCGGTGTCACGACAATCGCGCTCGACTTCGCGGCGGCGGCGCCGTCGACTCACGCGCCATCAGCCGGGGTGCCGCATCCTCCACCCACCGCGCCGGACCCCCGTCCAGCAGTGCGATCAACTCCTCGGCGGCGTGTCGGCCGAAGGCGGCCGTGTCGCGGGTCAGGGCCGTGAGGGCGGGGTGGGTGTTGCGGCAGAGCGTCGAGTCGTCCCACGCGACGATGGACAGTTCGGCCGGTACGGACACGCCGTGCTCCGCCGCCACCGCCAGACCGGCCACCGCCATCACGTCGTTGTCGTAGACGATCGCGGTGGGCGGGCGCTCGTGGGCCAGGAGGCGCCGGGTCGCCTCGGCGCCCTGGGCGTCGGAGTAGTCGGTGGTCACGGACGTCACCTCGCGCAGCCCCCGGCGGTCGGCCTCCGCGCGCAGCGACGTGACGCGGCGCCGGGTGTGGGTCAGGCCGGGCAGCCCGGCGATGTGCGCGACGCGGCGGTGGCCCAGGCGGTGGAGGTGGCCGACGATCAGGGCCATGGCGGCCGCGTCGTCGGCCCGGACGCAGGAGATCGCGGCGCCCGACGGGATGGTGCCCGCTCCCGGCGCGCCCACGATCACCGCGGGCAGACCCAGTTCCGCGAGGAGCGCCGGGCGCGGATCGTCCTCGCGCGGGTCGACGACGAGGAGCCCGTCCACGCGGTGCTCGGCCCACCAGCGCCGGTAGGCGGCGCACTCGGCGTTCACGTCCTCCACCACCTGGAAGAGCAGGCCGAGCCGGCGCACGGCCAGCGCCTCCTGCACGCCCGAGACCAGTTGGAGGAAGAACGACTCGACGCCGAGCGTACGGGCGGGACGGGCCAGCACCAGGCCGACGGTCGCCGAGCCCTCGCCGGACAGGGCCCGGGCGGCGGCGCTGGGCAACCAGCCGAGCTGATCGGCGACACGGCGGATCCGCTCACGCGTGGCGGCCGAGACCCCCGGCCGGCCGTTGAGCGCGAAGGACACCGCGCTCTCCGAGACGCCCGCGCGCCGCGCGATGTCCTTGATCGTCGGTCTGCGGAGCATCTCCGTCCCGTCCCGCCGCTTCCTTCGAGTCCCGACCACACTAAAGCGCATTAGTCCGTGACGGCAGTATTGACGCAACTCCCTTGCCGGGTGCAGGTTTTGACCGGCCTCCTGCCGACCGCCCGACCCGATCGAAGGAGCTCGTCCGCCATGCCCATATCCCGGCCGCGCCACGTCATCGCCGTCGCCGCCACCCTGGCGCTCACCGCCTGCGGGGGCGGTGGAGGGGGTGGCGGATCGCGTGCCGACGGAAAGCCGGAAGGAGGCATCACCTTCCAGACCTGGAACCTCCGCGCGAACTTCAAGGACTACTTCGAAGACTTGGTAAAGGACTTCGAGAAACAGAATCCCGGCGTCAAGGTCACCTGGCTGGACCAGCCCGCCGAGCACTACGCGGACAAGCTCAGCGCCGACGCCGCCGCCGGCACCCTGCCCGACGTCGTCAACGTCTCCCCGGACCTGTCCTATCCGCTCGCCAAAGCGGGAATGCTGGTCGGCCTCGACAAGGAGAAGGCCGCCGCGCGCTTCAAGGGCGAATACACGGCGGAGGCCTGGCAGGGCAACACCCTCCCGGGCCTGGGCGGTTCATACTCCTTCCCCTGGTACCTCACCACCGGGCCGCTCTTCTACAACAAGGCCCTCTTCCGCTCCGCCGGGCTCGATCCCGAGAAACCGCCGAAGAACTACGCGGAACTGTTCACCACCGCCCTCGCCATGGCCGGGAACTCCGGCGGACGGACCGCGACCCTCGCGAACACCCCGTCCGTCGAGGACTTCGGCCGCTACGGCGTGAAACTGATGAACGACGACGCCACGAAATTCACCTACAACGAGCCCAAGGGCGTGGAACTGCTCGGCAAGTACAAGGAGCTCTACGACCGCGGCGGCCTCGACCCGCAGGCCCTCACCAACACCCCCGAGAAATCCGGCCAGAAGTTCCTGGAACAGAAGGTCGCCATGAACCCCGGCGGCGCCAACGACCTGGCCACCTTCAAGGAGAACGCCCCCACCCTCTACCGGAACCTCGGCATCACCGACGCGCCGAACAACACCGGAAAACCCAACATGTACGTGATGGGTGTGGCCGTCAACGAGAAGAGCAAGCACAAAGCGGCCGCGATCGCCCTCGCCCACTTCGTCACCGACCGGAAGAACCAGGAGGCCTTCGCCCACGAGGTCGCCGTCTTCCCCAGCACCCGGGGCTCGCTCGACGACCCGTACTGGACGAAGGACGACGGCACCGACGAGGGCCGGGTCCGCGTGGCCTCCGCGAGGATGCTGAAGGGCGCCGTCAATTACACCCCCGTGGTGATGAGCGACGAGATGAAGACCGTCCTCAAGAACGAGGTCGCCAAGGCCCTCCAGGGCAAGAAGTCCCCCAAGCAAGCGCTCGACGACGCCGTCGCGCAGAGTGACAGACTTCTCCGGCAGAGCTGAGCCGCCGTCGTGAAGAAGCCTGCTGTGACAACGAGCGTCGGGGACACCGCGAGCGCCGGGGATGCCGGGGATGCCGGGGACTCCGGGCAAGCGTCGTCCACCCGCCCGCTCCGCACCCACCGGCCCCTGAGCCCCTGGCTCTTTCTCCTGCCCGCCCTCGCCGTCGTCGCCGTCTTCAGCCTCTACCCCTTCCTCACCACCGCCCACCAGGCGTTCACCGACGCCCGCACCCTCACCCCCGGCCGGTGGACCGGGCTCGAGAACTTCCGCGCCATGCTGGACGACGAACAGTTCTGGACCGCCCTGCGCAACAGCGCCCTCTACGTCCTCCTCGTCGTCCCCTGCACCGTCCTCCTCCCGCTCCTGCTCGCCCTCCTGGTGCGCAAGCAACTGCCCGGCGTCACGTTCTTCCGCGCCGCCTACTACACCCCCGTCGTCGCCTCCGTGGTCGTGGTGGCCCTCATCTGGACCTGGATGCTCGACGACCGCGGCCTCGTCAACGGCATCCTGCGCGCCCTCGGCGCCGGGCCCGTCGACTTCCTGGGCGACGCGTGGCTGCTGCTGTTCAGCGCCATGGCCCTGACGGTGTGGAAGGGCCTCGGCTACTACATGATCATTTATCTGGCGGCGCTCGGGAACGTCCCCCGCGAGCTCCACGAGGCCGCCGCCGTCGACGGCGCCGGCGCCCTGCGTCGCTTCGTCAGCGTCACCCTCCCCGCCGTACGGCCGACGATGGTGCTGGTCGCCGCCCTGTCGGCCGTGGCCGCGTTCAAGGTCTTCTCCGAGGTGTATCTGATGGCCGGGCCCACCGGCGGGCCGGCCGGGCAGGACACCACGCTCGTGATGCTCGTCCAGCGCACCGGCACCGGACTCAACGGCCGGGTCGGCTACTCCTCCGCGCTCTCCCTCGTCGTCTTCGTCATCGTGCTGCTGCTGATGCTGCTCGTCCTGCGCGCAGGCGGCACCCGACGCGAGGAAGGGGACCGATGACCCGGGCGCCCCGCTGGGAGAAGGCCCTGCGGTATCTGCTGATGCTGCTGGTACTGGCCATCACCGTCGGCCCGTTCCTCTGGCAGCTGTCCACCTCCCTCAAGGACACCACCGAGGACATCTACACCTCACCCCCGCGCTTCCTCCCCCAGCACCCCACCGGTCACAACTACGCCGAGGTCGCCGACACCATCCCCGTCTGGGACTACGCCCTCAACTCCCTCAAGGTCGCCACCGCCGCCGTACTCACCAACCTCGTCGGCGCCGCCATGGCCGGCTACGCCCTGGCCCGGCTGCGCTTCCGCGGCCGGCGGGCGGCAGCGCTCGCCTTCGTCCTGGCCCTGCTCGTACCGGTGGAGTCCATCGTCATCGCCCAGTTCACGCTCGTACGCGACCTCCACCTCAACAACACCCTCGTCGCCGTCGTCCTCCCCGGCTCCGTGAGCGCCCTGAACGTCCTGCTCATGCGGAACGCCTTCGCCGCCCTGCCCTACGAGACCGAGGAGGCGGCCGTCATCGACGGGGCGAACGCCTGGCAGCGCTTCACCCGGATCGCCCTCCCGGCCGTCCGCGGCACCCTCGCGGTCGTCGCGATCTTCGCTTTCATGGGTGCCTGGGACGACTTCCTGTGGCCGCTGATCGTCCTCTCCGACCAGGACCGTTTCACCCTCACCGTCGGGCTGAACTACCTCCACGGAACGTTCACCCAGAACCCCCGGCTGGTGGCGGCCGGGACCGTCATCGCCGTCGCCCCGCTCGTCGTGATGTTCGCCTGCCTCCAGCGGTACTTCTTCCGCGGCGTCGGCGAGGGCGCCGTCAAGGGCTGAAGGGATCACCGACCGTCATGCGTTTCGGCGTCAACTACACCCCCACGCACGGCTGGTTCCACCACTGGCTCGACTTCGACCTCGACGACATCCGCGCCGACCTCGACTCCATCGCCGCCCTCGGCCTGGACCACATCCGCGTCTTCCCCCTGTGGCCGCTCTTCCAGCCCAACCGCACCTTCATCCGCCCCCGCGCCGTCGACCAACTGGTACGACTGGCCGACGCCGCCGCCGAACGCGGGCTCGACGTCGCCGTCGACGGACTCCAGGGCCATCTGTCCAGCTTCGACTTCGTCCCCTCATGGACCACCACCTGGCACCGCCGCAACATCTTCACCGACCCCGACGTCGTCGACGCACAGGCCGCCTATCTGACGACGCTCGCCGCCGCCCTCGCCGGCCGGCCCGGCTTCCTCGGCATGACCGTCGGCAACGAGACCAACCAGTTCTCCGGCCGCCCCCACCCCGACCCCGACCCGGTCACCCCCGCACAGGCCGGCCGGTGGCTGCGCCGGATGCTCGCCGCGTGCGAGGCGGGAGCCCCCGGGCTGCCCCACGTCCACGCCTCCTACAACGCCGCCTGGTACGACGGCACGCACCCCTTCACCCCCGCCCACTCGGCCCGGCTCGGCGCCATGACCGCCGTGCACTCGTGGGTCTTCGACGGCACCGCGCAGCGCTACGGGCACGACGGCGCGGCGACCGGGCTGCACGCCGCGTACACCGTCGAGCTGTCCAAGGCCTGGGCCGACGACCCCGCCCGCCCGGTCTGGCTCCAGGAGGTCGGGGCACCGGCGCCGCACGTTCCGCCGTCGAGCGCGGCGGCCTTCGCGGAGGCGACGATCGAGGCCGTCCTGGACTGCCCGGACGTCTGGGGCATCACCTGGTGGTGCTCGCACGACGTCGACCGGGCGCTGGCGGACTTCCCGGAGCTGGAGTACGGGCTGGGGCTGCTGACCAACGACCGGGTGATCAAGCCGGCGGGGGAGGTGGTGGGGCGGTACGCGCGGGAGCGCCCCCGCCACCGCCGACCGGTGACGGGGGCGCGGCGGACGGCGCTCGTCCTGGACGCGGGGGACTTGGACGACGCCCCGGGGCGGTCGGTGTGCGCGCCGGGGGGCGCGTTCTTCGAGGCGTGGATGCGGGGCGCTTCCGGTGGGGGAAGGCCGGGGGTCGTGCTGGCGCAACGGGCGCGGAACACGGGGTATCTGGCCGCCCGTGGCATCACGGAGGTCGTCCTCCCCTGACCCCCCACTTCCCGTTTCTTTCAGGGGCTCCGTCCCCGAACCCCCGAAGGAGCCACCTTGGACATGTCCCGCCGCCAGGCCCTCGCCGCAGGCGCCGCCACCCTCGCCACCGCGGCCGTGGCGACGGCCCACGCGGCCACCCCGACCGACCTCCAGCCCTACGCCTCCTACTGGTACCCCGACACCCTCCCACCCGGCACCCCGCCCCCCGGTGTCCGCCGCCGCGGCCTCCGTACGTGGACCGCGGCCGGCGATCCCGACCTCCCCTTCAACAGAGTCACCGTCCCCCTCGCCCCCCGCTTCGCGCCGCCACCGCCCAACTCCACCGCGCGGCGGGACGAGGCGCGGATATCCGCGCTCGCCGCGTTCGCCCCGACGTCCGGCAACCCCTCGCAGGGGTCGGCCACCGCCGACTACTACGCCCTCACCCACTGGGCCTACCTCGACGAGCTCGTCTTCTGGGGCGGCTCCTCGGACGAGGGGCTGATCCTCGCGCCCAACGCCCCCGTCGTGGACGCCGCGCACCGCAACGGCGTGCCCGTGCTCGGTACGGTCTTCCTGCCGCCCACCGCCTACGGCGGGCGGCTGGAGTGGACCCGCGACCTCGTCCGGCGGGGCGCCGACGGCGGCTTCCCGCTCGCCGACAAGCTGATCGAGGTGGCCCGGGCGTACGGCTTCGACGGCTGGTTCCTCAACGCCGAGACGGGCGGCGGGGACGCCCGTCTCGGCGCCGGCATGCGGGACTTCGTCGCTTACCTGCGCCGGCTCGGCGGAACGGGCCTCCGGGTGACGTGGTACGACGCCATGGCCATCTCCGGTGACATCGCCTGGCAGAACGAGCTCAACGACCACAACTCACCGTTCTTCCGCGCCGCCGACACCATGTTCCTGAACTTCAACTGGAGCCGCACCGGCCTGGCCTCCTCCGGGGAGCTCGCCCGAGGTCTCGGCCGGAGCCCGTACGAGCTATGGGCGGGCATCGATGTCGAGGCGAACGGCTGGGACACGCGTGTCGACTGGGACGCGGTGGTCCCCGCCGGGCGCCCCCACGTCGCCTCGTACGGTTTCTACCGCCCCGAGTGGACGTGGAAGAGCCTGCCCAGGACCGATCGTGCCCCCGCCGCGTTCCACGCGCGCGACGACCGCTTCTGGTCCGGCGACTCCCTGGACCCCACCCGTCCCGACGACCCCGGACCCTGGCGCGCCCCGGCGGCCAGTGTCGCGGACCGCTCCACCCTCACCTCACTCCCCTTCGCCACCACCTTCAACACCGGCCATGGCCTCGGCTGGTACGAGCGGGGCGTGCGCGTCACCGACACGCCCTGGAACCACCTGGGGCTTCAGGACCGGCTCCCCGGCCGCCGCTGGGTGATCCATACGGCCGGGGCCCGGCCCTCCGTCGGCTTCGACTTCGCCGACGCCTGGCGCGGTGGTGGCAGCCTCCTCATCGACGCCGCGACAGTCGCCGCCGCGACAGCGGAACCCACCACCGTCGAGCTCTACGCATCGAGACTTCCGCTGTCGCCCGCCACCGTGGCAGAGCTGGCCCACCGCACCGACCCCGGTTCGGCGGCCGTCCGCGTGGAGCTGGCGGTCGCCCTGGACGATCCGGATCGTTTCACCTACCTCCCCGTGGGCACCCTCCCCGCCGGCGGCAGCGGCTGGACCACCGTCACCCTCCGCCTCACCTCCCTGCTGCACGGCCGGGCCGCCGCGACCGCCCACGTCCTCGGCATCCGGCTCACCGCCCCGGACGGCGGAGGCGTCCGCTGGCGGCTGGGCGAGCTCGCGCTGCACGACGGCCCACCCACCCCGCCCGGCCCGCCGGACGCGCCGGCCGTCACCGCCACCGCCCGCAACCCCGACGGCACGGCCGCCCTCCGCCTGAGCTGGCGGCCGACGCGGCGGCCTGTGCGACAGCCCACGCGGCTGGGCGCCGGGCCCGTCCGCCACTACGAGCTCCACCAAGTGGTGCCCGGCGGCCGGCCCCGCTTCCTCGGCGGCACCTGTGGGCATGCCTACTACGTCCCGGCGCTGCGCCGCACGGCCGACGAGGCGGCCACCCGCATCGAGGTGCGCGCCATGGACGAGCTGTACACCGCGTCGGCCCCCGCTTCCGTCACCTACCGCTGGTAGTCCCCGTATCGCTGGTAGCCCCCGCCGTCCCGGACAAGGAGAGGCATGCACAACGACCGCACCATCACCGAGGCCCGGCTCAAGCGGGTCCTGGAGGAGCGCATCCGCCCGGCCGTCCACCCCGAGTCCGTGCCGCTGGAGGTCTCCGTGTGGCACGCGCCCGGCGAGCCCGCGCCCGTCGCGGAGGGGCTGGCGGCGCCGCGCACGCCCGTCGCGGTGGGCACGGAGTGGGGCCCGGCATGGGGCACCAGCTGGTTCACCGTGTCCGGCGCGGTGCCGGAGGCCTGGGCGGGGCGTACGGTCGAGGCCCTCCTGGACCTGGGCTTCGACGAGAACATGACGGGCTTCCAGTGCGAGGGCCTGGTCTACCGCCCCGACGGCTCGCCCGTGAAGGGGCTCAACCCGCGCAACCAGTGGGTCCGGATCGCCGAGCGCGCCACCGGCGGCGAGCCGGTGCTGCTGCACATCGAGGCGGCCGCCAACCCCGTCATCCTCGACTACCACCCCTTCGTCCCCACCGAACTGGGCGACCGCGAGACCGCCGACGACGGGCCCCGCTACCGGCTGACCCGGATGGACCTCGCCGTCTTCGACCGGACGGTGTGGGAGCTCGTCCAGGACCTCGACGTCCTGGGACAGCTGATGCACGAGCTGCCGGTGGACTCGCCCCGCCGCTGGGAGATCCTGCGGGCCGTCGAACGCGCCCTGGACGCCGTGAACCTCCAGGACGTCGGCGGGACGGCGGCACGGGCGCGCGAGCGGCTCACGAATGTCCTCGCCGCGCCCGCGCACGCCTCCGCGCACCGGATCAGCGCCGTGGGGCACGCCCACATCGACTCGGCGTGGCTTTGGCCACTGCGCGAGACGGTACGCAAGGTGGCCCGTACGACCGCCAATATGACCGCGTTGCTGGAGGACGAACCGGACTTCGTCTACGCCATGTCCCAGGCGCAGCAGTTCGCGTGGATCAAGGAGCACCGGCCGGAGGTGTACGCACGGGTGAAGAAGGCGGTCGCCGAGGGCCGTTTCGTCCCCGTGGGCGGCATGTGGGTCGAATCCGACACGAACATGCCCGGGTCGGAGGCGCTGGCCCGGCAGTTCACACACGGGAAGCGTTTCTTCCTGGAGGAGTTCGGGATCGAGACGGAGGAGGTGTGGCTCCCGGACTCCTTCGGCTACTCGGCGGCGCTCCCGCAACTGGTGCGGCTGGCGGGTGCGAAGTGGTTCCTGACGCAGAAGATCTCCTGGAGCCAGACCAATACCTTCCCCCACCACACCTTCTGGTGGGAAGGCCTGGACGGCACCCGGGTCTTCACCCACTTCCCGCCCATCGACACCTACAACTCCCAGCTCTCGGGCCGGGAACTCGCCCATGCCGAGCGCAACTTCCGCGAGAAGGGCGGCGCTACGCGCTCGCTGGCACCCACTGGCTGGGGCGACGGCGGGGGCGGCACGACACGGGAGATGCTGGCGCGGGCGAAGCGGCTGGCGGATCTGGAGGGCTCGGCGAAGGTCGTCTTCGAGAAACCGTCGGCGTTCTTCGAGAAGGCCCACGCCGAGTACGCCGACGCCCCGGTGTGGGCCGGCGAGCTCTATCTGGAGCTGCACCGGGCGACGCTCACCAGCCAGGCCCGCACCAAGCAGGGCAACCGGCGCAGCGAGCACCTGCTGCGCGAGGCGGAGCTGTGGGCGGCCACGGCGGCGGTACGGGTGCCCGGGTTCCCGTATCCGTACGAGGCGCTGGACCGGCTGTGGAAGACGGTGCTGCTGCACCAGTTCCACGACATCCTGCCCGGGACGTCGATCGCCTGGGTGCACCGGGAGGCGGCCCGGACGTACGCCGAGGTGGCCGCCGGACTGGAGTCGCTGATCGCGGACGCGCTGGGGGCGCTGGCGGGCGACGGCGACGGCGACGGTGGTGGTGATGGCGCCGGCCGTGCGGCGGTCGTCTTCAACGCGGCGCCCCATGCGCGCGGTGGCGTGCCGGCTCTGGGGGCCGCCGTCCGCGAGGAGCCGTCGGCGGCGTCCTCGGGCACCGCCGTGGAGCCGCGCGAGGACGGCGGTTTCGTGCTGGACAACGGCCTGCTGACGGTCGTCGTCGATGAGCGCGGGCTGCTCGTCTCCGTGTACGACCGGAGGGCCGGCCGCGAGACCCTGGCGCCCGGAGCCGCCGGGAATCTCCTCCAACTCCACCAGGACTTCCCCAACATGTGGGACGCGTGGGACGTCGACCGCTTCTACCGGAACACGGTCACCGATCTGACGGACGTCGACGCGCTGGAGCGGACGGACGACGGCGGCGCCGTCCGGCTCGTCCGCACCTTCGGTTCCTCGCGCGTCGAGCAGCGGATCACGCTGCCGGAGGGGGAGCGCCGGGTGGAGGTGGAGACGGAGGTCGACTGGCACGAGACGGAGAAGTTCCTCAAGGCCGCCTTCCCACTGGACGTCCACACCGACCGGGTGGCGGCCGAGACCCAGTTCGGCCACCTCCACCGGCCCACGCACACCAACACCAGCTGGGACGCCGCCAAGTTCGAGGCCTGCGCGCACCGCTTCCTCCATGTGGAGGAGCCGGGGTGGGGCGTGGCGCTGGTGGACGACTCGACGTACGGGTACGACGTGACGCGGGCGGCGCGGGACGGCTCCGGTACGGGCGGCGTCGGCACGGTGACGACCCTGCGGCTCTCCCTGCTGCGCGCCCCCCGCTTCCCCGACCCGCGTACCGACCAGGGCGTGCACCGCTTCCGCTACGCGCTGGTGCCGGGGGCGTCGGTGGGGGACGCGGTGCGGGAGGGGCACTGGATCAATCTGCCGGAGCGGTGTGTTCCGGGGGCGCCGGCGGGTGTCGCCCCGCTGGTGTCAGTGGACAACGACGCGGTCGTCGTGTCGGCGGTGAAACTGGCGGACGACGGGAGCGGGGACGTGGTCGTGCGGCTCTATGAATCGCTGGGCGGGCGGGCGTCGGCTCGTCTGACGGCGGGGTTCGAGGTGGGGGAGATGACGGTCTGCGACTTGCTGGAGCGGCCACTCGGGCCCGTGACCGAGAGCCTGTCCCTCCGGCCGTTCGAGATCGTGACGCTGCGGCTGCGGCGGGGCTGAAATCAGCCCGCCCGGCGTTTGAGGACCGGGGTCCGGGGCGGAGCTCCGGGAAACGGTGGAAGGGCGGGACCGGGGCAATCCCACCGCTCAACGGTGCCGCACCAGCGGAAACGGCAGCGTCTCCCGGATCGACAACCCCGTCAGGAACATCACCAGCCGGTCCACCCCGATCCCCAACCCCCCGGTCGGCGGCATCGCATACTCCAGCGCCCGCAAAAAGTCCTCGTCCAGCTCCATCGCCTCCGGATCGCCGCCCGCCGCCAGCAGCGACTGGGCCGTCAGACGGCGGCGCTGTTCGACGGGGTCGATGAGCTCGGAGTACGCGGTGCCCAGTTCCGTGCCGAAGGCGACGAGGTCCCAGCGCTCGGCGAGCCGGGGGTCGGCCCGGTGGGGGCGGGTCAGCGGGGAGACGTCGGTGGGGAAGTCCTTGTAGAAGACCGGGAGCGTGGTGCGCTCCTCGACGAGCCGTTCGTACAGCTCCAGCACGAGGTCGCCGCGTCCGCACTCCGGCCGGTGCGGTACGCCCGCCGCGGCGCAGTGGGAGCGCAGCGCCGCGACGGTCGTGTTCGCGTCGATCTCCTCGCCCAGGGCCTCGGAGAGGGCGCCGTAGACGGTTTTCACGGGCCACGGTCCCGAGATGTCGTGCCGGACGGGCCTGCCGTGCTCGTCCGGCCGTACCGCCACGGGGGCGCCGTGGGCGGCCGTGGCGGCCTGCTGGACGAGCTCGCGGGTCAGGTCGAGCATCACGTCGTAGTCGGCGAAGGCCTGGTAGGCCTCCAGCATCGTGAACTCGGGGTTGTGCTTGTAGGAGACGCCCTCGTTGCGGAAGGTCCGGCCCAGTTCGAAGACCTTCTCCATGCCGCCGACGCACAGCCGTTTGAGGTACAGCTCGGGGGCGATGCGCAGGTACAGGTCGAGGTCGTAGGCGTTGATGTGGGTGGTGAAGGGGCGGGCGTTGGCGCCGCCGTGGACCTGCTGGAGCATCGGGGTCTCCACCTCCAGGAAGCCCCGGTCGAGCAGGCCCTGGCGCAGTGCCTGGACGGCCGCGCTGCGGGCCCGTACGGTCCGGCGGGCGTCGGGGCTGACCGCGAGGTCCACGTAGCGCATCCGGACCCGGGCCTCGGGGTCGGCGAGGCCGCGCCGTTTGTCGGGCAGGGGGCGCAGGCACTTGGCGATGAGCCGGGCCCGGGTGACGAAGACGGTCAGCTCGCCCCGGTCGGTGGTGCCCACCTCGCCCTCGGCCTCCAGGTGGTCGCCGAGGTCGACGTGGCGGGTGAAGCGGCGCAGCAGCTCCTCGCCGGAGCCGTCCCGGGTGAAGGTCAGCTGGAGGTCGCCGGACCAGTCGCGGAGCACGGCGAAGGCGACGCCGCCGTGGTCGCGGACGAGCAGTACGCGCCCGGCGACGGTCACCCGTTCGCCGGTGCGGGAGGCCGGGGGCAGACCGGGGTGGGCGGCGCGGATCGCGGCCAGGGTGTGGGTGCGGCGGGCGTCGGCGGGGTACGGGTCGACGCCCGCCTCCCGCAGCCGGTCCAGCTTGTGCCGTCGTACCCGTACCTGCTCGGGCAGGCCCGCGAGCTCGTCCGCCTCCGCCGCCCCGGTCCCCTCACCCGGGACGAAGCCCAGCTCGGAGAGGGAAGGGAGCCCGGCCGTGGAGGCGGGGCTGGCGATACCCCGGGCCCGCCCCCGGCGCCACAGCTTCCCCAGGCTCGGCACCGCGACGAAGCCCTCCGCGATGCCCGCGGCGAGCCCGATCCGGGCCAGGGCGCCCGCGTCGGCGTAGCACAGGAAGCGGGGGCGCCACTCGGGGTTGTATTTCACGTTTGAGCGGTAGAGCGCCTCCAACTGCCACCACTTGGAGAAGAACAACAGGAGCCTGCGCCACAGACGCAGCACCGGGCCCGCGCCGATGCGCGCCCCCTCCTCGAACGCGGACCGGAAGACGGCGAAGTTCAGGGAGATGTGCTTGACGCCGAACCGCCCGGCCTGGGCGCACAGGCGGCCGATCATGAACTCCATGACGCCGTTGGGCGCCGCCCGGTCACGGCGCATCACGTCCAGCGAGATCCCGTCGGTTCCCCAGGGTACGAACGACAGCAGCGCGATCATCGTGCCCTCGCTGTCGAACGCCTCGACGAGCAGGCAGTCCCCGTCGGCCGGGTCGCCCAGCCGGCCCAGCGCCATCGAGAAGCCGCGCTCGGTCTCGGTGTCCCGCCAGGCGTCGGCGCGCCGGATGACCTCGCCCATCTCCTCGTCGGAGAGCGCCGAGTGGCGCCGTACGCGTACGGTCGCGCCCGTGCGCTCCACCCGGTGGACGGCCTGCCGGGTCACCCGCATCTCCCGGCCCTCCAGGTCGAACGTGGCCACCTGGAGGATGGCCTCGTCACCCAGTTGGAGCGCGCCCAGCCCCGCGCGGGCGTAGGCCTTGGCGCCCTCCTCGCCGGCGCCCATGACCGCCGGCTGCCAGCCGTAGCGGCCCGCGACCTCCAGCCAGGCCGCGATCGCGGGGTCCCACGCCTCCGGGTCGCCCAGCGGGTCGCCGGAGGCCAGGCAGACGCCGGTCTCCACCCGGTAGGTGACGGCGGCCTTGCCGCTGGGGGAGAAGACGACGGCCTTGTCGCGGCGGGTCGCGAAGTAGCCGAGGGAGTCACGGCCGCCGTAGCGGCTCAGGAGGGCGCGGATGCGCGGCTCCTCGTCGTCGTGGAGGGCCGCTTCCAGGCGCTGGGAGCGGAAGAGCGTCATCGCCGCGTTCAGCAGGGCCAGCGCGCCGAGCAGGCCGAGGAGGAAGAACAGCCAGTGCGGCGGGTGCCCGTCGAAGTGCCGCCCGCTGACCAGACCGCCGCACACCTTGTTCGCCACGAACAGCAGCCGGTTGCCGCCGCCGCGTTCCAGTGTGCCCGGGAACAGCGACACCAGCCCCCAGCCCAGCAGGATCGCCACCGCCAGGCCCGCCGCCAGCACCAGCAGGGCGCGCAGGAACGCCCCGCGCCGGGACGCCGCGTAGAACTCCCGCCGGGCCAGGATCAGCAGCGTCATCGCGGCGAGGCTGAGCGCCAGCGAGGGGATCATGTCCCAGTAGCCCACGGCCAGCAGCACCGCGTCGGTGAAGACCAGCAGCGTCAGATAGGCCAGTACGAACCAGAGCGTGACCCGTTTACGGGCGGCGGTCGCGGCGGCGAGCAGCAGCAGGAAGACGGCGTAGGCGAGGTTCGCGGCGGTCGGGATCGTCAGCAGGTCCAGGGCGCGGGTCAGCGGCCGCGCCGCCCGCCGCAGGGGCGGGATCAGGGCGGTCAGCGCGCAGAAGACGCCGAGCAGCCCGAAGAAGAGCGCGAAGCCGTTGGGCACCCGGTGCAGGAAGCGCTGCCACGCGGTCACCCGTTCGGCGGCCCCCGCGCTCTCCGGCGTCGAGCGCGCCCCCGACTCCCGTGCCGTCGCGGCGGACCGGTCCCGGACTGTGCGGCTCATTCCGTCAGCCTAGGCATCCACCGGTCGTCACGCCCGCCGAAGACGGCCCGCCGGGGCGCGTGTCCGGTGCGGGCGGGCGGACCGTCCGCGTCCGGCCCCTCGGTGGGCCCGCCCGTCAGTAGTTCCCGAGGCCGCCGCAGACGTTGAGCGCCTGCGCCGTGATCGAGGCGGCCGCGTCCGTGACGAGATAGCCGACCAGCCCCGCGACCTCCTCGGGCGTGGTGTACCGGCCCAGCGGGATCTTCGCCTGGAACCGCTCCAGGATGGTCTCCTCGCTCACCCCGTAGTGCGCGGCGTAGCCCTGGCGCACCCGCCGGGCCATGGGCGTCTCGACATAGCCGGGGCAGACGGCGTTCACCGTGACCCCGGTTTTCGCGAGCTCCTTGCCCAGGGCCTTGGTGAAACCGATGACACCGTGCTTGGACGCCGAGTACGGGGCGGCCAGCTCCACCCCCTGCTTGCCGCCGGTGGAGGCGATGTTGACGATCCGGCCCCAGCCGCCGTCCCTGATGCCACCGGACCGCAGGACCTCCCGGGTGACGTAGAAGACGCCGTTGAGATTGGTGTCGATCACGTCCAGCCACAGCGCGTCCTCGAGCTCGGCGGTCTCCCCGCCCCCGCCCCGGCCCGCGTTGTTGACGAGGATGTCGACGCGCCCATAGCGCTCCACCGCCGCGCCCACCGCCTCCCGCACCCGTGCGGAGGAGGTCACGTCGCAGACCGTCCCGTCCGCCTCCAGCCCCTTCGCGTGCAGGCCCTTCACCATGGCCGCCACGCCCTCGGCCCCGCGCGCCACCCCGAAGACCGCCGCCCCGCGCTCCGCCAGCAGCCCGGCCACGGCCAGGCCGATCCCGCTGCTCGCGCCGGTGACGAACGCGACCCGCCGTTCCGTCGCCGCCATCGTTCCCTCCCGCCGTCGTGACCGTGGACGCCACGACCGTGCCGCCCCCGCCTCGCGGACCGGTCGACCGCCGATGGAGGCCTGTCGACTGCCGACGGGCCCCTCGACCCGATGGAGGCCGGTCGACAACCGACGGAGGTCCGTGGACCCGGTGCCGGGTGCGTCGACCGCTCTACGATGCTCACAGGAGTTCGTGCAGGAGTTCGTGCAGGAGTTCGTGAAGTTCGTGGACGGGGCGGACGCGCCCGTCCGACCGACACGGCGACGGACGCTCCCCTCACCGGCCACACGCGGGGCGGGCGTCCGAGGGGCGGGGCGATGATACGGATCCTGATCGCGGAGGACATGGTGCTCCTCCGGAGGGCGCTGGCCGAGCTGATGACGCTGGAGCCGGACATGTGCGTGGTCGCCGAGCTCGCCAGAGGCGACAGGATCGTGCCCATGGCCGTCGAGTCGGACCCCGACGTCGCGGTCCTCGACATCGACCTGCCGGGCGTGGACGGGATCACGGCCGCCGCCGCGCTCGGCGAGACCGTGCCCGGCTGCCGCGTCCTGATGCTGACGGGGCTCCGCCAGCCGGGCACGCTGCGCCGGGCGCTGGCGGCGCGCGTCTCCGGGTTCCTGCTGAAGGACGCCGAGCCCGCGCGGCTGACCCAGGCCATCAGGGACGTCGCCGCCGGCCGCCGGGTGATCGACCCGGAGCTCGCCCTGGCTGCCCTGGAGGAGTCGGCGCAGCCGCTCACACCACGCGAGCTGGAGGTGCTGCGGCTGGCCGCGCAGGGGGAGGACCCCGTCCGGATCGCCGGCCGGCTCTTCCTCTCCCCGGGAACGGTGCGGAACTACCTCAGCAGCACGGTCGTCAAACTGGGCGCCCGCAACCGCATCGACGCCGTCCGGATCGCCCGCGAGGCCGGCTGGCTCTGAGCCGCCCCGCCGCCGAAAGCCCCCGCCCCTGCCCGTTCAGGCGACTGTGGCGGAGCCCGGCACCCCGGTGCCGTCGCCGGAGCGCGCCCCGGGCGCGGCGGCGCTCACGGGCACCACCGCCGTCAGCCGGAACCAGCCTCCCCCGGCCGACACCTCCGCGGCGAGCCGCCCGTCGAGCGCCTCCACCCGCGTCCGGAGATTCCCCAGGCCGCTGCCCGCGCCGGCCGCGCCGAAGCGGGCCCGGGCCGGCCCGGGCACCCCGTCGTTGACGACGCACAGCCGTACCGACCGCCCGTCGCGGCCGGTCTCGATGACGCACGTCCGCACACCGCTGTGCCGGAGCATGTTGGTGACGCCCTCCCGCAGCACCGTCGCGAGTGTCGTCTCCACCGGGTGCGGCAGCGGCCCGTGACAGGCGCGCAGCACCACCCGGACCCCGGCCGCCGCGAGCGTGGACTCGGCGGCCGATAGCTCCGAGCGGAGCGACAGGTCGCGGTAGCGGTACGAGACGGCCCGTACGTCCGACAGGGCCTGCCGGGCGGTCTCCATGATCTCGGTGAGCTCCCGCCGGGCGCGCGAGCTCATGGGCGGCAGGGACCGGCGGGCCAGCTCGCTCTTGTACGCGATCGTGGTCAGGCTGCAGCCCAGCAGGTCGTGGAGGTCGCGGGCGAACCGCTGCCGCTCCCGGTCCACGGCCGCCTGCGCGAACTCCCGCCGTGACCCCCGGACGTCATGGACGAGGCGGGCCATCCGGGAGAGCCCGTACACGACCAGCCCCATGAGCGCCGCCGTGCCGCTCACCCACCCCAGCCGGTCCGTGCCCCAGCCCTCGCCCAGCGCCATCGGACCGGCCGAGAGCACGGCGCCGGCGAACGCCGGCCACGCGCACCGCGGCGGCAGGACGGCCAGGGCCGATCCGGCCAACAGCCCCGGCATCGCCAGCCAGGCGTCCCCGAACACCGGGTACGGCAGATACGTCAGCAGGCCCTGGAGACCCAGCGTCCAGTACCGGCGGCGCGCCGGGCAGAGGGCCGGCCGGGGCAGACAGTGCAGGAACTGGAGGCAGAAGACGAGCGGTACAGCCGTCAGCGCGCCGGCGAGCACCAGGGGCTCCGGACGGCTCGCCACCACATAGCAGGCCGTCAGAACGAGGAATCCGCCCAGAACGATCGTGGTGACCAGCACGGGCGGGTCCGGCGCTGCCTCCGTGAGCCGTGTCGTGAGCCGGCGCACCGGACCGCCATGGCCATCAGGATCCCGCATCGAGTCCCCCGTACGCCGAACAGCACCCGTGAGAACGCACTGTCGATGCTAAGGCGTCAGTGCGAAAATGTGGTCGGCCCCGGCCCCTCACGCCTCACCCATGAGGAGTTCACCCCCACCCCGCCGCAGCTTTCACGGCCCCTTCGGGTCCATGGCACTGGCCGGTACCGACCCCTGTCCGGAAAGGTTTCGTGGGCGAGGGGGCGCGAACGTGCCCGCGGGCCGTGCGCCCCGTGAGGACCGTCATGGGGGAGAAGCCTTGGAGATCAGTCTGCTGGGCCCGCTGACCGCCCGGATACACGGTGTCTCGGTCGTGCCCACCGCCGCCAAGCCCCGCCAGATCCTGGCGCTGCTGGGCAGCCACGCCAATCACGTCCTGCCGGTGCGGACCCTGATGGAGGAGATCTGGGGCACCGCCCCGCCGCACAGCGCGCTCACCACCCTCCACACCTACATCCTCCAGCTGCGCCGCCGGCTCGCCGTCGCCCTCGGCCCGGACCCGGCCCTGCGTGCGAAGGACATCCTGGTCACCAAATACGGCGGCTACCGCTGGGAGGCGCCTCCCGGCACCGTCGACGTCACCCGTTACGAGGCGCTGGTCGGCGCGGGCCGCGCGGCCGCCGAGGCGTACCGCCACGACGAGGCGGCCGTGTGCTTCCGCCGGGCGCTGGCGCTGTGGCGGGGGCCCGCCCTGGTGGACGTCCGCATCGGACCCGTGCTCAGGATCCAGGTGGCACGGCTGGAGGAGAGCCGCCTGGGCGTGCTGGAGCGCTGCCTGGAGGCCGAGCTGAGGCTGGGCCGACATGTGGAACTCCTCGCCGAGCTCGTCGAACTGACCGGCCACCACCCCCTCCACGAGGGGCTCCACGCCCAGTGCATGACCGCGTTCTACCGGGCGGGCCGCCCCTGGCAGGCGCTCGACGTCTACCAGGGGCTGCGCAGGAGGCTCGTGGAGGACCTGGGCCTGGAGCCCTCGCCCCGGCTGCGGCGGCTCCAACAGGCCGTCCTGTCCGCCGACCCGCAGCTCGACGAACCGGACCCACCGGGACCGCCGGCCCCGCACGGCACGCTGCCGGCCGGTGCCGTTACGCCCGGTGCCGTTACGCCCGGTCGTCCCGCGTGACGATTCGGTCGTCCCGGGTGACGCCCCGGTCGTCCCGGGTGACGACGCGCTCGCGCACGAGCAGCTCGCCGCCCCGGCGTACGAGGACGTCCGCGCAGACGCACATCAGGTGGAGCCGGGGGCCGTTCCCCTCGCGGACCGCCACCACCTGGACGTAGCTCTCCGCCAGCAGGGACCCGTCCTCGCACGGCCGGACGGTGAGCATGCCCAGCCAGTGGCGGTGCGTCTCGCCCCCGGCCGCCAGGGCGGCGCGCGTCCGGCGCGCCCCCTCGGCGAGCGCGGCCCGCCCCCGTACCGGCTCCGGCAGCGAGGGCGGCGCGAAGGAACCGTCCTCCGTGAAGGTGGCCGCCCATGCGTCGGCGTCCCCGGAGTCCAGCGACTGCATCTGCCGGGCGTAGAAGTGCTCGACCTCCGCGTGCTCGACCTCCACGTAGTCCTCGACCTCCGCGTTGTCGTGGCCCGTCGCCGTGCCCGCTGGTGCAGTCATGGCTGTCGTCTCCCTCTTGCCGTCGCGTCACAGGTCGTCGTGGCCGTCATGGGCCGTCGTGGGCGACCAGTCGCCGGCGCACCAGCCAGCCGCCCGCCCCGTCGGGCACCAGCGCGTCCTCGCAGGTCGCGGTCAGCCGCAGGGCCGGGGCCTCGCCCGTGCCGGTATCGACGACCAGCGCGTAGAAGCGGGTGACCACCGAACCGTCCGGCCGCTGCCGGGCGGTGAGCATGCCCGTGAAGTGCCTGCGACGCCCGGGCCGAGGGCCCGCCGCCGCGACGGCCGCCGCGATCGCGGCCCGCCCGCGCAACGGCTTCGGGCGGTTGCTCCCGTCGCCGTTGTTCCCGTCGAACTCCCCGTCCTCGGCGAAGGTCTCCGCCCACGCCCCGCCCTCGCCGTCGTCCAGCAGCCGCAACTGCGCCGCGTAGAACTGCTGGAGCGCCGCGTACGTCGCCGGGGGCACCGGCCGGCCGCCCGCGCGGGCCTCCGCGTACTCCTTGGCGTGCCGCATCGTGGTCGTGCTGTTGTGCCCCAGCGCCTGTCGGACGAACGCCCGGGCGTCCTCCGCCGTCGCCCCCGGGCCCAGGACGGGGACGACGGCGGAGGGGTCGACGACCACGGTGTGCCGGGAGGTGACCAGCGCGCCGGCCGGGGTCTCCTCGACCGTCCACCGCCCCGTGTGCGCCGCCAGCAGCGCCGGCGTCCGCCGCTGCTTGTAGACGATCCGCCGACCGGGCAGACAGATCCGCACGGACGAGGTGGTGTGCGTCGAGCCGTCCGCCGCGCGGGTGTCCATCTCCAGCAGCTGCACTCCCGGCGCGTCCTCCTTCAGCACCACCCGGGAGACATGAGGAAGGCGCTCCTCCCACTCCCCGGCCGCCAGGAGGAAGGCGTGCACGTCGTCGGCGGGGGCGTCCACACGGACCGTGTCCTCGAAGGTGAACGCCGCCCCCGCGCCACCGGGCCGCTCGGCGGCCGCTTTCAGCGCCGCCAGCTCGGCCTCGCTGTTGCGGTCGACGGCCCGCTCGATCCACGCCAGGTGCTCCGGACCGTCGTCCACCGCCCGGAAGTCGTGCGTGAGCCGGACCCGGCAGCCGCCGCCGGGCAGCGGTTCCACCCGCCACTCGCCCCCCATCGCGGCGACCGGATGCCGCGACACCTCCTGCCGGAAGCGGATCCGCAGCCCCGCGCGGTCCGGCGTCCTGCGCGACGTCCAGTCCTTCACCTCCTCGTTGGCCGTCGCCCAGATGCGGATCCGCTCCTCGGCGCCGCCGCGCTCCAGGTGCTCGACATGCAGGGTCGGCGGAAAGACGTGGGGCCAGTCGGCCACGTTCTCGATCAGCCCGAAGACGGTCCCGGCCGGTGCGGCCACGGTGACCGTGTGCTCGGTCTTCCGCACATCGGTGTGCGCAACGGGTCGGTTCATGCTGCTCCCCTCCGCGTCAGGCGGTGGCGGGGCGGCTGCCGGCGGCGGGACCGCGCGCCGTGACCGCGTCCGTCCGGCAGCGAGGCTCGCAGCCCCCGCTCGAATCGCGCTGGACCGTGCCCGGCCCGCGTCCGGCCCGCGCCGGCGGTCCACCGGCGGTCCAGCCGCCTGCGAGACCGGACCCGCACGTTGGCTGTGCGAGCGCGCCCATGACGCCCTGTCAAGGAGCGGGCGAGCCAGCCGGAAGCGAGGAGTCCAGCCAGATGCCCGATCACCACCCCGGTGCCGCGGCGGCCGAGCCGCGCCCGCGCCCCGTGACGTTCGTCAACAGATTCACCGTGCACGCCGCGCCCGAGGAGTTCGAGGCGGCCTTCGCCCGGACCGCCGAGTACATGGCCCGGCAGCCCGGCTTCCTCCGGCACACCCTCGCCCGCCACGTCGACCGGCCGGGCCACTACGTCAACATCGCCGAATGGGAGGACGCCGCGTCCTTCGAAGCCGCCGTCGCCCACCCCGGCTTCCGGCCCCACGCGGCCGGGCTACGGGCCCTGAGCAGCAGCGAACCCGACCTGTACGAGACGCGCCGGACCCGCACGGCCGACCGCCCGGCCCCTGCCCCGGGCCCCGCTGCGGGCCCCGGGGAGCCGTCATGACCGGACGCCGGGTGGTGATCACGGGCATCGGGGCGGTGGCCCCCGGCGGCCACGGGACCAAGGCCTTCTGGGAACGCGTCGTCTCCGGGATCCCCGCCACGCGCACGATCACCGCCTTCGACCCCACGCCCTTCCGCTCCCGCGTCGCCGCCGAGTGCGACTTCGACGGCGTACGGGCCGGGCTCGCCCCCGAGGACGTCCGACGGCTCGACCGGGCCGCCCAGTTCGCCCTGGTCGCCGCCCGCGAGGCACTCGCCGACAGCGGCCCGGACATCACGGAGGAAACCGCCCACCGCGTCGGCGTCGCCCTCGGCACCGCCGTCGGCTGCACCCAGAAACTGGAGGAGGAGTACGTCGCCCGCAGTGACACCGGACGGGAATGGCTCGTCGACCCCACCGCCGGATCACCGCACCTCTACGACTACTTCGTCCCCAGCTCCATCGCCGCCGAGGTCGCCCGGGACGCCGGCGCCGAGGGACCGGCCACCGTCGTCTCCGCCGGTTGCACCTCCGGCCTGGACGCCGTCGGCTACGCCTGCGAACTCATCCGCGAGGGCATCACCGACATCATGATCACCGGCGGTACGGACGCGCCCATCGCCCCGATCACCGTCGCCTGCTTCGACGCGATCAAGGCCACCACCGCCCGCAACGACACCCCCGGACACGCCTCCCGCCCCTTCGACCGCACCCGGGACGGCTTCGTCCTCGGGGAAGGCGCCGCCGTCCTCGTCCTGGAGGAACTCGACGCGGCCCGCGCCCGGGGCGCCACGATCCACGCCGAGATCGCGGGCTTCGCGTGCCGCGGCAACGCCCACCACATGACCGGGCTGCGCCCCGACGGACGCGAGCTGGCCGCCGCCGTCACCGCCGCCCTCGACGAGGCCCGGATGGACCCCACCGCCGTCGCCTACGTCAACGCCCACGGCACGGCCACCCGCCAGAACGACCTCCACGAGACGGCGGCCATCAAACACGCCCTGGGCGACCACGCCCACCACGTCCCGGTCAGCTCCATCAAATCCGTCATCGGGCACTCCCTGGGCGCGGTCGGCTCCCTGGAGATCGCGGCCTCCGCCCTCGTCATCGAGCACGGGATCGTCCCGCCCACCGCCGGCCTGTACGAGCCCGACCCGCTGCTCGACCTGGACTACGTACCCCTGACCGCCCGCGAACGGCCGACCGGCACCGTGCTCACCGTCGGCAGCGGCTTCGGCGGCTTCCAGAGCGCCATGGTCCTCACCCGGCCCGAAGGGCAGCCGGCATGACCGCGCCCGGGACGGCGGTCGCGGTGACCGGCATCGGCGTCGTCGCGCCCAACGGCCTGGGCACGGACGCCTACTGGGACGCGACGCTGCGCGGCCGCAGCGGCATCGGCCGCCTCACCCGCTTCGACGCCGCCCGCTACCCGGCCCGGCTCGCGGGCGAGGTCACCGATTTCGCCGTCCGCGACCACGTCCCCGGCCGGCTCGTCGCCCAGACCGACCGCACCACCCGCTTCGCCATCGCCGGCGCCGGCTGGGCCCTGGCCGACGCGGACCTGCCTGACGCGGGCCTTCCCGAACCGGGCCTTCCTGAAGGGGGCCTTCCCGAAGGGGGCCTTCCCGAAGGGGAGACCGGCCCGCTGGACCGGGGCGTGATCACCGCCAGCGCCTCGGGCGGCTTCGAGTTCGGCCAGCGGGAGCTCGCCCACCTCTGGGGCGAAGGCCCCCGGCGCGTCAGCCCGTACATGTCCTTCGCCTGGTTCTACGCGGTCAACTCCGGCCAGCTCTCCATCCGGCACGACCTGCGCGGCCCCACCGGCGTCTTCGTCACCGAACAGGCGGGCGGACTCGACGCGATCGCCCACGCCCGCCGCAGGATCCGCAAGGGAGCCCGCCTGATGCTCACCGGCGGCATGGACGCCTCCCTGTGCCCCTACGGACTCGCCGCCCAGCTCGCCGCCGGACTCCTCAGCGAACGCGCCGACCCCGCCCGCGCCTATCTGCCCTTCGACCCGGACGCCAACGGCCACGTACCCGGCGAGGGCGGCGCGATCCTCGTCCTGGAGGACGCCGCGCGGGCCCGAGCCCGCGGCGCCCACGTCCATGGCGAGATCCTCGGCCACGGCGCGTCCTTCGACCCGGCCCCCGCCACGGGCCGCGGCCCCGCCCTGCGCCGGGCCGTCGAGACCGCGCTGGCGGACGCGGGCCTCGACCCCTCCGCGATCGCCCTGGTCCTCGCCGACGGCGCCGGCACCCCGGCCCTCGACCGGGCCGAGGCCCGGGCGATCACCGAGGTCTTCGGACCGCGCGGCGTCCCCGTCACCGTCCCCAAGACCATGACCGGCAGGCTCTACTCGGGCGCGGCACCCCTCGACGTCGTCACCGCCTTGCTGGCGCTGCGCGACGGCCTCGTACCGCCGACCGTCCACGTGCGTGGCCCGGCGGACGACTGCCCCCTCGACCTCGTCACCGGCACCGCCCGCCCCTTCACCGGTCGAGCCGCCCTGGTCCTGGCCAGGGGGCACGGCGGATTCAACAGCGCGCTGGTGGTCGGCGCGGCTCCCACCGCCCGCACACCCCAGGAGGGATTGACATGACCGTCTTCACGCTCGACGAACTGATCCGGATCATGCGCGAATGCGCCGGCGAGGACGAGGGCGCCGAGCTCACCGCGGCCGCGGCCGACGAGGAGTTCGACCAACTGGGCTACGACTCGCTCGCCCTGATGGCCACCGCGAG
The DNA here is from genome assembly GCF_040636475.1 of Streptomyces sp. NPDC037389. Taxonomy (NCBI): domain Bacteria; kingdom Bacillati; phylum Actinomycetota; class Actinomycetes; order Kitasatosporales; family Streptomycetaceae; genus Streptomyces; species Streptomyces sp. NPDC037389. The sequence goes on from NZ_JBEZUS010000008.1 coordinate 216,108, forward strand.
CAGGGTGGAGCGCGAACTGGGCGTCCAGCTCCCGGAGGAGGGGATGGCCGACGTCCGTACGCCCGCCGCGTTCGTCGCCCTCGTCAACGTGGAACTGCGCCGTGACGTGGAACCGCGCCGTGATGCGGAACCGCGCCGTGATGCGGAACAGGACCGTCCCGGGTCCGGGCGGCCGGTGGAGACCCGTTGACGGCCACGACCACCGGCGGCCTCCCGGTCGCCCTGCTGCTGCCGGGACAGGGCTCCCAGCACCCGCGCATGGCGACCGGGCTCTACTCCGGGGAGGCCGCCGAACCGGAGTTCGCCGCCGCCATGGACGAGGTGTTCACGGCGATGGGGGCGGCCGGGAAGCCCCTGCGCGCCGACTGGTTCGCCGAGCGCCCGACCGTGCCCGTCGACCATGTCACGCGCTCCCAGCCGCTGATCTTCGCCGTCGACTACGCCCTGGCCCGTCTTGTCATGAGCCGGGGCGTACGGCCCGCCGCCCTCCTCGGGCACAGCGTCGGCGAGATGGCGGCAGCCGTCCTGGCCGGGGTGTTCACGCTGCCGGACGCCACCGCCCTCGTGCTCGACCGGGTACGGCGGCTGGCGGACGCCCCGCCCGGCGGCATGCTCGCGGTGGCGGCGGCACCGGGCGAGCTGGAGCCGTATCTGGGCGACGACGTCGTCGTCGGCGCGGTCAACGCGCCCCGCCAGACGGTCCTGGCGGGCCCCGAGGCCCCGCTGGAGAAGACTGGACAGGCGCTGAGGGACGCCTTGTTCACCTGCCGCCGGGTGCCGTCGCTGACCGGGTTCCACAGCCCGATGCTGGAGCCCGCCTGCCGGGGAGCGGAGGAACTCTTCGCGTCCGTACCGGTCCGGGCGCCGCGCATCACGATCCACTCCGCCTACACCGCCGGGCCGCTCACCCACGGGGACGTGGCGAATCCCGCCTACTGGGCCCGGCACCCGGTCGCGCCCGTTCTCTTCTGGCCGGCTCTCGACGCCTTGCTGTCCACCGGCGATCACATTCTGATCGAGACGGGGCCTGGAGACGGCCTGTCCCGGCTGGCCCGCCGGCACCCGAGAGTCCGCGCGGGTACCAGCAAGGTCCTGCCGCTACGGGCGACGGAGCACGGCCCGTAGGGATGCCCCGGCCGGGGGCGCCTACCGTGTGGTCGCCGTCACGTACCGCACCGGCGTGTCGATCACCACCGGCCCCCCGGCCACCCGCAGCGCGTCCAGCCCGACGACGAGGCGCTCGCGCAGCGCCTCCCGTTCCGCCGGCCCGAGGTGCTCCCACAGCAACCGCATGCCCTGCGTGTACGACCACTCCACCCAGGCCGCCCCCGAGGCCGCCACCAGCCGTACGTTCTCGTCCACGCACTCCACCCCCCGGAACCCGCACGCCTCCATCGTGCGCGTCAGATCGGCCGGGTCGGCCAGCCAGCTGTTGAAACGCTCCCGCAGCCGCTCCGGCCGCCACTCGGGAGGGAGGCTTCGCAACAGCTCCCGGGGGATGAGCCCGGTGAACACCGGCGGAAGGAAGGGGAACGTGTCGTCGGTGAAGACCGGCGAGGTGAAGCCGATCCGTCCCCCGGCCGTCAGCAGCCGCGCGTACCGGCTCAGCGCGGCCGGGGCGTCGGGAAAGAAGATCACGCTGTAGCTGCCCGTGACGACGTCGAAGGACTCGGCGGGAAAGTCCGGGCGCTCACCGTCCATCACCCGCAGCCGCATCCGGCCGGCGACCCCCCGCCGCTCGGCCTCCTTCACCGCCTCCTCGATCATGCCCGGCGCGATGTCGATGCCCACCACCGTGCCGGCCGGGCCGACCCGTTCGGCGGCCGGGAAGACACAGGCCCCGCGGCCGCAGCCGACGTCGAGGACCCGTTCACCGGGGAGCGGCGCCACCCGGTCGACCAGCCGCCGCCCCATGGGGGTGAAGAACTCCACTCCGGCCCGGTCATAGGCGGCCGACGCCCGGTCGAACGCCGCGGCCACCTCGGACTTGTAGACGGAAGCGTCCATGGCTGCTGCTCCTCTTCTCACGGTTCTTCCGGTTCTTCCGGTCGGCTCCGGTTTCCTCCGGTCGGCCGCGGATGCCGGGCACCAGCTTCGGGCCGCGATCTCGGGCGGGAATGGAGAGCCGTTGAAGCGCCGCTGGACTCCGCCGTGACACGGGTTGTCCACCGCCGCGAAGCCTTTCGAGAATGGGTCGGCAAGCACGGGAACCCATCTGCGAGGAGAGGTTCATGACTGCGTACGTGGACAGCGTCCGGCGGCTGATCGACGCCTACACCACCGGGAAGACCGACGACGCGGCCGAGTACATCCACCCCGAATACCTGAATCCCGGCACCCTGGAGTTCACGGCGCTGCGCGGCCCGGAGCTCTTCGCCGTGAACGTGGCGTGGGTCAAGAAGACCTTCTCCCAGGACGCCAGGATGGAGGAGGTCGGCATCGAGGAACGCGGCGACTGGGCCCGCGCCAAGCTCGTCCTGTACGGGCGGCACGTCGGCGACATGGTGGGGATGGCCCCGACGGGCCGGCTGTTCTCCGGGGAGCAGATCCATCTCTTCCGCTTCGTCGACGGCAAGATCCGCGACCATCGCGACTGGCCCGACTATCTGGGCACCTACCGTCAGCTCGGCGAACCGTGGCCCGAGCCCGGGGGCTGGCGGCCATGAGGGAACTGGGCGTCCTGGGGCCACTGTTCGTACGGGTGAACGGGCAGTCGAGCGCCCCCAGCGCCCCCAAGTCGCGCAACGTCCTGGCGATGCTGATGGTGCACAGCGGACAGCCGGTACCCGTCTCCGCGCTCGTCAGGGACCTGTGGGACGACCACCCGCCCATGAGCGGGGCGACGACACTCCAGACGTACATCCTCAATCTGCGGAAGCTGTTCGCCTCCGCCACCGGACTGCCCACGGCCGACATCGCCCGGGACGTCCTGGTGACCAGGCCCGGCGGCTATCTGCTCACCGCCGCCGCGGGGGAGCTGGACGTCCATCGCTACCGGAGCCTGGCGCGGCGCGGGAGGGAGGCGCTGGCGCGCGGCGACGACTCCGGCGCGGCGCGCGATCTCCAGGACGCCCTGTCGCTGTGGCGGGGGCCCGCTCTGGTGGACGTCCCGGCCGGGCGGGTGCTGGAGTCCCGGTGCCGGGAGCTGGAGGAGTCACGGCTGGTGACGCTCGAGCACCTGGTCGACGCCGAGCTGCGGCTCGGGCGGCATCGTGAGGTGCTGGCCGAACTGGCCGCCCTCACCGCCGGGAACCCCCTGCACGAGGGGTTGCACGGCCAGTACATGCGGGCCCTGTATCTCGGCGGCCGCCGCGCGCAGGCGCTGGAGGTGTTCCAGCGCCTGCGGCGCGCGCTCAGGGCGGAGCTGGGCCTCCCCCCGGGGCCGGGGCTGCGGCGTCTGCACCGTGCGGTGCTGACCGCGGACGGCGAATTGGACGGCGACTTGGACGAACGGGCGTGGCGGGACGCGCGCCTCCTTCACGCCCCCGCCGTACGCCTTTCCCCGGCCGCAGCGGCGCGTTCCCACCCGGATGGCGTATGCCCGTCGCGCCGGTCCCGGCGGTGAGATGAGCAAGACTGGCGGACGTCCACCGCCGCACCGAGGAGGTACATCATGGCCGTATCGATTTCCATGGTCCTGTTGCTTCTGATTCTGTCGGTGGTGTTCATGCGCAACGGAGGGCTGCGCTTCTCGCACGCGATGGTCTGCGTTCTGCTGGGCTTCGTCCTCGCCAGCACCAGCGTCGCGCCGACCATCTCGCACGGGATCAACGCCACCGCCGAGATCGTCGGCGGCGTCAGGCCCTGACCGGCCGGGCGGGGCCCGTCAGCGCCCGATCTCCACGTCCTCCAGCACACCCAGCGCGTCCGGGACCAGGACGGCCGCCGAGAAGTAGGCGCTCACCAGGTAGGACGACACGGCCTGCTCGTTGATGCCCATGAAGCGCACATTGAGGCTGGGCTGGAACTCGTCGGGAATGCCGGTCTGGTGGAGCCCGATGACGCCCTGGTTGTCCTCGCCCATTCGCATCGCGATGATCGAGCTGGTGCCGGTGTCGCTCACCGGGATCTTGTTGCAGGGCAGCAGGGGGACACCGCGCCAGGAGCGCACGGAGGTGCCCAGGAGATCGATGTTCTTCGGGTAGAGGCCACGGCTGGTGCACTCGCGCCCGAAGGCGGCGATCGTCCGCGGATGCGCCAGGAAGACCTGGGTCTTGCGGCGGCGTGAGAGCAGCTCGTCGAGGTCGTCGGGGGTGGGCGGTCCGCTGCGGGTGTGGATGCGCTGGCCGAGGTCGGCGTTGTGGAGGAGGCCGAATTCCCGGTTGTTGATCATTTCGTGTTCTTGGCGTTCGCGCAGGGCTTCGACGGTGAGTCGCAGCTGTTGTTCGAGCTGGTTCATCGGCTCGTTGTAGAGGTCGGCGACGCGTGTGTGCACCCGCAGCACCGTCTGGGCCACGCTCAGCTCGTACTCGCGGGGCTTGAGCTCGTAGTCCACGAACGTGCCGGTGATGGCCGGCTCGCCGGCGTGGCCCGAGGTCACCGCGATGTCCGCCTCGCCCCGCTTGTTGGCGGGGGGAGCGGGCCGGGACGCGAAGCCCGCGACGTGGGCGCGCAGCGCGTCGGAACGGTCGGCGATCTCCTGGAAGGCCTGCCGGTTGAGCGTCAGCACCGCGCAGCGGGTCACGGCCCGGACGGTGAAGCCCCAGGTGCCGTCGGGCTCCAGCGGCACCTTCTCACCGAAGTAGTCGCCGTCGGCGAGGGTCCCGAGCGCGGTCTCGTCCCCGTACTTGCCGGTGCCGGTCTTGGCGAGCTTGCCATGGGCGATGAGGAAGATCTGGTCGGCGGGCTGCCCCGCCTCCACAAGCGCGTCGCCCGCGGCGTACTCCCGCTGTACGAAGGCGTTCGCCAGGGTCTCCAGGACGTCGGCGTCCTCGAAGCCGCGCAGGACGGGCAGTTCGCCCAGCTCCGGCGGGATGACCCGGATGTCGGCGCCGGTGGAGATGAACTCCACCCGGCCGTCCCCGACGGTGTAGGTCAGCCGCCTGTTGACCCGGTAGGTGCCGGCCGACACCTGCACCCACGGCAGGACGCGCAGCAGCCAGCGCGAGGAGATCCCCTGCATCTGGGGGACGGACTTGGTGGTCGTCGCGAGCTGGCGTGCCGCGCCGGTGCCCAGGCTCAGCTGCGCCTGAGCGGCCTGCTCGGTGTTCTCCGGCTCCACTGACGTGGTCATATGTGGTGATCACCCATCTGTGTGATTCATGCTGTGAAACGTGGTGCGGGGCGGGGCGGTGTGGTCCGGCCGGTGGCCCGGGACCGTTCCTGGGCGCGCTCCGGGGCGGCACCCCGGAGAGCCGGACGGCGGCTGTGCCCAGACCGATGGGCCCGCCCGGCTGTCGGGGTGGCGATCCTCTTCACGCGCTCATACGGAAGAGACCTTCGAGGGAATTCCTCAGTGCCCAATCTCGACGTTCTCGAGGATTCCGAGGGCGTCGGGCACCAGGACCGCCGCCGAGTAGTAGGCGCTCACCAGATAGGACATGATGGCCTTTTCGCTGATACCCATGAAGCGCACGGAAAGGCTCGGCTGGTATTCATCGGGAATTCCCGTGCGGTGGAGGCCGATGACGCCCTGGGACTCCTCACCGGTGCGCATCAGCAGAATCGAGCTGATGCCCGTCTCGGTGATCGGGATCTTGTTGCAGGGGTAGATGGGCACGCCCCGCCAGGCGGGCAGGGAGTGGCCGCCCACCTGGGCGCTGTCCGGGTAGACGCCCCGGCGGTTGAACTCGCGGGCGATCGCCGCGATGGTGCGCGGGTGGGCCAGCAGGAAGCCCGGGTCCTTCCAGACCGTCGCCAGCAGCTCGTCGAGGTCGTCGGGGGTGGGCGGTCCGCTGCGGGTGTGGATGCGCTGGCCGAGGTCGGCGTTGTGGAGGAGGCCGAATTCCCGGTTGTTGATCATTTCGTGTTCTTGGCGTTCGCGCAGGGCCTCGACGGTGAGCCGCAGCTGTTGTTCGAGCTGGTTCATCGGCTCGTTGTAGAGGTCGGCGACGCGTGTGTGTACCCGCAGCACCGTCTGGGCGACACTCAGCCCGAACTCGCGGGGCGAGGCCTCGTAGTCCGCGAAGACCCCGGGCAGGGACGGCTCCCCGCTGTGCCCGGAGGCGACGTCGATCGCCGATTCTCCGTGCTCGTTGTGGGGGAGGGACGACCGGCGGCGATAGGCCTCGACGTGCGTCCGCAGGCCGGGGGAGCCGTCCAGCGCCTCCTGGAAGTCCCCGCGCGGCAGCGTCAGCACCGTACAGGCCGTCACCGCCCGCACCGAGAAGTCCCATTCGCCGGGCTGCTCGGCGGCCAGCGCCTGGTCGCCGACGTACCCGCCGTCGGCCAGGACGCCCAGCACGGCCGGCTCGCCGTACTCGCCCTCGTGGAACCTCTCGGCCTTGCCGTGGGCGAGCAGCACCACCTCGTCCGCCGGCCGCCCGGCCTCCACCAGCAGCTCACCGGGCCGGAACTCCCGCTGGACGAACCGCCCGGCCAGCGCCTCCAGGACCGCGGGGTCCGCGAAGCCGCGCAGCAGGGGCAGCTCGCCCAGTTCCGCCGGGATGACCCGCACCTCGGCGCCGGTCGTGAAGAACTCCACCTTGCCGTCGCCGAGTGTGTGCGTCAGCCGGCGGTTCACCCGGTACGTACCACCGGAGAGCTGAACCCACGGCAGCAGCCGCAGGAGCCACCGCGAGGTGATCCCCTGCATCTGCGGAACGGACTTTGTCGTGGTCGCCAGATTGCGGGCGGCCTCGGTGCCCAGGCTCAGCCGCCCGGGTGGATTATCCGTGCCCGCTCCGGTCTCCACTGACGTCGTCATAATCGAATGCCCACCCATCCATTACGGAAGTGCCCATTGCGGAACCGTCGGGAATTCCCGCTCGCCCCCATTCGAAGCTAGCAGTGCGAATCGATGGGGGCGATCACTCAAAAGGATGGGATTGAAACCTGATGTCAAGGTCGGATAAAAATGCCGATCCCGTTGGGGACGGGCCGTTCGGCTCCGCCCGACGGATGGTTGCGCACGGTCGGACGGGCCTCTCCCGGATCCCGGGCGACGAGCGTCGACGAGCCGCCGCCGTCGAGGTTGAAGCCGTCGGTGGCACCCAGCCCCTTCAGGGCCTGGGCCAGTTCGAACAGGGTCAGTCCGGGACGGTGGGCGGCTCCGCCGTCGAGCGCCAGCAGCAACAGCCGCCGCCCCCGGTCCGCCAGACCGGCGGCGGTCCGCACGGCGGCGGTCGCCGCGTCCAGCCCTCCGACGGGCCTGCCCCCGCGCAGCAGGGGAAAACCCCCGATCGCGAAGCGCAGCGAACCCGAACGCCGGGGCCGGAGGTACTCGTCGACCGCCACCCGGTCCCCGACCTTGAGCTTGCGCAGCTGCCGGGCTCCGTCCTCGCGCCCCAGCAGCACCACCGAACCCCGGGCGACGGCGCCCCGGCCGGGCCGCTCCGCCACGGCCGCCACCCGGCCCCCGCGCACGGTCAGCTCACGGGTGTCGTCGCTGCACGGCGCGCCCCGGTCGGTGTCCGTGCCACAGGTGGCCCGAAGTCGTGACGCCGTGCCCCAGGCCGGGGTGAACGCCCCGATGCCGTCGACCGGGATCGCGTACTGGTTGAAGCCGCTCAGCGGGAACTCGTCGTTCCGCGCGCGCACGGACCCCTCCAGCGTGAGCCGGTCCAGCCGCGCCGTCCGGTCCGCGCCCACGCCCAGGACGTCCTCCGTGGTGCCGCCCGACGGCATCGCCGGGCCGAACCGCTGGCCGTCCGGCACCGCCGCCTTCAGATCGTGCCCGCCCGCCACGGCCGGCCCCACCGGCGCGCCCGTGGCGTCCACCCCGGGATGCTGCGCCTCGGCGATGTTGAAGAAGTCCCCGTTCACCCCGCCGACCGCGCCGCGGTCGCCGGCCATCCGGGACAGCCGTTCCCGGGCGCCCACCGCCCCCGGATACAACAGGTCCACCGACACCCGCCGGTCGCGCAGGTCGACCGTGAGCAGATGACCGTACGCCGGTCCGTTCGATCCCTTCAGAGAGAACTCCCGATACGTCACTCCGGGCCCCAGCGCGGTCGGCGCGCCCAGCTCAGGCGGGGAGAACTCCTCCGTGCCCGCCCACGCCGTGCCGCCCCCGACCAGCGAGACCCATGCCACCAGTACCGTCAGAACCGCGCGTACGCGGCATCCACGTCTTCCCACTGTCACCCCAGAGGTCCCGTCAACTCTGCCATGGCGCAAGGGACTTAACCATGCCCCGAAAGAACGACAGGGAAAGCTCAGGCGGCGCCCGGCGCAACTCTCGGCCCGGCCCTGTCAAACGGCCCGGTGGGCCCCGATACTCGCAAGCGTCAGCGCGCGCAGCCCGCCCCTATTCGCTCACCGAGCCACCGGGAGGCAGCCCCATGTCCCCTACGCGCCGATCCGCCGTCCTCGCCCTCGGAGCCGCGCTCGCCGGCTCCCTCGCCACCCCGGCCCTTGTCACCCCGGCTCTCGCCGCTCCCGTCGCCACGCCCGCGGCGGTGGACACCGGGCGCGCGAGGCCGCCGCTGCGCCACGCCCACGCGCACAATGACTACGAGCACCCCCACCCGCTCATCGACGCCCTCTCCCACGGTTTCAACAGCGTGGAGGCCGACATCTGGCTGGTCGGGGACGAGCTCCTCGTCGCGCACGACGCCTCCGGGCTCGACCCCGCACGCACGATCGAATCCCTCTACCTCGATCCTCTGCTGAGCCGTGTCAGAGCCAACCGCGGCCGGGTGTACCGCGGATACGACCTGACCCTCCAGTTGCTCATCGACATCAAGACCCCGGGCGACGCCACCTACCGGGCCCTGTCGCGCCGACTGCGTCCGTACCACCCGATGCTCACCGCGTGGTCCGGCGGGCGGACGCGCCGCGCCGCGGTGACCGCCGTCGTCTCGGGGGACCGGGGCGCCCGCGCCCCCATGGAGGCGGAGCGGACGCGCCACGCCTTCTACGACGGCCGGCTCACCGACCTCGGCGGCGCGCCCGCCTCCTTCGCGCCCCTCATCAGCGACAACTGGGGGGTGAACTTCACCTGGCGGGGGGTGGGTCCCATGCCCGGCCTCGAGCGGGCCGCCCTCCGGCGGATCGTCGCCACCGCGCACGCCGAGGGGCGCACGGTCCGCTTCTGGGCCACGCCGGACGCGCCCGGCCCGGCGCGGGACGCGCTGTGGCGGGAGCTCCTCGCGGCCGGTGTGGACTACCTCAACACGGACGACCTGGCAGGCCTGGAGGCGTTCCTGCGCGCAGCTCGTTGAGCACCCGGCACACTTCCGAGTCCCGGACCGCTGGCAGCAGCAGCGCGACCGCCTGCACCAGTTTGCCCAGCACGAAGGTCGTGTCGGGCGTGGCGCGCACCAGCTCCCGTACCCTCTCCGTGTCCTTCCGCCACACGGATTCGAGCAGCACTGCGACATCCGGTGCGGCCTCCTCGTCCGTCTCGACCCAACCGGGCTCGTCCGGCACCCGCCTGACGAGGTGCCGCAGCACCCGGTCGGCGACATCGGGCCGGTAGGCCTTCCGGATGGCCTCGTTGGCGATCCAGACGAGCGCGGCGACGAGGTCCCGGGCCTCCTCGGCCGTCATGGACCCGGGCAGCGAGTCGTCGAACGCCGCCTGATTGCCGTGCCGGAAGGCGAGCAGAAGGCGGGCCGCGCCCGCCTTCGCCTCGCCGGCGCGTGTCCGTGTGATCTCGGCAGTCATTGGTTGAATCATACGGTTAACAGATATTTCTTCCGGTAATGCCGCACCGTCGGCGGGTCGATGGAATGTCCGGTTCCGGAGTGGATCCCGTAGCGGAACGGTCACCGCGCGGGCCGGGCCGCCACGGCGGGGGAACGCTGGCCGTATGGCCACCCCTCCAGGGCCCCCACCGGGGCCGCCCTCCGGCCCGCCGTACGGACCTTACGGACCGTCCGGCGGCTTCGGCCCCGCCCGGCAGCCGGACCCCCCGCCTCCGCCCGGCGGCGGGGGAGGGCGGCGGGTGGCGATGGCCGTCGCCGCACTGCTGGGGGTCGCGGTCCTCGCGGTGGGGGCCGTGGTGCTCCTCGGCGGCAAGGACTCCAGCGGCAAGCCGGGCCGCGGCGCGGAGCCGACCGGGAGCACGGGTACCGTCTCGTCACCTTTCCCGCTGCCGACCGGGCTCCCGTCGGGCCTGCCCAGCGAACTGCCGTCCGGGCTGCCGTCAGGATTCCCGTCGGCGCTTCCCTCGACTCTCCCGTCGGGCCTGCCCACGGTGCTCCCCTCGGCACTGCCCACGGACATCTTCGGGCTCCAGCGGACGACTTGAGACGCCGGGTCGGGGGCCCCGAAGCGTCAGTCTGGGCGTCCCTGGCGTCGGCCGGTCGGACACCCGGCCGGTTCGCCCCCGCCGGCTAGCCGGCCTCCGCGAGCCGCGCCGCGACCCGCTCCGGCGGCCCGGCCGCGGCCAGCCGCTCCGCGTCCTCGCGTACCGTCGGCTCTCCGGGCACCGGCGTCAGCTCATGGCCCGGAGCCAGCGCCTCCGCCAGCAGCCGCCGCGCCCGGACCGCCGCGTCCCTGGCGAGGAACGCCAGGGCCTCGACGTCGAGCCCGTGCGCCCCTTCGGCCCCGTCCCCCTCACCGGCCAGGACAGGAGGCCGCCCCGCCACGTCCACCGGCGGCGGGGGGTCCGGAAGCGGCGGCACGAGGCCGCGCCCCGCGAACGCCTCACGCGCCGGTATCCCCATGGGCGGCTCCGGCGCGTGCGAATCGGCGCGCGGGGCACTGCGCGCTCGCAGCTCCTCCAGCAACTCCCGCTCCCCGCGCCCCCGTAGCAGCAACAGGACGAGCGGATCCCGGTCGAGCAGCCGGCCGACCTGGTGGCACAGCGCCGCCGAATGCGGACAGTGGTCCCACGCCCCGCAGGCGCACTCGGCCTCCAGATCGCCGATGCCGGGCAGCAGGTCGACGCCCGCCGCGGCCGCGTCCTCGGCCAGGTGCGGGGGGAGTTCCCCGTCCAGCAGCGCCGCGATGTGCTCGGGACGGTCGGCCACCACGTCCAGGAGCCGGTCCCAGTCGGCCTCCGTGAATCGCTGGACCACCACGTCCGAGCGGTAGGGGACCCCGTCCCGGTCGCGGACGAGCGCGGTGATCCGCCCCGGCCGGACGGACACCGCCCCGACGGCCCCCGCGCGGGCGTACTGGCGGCCGGCCTTCACCTGCTTGCCGTCCAGGGCGGTGTCCTCCAACGCCTTGAGCCAGGCCCGGCCCCACCGGCTGGTGGCGAAGCCCTGCCCCGCCACCGGGGGCAGGGCCGCGAAGACGCGCTCCCGCCGGTCGTGTGCCGTCGTCGTCATCGTCCGGTCCCCCTCAGCTCCACGAGCTCCGCCAGTTGCGCGTCGGTCAGTTCGGTCAGCGCGGCCTCCCCGGCGCCCAGCACCGCGTCCGCGAGAGCCTGCTTGCGCGCCAGCATCTCCGCGATCCGGTCCTCGACGGTGCCCTCGGCAACGAGCCGGTGCACCTGGACGGGCTGGGTCTGGCCGATGCGGTAGGCGCGGTCGGTTGCCTGGGTTTCGACCGCGGGATTCCACCAACGGTCGAAGTGCACGACATGACCGGCGCGCGTGAGGTTCAGGCCCGTGCCGGCAGCCTTCAACGACAGCAGGAAGACCGGGATCTCGCCCTCCTGGAAGCGCTGGACCAGCTCCTCCCGTCGCGCCACGGGCGTACCGCCGTGCAGCAGCGCGGTGGTCACGCCCCGCGCGGCCAGATGACGTTCCAGGAGGCGCGCCATCCGGACGTACTGGGTGAACACCAGGACGCTTCCGCCCTCGGCGAGGATGGTGTCCAGCAGTTCGTCGAGAAGCTCGACCTTGCCGGAACGCCCCTCGATCCGGGGGCTGTCGCCCGCCTTGCCCGGTCCCCCGGGGACGTGCTCCTTGAGGAACTGGGCGGGATGGTTGCAGATCTGCTTCAGCCCGGTGAGCAGCTTGACGATCAGCCCGCGCCGTTCGAGTCCGTCCGCCTCCGCGATCTCCGCGAGGATCTCCCGCACCACGGCCTCGTACAGACCCGCCTGTTCCCTGCTGAGCGCTACCGGATGGTCGGTCTCGGTCTTGGGCGGCAGCTCGGGCGCGATGCCCGGGTCGGACTTTCGGCGGCGCAGCAGGAACGGGCGGACGAGCGCCGCGAGGCGCTCGGCGGCCGCCGGGTCGGTGCCGCTCTCCACGGCCCGGGCGTGGCGCCGGCGGAAGCCGCCGAGCGTGCCGAGGAGCCCGGGCGTGGTCCAGTCGAGGATCGCCCACAGCTCGGACAGGTTGTTCTCGACCGGGGTGCCGGACAGCGCCACGCGCGCCTTCGCCCCGATGACGCGCAGGGCCTTGGCGGTCGCGGAGGAGGGGTTCTTGACGTGCTGGGCCTCGTCGGCGACGACCAGACCCCAGCCGATGCCCGCCAGCCGAGGCGTGTCCAGTCGCATCGTGCCGTAGGTGGTGAGGACGAACTCCCCCTCGCCGAGCTCGTCGAGGTCGCGGGACGTGCCGTGGAAGCGGCGGACCGGGGTGCCGGGGGCGAAACGTTCGATCTCGCGCTGCCAGTTGCCCATCAGGGAGGCCGGGCAGACCACCAGGGTGGGGCCGGCGGCCTCCGGCAGGGTCTGCCGGTGCAGGTGAAGAGCGATCAGGGTAATGGTCTTGCCCAGGCCCATGTCGTCTGCCAGGCAGCCGCCGAGGCCGAGCGAGGTCATCCGGTTCAGCCAGTCGAGGCCGCGCAGCTGGTAGTCGCGCAGGGTGGCGGCCAGCGCGGCGGGCTGGGCGACCGGTTCGGGGCGGGCCTCGGGGTCGGCGATGCGGTCGCGCAGCGCCGCCAGCCAGCCCGTCACGCGCACCTCGACCGTCTCGTCGTCGTTCCCGGCGGGGGCGCTGCCGGTGAGCGCGACACCCAGCGCCTCGGCGGGGGTGATCCGCCGGTCACGCCGGTCGCGGGCGCGGTGCAGCGCCTCGGGGTCGACGAGCACCCACTGGTCGCGCAGCCGTACGACGGGGCGGCTCGCCTCGGCGAGCCGGTCCAGCTCCGCCCGCGTCAGCTCCTGATCACCGATGGCGAAGCGCCAGCCGAAGGCGAGCAGTTTGTCGGCGGACAGCAGGGGCGGCATGTCCGGGCGGTGCCCGGACGCGTCGTCCGGCGGGCCGACGAAGGCGCGGGCGGTGAGCTCGCGGACCAGGTCCTTGGGCCAGTGGACCTCGACGCCCGCGGCGTCCAGCGCCCGGGCGGCCGTGCCGAGGAGCTCCCCGGTCTCCTCGTCGGCGAGGTCGACGGCGGTGGGTACCGCGGCCGACAGCAGGGGCGAGAGCGCGGGCCAGGCGTGGGCGGCGCGTCGCAGGGCGCGCAGCGCGTTCATACGGGCACCGCCGAGCGCGCGGCCCGCCGGAGACGCACCGGACCATACGTCGGCGGCGTCGGCGACCAGCGCCGGGTCGGGGAGACTGTGCAACTGCGGCACGGCCCGGAAGCGCGGGCGGAGCTCCTCGCCCGCCCCGTCGGACCCCGTCCGCGCGAGGACCTCGACGCGCAGGGAGAGCCGGACGGCCGTGTCGTACCCGGTGGCCCAGGCGCGCGCGGCGGGCACCCGCTGGGGCTCGGGGGCGGCGAAGGGGCGGCCGCCGGCGGCGAGGACGGCGGCGGGGGAGCGGGGCAGGCCGTCGGCGACGGCGTCGAGGAAGGACCGTACGAGCCCCTCGGGTTCGGGCAGCAGGGGCATCCCGCCGCCCGGCAGCGGTACGGCGTGCGCCGTGGGCGGCATGGCGGCGGCGAGCTCCTGGACGCGGCGGGTGTCGTCGGGGGTGAGCGGCCCGGTCCGCCAGGTGTCGTGGTCGGTACCGGTCAGTCCGGGCAGCAGCTTGCCGCGCGCGGCGAGCTGGAGGGCGAGGACGGCGACGGCGCCCCAGAAGGCGGCCGTCTCGTCGGCCCGGGCGGCCCGGGCGCGGGTGAGGACGGGCACGGCGTCGCGCACGGGCAGTACGTTCGCCCGGACGGTCGTCGTGGTCACCTCGTCGCCGTCGGGGACGGCGACGGTCAGCTCCTCGACGGTGCCGCCCGCCAGGGGCGGCGTGCCGTCGGGGAGCCAGAAGGCGACCCGCCCGGTGCGGGCCGGGTCCCCGGGGAGGAAGACCGCCTGACAGCGGGCGAGCAGGGAGACGTCGGAGGGTGTCGCGGCAGAGAGCGGGGTCACAGCGCTGCGCATTCCTCAAATTTGACTAGTGCGGGTCGGAGCCGCCGAGGGTACATGAAGAGCACGGCCGATGAGAGGGTCCCGGGGGTGAGCCGCGTCACTCTTCTTCGCGCGGACCGACGTACGCTGAAACCGGGTTCGGCAGCCGTCGTGAAGGAGGCACGGACATGACCAACAGGGCCAAGGTCGCCGCGGGCGGTGTGGTGGTGGGGGTGATCCTGCTGTGGCTGCTGCCCTTCTGGGCGGCGCTGCTGGTGATGGTCGGCATCCCCGTCGGCGCCTATCTGCTGCTCGATCCGTCGCAGCGCACACGGCTGCGCAGGGCGTCCCGCAAACAGCTGGGTCGCTAGGGCCGCCGGAGCGGCGCTAGGGACGCGTGGAGAACACGGGGGCGAGCGCCGCCTCCGTCAGCAGCCGCGCGCGGCCGGAGCCGTCGGCCGGGACGGTCCACAGATCGGAGCCGTAGTCGCCGGGCAGCGAGTACACAAGGGTGTGCCCGTCCCGCCAGACCGCCTGGTCGTCGACATTGCGCCGCTCCGCCGTGGCGGTCTCGCGCAGGGTGCGCAGGTCGAGGACGTACAGCCGCCAGGGCGCGTCGGGGGACGCGCCCTCGACGCGCTTCTTGTACGCGACGCGCGTCCCGTCGGGGGACAGGGACGGGCATTCGACGTTCTCGTGCAGGGCGCGCAGCGTCCGCTCCGAGCGGTCCCCGCGCACCAGATAGGTCTTGCCGCCCGTGGCGACAGTGGCGTAGAAGTGCCCGGCGTCGGCGAAGGTGACGCCCCAGACGTTGAGGTCCGCGGCCCGGTGGGGCCGGCCGTCCAGGAGGAAATGGTAGGTCTCCAGATCGCGGTCCAGTTCCCCGGTGCGGATGTCGAGGACCGAGGTGCGGGTGGAGAAGGCGGTGCCCGCGTAGGAGTCGCCGCTGACGAAGACCGTCCAGGCCGCGGCGCGCCCGTCGGGGGAGACGCGGGCGCGGGTGGGAATGCCCGCCAGGTCATAGCGGCGCAGCGGGCGCAGGCGCGCGTCGAGGACCACGGCCCGGTAGACGTCGCGCAGGCCGCTGCGTACGGACTGGAGGCAGACGCCGGTGCCCGCCGCCGCGTGGAAGCGCAGACAGCGGACCCCGGAGGACGTGCGGGGGCCGGCCGGGTCGGTGTCGGAGACCGAGACGACCTCGTCGCGGTGCGGCCCCCAGGCCATGTTCCGGAAGACGTCGCGGCCCGGGGCGTCGAGGGCGACCGCGCCGGGCCGTACGGGCGGGCCGCCCGCCCGGGGCCGGTCCTTCTCCGCCGCCCGGTCGGCGGCCCGCAGGGTGGCGCCGACGGCGACCCCCGTCAGGAGAAGGACGGCGGCGAGCAGGACCAGGAGTCGGTGCGTGCGGTTCATCCGGTTCAACGGGCGGGCTCCGGTGGGACGTCGGTGGGCGAGGGGCGCAGCAGCACGGCACTTGCCGCGGCGGAGACGAGGAGGCCGGTGGCCGCAGCGCCCAGCGCCGTGCGGTCGCCCCACGCGGTCCAGGCCGCGCCGAAGGCGATCGAGCAGACGAAGCGTGCCGCTGCCTGACCGGTCTGGACGACCGCGAGGCCGCTGCCCCGGATCTCCCGGGGCACGGTGTCGGCGGTCGCGGCGGCCAGCACCCCGTCGGTGGCGGCGTAGAACGTGCCGTGCAGCGTGAGGACGGCGCCGGCCAGGGCGGGCGAGCTCCCCAGGGGCGCGATCAGCAGCCCGTACGCGCCGAGGAGCGCGAGGTGGCCGCAGAGGAACAGCCTGCGCCTGCCGAAGCGGTCGGCGACCGCGCCGAGCGGCACCGCCAGCAGGAGGAACGCCGCGGCGGTGCCCAGGGGCAGCAGCGGGAACCACGCCTCGGTGACGGCGAGCCGGCGCTGGAGGGTGAGGTAGAGGAAGGAGTCGCTGACGGTGGTCAGCCCGAGGAGCACCGCGCAGGCGGTGAGCCGGCGGACCCCGGGGCGGCGCAGGAGGTCCCGGAGCGGAGTCCGGGTCTCCGGACGGCGGGGGAGCGCGGGGTCGGTGGGGCTCGCGGGTTCGTCGAGGCGCGCGGGAACGAACAGCCAGAGGACGAGCACGCCCAGCGCCGCCACACAGCCGCTGACCGCGAAGACCGCGTCGTACCCCTCGGCGGCGGTCCGCAGGACCAGGAAGGCCAGCAGGGGGCCGAGCAGCGCCCCGGCGGTGTCCATGGCCCGGTGCACACCGAACGCCCGGGCCCGGTCGGCGGGTGCGCAGGCCAGCGAGATCATGGCGTCGCGCGGTGCGGTGCGCAGCCCCTTGCCCGTGCGGTCGGCCGCCAGGACGGCGCCGATCAGTGGGACGCCGTGCACGACGAGCAACAGCGGTTTGCACAGCGCGGAGAGACCGTAGCCGAGGACGGCCACGGTCTTGTGGCCGCCGTCGCGACGGTCGGCGAGCCGGCCGCCGACGAGGCGCACGAGCGCGCTGACGCCGTTGTAGAGGCCGTCCAGCAGCCCGAAGCCGAGCGGGGACAGGCCCAGTCCGGCGACCAGATAGAGCGGCAGGACGGCGCTGACCATCTCCGAGGAGACGTCGGTGACCAGGCTGACGGTGCCGAGCGCGAACACCGTGGCGGGAACGGCGGCCCGCCGGCCGGGAGCGGGATTCCGGCCGACGGCGTCGGTGGTGGTACGACGGTCCGTGAGATACACGGTCAGCTGTTCCAGATGCCGGTGATGTCCTTGGCGTTCGCGGCGTTTCCGGCGTGCGGGAGACCGTGCATGGTCTCCAGGGTGCGCAGCACGTCGTAGTGGTTGTATGCGGTGCCGGAGGTGGAACCGGCCTTGACCTGCTGGCCGTAGAGGACGGTGGGGATCCGGTTGCCGCTGAGGCGGTTGTCCTCGTCGAAGGTGATCAGCAGCAGGCTGTTGTGGGTCTTGGCCCAGTCGGCGTAGGACTTGAGGTTGTTCTTCAGCCAGGTGTCGCCGGTGCCGACGGAGCAGTCGTGCATGTCGCTGCACATGTTCGGCACGACGAAGGAGACCGCGGGAAGGGCGCCGTAGTCCCGGGGGAAGGCGCCGAAGGTGTGGGCGGTGCTGGTGGGGACGTTGCCGAAGCCGAACCAGGGGTTGTGCTTCTGGCGGTACTTGCCGCTCTCACAGGTCGTGGAGCCCTCGGCGGGCAGGGACTCGTTGTAGCTCGCCCAGGTCTTGCCCGCGGCGAGCAGCTCCGAACCGAGGTTGGGCTCCTCGCTGAAGCCGGGGTCGACGCAGCTGTCGTCGGTGACGCCCTGGGTGTCGCCGGAGAACAGCGCGTAGTAGTTGGGCTGGCTGGGGTGGGTCTCGGCGTACGAGGCGGTCAGGTTCGCGCCGCCCGCGGCCAGGGAGTTGATGTAGGGGGCGCTGGAGCTGCCCATGACCTGGTCGTAGGCGTGGTTCTCGAAGACGACGACCACGACGTGGTCAGGTGTGGGAACGGCCGGCGCGGCGGTGGAGTCCGAGGCCCACAGGCCGAGGGAAGTGGCCGCGAGGCCGAAGGCCGTGGCGAGGGCGAGGAAGTGGCGGCGGCGGGGGCGATGGGGGCGGGCAGGACTGGCTGCGGCGGGCACGAGCTCCTCCGGGTGAAGTGGCATCGGTGGGGGGTGAGCCGGGTGCGCTGGCAGCGTAGGGCGGTGTGCGGTGGCATGTACACGACTTCAACATGACGAATCCGGGAACGGCGGCCGAGCAGCGTGCGACGCGTGATGGACGCCGTTCCGCGTCAGGCGGCGGGCAGTCCGAGGAGGGTGCGGGCCACCGTCTGCGGGGATTCGTCGCGTTCGCGGGCGAGGGCTATGACGGCGCGGCACGCGAGCTCGTTCACGCCGAAGCTGAGGGCTTCCGGCGAGACCCAGCGCGCCGCTTCCATGCTTTTGTCGTAGTCGTTCTCGGCGCAGGCGGCGACATATGCCGCCGCGGCCTCGAAGAGATTGTGCTGGCGGCTCACGAGCGGCCGCGGCGCCGGTGCCCGCCGGATCTCTTCCGAGCGCTTGCGGAGTTTGTTGAACACGCGGATCACCTGCCCTTGTGAGCGGCAATTTCCTGCGGTCGTTCAAGTGTGCCCGGTGGGCGAGGAGTTGAACCTCCGGAAAATACCGCGGTGCCGCTCGTTTTCCGCGTCGTGTCCGCATCCTGTGTCAACTGGCGAACGGATGCGTGTCGGAGGGGAGGGCGGGTTGCCCGGAGCGCGGAGGTGGGCAAGGCTTGCACGGCGGTTACGGGGAATTGCCGAACGGGGAGGCGGACATGGGATTCGGTATGGAACTCGACTCGATGCTGGACGAGTTGGCCGAGAGGGGCGGTGGGATACGCCACGCATTGGTGCTGTCCAACGATGGGCTTGTGACGGGAGCGAGCGCGAGTCTGGCGAGAGAGGAGGCCGAACACCTGGCGGCGGTCGCCTCCGGACTGCACAGTCTCGCCCGGGGAACGGGCCGGCAATTCCGGGCGGGTGACGTGCGCCAGACCATGGTCGAATTCGATCGGGGCGTGTTGTTCGTGACGGCCGCCGACGAGGAGAGCTGTCTGTGCGTACTGGGCGATGCCGATGCCGACATCGGCCGGATCGCCTACGAGATGACCTTGCTGGCCAACCGTGTCGGCGGCCGGAGCCGCTGACGCCGGCTGGCGGCGCCGACTTCGGCCGGTGGTGCCGACCTCGGTCGACGCTGCCGGCTCCGGCCGGTGCCGGACCAGTGGCCGCGCCGGGGTCTGCGCAGGGGCGGCGCCGAGGTCCGCCGGGGTTATCCACAGGCCCGGCGGGCTGTCGCACCTCACCGCTATCGTCGTCACTGTCGGTAATCGGGCGATGGCGGGAGGGTGTCATGGAGGTACGGCAGGCACGACAGGAACGGCAGCGGCAGGAGCGGGGTCGGACAGGGGCGCACGGCCCGGCGTGGCCGGGCGTCCCCTTCGCCCGGGCGGCGCGGGAGCTCGGGCTCAAGCCGCGCGAGTTCGAACTGGCCGTCCACCTCGGGGAGGTACGGACCGTCTCGGCCGGCCCGGACGGGCGGCGACGGGTCCCGCCGGAGGAGATCGACCGGCACGGATCGAGCGAAGGCTTCCCCGAAGCGCTGCGCTCCCGGCTCTGGGCCGTGGGCACGGCGGAAGGAGCCGAGCTCATGGGCGTCAGCCCGGCCCGCTTCACCCGCCTGGCCCGGGCCGGCTGCTTCACCCCGGTCCGTTTCTACGTCAACCGGTACCGTGCCGTCGTCTGGCACTATCTGGCGGCCGACCTCGCGGAGTTCGCCGACCGTGAACCCGGGCTGCTCACCGGCCGCACCCCCGCCCTGCTGCGGACCGCGCTGGACGAACACCCCGACCGGCGCGCCCGGGGCTGGCGCGCTCGCCGGGTCGACCAGCTGACCGCCCAGACCACGGACGCCTGGCAGCGGGCGGCCGCCACCGCCGCCGTACTCGACACCCCCGAACTGGCGCAAGCCGTGCCCGACCCGGGTGAACGGGCGTATCTGAGCGCGCTGCGTCCGGAGCTGACCCGGATCCGCTCGGAGGTCCCGGCGGCCCGTGAGGTGATCGAGTCGCTGGTGCTGGCCGAGGACCCGGACGAGACCGACTGGTACCGCCACTGCCTCACGACCGCACTGCCCCAGGCCCGGGCCACCCGGCCCGCACCCGGCACCGACGGGAACCGGCAGACCGGGCGGGACCACGCCGCCGGGCCGGAGCCCGGTCGTGACCCCGCCGGCGGCGCGGCGCCCCGGCAGGAACGAGCCCACCGACCGGCGCCCCGGTCCGTGCGTCCCGGAAGGCTGTGGTCATGGCTGCGCGGGCGTCGGTAGGCCACGGTCCGGCGGAGTGCCGAGCACGCCGCCGGACCGTGACCGGGAAGGGGTCAGAGCTGGCCGACGTCCATGATCCGGACGACCGCCCGGCCCTCCTCGTCGGAGGCCGCGAGGTCGACCTCGGCGGAGATGCCCCAGTCGTGATCGCCGTTGGGGTCGGCGAAGGTCTGCCGGACCCGCCACAGACCGTCCTCCGGCCGCTCCTCGATCCGCAGCAGCTTCGGCCCGCGCGCTTCGGGGCCGGTGCCCAGATCGTCGTACTCGTCCCAGTAGGCGTCCATGGCCTCGCCCCAGCGGTCCTCGTCCCAGCCGGACTCGGCGTCCATCTCGCCGAGCTCGGCGACCTTGTCCAGAGCGGCGAGCTCCACACGGCGGAACAGCGCGTTGCGCACCAGCACCCGGAAGGCACGGGCATTGGCCGTGACGGGCTTGACCTGGTCGGCCCGCTCCTGGGCCTCCTCCGCGCTCTCCTCCGAGGGGTTGGCCAGCTGCTCCCACTCGTCCAGCAGGCTCGAGTCGACCTGGCGGACCATCTCGCCGAGCCAGGCGATCAGGTCCTCGAAGTCGTCGGACTTCAGGTCGTCCGGCACGGTGTGGTCCAGCGCCTTGTAGGCGCTGGCCAGGTAGCGCAGCACGATGCCCTCGGTCCGGGCCAGGTCGTAGTGGGCCGTGAACTCCGTGAAGGTCATCGCCCGCTCGTACATGTCACGGATGACCGACTTGGGCGACAGGGGGTGGTCGCCGACCCAAGGGTGGCTCTTGCGGTAGACGTCGTAGGCGTGGGACAGCAGTTCCTCCAGCGGTTTGGGGTAGCTGACGTCCATGAGGCGCTCCATGCGCTCCTCGTACTCGACGCCCTCCGCCTTCATCGCCGCCACGGCCTCGCCGCGCGCCTTGTTCTGCTGCGCGGCCAGGATCTGCCGGGGGTCGTCCAGCGTCGACTCCACGACCGAGACCATGTCCAGCGCGTAGGAGGGGGACTCCGGGTCCAGGAGCTCGAAGGAGGCCAGCGCGAAGGTCGACAGCGGCTGGTTGAGCGCGAAGTCCGACTGGAGGTCGACCGTCAGCCGCACGATCCGGCCCTCGGCGTCCGGCTCCTCCAGCCGCTCCACCACGCCGCCGTCCAGCAGCGAGCGGTAGATGGCGATGGCCCGGCGGATGTGCCGCAGCTGGGCCTTGCGCGGCTCGTGGTTGTCCTCCAGCATCCGGCGCATCGCCTCGAAGGCGTTGCCCGGCCGGGCGATGACCGCCAGCAGCATCGCGTGGGTGACCCGGAAACGGGAGGTGAGCTGCTCCGGCTCGGAGCCGATGAGCTTCTCGAAGGTGTTCTCCGTCCAGTTGACGAAGCCCTCGGGAGCCTTCTTGCGGACCACCTTGCGGCGCTTCTTGGGGTCGTCCCCCGCCTTGGCCAGCGCCTTCTCGTTCTCGACGACGTGGTCGGGCGCCTGCGCGACGACGAATCCGGCCGTGTCGAAGCCGGCCCGCCCGGCCCGGCCCGCGATCTGGTGGAACTCCCGCGCCCGCAGCGTCCGCACCCGCTGGCCGTCGTACTTGGTCAGCGCGGTGAAGAGCACCGTGCGGATGGGCACGTTGACCCCGACGCCCAGGGTGTCGGTACCGCAGATCACCTTGAGCAGACCGGCCTGCGCCAGCCGCTCCACCAGACGCCGGTACTTCGGCAGCATCCCGGCGTGGTGGACGCCGATGCCGTGGCGCACGAAGCGCGAGAGGTTCCGCCCGAACTTGGTGGTGAAGCGGAAATTGCCGATCAGCTTGGCGATCTCGTCCTTCTCCTCGCGCGAGCACATATTGATGCTCATCAGCGCCTGCGCCCGCTCGACGGCGGCCGCCTGGGTGAAGTGGACGATGTACACCGGGGCCTGACGCGTCTGGAGCAGCTCGGTCAGCGTCTCCGTCAGCGGCGTCGAACGGTACTCGTACGACAGCGGAACGGGCCGGGTCGCCGAGCGGACCACCGAGGTCGGCCGGCCGGTGCGCCGGGTCAGGTCCTCCTCGAAGCGGGAGACGTCACCGAGCGTCGCGGACATCAGGATGAACTGCGCCTGGGGCAGCTCCAGCAGCGGGATCTGCCACGCCCAGCCCCGGTCCGGCTCGGCGTAGAAATGGAACTCGTCCATCACGACCTGGCCGATGTCGGCGTCCTTGCCGTCGCGCAGCGCGATGGAGGCGAGCACCTCGGCCGTGCAGCAGATCACCGGGGCATCGGCGTTGACAGAGGCGTCGCCGGTGAGCATGCCGACGTTCTCGGTGCCGAAGATCTTGCACAGGTCGAAGAACTTCTCCGAGACCAGCGCCTTGATGGGGGCGGTGTAGAAGGTCACCTGGTCATTGGCGAGCGCGGTGAAGTGCGCCCCCGCCGCGACCAGACTCTTCCCCGAGCCGGTGGGCGTCGACAGGATCACGTTCGCCCCGGAGACCACCTCGATCAGTGCCTCCTCCTGGGCGGGGTACAGCGAGATGCCCCGCTCCTCGGCCCAGGTCGAGAAAGCTTCGAAAAGGGCATCGGGGTCGGCATGGCTCGGCATCTGATCGATAAGGGTCACACCCCCATACTGCCTGGCCCCCGGCCGGATCAGGGAACCGGCCGGTCGGACGATGATCATCCGGGCATTACGCTGAGTGGCCGACACGGCGTCAGCGAAGCCCGGCACGGGCCGGCGAAGGGGTGGCACGACGATGATGGGACCGGCTCATTCGCTCTCCGGGGCGGCGGCCTGGCTGGGCCTGGGAGCGGCGGCCGCCGCGCTGGACCACCCCATGCCCTGGCCCGTGCTCGTCGTCGGCGCGCTGATCTGCGCCGGGGCCGCCCTGGCCCCGGACCTCGACCACAAGTCCGCGACGATATCGCGGTCCTTCGGCCCGATATCCCGGATCCTCTGCGGGATCATCGACCAGCTGTCCTACGCGGTCTACAAGGCCACCAGGTCCAAGGCCGACCCGCGCCGCAGCGGCGGCCACCGCACCCTGACCCACACCGCCCTCTGGGCGGTGCTGATAGGGGCCGGCGCCTCGGCGCTGGCGATGACCGGGGACCGCTGGGCCGTCCTCGGCATCCTCTTCGTCCACATGGTGCTCGCCGTCGAGGGGCTGCTGTGGCGGGCGGCCCGGACCTCCAGCGATGTGCTGGTCTGGCTGCTCGGGGCCACCAGCGCCTGGATCCTCGCCGGCGTCCTGGACAAGCCGGGCAACGGCTCCCACTGGCTCTTCACCGGCCCCGGCCAGGAGTACCTGTGGCTGGGCCTGCCGATCGTCCTGGGCGCGCTCGTGCACGACATCGGGGACGCCCTCACCGTCTCCGGCTGCCCGATCCTGTGGCCCCTGCCCATAGCGCGCAAGCGCTGGTACCCCCTCGGCCCCCCGAAGTCGATGCGCTTCCGGGCCGGCAGCCGGGTCGAGGTCAAGATCCTGATGCCCGTCTTCATGATCCTCGGCGGTGTGGGCGGGCTGGGGGCCCTGGAGCTCCTCTGACCTCCCGGGCCCCCGCCCCGCCCGGAGGGCTAGCGGTGCCAGGAGCGCCACAGCGCCGCGTACGCGCCGTCCGCCGCGACCAGTTCGTCGTGGCTGCCCAGCTCGCTGATCCTGCCGTCCTCCGCCACCACGATCACATCCGCGTCATGAGCGGTGTGCAGCCGGTGCGCGATCGCCACGACCGTGCGCCCCTCCAGCACCTTCGCCAGGGAACGCTCCAGATGGCGGGCGGCGCGCGGGTCCAGCAGCGAGGTCGCTTCGTCCAGGACCAGGGTGTGGGGATCCGCGAGCACGAGCCGGGCCAGGGCGATCTGCTGGGCCTGGGCCGGGGTCAGCGCGAGCCCGCCCGAGCCGACCTCGGTGTCCAGGCCCTTCTCCAGCGCCCGGGCCCAGCCCTCGGCGTCCACCGCGGCCAGCGCCGACCACAGCTCGTCGTCCCCGGCGTCCGGCCGGGCGAGCAGCAGGTTGTCCCGCAGGGCGCCGACGAAGACATGGTGCTCCTGGTTGACCAGCGCCACATGGCGGCGCACCCGCTCCGTCGGCATCCGGGAGAGCTCCGCGCCGCCCAGCGTCACCGTCCCCGTCCGCGGAGCGTAGATCCCGGCCATCAGCCGGCCCAGCGTCGACTTGCCCGCCCCGGACGGTCCGACCAGCGCCACCCGGGTGCCCGGCCGGACGTCGAGCGAGACCCCGTGCAGCACGTCGCCGCCGGGACCGTAGCCGAAGCGCACCCGGTCCGCCCGGACGTCCCGGCCCGCCGGGCGCACCCGTTCGTCGGCGTCGTCGGCGCCGATCTCCCGCACCCCCACGAGCCGGGCCAGCGACACCTGGGCGACCTGGAGCTCGTCGTACCAGCGCAGGATCAGCCCCAGCGGCTCGACGAGCATCTGCGAGAGCAGCGCGCCCGTCGTCAGCTCACCGACCGAGAGCCAGCCCTTCAGCACACAGAACCCGCCGAGGAGCAGTACGACGCAGAGCAGCAGCACATGCGACACATTGACCACCGGATACAGCACCGAGCGCAGCCACAACGTATAGCGCTCCCACTGCGTCCATTCGAAGACGCGACGGTCGGACAGCGCGACCCGCTCCCGGCCCAGCCGGTGGGCCTCGACGGTCCGCCCGGCGTCCACGGTCTCCGTCAGGGCCGCGGCGACGGCCGCGTAGCCGGCGGCCTCGGAGCGATAGGCGTCCGGCGCCCGCCGGAAGTACCAGCGGCAGCCGACGAGCAGCAGCGGCACGGTGACCAGCAGCGACAGCGCCAGTGGCGGTGCCGTGACGGTCAGCGCCCCCAGCAGCAGCCCGGCCCAGACGACGCCGATCGCCAGCTCGGGCACGGCCTCCCGCATGGCGTTGGCCAGCCGGTCGATGTCCGTGGTGATCCGCGACAACAGATCACCCGTGCCCGCCCGCTCCAGCACACCCGGCGGCAGCCCCACCGACCGGACGAGGAAGTCCTCGCGCAGGTCCGCCAGCATCTGTTCGCCGAGCACCGCCCCGCGCAGCCGCACCATGCGCGTGAACAGCGCCTGGACGGCCAGGGCGACGGCGAAGAGGGAGACCGTTCGGCCCAGGTGGAGCTCCCGTGCGCCCGAGGCGAGCTCCTCGACCAGCCCGCCCAGCAGATACGGGCCGGCCATCGAGGCGAGCACCGCGATCGCGTTGGCTCCCACGAGCACGGCGAAGGCGCCCCGGTGCCGGCGCAGCATCCCCTTCGCGTAGGCGCGCACCGTGGTGTGTCCGGCCACCGGAAGCGTCGTCGCCGACTCCGGTGCGGCCGGGTCGTAGGCCGGAGGTGCCAGGCCGATCATGCCGTTTCCCCGATCTGCTCGCCCTCGTCGGCCACGGCCTTCTCGAAGTCGGCCTTCTCGAAACCGGCGAGCTCCATGTCCAGTGCCTTGTCGTTCTCTTCGTTCTCTTCGTTCGTCCCGTCCGGTTCCTCGTCCGTCCGGCGGGTGACGACCGCGCGGTAGGCGGGGTCGGCGCGCACCAGGTCGGCGTGGGCCCCGACCGTCGCCACCCGGCCCTCCTGGACGAACACCACCCGGTCGGCCCGGTCGAGCAGCAGCGGACTGGAGGTGAACACCACCGTCGTACGGCCCGCGCGCAGATGGCGCAGCCCGTCAGCGACGCGCGCCTCGGTGTGGGAGTCCACCGCGGCGGTCGGCTCGTCCAGCACCAGCGCCTCCGGGTCGGTGATCAGGGAACGGGCCAGTGCCAGGCGCTGGCGCTGCCCGCCGGACAGCGAACGGCCGCGCTCGGTGATCCGGGTCCGCATCGGATCGTCGCTCCCGTCCGCCGAGGACCGGGTCAGCGAGGCCAGTACGTCGTCGCACTGCGCCGCCGCCAGAGCGGCCTCGGCCGTCACGGCACCCGAGGAGGGCACGTCCAGCAGCTCGGCGAGGGTGCCCGACAGCAGCACCGGGTCCTTGTCCTGGACGAGCACCGCCTCGCGCGCCACGTCGAGCGGCAGGTCGTCCAGCGCCACACCGCCCAGCAGCACGGAGGGCGTGCCGTCGGCGCTCCCGTCGGCGTGACCGCCGAGCCGGTCGGCGAGCCGGCCCGCGACGTCGGGATCCCCGCACACCACCGCCGTCAGCCGCCCGGCCGGCGCGAGGAGCCCGCTGACGGGGTCGTACAGATCGCCCCGCAGCCCCGGCCCGGGCGCCTCCCGGTCACCGCCCGGCGGCGCGACGCGCTCCAGCCCCAGCACCCTGGCGGCACGCGCCGCGGAGGGCCGGGAGAAGGAGTAGGCCTGGGCGATCTCCTCGAACTGGCGCAACGGCAGCAGCAGGAAGCTGACCACGCCGTAGACCGTGACCAGCTCGCCCACCTCGATCCGGCCCTCCTGGACCAGCCGCACGCCGTACCAGACCACCGCGATCAGCAGCAGCCCCGGCAGCACCACCTGGACCGTCGCGATCAGCGCCCACATCCGGGCACTGCGCACGGCTGCCGCGCGCACCTCCTGGGAGGCACGGCGGTAGCGGGAGAGGAACAGCTCCTCGCCGCCGATGCCCCGCAGCACCCGCAGCCCGGCCACGGTGTCCGACGCCAGCTCGGTGGCCCGGCCGGCCTTCTCCCGCTGCTCGTCGGCCCGCCGCGTGGCGTGCGGCAGCAACGGCAGCACCGCCAGGGCCAGTACGGGCACACCGGCCGCGATCACCAGCCCCAGGACGGGCTGATAGATCGTCAGGGACACGCAGAGCACCACGGTGGTGAACAGCGCCGCCGTGAAGCGCGATACGGACTCCACGAACCAGCCGATTTTCTCGACGTCGCCCGTGGACACCGCCACCACTTCACCGGCCGCGACCCGGCGCGTCAGTGTCGCCCCCAACTCGGCGGTCTTCCGGGCCAGAAGCTGCTGCACCCGTGCCGCCGCCGTGATCCAGTTGGTGACCGAAACCCTGTGCAGCATCGTGTCGGCCAGTGCCATGACCGTCCCGAGCAGCAGCATCAGACCGGCCGCCAGCGCAAGCCGGGCGCCGGAGCGGTCGACCACCGCCTGCACGGCGAGACCCGCCGCCAGGGGGAACAGGGCCACGGACGCCATGTTGACCGTGCCCCAGAACATCGCCTTTGCCTGGCCGCCCACCTGACTCCGCCCCAGCCACAGCAGGAAGCGGGGGCCCGACCGGACGTCCGGACGGCCGGGGTCGGCAAACGGCAGATCGCGAATGTGCATGACATCCCGGTTCGGAGTGGGTGGTAGGGGTCCGTGCCAGGCTCTCGGCAGGGAGATGTCCGGTTCAACTGGTTTTCCCACGCGGGGTGTCCGGCAACGGCCCATCAGACCGGCTTCGTACTGGTGCGCCACGCGGCGACGCGCTTCACTCCTGCCCCATGAGACGACTGTTCCTGGCGCTGTGCGCCGCGGCCACCGGACTGGCGCTGAGCGCCGGACCTGCCACGGCCGCCGCGCCCACCGAGTTCGGCACCGAATGGCACGATCCGATCACCGCCGGCCCTCCCGTGGCCACCCCTCGCACCACCTCCTGCACCGTGACCGTCGCGGAGACCGAATTCCGCGACTACACGCCCTACAAGAGCACCTACACGCCCCCCGAGCGCTGTGGTGACCGCTGGAACAAGGTCGTCCTCAGACTCGACGGCGCGGTGGCCGGACGGCAGTTCGACCGCCTCGGCTATCTCCGCATAGGCGGTGTCGAGGTGCTGCGCACCTCGACACCCGAACCCTCGCCCAAGGGCATCACCTGGCACGTCGAGAAGGACGTCACCCGCTACGCCCCCGCCCTGCGCACCCGGCAGCCCGTCGAGATGCTCATCGGTAACCTCGTCAACGAGACCTACACCGGCGCCATCAAGGTCAAGGCGACCCTGACCTTCTACAAGGCCGAGGGGCGAGTGAAGCCCGCCGGCACCCCGGACCGGGTCCTCACCCTCGACGGCGCGCAGAAGGCCGGCCAGGCCTACGAGGGCGCGCTGACCGTGCCGCGCAACAGCGAGCGCGTCGTGGCCGAGGTCTACGCGACCGGATCCGGCGGCGGCTGCGAGGAGTTCTGGTACCTCGCCGCGCCGGAGTCCGCGCCCTACTCCTGCAAGGCCAAGGACGGGCCCAACCGGGAGGTGCGCGTCTCGGTGGACGGCAGACTGGCCGGGATCGCCGCCCCCTACCCGACGGTGTGGACCGGCGGCTGGTCCAACCCCTTTTTGTGGTACGTGATCCCCGGCCCGCGCGCCTTCGACGTCCGGCCGGTGGAGTACGACCTCACGCCCTTCGCGGGGCAGCTGAACGACGGTAGACCGCACCGGATATCGGTCACGGTGGCCGGGGTGCCCGAGGGACAGAGCGGCTGGGACACCCCCGTCAACGTCCTGGTCTGGCAGGACGCCAAGGCGTCCGTGGTCACCGGCGCGGTCACCCGGTACCAGGAGGACGCCCCGCGCGGCGCTGCCGCCTATCAGCCCGGCGACCGGCACCGGGTGGCGGCGGACGCCACGCACGCGCTGACCGTCTCCGGCTATCTGAAGACCTCGCACGGGCGGGTCGCCACCACGGTCACCCGTCGGCTGGCCGCCACCTCGCTGCACCGCTGGAAGGACGGCGAGGCCACGGACGGGCTACGGGCCCGCTGGACGGACGACGAGACCGTCACGGTCGCCGGCCGCGGACCGGCCACGGTGAACACGGCCCACCGCGTCTACAGCATGGAGGGAGTCACCACCGTGGACCCCGACAACCGGCTGAACACCGTGCTGACCATGGGTGATCAGGCCGATCTGCGCGCCACGCGGGCGGGGAAGCAGCTCACCTGGAGCCGGCTGGACGACACCTACACCGGTAACGCGTCCTACATCCAGAACGTCCCCCGGGAGCAGCGCCACGCCACGGGAGTCTCCCGTGAGCGCTACCGCCTCCTGGGCCCCGGCGCGTGCTACGACCGCACCCTGGCCACGGTCCAGGGTCAGCTGACGGAGGACAGCCGGCGCTGCTGACCGGCCGCCCGAGAGGGAGGCGGGGGTGGGGCGTGGGCTCCACCCCCGCCTCCGTGTGGCGGATACGGAGGGGGTCAGGGGGTGGTGCGGCCCGGGCCCGTCAGCAGCTCGGCGAGCAGATCGCCCAGCACCTCGCGCTGGTCGTCGTCCAACGGGGCCAGGACGTCCTCCACCGCCGCGCGGCGGGCGTCCCGCAGGGCGCGCAGCGTGGAGCGGCCCTGATCGGTGAGCTCTATGCGGATCACCCGGCGGTTGGACGGGTCCGGCACCCGGCGCACCGCCCCATTGGTCTCCAGCGCGTCGACCAGGGTCGTCACCGCCCGGGGCACGACCTCCAGGTGCTCGGCCAGGTCCGCCATGCGCGGCGGTGCTTCGTAGTGCGCCACGGTGCGGAGCAGGCGCGACTGGGCGGGCGTGATGCCGACCGGGTCCAGATAGCGCTTCTGCGCGCGATGGAGCCTGCGGGTCAGCCTCAGCAGTTGCTCGGCGAGCTGGCCGGACGTGTCGGGGGCCGTCATGATCGCAATGTTATCAGGACAGCTTGCATTGTGAGTATAGGTAACAGTGAGCTATGCTCTGTTCGGAGCCGGAGGGTCATGGCGTATGAGCCGCCCGGCACCGTTCCGGCGTCACCGTGCCGTCCGCCTCCCGGACCCGACCTCGCTGAAGGAGCCCATGCCTCACGACACACTGGACTGGACACCACCTCCCGCAGATCCGGAGCGGCCCGCGCAGGTGCGGCGCATCCTCCGTCTCTTCCACCCGTACCGCGGCCGACTCGCGCTCGTAGCGCTGCTCGTCGCCGCCTCGTCGCTCGTCACCGTCGCCTCGCCATTCATGCTGCGCGCGGTCCTCGACGTCGCCATCCCTCAGGGTCGTATGGGCCTGCTGAGCCTGCTGGCCCTCGGCATGATCGCCGCGGCCGTCGTCAACAGCGTCTTCGGCGTGCTCCAGACCCTGATCTCCACCACCGTCGGCCAGCGCGTGATGCACGATCTGCGCACCGCGGTCTACGGGCGGCTCCAGGGCATGCCGCTGGCGTTCTTCACCCGGACCCGCACCGGCGAGGTGCAGTCCCGCATCGCCAACGACATCGGCGGGATGCAGGCCACCGTCACCTCCACCGCGACCTCGCTCGTCTCCAACCTGACCAGCGTCATCGCCACCGTCGTCGCGATGATCGCCCTGGACTGGCGGCTCACCGTCGTCTCCCTGCTCCTGCTGCCGGTCTTCGTCTGGATAGGCCGGCGCGTGGGCGACGAGCGCAAGAGGATCACCGCCGAGCGGCAGACGCAGATGGCCGTCATGGCCGCCATGGTCACCGAATCGCTCTCCGTCAGCGGCATCCTGCTCGGCCGCACCATGGGCCGGGCCGACTCCCTCACCAAGGCCTTCACCGAGGAGTCCGAGCGGCTCGTCGAGCTGGAAGTACGCACCAATATGGCGGGGCGCTGGCGCATGTCCACCATCGGCGTCGTCATGGCCGCCATGCCCGCCCTCATCTACTGGGCGGCCGGCATCGCCCTGCGGACCGGCGGACCGGACATCTCCCTCGGCACGCTCGTGGCCTTCGTCTCCCTCCAGCAGGGGCTCTTCCGGCCCACCGTCGCGCTGCTGTCCACCGGCGTGCAGGTGCAGACCTCCGTCGCCCTCTTCCAGCGGATCTTCGAATACCTCGACCTGCCCGTGGAGATCGCCGAGCCCGCGCACCCGGTGCGCCTGGAGAAGATCCGCGGCGAGGTCGCCTTCGAGAACGTCTCCTTCTCCTACGGCCCCGGCAGCGCGGCCCTCAGCGGCATCGACCTCGCCATCCCGGCCGGCGGCAGCCTGGCCGTCGTCGGACCCACCGGTTCGGGCAAGAGCACCCTGAGCTATCTCGTGCCCCGCCTCTACGACGTCACCGGCGGACGGGTCCTCATCGACGGCGAGGACGTGCGCGACCTCGACTTCGACACCCTCGCCCGGGCCGTCGGCGTCGTCTCCCAAGAGACCTACCTCTTCCACGCCTCCGTCGCCGACAACCTCCGCTTCGCCAAACCCGACGCCACGGACGAGGAGATCAGAGCCGCCGCCGAGGCCGCCCAGATCCACGACTACGTCGCCTCCCTGCCCGACGGCTACGACACCCTGGTCGGCGAGCGCGGCTACCGCTTCTCCGGAGGCGAGAAACAGCGCCTCGCCATCGCCCGTACGATCCTCCGCGACCCGCCCGTGCTCATCCTCGACGAGGCGACCAGCGCCCTGGACACCCATACCGAACACGCCGTCCAGCAGGCCCTCGACACCCTCTCCGCGGGGCGCACGACGATCACCATCGCGCACCGGCTCTCCACCGTCCGCCACGCCGACCAGATCATCGTCCTCGACGGCGGCCGGATCACCGAGCGCGGCACCCACCAGGAACTCCTCGCCGACGACGGGCGCTACGCCGCGCTGGTCCGGCGCGACATCCCCCTCGTGGCCAAGGTCTGACGCCGCGCGCGGGGCGGGCGGCGGCCGGGCCCTGGCCCGGCGCAGCCGGCCAGCCCGGCTGCGAGCCACCCCGCCGCCTGGGCCTCAGAGCGACCCGAGCGGCACGGCACCGGCCATCACGCGGTACCCCGCGTCATTGGGGTGCTTGTGATCCCCGCTGTCGTACGCGGGGTTGAGCGTCTCGATGTCGTCCGGTGTGGCCAGGGCCGCGGCGAAATCGGCCATCGCGTCGAAGACCCCGGACGTGCGGATCCACTCGTTGATCGCGACGCGCTTCGCCTCGGCCCGCGGCGTGTGGTACTCGGCGCCCTTGAACGGCAGGACCGTCCCTCCGATCACCTTGACGCCACGCCGGTGCGCGCGCTCGACGAGCTCCCCGTATCCGGCCGTCAGCTCGGCCACCGACACCTGCGGGTTGGGCCGGTAGGTGGGCAGATCCACCTCGCTGAACCCGATGTCGTTGAGTCCGACGAGGACGATCACCGAGCGGACGCCGGGCTTGTCGAGGACGTCCCGGTCGAAGCGGGCCGACGCCCGCTCGCCGTACCACGGCGAGTCGTTGAGCAGCAGATTGCCGCCGATGCCCGCGTTGAGCACGGCCCAGGAGTGGCCGGCGGCCCGGAGCCGCTCGGCGAGCGCGTCCGGGTAGCGCCGATCGGCGCCGGCGGTCGAGCCGAAGCCGTCGGTGAGGGAGTCGCCGAAGGCCACCACCGTCCCGGAGACATCGGAGGCGGGGGCGTCACCACCCGTCAGCTCCACGCCGGAGAGGTAGTACCACGAGTGGGTCCGCTCGACGAAGCCGTCGGCTCCGGCGTCGGCGGTCCGGTCGCCGGATGCCCTGAAGCTCGTGGCATAGGCCTGTGCGTGGAAGGTCGCCGGTCCCGTCGGGCCCGCGAAGTAGACGGTCACCGTGAGCGGGGAGAACGGTCCGACCGGCAGCTCCGCCAGGTCGCTCACGACCTCGCCGCCCGCCGGTATCAGCACCGACGGCGCCCCGTCGAAGGTCAGCGGCCGCAGGGTGCCGGGCCGGACGGCGGCCCCCTCGCCGGCCAGGGCGAGCGACGCGCCGTCCACGGTCAGCGGCCCCGTGCCATAGCGGTTCGACAGCCGGATCCGGGCCCCGGAGCCGCCGCCCGTCACCCGGACGACCTGACGCACCGACTGGCGGTCGAAACCGGTCTCCGCCCAGCTCTCCTCGAAACCGCTGCTCGGCCGCTGCACCGGGGCCGACCAGCCCGCCCGCCACCGGGCCCCCGTGTCCGCTCCGCCCGTCGCCCCGGCCCGTGCCGCCGTGTCGAGCCCCGCTGTCCGCACGACCATGGGTCGTCCCCCTTCTGGATGGGTCCGCCGGTTCCCCGGCGATCTTCCGCTTCGGGACAGAGCCTGCCGCCCCGGGACCGGCCCACCCAGCCCCCGGCTTCGCGTACGCACGGGGTGCCTACCACCGGCAGGGTCACCCTCGACGGGTGCTCGGCCCCTCCGGCTCCCCGAACTCCGCGCGGATCGCGGCCGTGTGCTCCCCGAGCGCGGGCACCGCGCCCATCACCGCCTCCCGGCCCGCCACCGTCACCGGAGGCAGCAGCCCGCGCAGCGGACCGGCGGGCGAGCCGAATTCCCGCCATCTGTCCCGCGCCGCCAGCTGGGGGTGCGTGGCGAACCCGGCGACCGTACGCAGCCGGGCGGCCGCGATGCCCGCCGCGTCGAGCAGGGCGAGGACACCCTCAGCCGTGTGCCCGGCGAAGCACTCCTCGATGACGGCCGTCAGCTGCTCGTCATGGGAGTGGCGCAGCGGATTGTCCGCGAAGCGCGGATCGTTCGCCAACTCCGGCCGTCGTAATACCCGTTCGCACAGCGTCCGCCACTCGCGGTCGTTCTGAACGCTGAGGAAGACCCGGGCGCCGTCGCCGCATCGGTAGTGGCCGTAGGGGGAGATGGACGGGTGCCGGGCCCCGGTGCGGGTCAGGGGCGGCCCGTCGTACGCCTCCGCATAGTACGGCTGTCCCATCCACTCGGCCAGGGCGTCGAAGAGGGAGAGGGACAGGGCGGAGCCCTCGCCGGTGCGTTCACGCTCGTAGAGGGCGGTCAGGATGCCCGTGAAGGCGTACATCCCTCCGGCGATGTCGGCGACGGATATCCCGGGCCGGGCGGGGGAGTCCGGGCTCCCGGTGAGTGAGACCAGTCCGGCCTCGCACTGCACCAGCAGGTCGTAGGCCTTGCGGTCACGGTACGGGCCGCTCGTGCCGTAGCCGGAGACGTCGCACGTGATCAGGCGGGGACAGTGGACCCGCAGGGGGCCGGGGGCCAGGCCCAGCCGGTCGGCGGCGCCGGGGCCGAGGTTCTGCACGAAGACGTCGGCGCGGGCGAGGAGCCGGTCGAGCAGCGCCCGGTCCGTGGCGTCCTTGAGGTCCAGGACCACGCTCTCCTTGCCCCGGTTGACCCAGACGAAATAGGCGGAGAGGCCCTTCACCCTGCGGTCGTAGTCCCGGGCGAAGTCGCCGCGCCCGGGGCGTTCGACCTTGATGACCCGGGCTCCCAGATCGGCGAGCTGACGGGTGGCGAAGGGGACCGCGACGGCCTGTTCGAGGGCGACGACCGTGATGCCGCGCAGGGGTGGTTCCGGCACGGTTCCTCCTTGGGAACGAGCACGGTTGAAACGAGCACGGTTGATAAGGGTGGGTGCTGTCAGGAGGACGGTTCCGGGCTCTCGACGAGGATCACCTCCAGAGCGCGCGGGCCGTGGACGCCCTCGACGCGGTCCAGTTCGATGTCGCTCGTCGCCGACGGGCCCGAGATCCAGGTCAGGGGCCGGACTGGGGAGAGACGTTCCAGGGCCCGCGGCACCGAGTCCACCACTTGCCCGGGGGCCCGGACCACGCACAGGTGGTGGTCGGGCACGAGGGTGATGCGGCGGCGGCCCTGGTCCGGGCCCGCGTCGAGGACCAGGGTGCCGGTCTCGGCGATCGCCAGCGCGCACCCGGTGACCACACTGTCCATGGCGTCCAGGTCGCGGGCCGTCAACCCAGGCCCGTCCACGACCCGTTCGGCGGCCGCCTCGGCCAGCCAGCCGTCCGGCAGACCGGCCGGTACGACGACCCGGCGGGCGCCGCGCCGGCGCAGCAGCTCCGCGAGCAGGGCGGGCAGCCCGGGCGGGTCCGTGCGGTGCACGACGGCCCGGTAGTCCGCCAGCCGTGCGGCGAGCAGGTCGACGGACTCGGTCGGCGTCCGTTCGCCGTGCGCCCGCAGATAATCCCGGGGAACCGGGTGATCGTCGGGGCGCTCGTGGCGCGGCACATCGGCCAGCGCGCGCCGTACGCGCCCCAGGACGCGCGCCCTGCTCGGGGAGTGTGCCGGGTCGCCGGTCATGGCCGCTCTCCCCGGGTGCGGGCCCACCAGTCGCGGAAGGACTCCTCGGGCACCTCCGGCAGCTCGCGGGTGTCCGACCAGGCGCGGCCCGGGCCCGGCAGCCGCCGGGGGTGGGCGCGGCGGGTCCGGGCGGCGAGGCGCTGGGCCCGGCGCAGCACGGCCGGGTGGTCGAAGGTCCAGCCGGCGGCGCGCATCGCGGCGCGCTCAAGGGCGTGGCGCTTCGCGGGCCTGATCACGGTGCGATTGCCGCGGACGGTGACGGGGCCGCCCTCCACGACCCGCTCCCGCAGATGGATCAGGACGTCGGGGATGTCGATGGCCACCGGGCACACCTCGTAGCAGGCGCCGCACAGGGACGAGGCGAAGGGGAGCGACTCCTCCAGCGGTGAGGCCAGGCCGCGCAGTTGCGGGGTGAGGATCGCGCCGATGGGCCCGGGGTAGGGCGAGCCGTAGGCGTGGCCGCCGGCGCGCTCGTAGACCGGGCAGACGTTGAGACAGGCCGAGCAGCGGATGCAGCGCAGGGCCTGGCGCCCGACCTCGTCGGCGAGGGTGTCGGTGCGGCCGTTGTCGAGCAGCACGAGGTGGAAGTCGCGGGGGCCGTCTTCGTCCGTGGTGCCCGTCCACATCGAGGTGTAGGGGTTCATGCGCTCGGCGGTGGAGGAGCGCGGCAGCAGTTGGAGGTAGATCTCCAGGTCCCGCCAGGCCGGTACGGTCTTCTCGATTCCGACCACGGAAATCAGGGTTTCGGGGAGCGTGAGGCACATACGGCCGTTGCCCTCGGACTCGACGACGACCAGGGTGCCGGTCTCGGCCACCATGAAGTTGGCGCCGGAGATGCCGACCTTGCACCGCAGGAACTTCTCGCGCAGGTGCAGCCGCGCGGCCTCGGCGAGGTCGGCGGGCCGGTCGGTGAGCCCTTCGGGGGCCGGGCGGCCCCAGTCGGCCATCCGGTCGCGGAAGATGTCGCGGATCTCCCGGCGGCCGCGGTGGATGGCCGGGACGAGGATGTGGGAGGGCAGGTCGTCGCCGAGCTGGACGATGAGCTCGGCGAGGTCGGTCTCGTAGGCGCGGATGCCCGCCTGTTCCAGGGCGGCGTTGAGGCCGGTCTCCTGGGTGACCATGGACTTGACCTTGACGACCTCGCGCTCGCCGGTGGCCCGTACGAGCTCGGTGACGATGCGGTTCGCCTCGTCGGCGTCGGCCGCCCAGTGGACCGTGCCCCCGGCGCGGGTGACGTTCTCCTCCAGCCGCAGCAGATAGTGGTCCAGGTGGCGCAGCGTGCGGTCCTTGACGGCCGCTCCGGCCGCCCGCAGCCGTTCCCAGTCCTCCAGTTCGGCCACGGCGGCGGCCCGTTTGGCGCGGATGGTGTGCGTGGCGTGCCGGAGGTTGGCACGCAGCGTGCCGTCCTGGGTCGACTCGGCGGCGGCGCGGGGGAAAGCGGGCATGCCCAGATACGTACGGCTCATGGCACGACTCCGTCCGTGCAGGCCAGGATCTCCGCCAGGTGGAGGGCGCGCACGGGGGAGCCGTCCCGGGCGAGGGTGCCGCCGATGTGCAGCAGGCAGGAGTTGTCGGCCGCGCAGACCGTCGCGGCGCCGGTCCGGTTGATCGACCGGGCCTTGTCGGCGCCCATGGCGGCGGAGACGGCCGCGTTCTTGACCGCGAACGTGCCGCCGAAGCCGCAGCACTCGTCGGCGCCTTCGAGCTCGCGCAGTTCGAGTCCCTCGACGTGCTCCAGCAACCGGCGCGGGCGGTCACGCAGGCCCAGCGCGCGCAGACCGTGGCAGGTGGGGTGGTAGGTGACGGTGTGGGGGAAGCGGGCGCCGACGTCGACGACGCCCAGTACGTCCACCAGGAACTCGGTGAGTTCATAGGTCCTGGGCGCCAGCCGCTCCACGGCGGCACGCAGCCGTGCCGCGTCGGCGGGGCGTCCCTCGGCGGCCGCGCGGGCGGCGATCCGGGGGTAGGCGTCCCGGACCATCGCGGCGCACGAGGCGGAGGGGGTGACGACGTACTCGTGATCGGCGAACGCGGCGGCGGTGCGCAGGAGCAGCGGCTCGGTGCTGTGGCGGTAGCCCGTGTTGTACAGGGGCTGGCCGCAGCAGCTCTGCGCCGGCGGGAAGTCGACGCGT
Organism: Streptomyces sp. NPDC037389; assembly: GCF_040636475.1. Taxonomy (NCBI): domain Bacteria; kingdom Bacillati; phylum Actinomycetota; class Actinomycetes; order Kitasatosporales; family Streptomycetaceae; genus Streptomyces; species Streptomyces sp. NPDC037389. The sequence goes on from NZ_JBEZUS010000008.1 coordinate 253,090, forward strand.
ACACCGAGCCGTTCGAGCAGTGTGACCACGGCTCGGCCGGTGTCCGGCCGTAGCGTGTCGTTGACGCAGGTGACGAACAGCCCTACGCGCATGACACCTCGGCCATCTCCTCGCGGTCGGTGACGCTCCGGCCAGTGATCGTCTTCGCCGCCTCATACTGCCGCAGCGAGCGCTCGCTGGGAAGAACCCGAAGAATCCGAAGAACCCGCCGCGTCCGGCAAGCCCTCCGTCAGGAGCTCCCCGATCTCGCGCACGGCGGCGCGCCCGGCGCGGTTGGCGCCGATGGTGCTCGCCGACGGCCCGTAGCCGACCAGGTGGACGCGGGGGTCGCGGACCGCGCGCGTGCCCTCGACCCGGATGCCGCCGCCCGGTTCGCGCAGCCCCAGCGGGGCGAGGTGGCCGAGGGCCGCCCGGAATCCGGTGGCCCACAGGATGACATCCGAGTCGACGGTCGTGCCGTCGGCCCAGGTCACACCGGTCGGTGTGACGCGGTCGAACACCGGCAGCCGGTCCAGGACCCCGCCCTTGAGGGCGCGTTCCATCGCGGCCGTCATCGGGAGCCCCGTCACCGACACGACGCTCCTGGGCGGGAGGCCCTCCCGCACCCGTCGCTCCACCATGGCGGCGGCGTCGCGTCCGCGCGCCTCGTCGAAGGGCCCGGCGCGGAACACCGGCGGCCGGCGCGTCACCCAGGTCGTGGCGGCCGCCACCTCGGCGATCTCCAGCAGGTGCTGCACCGCGGAGGTGCCGCCGCCGACGACCACGACCCGCAGCCCGGCGAAGGCGTCCGGCCCGGGGTAGTCCGCGGTGTGCAGCTGACGGCCCCGGAAGTCCTTCTGGCCGGGGTAGCGGGGCCAGAAGGGGCGGTCCCAGGTGCCGGTCGCGTTGATCAGGGCGCGGGCCGACCAGAACCCTTCGGACGTCTCCACCCGCAGCCGTCCGCCGTCGCCCTCGCGTACCGCGCGCACCTCGACCGGCCGGCGCACGCGCAGGCCGAAGGCGCGCTCGTAGTCCGCGAAGTAGTCGGCGATCACCTCCGAGGAGGGCCGTTCGTCGTCCGCGTCCGTCAGCTCCATGCCCGGCAGGGCGTGCATGCCGTGCACCTTGCCGTAGGTGAGGGACGGCCAGCGGAACTGCCAGGCGCCGCCCGGGCGCGGCGAGCGGTCCAGGACGACGAAGTCCCGCTCCGGCTGGTGTCCCGTGCGCCGCAGGTGGTAGGCGGCGGACAGACCCGCCTGCCCGGCGCCCACGACCACGGCCTCGACGTCCCGCACCCCGATTTCGTTCATGTTTCTACTAACTATCGGGGTGGACGATCCCTTCCCGGCGGGCGCCGGCCGGGGCTGCTGGTGCGACGGGGCGCGTCGTCCGTACGAAGATGGGCGCATGAGCGATACCTTCCGCACCCATGTCCTGGAGATCACCACCGGCCGTTCCGAGCGCGTGTACGACCTCACCGACCACTGCGAGGCGTTCCTGCGCGAGGCGGCCGGGGGTCGCGACGGCCTGCTCAATGTGTTTGTGCCCCACGCGACCGCCGGTGTGGCGGTGCTGGAGACGGGTGCGGGCAGCGACGACGACCTGCTGGCCGCGCTGCGGGACCTGCTGCCCGCGGACGACCGCTGGCGGCACCGGCACGGCAGCCGGGGCCACGGCCGCGACCACGTACTGCCGGCCCTGGTGCCGCCGCACGCGACCCTTCCGGTCATCGGCGGGCGGCTGGAGCTCGGAACCTGGCAGTCCGTGTGTCTGGTCGATACCAATGTGGACAATCCGGACCGCCAGGTGCGGCTGAGCTTCCTGGGCTGAGGATCAGTCCTTCTGCGCCGACTGCGGAAGCTGGCGCAGCTTCAGCGCGGTCTTCGTGCCGAAGGCCCAGTCGAGCATCCGCACGGCGTCCGGGTAGCGGTTCGTGGGGTCGTTGAGGATGACGCCCACGACCGTGCGGTCGCCGCGCCGGGCGGCGAAGACCAGGCACGGCCCGGCGGCCGTGCCGGTGCCGGTCTTTATGCCGATCGCGCCGTCGTAGGACCCGAGCAGCTTGTTGGTGTTGTCCCAGCGGTAGGTGCGATCGACGTTCACGGCCTTCTGGCTGGTGGTCGTCGTCTTGACCACCGTGGCGAGCGTGTCGTTGGTCAGCGCGTAGCGGGCCAGCGTCGCCGAGTCGCGCGGGGTGGTGTAGTTGTTCCCCTCGCTCGATATGCCGTCGAACGAGTCGTACCGGGTGTTCGCCATGCCGAGGTCCTCGGCCGTCTTGTTCATCTTGGCTATGAACTGCCGGGTACGGGCGGCCTCCGTGTTGCCCAGGCCGAAGGTGTCGGCGAGCGCGTACGCGGCGTCGCAGCCGGAGGGGAGCATCAGCCCGTACAGCAACTGGCGGACGGTCAGGGTGTCGCCCGTCCGCAGATCGGCGGTGCTGGCGCCATTGCGTTCCACGTAGTCGCGGTACGACTGCTTGATGGTGATCTGCTTGTCGAGGTCGAGGCCGCGCTTGTTGAGCACCGTGACCGCAGTCATGATCTTGGTGGTGCTGGCCATCTGCCGCTGGGTGTCGGCGTCCTTGCCCCACAGCGCCTGGTTCGCTCCGCTGTCGAGCAGGAACGCGCCCTGCGCGGCGATGTCGGACGGGCCGCCCTCGGCCTGGGCGGTCGCCGTGGGCAGCGCGATGGCCAGCGCGACCGCCGAGGCGATCGCGGCCGCGTATCGACGACGGACGGATCTGCTCCTGAGCTCCATGAATGAACCTTTTCCTCGTGAATCGGATAGGGCGTCCCGATGATCGCACCAGTGACTCCATGAGGAGAAAACGGAATGTCAGGTTCATTCCTGGCGGCCGTCGAAGACCCACGTGTAGGCCCGCGCGGCGTCGAACTCCGCCTGACCGCCCGGGAACAGCAGCCCCGCCGTGCCGAACGCCGGATCCGCTGCCACGGAGGGCGCGTACGGCACCCCCACGCACCGCATCCCCGCCCGGTGCGCCGCCTCGGCGCCCGGAGGGGCGTCCTCCACCACCACGCACCCCCCGGGCTCCGCGTCCAACCGCCGTGCCGCCTCCAGGAAGACGTCCGGCTCGGGCTTGCCGCGGGACACCTCCTCGACCGAGACCACCGCGGCGAAACGATCCGTCAGACCGACGCACTTCAGCACCGCTTCGATGGTCCGGAGCGAGGAGCCGGACGCCACGGCCAGCGGCACCCCGGCCGCGTACAGCCGCTCCACATACGCCCGCATCCGGGGGAACGCCTCGGTGCGCGTGCCCGCCAGCTCCAGATACGCGCGGTTCGTCTCGGCGAGCAGCTCGTCCACGGACACGTCGAGGCGGTACTCCCGGCGCAGGGTCTCCAGCGTCTCCCGCGTGCCGATGCCGACGAACCGCAGGTGGTCGTCCCAGCCGAAGTCGCGCACGCCGTGGCGGGCGAGCACGGACCGGCCCGACTCGAAATAGTTCGGCTCGCTGTCCACCAGCGTTCCGTCGAGATCGAAGATGACCGCGAGAGGCGAGGGCACGTCTGAAGTGATCACGCGCCCCAGCATGGCAGGGCCCCACAGAGCACCATGGGCCCAACGGTCAGGTGGAGCGCTGCGCCGCCCGCCCCACCGACTCCACCAGCGGCACCATCCGGTACGGCACCCGCTCGCGCAGCACCATCTCGGTCCGCGTGCGCACCACGCCGGGCAGCTGCACCAGCCGCTGGATCACATCCTCCAGATGCGCCGGGTCCCGCGCGACGACGCGCGCCATCAGATCACCGCCGCCCGTTATCGAGAACGCCTCGATGATCTCCGGCACGTCGCCGAGCTCGTTCGCCACGCTGTCCAGATGGCCCTGGGTGACCTCGATGTGGACGAACGCCAGCACCGGGTGGCCCAGCGCGGCGGGGGAGAGGCGGGGGCCGGTCCCGGTGATCACACCGTCGCGCTCCAGCCGGTCGAGCCGCGCCTGGAGCGTGCCGCGCGCGATCCCCAGCAGCCGCGCGTACTCCCGCGCGCTCGTCCGCGGCCGCTCCAGCAGCAGTCGCAGGATCCTGGCGTCCAGCGCGTCCACGGCCATGGGCCATCGGCTCCCTCGTGGTCGTTCGTCCCGGCCCGCACTGTACCAATGGCCCAGTCGCCCGGGGCGAAGCCGCTCGGTCCCCCGGAACGCGGCCATTGGCCCGCTCATGGCGCAGCTACCCGGCGTTCTACTGGGCCAATGGCTCAGTTTTTCTCGGCACTGTTGAGCCAACAGCCGAAGTGATGGTGTGATGGTCCGGTCGATGGCGCTGCGGATTCCCGCGGCGCCTTTTTCATGCCGGGTTTCCCCATGGCTCCGTGCCGGGACCCACGGCGGTTTCGCATCAGTTCGCAGCAGGACGTCGAAGGGGCGGTAATCAGTGCTGAAGAGGGCGTTCGTGGCACCCGATCCGGGCCTGGCCAGGCTGCGGACCGCCACCCGCGCCGTGCTGGGCGTGGGCCTCGCGGTCACCGTCGTGGCACTGTCCGGGCTGCCGCTGACGGCCTCCATCACCGGCGGGCTCGCGGCACTGCTCGCGCTGTTCACGGTCGCCGACCCGACCGTCCGCCGCCAGACGGTCACCACCGCCCTGCTGCCCGCCGTCGGCCTGCCGGTCCTCGCGCTGGCGACCGCCCTCCGCGGGCTGCCGCTCCTCCGGGACGCGGCCTTCCTCGCCGTCGTCTTCTGCGGGGTGTACGCCCGCCGCTGGGGCCCCCGGGGCAACGCCCTCGGGATCTTCGGCTTCATGATGTTCTTCGCGACGCAGTTCCTCCACGCCGTCCCCGCCCAGCTGCCGCACCTGTACGCGGCGGTGCTCCTGGGCTTGGCGGCCGCCGGCGGCGTCCGCTTCGTGGCCTGGCCCATCGAGCGGCGCACCCCGCCGCCCGCCGCCCCGGCACCCCTCGCCGTCCGGGGCCTCGCGCGCGCCACCACCCGGCAGGCCTTCCAGGCCGCCCTCGCCTGCGGCCTGGCCCTCGCCGTCGGCCAGCTGGTCTCCCAGGAGCGCTGGTACTGGGCCGTCGGCACGGCCTGGTGGATCTTCGTCAACACCGCCTCGCGCGGGGAGACCCTCGTCCGCGGCTTCCGCCGCGTCGTCGGCACCCTCGCGGGCATCGCCGCCGGCCTGCTCGTGGCCGTGCCCCTGCACGGCGCGCCCGCGCCCACCGCCGCCCTGGTCGCCCTCTGCGTCTTCGGGATCTTCTACACCGCCGCCCCCTCCTACAGCTGGATGATGTTCTTCGTGACCGTCATGGCCGGCCTGCTGTACGGGCTCCTCGGCGTGCTCCACCCCGGCCTGCTGGCACTGCGCTTCGAACAGACCCTCGTGGGCGCGGCGGGTGCGGTCGTCGCCGTCGCCGTCGTCCTGCCCGTCACCACGCACGCCGCCACCGACGCCTGGATCCAGCGGGCCCTGCTGGCCGTGCGCCACTGCACCGCCGAGTCCGCGCGCCGGCTGGCCGGCGACGAGACGGCCGACCCCGCCCCGCACGTCGCCGAGCTGGAGCTCCTCCTGACCAAGGTGCGGGTCTCCCTCGCCCCGCTGCTCCACCCGCTCAGCCCGTTGCGGGCGCGTCGCGAGCGGGCCCTGGCGGTCCTCGCCCACCTCGACGACTGCGCCCGGCAGGCCCACGGCCTGGCGGAGGTCGCCGCTGATCCGGCCGCCTCCCACGACGCCCGGCTGACGGCCGCCTGCGACCGCGTCGAATCCGCGTTGCTGGCCCTGGCCGCCCCCGGCGAGACGCCCTGGGCCGCGGCCGGGCCCGGCGCCGCCCCGCACCACCACCCCGGTGCCGAGACCGCCCTCGCCCACCTGCGCGACCTGGAGGCGTCCCTCGCCTCGCTGGCCGCACCGCTGCGGGAAGGCGCGCGAGGGGTCTTCGCCCCCGCCGCCTGAGCGGCCCCGCCCCCGGGCCCTCCCCGACGTACGGAGCCCCGGGCAGGCGGCGCGCGGAGCCGGGAACCGGCCGGTCGCGGCGTTGTCAGTGCCGCCGTGTAGCGTCGGAGCCACTGACAGTGATCCGGTGCTCGGCGGGCCACCACGGACCCGCCGGGCCGCGAGGGGGAGGACGGCATGGCGAACGGCAGCGAAGGACCCCGGCGCCGGTGGGCGTACATCGGCTCGTTCACCGAGGCGGGCGGCGCCGGCCTGACCGTCGCCGAGGTCGACGCCGTGACCGGCGCGCTCAGCCCCGTCCACGCCACCGACGCGGTCGTGAACCCGTCGTACCTCGCGCTCTCGCCCGGCGGCGACGTGCTCTACGCGGTCAGCGAGACCGACGAGGGGGCCGTCGCCGCGTTCTCCCTCGCGGATCCCGCGCGGCCCGCGCTCCTGGGCCCGCCCGTCCCCGTCCGGGGCGACGGGCCCACCCACCTCGCCACCGCCGGCCCGTGGCTGCTCACCGCCAACTACGGCTCCGGCAGCGTCAGCGCGCTGCCCGTCCGCGTGGGCGGGGCCCTGGGTGCCCCCTCGGCGGTGTTTCCGCACCAGGGCGGCGGCCCGGTGCCGGACCGTCAGGCCGGTCCGCACGCCCACGCCGTGGTGCCCGACCCCAGCGGGCGCTGGCTGCTCGCGACCGACCTGGGCACGGACTCGGTGTGGATCTACGGGACCGCCCCCGTCACCGGCGCCCCCGGCCCGCACGGGGAGGCCCGGCTGCGCCCCGGCAGCGGCCCCCGGCATCTGGTCTTCCATCCGCGCGGCGACCGCGCCTATGTCCTCAACGAGCTGGAGCCGACCGTCACCGTCTGCCGCTGGGACGGGTCGGCGGGGAAGCTCGAGCCCTTGGGCGAGACGCGTGTCGTACCGGCCGGGACGGAGGGGCCGACGTATCCGTCCGCTCCCGTGATCTCCGCCGACGGCCGCTTCCTGTGGGCGGCCAACCGGGGCCACGACAGCGTCGCCACGCTCTCCCTCGACCCCGCCGGCGATGAGCTCGTGCTGCTCGGCACCGTCGGCTGCGGCGGGCACTGGCCCCGTGACCTGGCCGCCGGCCCGGACGGGCGGGTGCTGTACGCGGCCAACGAGCGCTCCGGGGACGTCACCTGGTTCGCCGTCGACCCGGACACGGGCATACCGGCGCGGACGGGCTCGGCCGTGATCGCGGCGCCGTCCTGCGTGGTTTTCGCCTGAGCCGTGTTGTGCCGTGCCGTGCTGTGGCATGCACTGCCGGTGGTTCTTCGCGCGGAGGTTCTCGCTTGTGCGCGGAGGGCCTCGTCGCCGCCTCCGCGGTGCGATGGCCGCCGCCCGCCCCTTCGCACGGTTCCGGTGGCGGTGTGGCGCTTCACGCTGGGGAGGGGACGGACTGCGGGGCCGGAAACGCCGGGAGGGGCCTCCGGTGGCGGAGACCCCTCCCGTGGCGGCACGGGCGGCCGGGTTACCGGGCGGCCGGGGCGCCCTGCGCCGCCGGCAGCGTGATGCCGAGCGCGGCCGCATACGTGGCGAGGACGAGCTTGCCGACCGACGGGTACTCACCCAGCGGCTCGGCGGCGGCGCAGCCGGCCTCCTTCGCCGCCATGGCCGTGAGGGTCTCGTCGACCTCGGGGCCGATGAGGCACGGGGCCAGCGCCAGGTTCCGGGAGCCGGAGGAGCGCAGCTGGTCGGCGGCGCGGGCGACAGCGCCGTCCTCGTCCAGCGCGGCGGGCAGCACCGGCACCGCGAGACGGGCGGAGAGCAGCATGCCGGTGATGCCGGCGGACTGCACGGCCTCCTCGCCGCCGACCGTCGCCAGGACGATGCCGTCAGCGGCCGTTGCGACTGTGAACAGTCGGGCGCGGTCGGCGCGGGCCAGACCGGCCTCCGAGAGGCGGACGTGCAGGGCCTCCGCGAGCAGCGGGTGCGGGCCGAGCGCGTCGGTGAGCTCGCTGGCGCAGCCGCTGTTCAGTACGGCCTGGCGTATACGGCGGACGACGGCGCTGTCCGGCCCCGCCAGCAGCGGCACGACGACGGCGTCGGGCGCCTGCGCCCAGACGGCGGCGCCCTCCGGGCCCTCGGCGGCCTCGGCCTCGGCCATGCGGACGTCGCGCTGGGCGGAGGCGTGGCCGAGGACGGCGTCCAGGGCGGGGAAGCCGTCACCGGCGTCGCCGCTCTCGGCGACGTCCACGTAGCCGATGCGCGCGTCGAGGCCCGGAAGCTCCGAGCGGGCGATGCTCAGCAGCTCCTCGGCGAGACGGTGCGTGGTGATGTCGGGCGTCCCGGGCACGGCGAGTACCAGCGGGGGAGCGCCCGCCGGAGCGGCCGCGGGCTCCGGCCGCCGGTGCCGCCCGGGCTGGCGGGGACGCGGCATTCGTACTGGCAGGCCCGGCGTGGGCCCTGTGGGGGAGCTCATGGCGTTGCATGCTAGCCGTTCATACGACTCGTCCGTTTGGGTGGGGGTAAATGATCAAGGTCTGTCCGGCTTTATTCGGCGACTCATCCGTTGGGTGCGGATGTGATCAGCGAACGACGCGCAGTAGTGCGCCGTCCACCGGCAGTGCGAGAGTGTCCTCCGCCAGCGCCGTGGCCACGCGCAACGCCCCTGTGAGGGGGTCGCCCTGGGAGGTCGTCAGCCGGGCTCGCGGAAGTTGCTTTTGCAATTCCTCCTGGACGGGGGAGAGCAGGGCCTCGCCCATACGGAACAGCCCACCCGTCAGCGCCACCTCGGGTGCCGCCCCCGGGCCGGTCGCCGACGGACCCAACGACGACGGACCCATCGCCGACGGGCACGCCGCCGCGGCCGCCGCGGCGAGGTGGCGCGCGGCCTCCCGCAGGATGCCCGACGCGACCGGGTCGTCCGCCGCGCAGCGTCCCACCTCGGGGGCGAAGGAGGCCAGGACGGCGGGCCGGTCCGGCCGGGGGTAGAGCTTTCCGGGCAGTCCGCACGCCGGGCCGAAGACCGCCTCCAGACGGGCCAGCAGCGCCGGTGATCCGCCGACCCGCCCGTCGAAAGCGCGCATCGCCGCCTCCAGCCCGGCCCGTCCGATCCAGGCGCCGCCACCGCAGTCGCCCAGCAGATGGCCCCAGCCGTCGGCGCGCCGCCAGCGGCCCTCCGGGCCGAGGGAGGTGCCGAGCGCGATCACGCCCGTACCGGCGGCGACCACCACGCCCGGGCGCTGCCCCAGCGCGCCCGCGTACGCGGTCACGGCGTCGCTGGCCAGCGCCAGCCGCCGGGCGCCCAATTCGGCGCGCAGTACTCCGGGCAGCACGGCGTGGAGGTCGTCCCCCAGGGTCGTCATGCCGGCGGCCCCCACGCACACGGCGTCGCAGCCCGGTGACCCGGCCTCGTGGAGCAGCCGCCGGGCGGCGGGCAGCACCCGGTCGAGGAGGTCCGGCGCGTCGATGCCACGCCCGCCCGTGCCGACCGGCACGGGCGAGGACCAGATCAGCGCGGAGCCGCCGCCGTCCGCCGGGGCGAGGGCCACCCGCAGACCCGAGCCGCCCGAGTCGACGCCCAGGACCGTGCCCGCTCTGCCCCTGCTCGCCGTGCCGGTACGAAGCGACATGGCGCGCACCCTATCGCCCGGGCCCGGCCCCGCGTCAGGGCAGTCGCCAGTCGACCGGCGCCATGCCCTGCCGGGCGAGGAGGTCGTTGGTTTGGCTGAACGGACGCGAGCCGAAGAAGCCGCGGTCCGCCGACATGGGGGAGGGGTGCGCCGACTCCACGCACGGCACCCCGCCCAGCAGCGGCCGCAGATTGCGGGCGTCGCGCCCCCAGAGCACCGCCACCATCGGCTTGCCCCGGGACACCAGCGCGCGGATCGCCTGCTCGGTGACCTCTTCCCACCCCTTGCCCCGGTGGGCGGCGGGCTTGCGCGGGGCGGTGGTCAGCGCCCTGTTGAGCAGCAGCACCCCCTGCCGGGTCCACGGGGTGAGGTCGCCGTTGGACGGCCGGGGGAGCCCGATGTCCGTGTGCAGCTCACGGAATATGTTCTCCAGGCTGCCCGGGAGCGGGCGCACCTCCGGGGCGACGGAGAAGCTGAGGCCGACGGCGTGGCCGGGCGTGGGATAGGGGTCCTGACCCACGATCAGTACTCTGACGTCGTCGAACGGCTGCTGGAAGGCGCGCAGCACATTCGCGCCCGACGGCAGGTAGGTCCGGCCCGCCGCGACCTCGGCGCGCAGGAAGTCGCCCATGGCGGCGATCCGCCCGGCCACCGGCTCGAGCGCCTTGGCCCAGCCCGGTTCGACGATTTCGTTCAAGGGTCTCGCAGCCACGGCTGCCGTGCCTCCCTGTCCTTGTGTACGGACTGTCCTCGCAACGGTGTCGCTACATGCGGACGGTGTCGCTGTGTCGACGCTGTCGCGGTGGACGCCGGTGCGTGAGGCAAAGATCGTACGCGAGACGGGGGCGCCGCCCGGCGGGGATGCCGGGACGGGTAGCGCGGACCGGCCGGTGCGGCGGCGCCATGCGTCCTGCGGATTCACCCGGCGTGGTGCCCGGGACCCATCACCGGCTTGTCATCCTTTATGACTTAACCTCGGGCGGGCCTTGACGGGCCCTCCCCGTCCGACAGGCGCCCGGGCCGCGGGGAATGTAAGCAGGAAGCATGCGCCTTCAGCACCGCCTGCCGGACCCCGGCGAGTCGTGGCGCCCCAGCCGTGCGCTGATCGCGGTGCCGCTGGGGCTGATCGGCCTGATCGTGGCGGTGGACCTGCTGACCGCGCCCAATATCCACCTCGGCCCCCTGCTGGTCGTGGCCCCCACGATCACCGCGGTGTTCGCCGGCCCCCGGCTCACCGCCCTCATCGGCGCCCTCGCCGTGGCCGCCCAGATCCTCATCGGCGTCTTCCACGGCGGGCTGTGGACGTCCAACCACCAGGCGCAGATCATCGCGCTCGTGGTGATCACCCTGTTCGTCGTGGTCTTCCGCTCCGTCCACGAGGGCCACGAGAAGGCGCTCAGCCAGGCCCGCTGGGTGGCCGACGTCGCCCAGAAGGTCCTGCTCAGGCCGCTGCCGGCTCACCTGGGCCCGCTGCGGATCGCGTCGGTGTACATCGCGGCGGAGGCCGGGGCGCAGATCGGCGGCGACCTCTACGCGGCCGTACGCACCCCCCGGGGCGCCCGCGTGATGATCGGCGACGTACGGGGCAAGGGGCTGACGGCGGTCGGTGACGCGGCCCTGCTGCTCGGCGCCTACCGCGCGGCCGCCCACCGCGATCCACCGCTGCCCCGGCTGGTGGCGCACCTCCAGAACGCCGTCTACTCGGAGCCCGAGGAGCTCACCGGCGACACCTCGGCCGGGGAACGGTTCGTCACGGCCGCCGTCCTGGACATCCCCGACGACGAGCAGGTGCTCCGGCTCATCAATTGCGGCCACCCGCCGCCGATCCTGCTGCGCGACGGCGAGCCGACGGAACTGGCGGTACGGGACCCCGCCCTCCCCCTCGGGGTGGACGGCCGCGTCACCGAGGACGACTACGAGGCCGAGACCTTCCTTTACCGGGACGGCGACCTCCTGCTGCTCTACACGGACGGGGTCATCGAGACCCGTGACGCCGACGGCGTCTTCTACCCCCTCGCCGACCGGCTCCGGGCTTGGCGGGAAACCGATCCCCAGCGGCTCGCCCAGCGGCTGCACAGCGATCTGGTCGCCCACGCGGGCGGCTTCCTGGGCGACGACGTCGCCCTCGTCGCCATCGAACGCCGGCCCGTCCGGACGCCCCGCCGGCACGTTCCGCACGCCCCGCACGCCGGTCCGCCCGAACGGTCCGTGTGACGGTCCGCCTGGGCGTTCCACGAGTCGGCCCGTACGACGGCCGGTCCGACGGTGCTCACCCGACGCCCGCGCTCGACCGCCCCGCGGCGGAGTGCCGCAAGACGTCAGTTCACCGGCGTCCCGCTCGTCGAGCGCGCCGCCGTCAGCAGGCCCTCCCAGTCCGGGATCTTCACCGTGCCCCGGCCCAGCCGCCGCCCCAGCGCGGCCTCGGCCGCCTCGATGCCCAGCCAGCCCGGCCACTCCACCGGCTCCCCGCCGGCCGCGCGCAGCGCGGTGAGCGGGTCCTCGGCCGGCCGGCGTGCCAGGAGGGCCCGGGCGTCGGTGAGCAGCGCGCCCACGGTCTCCTTGGCGCAGGGGCGGTTGGTGCCGATGACACCGGTCGGCCCGCGTTTGATCCAGCCCGCGACGTACTCGCCGGGCGAGGGCGCCCCGTCCCGCAGCACGCGCCCCTGGTCGTGGGGGACGGTGCCGCGGTCCGGGTCGAACGGCAGCCCGGGGATGGGCACTCCGCGATATCCCACCGAGCGCAGGACCAGCCGCGCCTCGATCTCCTCGAACCGCCCGGTGCCCACGACGCCGCCGTTCCCGTCCGGCGCCGTCCGCTCGAAGCGCACCGCCCGTACGGCGTCGTCGCCCAGCAGGGCGACGGGCCGCAGGAAGAACCGCAGCCGGATCCGCCGCGGCCCGTCCGTCTCCGGCCGCCCGGACCACCCCCGCAGCACCTCCACATTGCGGCGGGCGGCCGCGGGCAGGGCGGAGGGGTCGGCCCAGGCGGGGTCCAGCGCGGCCTCGTCGGCCCGTACGTGGGCCCCGGCACCCGGCAGGGCGCCCAGTTCGCGCAGCTCCTTGGTGGTGAACCGGGCGTGGGCCGGGCCCCGCCGGCCCACCATGTGGATCTCCCGCACCCGGCTGGCGGCGAGCGCGGCCAGGGCCGCGTCCGGCACGTCGGTGGGCCGTAGGTCGTCCGCGTGGCGCGCCAGCACCCGCGCCACGTCGACGGCCACGTTGCCGACGCCGATGACGACGGCGGAGCGCGCCTCCAGCGCGAACCCGCCGGGCACGGCGTCGGGGTGGGCGCTGTACCAGGAGACGAAATCGGTCGCCGAGAAGCTGCCCGGCAGGTCCTCGCCGGGGATGCCCAGCCGCCGGTCGGTGGCCGCGCCCACGCAGTAGACCACCGCGTGGTAGAGCTCCAGCAGCCGACGCGGCGTCACCTCGCCCGGGCCGTTCCCCACCGCGACGTTGCCGAGGAAGGTCACCCCGGGCAGCTCCAGCGCGGTGCGGAGGTTGTTCTGAAGCGACTTGATCTTCTCGTGGTCCGGGGCGACGCCGTAGCGCACCAGCCCGTACGGGCAGGGCAGCCGGTCGAGCACGTCGACCCTGACTCCCGGCACCGTGTGCTGTTCCACCAGGGACTGGGCCGTGTAGACACCGCTCGGTCCCGATCCGACGACTGCGACGCGAAGCACAGGGGCTCCTTCCCGCGGGTGCGTCCAGGATCCCATCGACGGCCGTGTCACGGCAGGGGCAGAAGGGCCACACGGGTGCGATCGGAGGCGATCCCCGACCCCGGGGGGCCGTCAGACCCCGGGGGCCGGCGGCGGTTCGCCGGGCGGGAAGCCGAGCTCCCAGGCGAGCGCGTACCGCTGGAACAGCTCCGCGCGCAGCCGCTCGGCGGGCATCGGCGCCCCCGGCAGCAGGATCGCCACGACCGAGCCCATCAACAGGGCGCGCAACAGGCGGTAGTCGGTCTCCGGGTCGGCGGAGCCGTAGCGGGTCATGGTGTCGCGGAGCAGGGCGGCGAGGCGTTGCTGCTCGGGGCACTGGATGAAGCCCTCGGCGGTGAGGATGCCCGCCATGTGGGTGCGCATCAGCCGGGGCCGGTCCCGGGCGAGTCCCAGGACCGCGTCGATCGCGCGGGCCAGCAGGTCGTGCCCCTCGCGCGTGCGCGGCTCGCGCTCCAGGCAGGCGGCGAGCTCCAGGTGCATCAGCCGGTGCACGGCGGACTGGAGCAGCTGCCGCTTGCCGGGGAAGTAGTAGGAGACCAGCCCGCGCGCGGTGCCCGCCCGGTCCGCGATGTCCGCGAGGGTCGTCGCCTCGTAGCCCCGCTCGTCGACGAGTTCGACGGTCGCCCGCAGCAGGCGCTCGATGGAGCGGCGGCGCAATTCCTCGTTGACCGCCGGGCTGCGCGGAGACATTGCTTTTAACTCCTGCGTTGACTGGCTCCGAGCCAATATACTCAGGGGGTGGCCGGCTGTCCCTCCCGGCGGGCGGGACAGCGGCTCGTCCGCTGATGTCCGGGTCATGCGGGGGATGATCCGGACATCAGCGCTCGCGCGCGTCCGGTCGTCAGCCCGAGAGCTCCCCGGCGTGCGGGGCGAGGATGCCCGCGCCGCCGAGGGCGAAGAGCAGCAGCCCCAGCAGAATGCGGTAGATCACGAACGGCATGAAGCTCCTGCTCGAAATGAACCTCATGAACCATGCGATGACGGCGTATCCGACGACGAACGCGACGAGCGTCGCCAACAGCGTCGGCCCCCACGCCGTGTGCCCGTCGCCCGCGTCCTTGAGCTCGAAGAGCCCCGAGGCGAGCACCGCGGGCACGGCCAGCAGGAAGGAGTACCGGGCCGCCGCCTCGCGGGTGTAGCCGATCAGCAGACCGCCGCTGATCGTGGCGCCCGACCGGGAGACGCCCGGGACCAGGGCCATGGCCTGGCAGAAGCCGAAGACCAGGCCGTCCTTGACGTCGAGCTCCGTCAGCCCCTTGCGCGTGCGTACGGCCCGGTGGCGGCCGCCCGTCGCGTCGCGGGCCGCCAGCCGGTCGGCGACGCCCAGTACGACGCCCATCACCACGAGGGTCGTCGCGATCAGCCGGAGGTCCCGGAACGGGCCCGCGATGGCGTCCTTGAGCAGCAGCCCCAGCACGCCGATCGGGAGCGAGCCGACGATCACCAGCCAGCCCATCGTCGCGTCGTGGTCACGGCGGGCCCGGCGGTCGGTGAGCGAACGGAACCACGCGGAGACGATGCGCGCGATGTCCCGGCGGAAGTAGATGAGGACGGCGGCCTCGGTGCCTATCTGGGTGATCGCGGTGAACGCCGCGCCGGGGTCCGGCCAGTCCGCGAAGGCGGCGGTCAGCCGCAGATGGGCACTGGAGGAGATCGGCAGGAACTCGGTCAGTCCCTGTACGAGCCCGAGGACGAGGGATTCGAACCAGCTCATGAAGTCTGCGCCATCCAAAGCGGTGGTCGTGGCCTGGCCCGGAACGGTCCGCGCCGGCGCGGTGCCTTGATCCGGTGGGATGGTCGCAGAATGTCACGCCGAGTCGAACTGGTGTCTGTGGTACCGGCGTTCGTGCCGATAATTCACTCACTGGACGGGCGGGCGTCACCGGTGGTTCGCCCGCCCTGGTGCTCGTCCCGGCGCCCGCGCCGCCGCCAGGCCACGACGACCGCCGCCAGTCCGGTGACGGCGAGGAAGCCCGCCGCGCCGAGGAACACGGGGGACGTGGGGGACGCCGCGCGGCTGCCCGCTATGACGTAGGCGGCGGTGTTGGGCGCGCTCCCCAGGGCGGTGGCCAGCAGAAAGGGTGCCCAGCCCATCCGGGAGACCGCGGCGCAGTAGTTCACGCCGGCGAACGGCAGCCCGGGGAAGAGCCGCAGCGCCAGCATCGAGCGGAAGCCGTGGAGGCTCAGCTGCCGGTCGGCGGCCGTCAGCCATCGCCCCCGTACCAGCGGCCGCAGGGCGTCCTGCCCGAGCAGCCGGCCCAGGCCGAAGGAGAGCGCCGAGCCCAGTACCGTCCCCACCACGGCCGCCGTCGTGCCGAGCGGCGCGCCGAAGAGGGCGCCCGCCGCCAGGCTCAGCACCGGGCGCGGGACGAACGCCGCCGTGCACAGTCCGTACGCGCCGGCGAAGAGCACCAGTGCCGCCGCCCCGCCCGACAGCCGGTCCGGCCAGCCGCCCGTGAGCAGGCGCTCCGGATGGAGGAGCAGTACGGCCACGACGGCCCCGCCGACCAGCGCGACGAGCAGTCCCAGCCGGGCCCGCGGGGACAGCAGCGCACGGGCGCGGCGCTCGGCGGGGCCGGGGGGCGGCGCGGCGGTATCGAGCATCGAAGGAGCGTAACCGACGTGGCCGTATGGACGGTGTGATCTCGGTGAGAAGGCGCGGAAGCAGAAACGAACGATCGTTCTCGGCTCGCCCGGCCGGCCCGCCGGTGTGCGAGGAAAAGCAGCGGGAAGGGCCGGGATGAGCAGGGGAAAAGCATTCGACGGGCCCGGGACCGTGCGCGAGCATCGCGCTTGGGGGCCGTGGGCCGGTGCGGTCGGGAACCGGGACCGGGAACAGGGACGGGCGACGGTGCCGCCGCGGCGCCCCGTCCACCGAGTCCGGAAAGGTCCGGAGAGATCCGGAGCGCTTCCGCCAGAGCCCGGAGAGAAGGAGCCATGACCCAGCAGGCCTATGCGCGCACCAAGCCGCATCTCAACATCGGCACCATGGGCCACCTCGACCACGGCAAGACCACACTCACCCGCGCCATCGCCGAGTGTCTCGGCCGTACCCCCATGCGACGGGTCCCGTCCGGCCCCACGGTCGCCACCGCGCACGTCGCCTATGAGACGGACACCCGCCACTACGCCCACGCCGACCTGCCCGGAAACCCCCGCTTCGTCGGGAACATGCTGTCGGGCACCGCCGGGCTCGACGGCGCGATCCTCGTCGTCTCGGCGCTGGAGGGCGTCCGGCCGCAGACCGCCGAGCATCTGCTCCTCGCCCGCCGCGCCGGCGTGGAGCACTTCGTCGTCGCCCTCACCAAGGCCGAGGCCGCCCCGCCCGAGCGCGCCGACGCCGTCGAGGCGGACGTCCGACGGCTGCTCACCGCGCGGGGCGGCGACGGCCGCCGCACCCCCGTCGTCCGGGTCTCCGCGCTGGGCGCGCTGCGGGGCGAGCCGCGCTGGACCGCCTCGATCGAGGCCCTGCTCGACGCCGTCGACACCTGCCTCCCCACCCCGGTCCGCTACACGGACGCGCCTTTCCTGCTGCCGGTGGAGCGTGTCCTGATCGTGCCCCGGCGCGGAACCGTCGTCACCGGCACCGTCGAGCGCGGCACCGTCCGCCCGCGCGACCTCGTCGAGCTGCCCGAGGGGTACGGCCTCACCCATGTCCTGGGCGTGGAGACCTTCGGCCACAGCATGGAGGTCGCCCAGGCGGGTGACAGCGTGGCGCTGCTGCTGCGTGGCTTGCAGGGGCCCGAGGTACGGCGCGGGGACGTGGTCGCCGCGCCGGGCAGCGCCACCGTGCACCGGCGCTTCACCGCCCGGGCGCGGCTGCTGACGCCGGCCGAGGGCGGTCGGCGCACCCCGGTCCGCACCGGCTTCCGGGCCCGCTTCCATCTGCGGACCGCCGAGGTCACCGGGGAGATCGGCCTCGGCCCGCGCGGCAGCGCGGGCCCGGGCGGCAGCGCGGCCCTGACGGTCGGGCTGGACCGCCCGCTCCCGGTGGGGGCCGGGCTGCCCTTCGCGATCCGAGAGGGCGGCCGCACCATCGGCACCGGCACGGTGACGGCCGTCGCGGCGTGAGCCGGCGCCGGCCGCCCGCTCAGCGGTCGGGTGGGGTCGGGAAGGGGGAAGAATGGGGGAGTGGACGAACCGATACCCGTGACCCGCGAGGTCGACCATGGCACCGCCAAACTCATGCCCGATGTGGACCGGGCACGGGCCTGGCTGCTGACCATGGACGGCGCCCCCCAGTCGTACGTCGACCTCGACGACCCCACCCACCTCGAATTCGAGTACGCGCGCCGGATCGCCCACGTCCTCGACACCGTCGCCGAGCCGGGCAGCCCGTTGACGCTGCTGCACCTCGGCGGCGGGGCCCTCACCCTGCCCCGCTACGCCGCCGCGACCCGCCCCGGCTCGCGGCAGCGGGTCGTCGAGGCGGATCGTGGCCTGATCGAGCTGGTCGCCGAACACCTTCCGCTGCCCGCCGGGTCGGGGATCGAGGTGTTCGCCGGGGACGCCCGGGCCGTGCTGGAGGAGGCACCGGCCGGCTCCGCAGACATGATCATCGGCGATGTCTTCGGCGGCTCCCGGGTGCCCGCGCACCTCACGTCCCTGGAGTACGCACGGAGCGTCGGGCGGGTGCTGCGGCCGGACGGCCACTACGTGGCGAACCTCGCCGACGGCGCGCCCTTCGGCTTCCTGCGCGCCCAGGTGGCCACGTTCGCGGCCGTCTTCGAGCACCTGTGCCTGATCGCGGAGGCCCCGATGCTGCGCGGCCGCCGGTTCGGCAACGCCGTCCTGGTCGCCGCGCACCGGGAGCCGCCGCTCGCCGACCTCGCCCGCCGGACCGCCTCCGACGTGTTCCCGGCGCGGGTGGAGCACGGGGCGGCCCTGGAGCGGTTCGCCCGGGGCGCGGTGCCGGTGCGCGACGTGGACGCGGTGGCCTCGCCGGAACCGCCGGGCGGGGCGTTCACCGTCGGCTGAGCGGGGCCGGGCTTCGCCGGGCGGGGCCGGGCGGGGTCGAGTGGATACGTGCCGTCCGGCCCGGCCCGTACCCACTCGTTCGAGTGCCCGTCCCCCCTGCCATGGCCGGGAGGCGACCCTCCGTCAGGAGGAGGGGAGCGGCCTGAGGGTGCTCATGATCTTCTTGATGGTGTCGTCGGCGGCCTCGCGCTGCCCGCCCTTGACCCCGGAGAAGACCCAGACGGCGAAGTCGCCGCCGGTGTCCTTGTAGGCCACGGCGAAGGCCTTGCCGTCGCTGGAGCACTTGTTGGCCTTGGGCACGTCGGACACCGTGGTGGTCGCGGTGGCGCCGGTGATGCCGTGGTCGTTCTTGAACGGCGTGGCCTTGCCGATGTCGTACTTGCCCTGCTTCTTCTGGTCGAACATCGCCCACGCCCAGGCCGACGCCTCGTTCTGGGCGGCTTCCTCCAGGCTCTTCGCGCCCTGGGCGCCCTTGGTGCCGGAGATCCCGGACGAGTAGGTGTCGTCGGTGCCGCGGTCGTTCTTGACCGAGCACTGTTCCCGCTGGAAGTAGGCGGGCGAGGACGCCGCCTCGGCCAGCTTCATGCCCGACTTGTCGGCCTCGTCGTCGATCCGCAGGGCCGCCCCCTCCGGGGGCACCTCCCAGTCGGAGGGGACGTCGAAGGCGAGGTGCCGCTTGGAGTTGACGACGACCTTCCAGCCGTCGACCACGGGCTTGATGTCGCCACCGGCCCGAGGGTTGTCCAGCGGCGCCTGTGAGCTCGCGGCGGGTGACGGGGCCTGAGCGGACGCCGAGGGCTTGGTGTCCTTCGCGGCGGGCGCCGGGTCGTCCTTGCCGCCGTCGTCCTTCAGGACCAGGAAACCGGTGATGCCCGCCGCGACGACCACGGCCGCCGCGACGGAGATCGCGATCACCGTGGTGCGCTTGTCACGGCCGCCGCCCCCGCCCTGCGGCTGGGGCCCGCCGGGCGCGCCCGGCGGGGACCACTGGGGGGCGCCCGGCGGTACGGGCGGCGCCCCGGCGGGCTGCTGCGCGTAGGGGTTGGGCTGCTGGTAGCCCGGCTGCTGATACGGGTTGCCACCCTGGGGTCGACCCGGCACGGGCTGTGCGTACGGGTTCCGGTCGGGGTCCTGCGGGTTCTGCTCGCCCCCGGGCTGCTGCTGTCCTGGCCACATGGCCGACAACCATAGAGGCCGCGGGTAACGGTTGTGGTCGTCACCCCTTCCCGATCGTGCTACTGATTGGTAACTTACCGGCATGTCACAGACCACGCCCTCGATCGGCGACGCCCTCGCGGCCACCGTGCCCATGGTCCGCACCCTCAACCTCGTCTTCGACGAGATCACCGCCGAGCGCGCGGTCCTCCGGCTGCCCGACCAGCCCGATTACCACAACCACGTCGGCGGCCCGCACGCCGGCGCGATGTTCACCCTCGCCGAGTCCGCCAGCGGCGCGATCGTCCTCGCCGCCTTCGGCGACCAGCTCTCCCGGGCCGTGCCGCTGGCAGTCAAGGCCGAGATCGGTTACAAGAAGCTCGCCATGGGCCCGGTCACCGCGACCGCCGAACTCGGCCGCCCGGCCGCCGAGGTCGTCGCCGAACTGGACGCGGGACAGCGCCCGGAGTTCCCGGTGCGCGTGTCGATCACCCGCGAGGACGGCGCCGAGACGGGCGAGATGACGATCTGGTGGACCCTGCGGCCCAACAAGTAGCTCCTGACGAGTAGCCCCTGCCCCGGGCAGGTGCTGATCTGCCGCTTTGCAGGAGCGTCACGGCCGGGTGGCGGTACAGATGTTGTACCGCCACGTCTCCTGGTGCCGGTACATCTCCACCCCGCTCATCGCGTTGACCAGGCTGTCTCCGCGGCCCACGCCGCGCGCGAGCGCGTAGGGCAGTCGGCCGAGCACCGAGAAGCACCGCAGCATGGGCAGGACCCTCTCCGTCGCGTCATAGGCCGATTCGACGACGAAACCGGCCTGCTGGAGAAGCCGCTCCAGGTGCCCGTGGGTCATCGTGAGCATGCCCGGCATACCGGAGAGCTCACAGACCCTGAGCAGCGCGGACCGCGCCCGCGGCAGCAGATGGGCCTGCGGAGTGCTCGAATACTCGAACATCACCAGCCTTCCGCCGGGGCGCAGGACGCGGAAGAACTCGGCGAGCCCCTGCCGGGGGTCCGGGGAGTGGACGAAGGACTCCATCGTGTAGACGCCTTCGAAGGAGGCGTCGGCGAACGGGAGGGCGTGATAGTTGGCCAGGAGGAAGCGCGTGCGCCTGCCCGGTTCGCCGGCACGGGCCGATCGCTGCCGTGCGATGGCGACGTCCGGTTCGATCCCGTCGATCCCGGTGACGCGCACCCCGCTCGCCCGTGCGACCGTGCGCGCCGTGTCGCCGACCCCGCATCCGGCATCGAGCACCGACGACGCCGGAGGCAGGGCCAGGTTCCGGGCCACGACGAGTTCCATGCGCCGCATGGCCGCCGCGAATCCCCAGGGGGACTGGCCCGGCTCGTACCAGCCGAAGTGACGCGTGCGACCGAGCAGCGCCGCATACCCGAAGCGTGACTCGAACGCCCGGTAGTACGGCAGGACGTGTCGCCGGTAGTGGACATCGGTCACGTGAGTCATCACTCCGCCCCCTGGTCGATCGCCCCGCCCCGCCCGAGGTCCTCGCGGAGAGCGACGGTCGGGCGTCGGTGACCGACGCGACCCGGGATCCGAGTAGGAGTGGGACAGGGAACCGGTGTTGCCGTCAGAAGTCTGACACCGTTGTGGAGTGCGGCGAAGTCGGCGCGGGCCTGCTCGCCGGCTTCGGGGCGCGCCTCGCGCTACCGCGCGCTGGAGGTGTGCCCTGTGCGCCCCAGCAAATGGCTCCTGACGCCTCGAAGGCCCCACCTGGTCGCCCGGGTGGGGCCTTCATCGGTTTACGGCCTCGGTCAGGAGGTGGAGCCCTTGAGGTCCGCTATGACGAGCACGGTGACGGTCGCGCGGTACTGGAAGGCCGGGTTCGTCCGGGCGACGGCCTCCTGCGGGCGCATGTTGGCACGCACGACGACCGTGGCCTTGCGGCGGGCCTTGTTCTTCACCTCCAGTGTGACGGACTCGCCGCCGATCTCCCAGTCCTCCGTGCTGCCGTTGATGAAGTTCTCAAACTTGTACGACTGGATCGCCGCATCGACGACATAGCCGTTGCTGTCCTCGCGGAGGTCGCTCGGGAATTCGAAGTCGTAGGTGTCCTTCGCTTCCTCCGCGCTCGGGGTGATGCGGAGCTGGAATTCGCGGGTCTTGAACGACAGTGCCATGACTTTTCCTCCGATGGAAGTAGAGAAATGGTTCGGACCGCTGCGCCGTGAATTCGGTGCGGCGACCTTGCGGGGTCATTGGTAGCACGCCCGGCGATGTGTCTGCCAAATCGATGAGGAACCCGGTGGCAGATTCCGGCCAGCCTCTGATTCCGATGAGGATTCAACTTTATTGGCGGCATTTTTGAGTCGCTTCCCTCCGGTGGCGTTTACGTGCGTTTATGGCTGGTCAGGGCGTTCTTGACGCCGCGTCGGCGGCGACGGTAACCAGGCCCGGGATTCTTGAGATCATCGAACCCGCATCCAGTGCGGTCCGCTGGCCGGATACTGCGGCGTTTACCGAAGCGGACTGCTCCGTTTTGCGTTTCTTTATCGGCTCACCGCTAATGTCTTCCTCGGCTCGAACGGACAAGTGAGAGGTGGGCAGAATGCCCTTCGTCATCGCTCAGGGATTACCCGTGCCGGCACGCCTGGCCAGGGGGCAGCAGGAGTTCTTCGCGATAGACCTCCGGCTGACGCCCGGTAGCGCGCCGATCAGCGGCAAGAAGGAAATGATCTGGGTGGAGTTCCCGGTGGGGACGAGGTTCCCCAAAGACGGGAAGGTCTATTACCACTCTCGGAAGAAGCCCCGGGAGGAGCTCGCGTATCTCCCTTACGACGAGGCGAACCGGCAGCTTCAGTTCAACCACCTCATCCATCTCGGAGACCAGTCCGACGAGGCCGACGGCTTCTACTCCGTCAGCGTCCAGGTGCTGCCCGAGGCCTTCGAGGACCTGCTGTGGGGACGGCTGGGGATCGGTACCGCCACCGCGCCGCTGCGCGTTCAGGTCGGGCCCCCCGGGCCTCGGCCCGTGCCCGGAAACCTGATCCGGAACGGTGGTTTCACCGACGTCCGCTTCCGGTCCGGCAAGGACTGGCGCCCCCTCGAAGGAGTCCTCTACGGGCCGGACGCGCAGAAGCTCGACGCGTGGACCGTCGGCGAGTACAAGGGCCAGGGCGTCTGGGCGGCCTCGAAGACGGGCGAGCCGGGCAGGCTCATCGATCTGATCAACGGTGACGCCGACGGGCACCTCCCGGCCGACGCGGAGCCCCCGTTCGACAAGGGCGAGAACGTCGTCGACATCAACGGCGACAACACCTGCGGCTTCATCGAGCAGACCGTCGACATCGCCCCCGGCGCCTCGTACGAACTCGCCTTCCACACCGGCTACCACGTCCTGCCCAACCCCGAGGAGCCCTATCGCCGGCCCACGTACCTGCGGGCCGAGGTGCGATACGGAAAGCCGGGCGCCGAGACCGTCCTGGCCTGGGACGACTACGTCCAGTACTACACCGGCAAGGGCGCCACGGCCTCCCACGACCCGGACAAGAAGCTCAACGACCCCGGCTGGCGCGAGCGCCGGCTGTCCTTCCGGGTGCCCCAGGGCGTCACCGCGGTGACCGTGCGGTTCGCCAACCCCGGGCGGGCCGGCTTCAACAAGGAACTCGACGCCAACCCCGACGGCAGCTCCGGAATGCTGCTCGCCCACGTACGGCTCAGCGCCACCCGGTAACCGTGCCACCCGGTAACCGCACGCCCTGGTAACCGCACGCCCCGGTGACCGCACGACGGAGACGGTGGCCCCCGCCCGTACACGAGGGGGTCACCGGCTCCCGCGCCGCCCGCACGCCACCGCCCGAGGAGACGTCCCCAGCCATGAGTACGCCCCGCACAGCAGCGACCCCACCGGGTGAGGACGCCGCCCGCGTCCCCTTACCCGGAACCGGCACCGCGCCGGCCACCACCGCCCGGCCGGCCACCACCGCCTGCGATCTCGAACTGGTCATCCCGGCCTACAACGAGGAACAGCGCCTCGCCCCCACCGTGCTCGCCCTCGCCGGCCACTTGCGCGGCATGCCGTTGACCGCCGCGCTGCGTGTCGTCGACAACGGCAGCAGCGATCGCACGGCCGAGTGCGTGGACCGGCTCGCCGCTTCCGGCATCCCCATCACCGTCACCGGGTGCTCCCGCCGCGGCAAAGGGGCCGCGGTGGCCAGGGGAATGGTCACCACCAAGGCGCGCTGGGTCGGCTTCTGCGACGCCGACCTCGCCACCCCCGCCACCGCGATCGACGACGCGGTCGCCCTCCTGCGGGACGGCCGGCAGGTCGTCATCGGCTCCCGCCGCTGCACCGGGGCGAGCGTCCCCGTCCGGCAGCCCGCCCTGCGGCGGCTCGGCGGGGCCGGGTTCCGGCTGGCGACACGGCGGTTCTCCGGGCCGGTCAAGGACACCCAGTGCGGGTTCAAGTTCTTCGAGGCCGAGGCCGCGCGGCGGATCTTCGCCCATGTCACCACCACCGGCTTCGCCTTCGACCTCGAGGTGATCGCCCGGGCCCGCGCGCTCGGGCTGAGTCTGGCCGAGTTCCCGGTCGTCTGGAGCGACCAGGAGGGTTCCAGCTTCCGGCCGTTCGCCGACGGCCGCCGCGTGGCCGGTGAACTGTGGCGGCTGCACCGGACCATGCACCGCCTCCCGCCCCGCGTCGTCCACCACGCCCCCGCCGCCTTCGCCACGCCCGCCGCCCCCTCTGCCCCTTCCGCCCCCGCGACCGAGGGGGCGGGATGAATCCGACGGACTTACGGGCCGCCCTCCCCGCCGCCCCGGACTGGCGCGGCCGCCACGTCGTCGTGTGCAACTGGCGCGACAGCCGCCACCCGCAGGCGGGCGGCGCCGAGCTGTACTGCGAGGAAGTCGCCCGGCAACTCCACGCCTCCGGCGTCCGCGTCACCTACCTGACCTCCCGCCCCCAGGGCACCGCCCGCCGCGAGGACACCGGCTTCGGCACCGTCGTACGCGGCGGCGGCCGGTTCACCGTCTACGCGTTCGTCCTGCTGTGGCTGCTGCGCCACCGCCGCTCGGTGGCGGCCGTCATCGACTCGCAGAACGGCATCCCCTTCTTCACCCCGCTCGTCCTGCGTCGCCGCACCCCCGTCGTGCTGCTGATCCACCATGTCCATCAAGGCCAGTTCGCCCTGTGGTTCCCCCGCCCCGTCGCCGGTCTCGGCCGCTGGCTGGAGGGCCGGGGGAGCGGGCTTGTGTACGGGCGGCGCGCGGTGTGCGCCGTGTCGCCCTCCACCCGGGCCGAGATCCGCCGGCGGCTCGCCGTGCGGGGCCCGGTGCACTTCGCGCCCGCCGGCCTCGACGCGGCCCCGCCCGCCACCGGGCCGCGCCACCGCGCGCCCGCGCCGCGCGTCGTCTGCGTCGGCAGGCTCGTCACACAGAAGCGCGTGGACCGGCTCGTCCACGCCATGCCCGCCCTCCGCCGCGAACTGCCCGGCGCGGAACTGCACATCGTCGGTGACGGCGAGGCACGCGAAGAGCTCGCCTCACTCGTGGACGAACTCGACGTCGGCCACTGCGTCGTCCTGCACGGCCGCGTGCCCCAGGAGGAGCGGGACGCCCTCGTCGACTCCGCGTGGATCACCGCCACCACCTCCCTCGCCGAGGGCTGGGGCCTGTCCGTGATGGAGGCCGCGGCTGCCGGAGTGCCGGCACTCGCCTACGACGTCCCCGGGCTGCGCGACACCGTCCGCCACGACGTCACCGGCTGGCTCCTCGGCCCCGACGACGATCTCGCCTCCGGCCTCGCCAAGGCCCTGCGCACCGTCGAGGCACCGCGGGACGCCGCCCACTGGGAGGCCGAGTGCCGCACGTGGGCGACCAGGTTCAGCTGGACGGCCACCACCGCCCACCTGCTCGCGGCGCTCACCGCCGAGGACGGCCGGCTGCGCGGGACCGGCCGGGGCAAGACCGCCGAGCGGCGCACCGTCACCGACGCGTGCACGCTCGTCAGCGCCCCGGCCGAGGTCCTCGAACACGCCGATCTCGCCGCCCTGCGCACCACCGACCTCATCGACCTCACCGGCCCCCGCCCCGGACTGCTCCTGCTCGGCGCCGACGAACGGGACGCCGAAGCCGTCCTGGCCCGCATAGGCGTCGACACCGCAGACACCCGCGTCTCCATCCGCCTCGCCCGCCACTACGACATCCTCGGCTGGCAGGCCCACCCCCCTGCCCGGGCGCGGCGGAATGACACGGGCCACCGCCGCGCCACCACCCGGGCCGCCCTCCTCGGCGCCCTCTTCGCCCTCGCACTCGCCCTGCGGCTGGCCTTCGTCGGGCGCTCGTACGACGTGCACGTCGACGAGCTCTACTACACCGCCATCAGCCGCCACCTCGCCGACGGCCAAGGACCCGTCTTCGACGGACAGTTCTTCGCCCTCCACCCGCCCGCCCTCTTCGCCCTGCTCGCGGCCTTCATGCGCCTCACCGGCCGCGCCTCCGGCGACCTGCTCCACCAGGTGCTGGACCTGCGGCCCGTCGTGGCCGCGACCGGGGCGCTGACCGTCGTCGCCGTCACCACCCTGCTGCGCCGCGCCGTCCGTGGACCGCTGGCGCTGCTCGCCGGGCTGTTCCTGGCACTGGACCCCTTCCTGAACCGCTTCGACAGCCGCGTCATGCTGGAGACCCAGGCCACGGCCGCCGCCGCGCTCGGCATGCTGGTGCTCGCCCGCACCCCGGCGACCCCACGCGGCCGGACCGCCACCGGCCTGGGCGCGGGGCTGCTGTTCGCGCTCGCGGTGACCACCAAGGAGCCGTACGCGCTGGGCACGTTCGTGCCCGTCACCGCACTGGGGATCGCCGCGCGCGGCGAGGCGCGGCGGATCCGGCTGACGGCGGCCGCCGTCACCGTCGCCGGGTACGCGGTGTACGTCGTGACGGTGGTGGCGACCGGCAACCGGGCGCCCTGGTGGGCGCAGAAGACCGACGGCGTCGCCCGCGCCCTGGGCATCAAGCAGATCAGCGGCTTCAACAGCGACGACGGCACCGTCGCCTTCACCGACCGGCTGCTCGTCCAGCTCGGCCAGTTCGCCGTCCCCTACGCGCTGATCGCCCTCGGCACCGCCGCCACCGCATGGCTGCTGTGGTGCCGCGCCCGGCGGCCCGGGATCTTCACGGGCCGACCCGGCCGGACCCTGATCACGGCGTGGGCCGCCTGCACGCTGCTGCACCTGATGTACGCGATGGCGGTGGGCACCCTTGAGGAGCAGATGTTCTACCCGCTGGTCGTCACCAGCACCGCCGCCCTCGCACTCGCGGCCGACATCCTCCTCCGGCCCAGGGCCGTGGCGACCGGGGCGGTCGCCGTCCTCACCGCTCTCGCTCTGACCGCCCTGACCGTGAACGCCGTCGTCTGGGCGCGCGTCCACACCCGCCACGACGACGCCCTCCGGCGGACCCTGGCCTGGTCCCGCGCCCACCTGCCGAAGGGCAGCGTCGTCGCGGCCACCGACGAGGGCGCGTCCTTCGTCCTGCCCGGCGCCCGGTTCGCCCACTGGCGGACCACGGCCGACCTCCGGCGCGACCGCGTCGACTACCTCGTGCTGTCCACCGAGCTGGTGAGGCAGGGGTACGCGCGGATCGGCTCCGGGCTGCCCCGGGTGCTCGAGCACGAGGCCCGGCTCGTCCACAGCGAGCGCGGCAGGACCGTCGGCGCGCTGCGCGTGTACGACGTGCGGGCCCTGGTCGCCGGCTCCGGAAGGGAGGGGTGACGATGGTGACCGCCACTGCCACCACCGCTCCCGCCGTGCCCCGGCAGAACCGGCAGAACCGGCAGAAGGGAACGGCGCGGGGAGCCCTGCCCCTCGCCCTCTCCGCCGTGCTGGTCGGCATGGGCAACTACGGTCTCTCCCTGTTCCTCGTCCACCGTCTGCCCGCAGCCGACTTCACCGTCTACGCCGCCGTCTCCTCGGTCCTGCTCAGCGTGGGCACCCTCGCCGGTGCCACAGTGCCCTGGGTGCTGGCCCGCGAGGTCGCCGACAGCGTCCCGGGCGGCGCACGGCGGCGGCTGTCGGTGCGGACCTGCCTGTGGCTGGCGCTCGGCCTGTCCGTCCTGACCGCCGTCGCGGCGTGCGGGGCCGTCGCCTCGTACGCCGGTCCGGGCCCGCTCGCCGGGCTGGCCGCGGCGTGCGTGACGCTCTGGCTCAACTCGGTGGGGGCCGGACACCTCCAGGGGCGCGAGCGCTTCGCCCATCTGGCCGCGCTGCGGGTCGCCGAGGTGGCCGTCCGGGTCGCCGTCACCGTCGGGGCCGTCGCGGCCGGGTGGGGGAGCGCCGGGGCCGTCGGCGCCTTCGCCGCCGGCGCGGCCGTCACCTCGGCGGCCGGATTCGTCGCCCTGCGAGGGGACATGGGCGGGCCCGCGGCGGCCGACGAGGACGAACCGGTGCGCGCGGACCACGGGCTGTGGCGGCGCGCCACCGCCATCGGCGGCATCCAGGTCCTCATCTGTGTGCTGTTCACGCTGGACGTGGTCGTCGCCACGGCGGTACGGGGCGGCTCGGCCGGCCTGGCGCCCTACCAGGCCCTGCTGGTCCTCGCCCGGGTACCGCTCTTCCTGTCGACCGCCCTGGCCACCGTCGTCTTCCCCCGGCTCGCGGCCGGCCGGTCCCCGGCGGCACGCGACGGCTTCCGCGGCGCGCTGAGGCTGCACTGGATCACCGGCGCGGCCGTCACCGTCACCATCGCCACCTGCCCCGACGCGATCACCGGGCTTGTGCTGCCCCGGCACTACACCGCTTCCGCCGCGCTGCTGCCGCCGTTGGCCCTGGCCGGGTTCGCGGGCGCCACGACCGCCCTGGCGAGCGTCGTGTTCCAGACCTGGGGCCCGGCCCGGCCGACCGTCGTGACGCTGGCGCTCGCCTGCCTGGCCGGAGGCACCGGCTACGCGCTCACCGCCGACCGCCCCCTGGCCCTGGCCTGGTGTTCGGCCGCCGTGACCTGCGCCGTCGCGCTGGTGACGGTCGTACGGGCGCGGCGCCGGGTCCCCGGACTCGGCCCGGCGGCGGGGGCCGCCGCACCGCTCGCCGCGGCTGCCCCGGCCTGCTGCGCGCTGTTCGTCCTCCGGCCCTGCCCCGTGCTGTGGGCCCTCGCGGCGCTCGCCGTCCTGACCGGAGCGGCGCTCGCGGTCCGCGTCCGGCCCCGCCGTCCCGGCCCGTACCGCGTGCTCCACCTGGGCTTCGAGGACCCCCGGCGGCCCGGCGCGGGCGGTGGCTCGGTCCGTACGCACGAGGTCAACCGGCGGCTGGCCGCGCGGGGAGTCGAGGTGACCGTCGTCGTCGCGCCGTGGCCCGGCGCCGACGAGACCGTCCGCGACGGCGTCCGGTACATGCCGCTGCCCGCGCGTCCGGGACCGCTCGCCCGTAGCCGCTTCGCCGCGCAGATCGCCTACTTCGCCGTCGTCGTCACCCGGCTGGGCAGGCTGACGCGCCGTCATGACCCGGACGTCGTGGTGGAGGACTTCGCCGCCCCGTTCTCGTCCGTCTGCGTCCCGTACCTGACCCGCAGGCCGGTCGTCGGGCTGGTGCAGTGGCTGTTCGCGACCGACAAGGCGCGCGAGTTCCACCTGCCGTTCGGCGCCGTCGAGCGGCGCGGGCTGGCCTCGCACACCACGCTGCTCGCCGTCGGCGACGACCTCGGCGAGGAGCTGCGCCGGCGCAACCCGGCCGCGCGCGTGGAAGTGATCCCCAACGGCGTCGACCGGGCCGCGTTCGTCCCGCCCGTGGCCCGGCGGGGCGACCACGTGCTCTACCTCGGCCGCCTGGAGACGACGTCGAAGGGCCTGGACCTGCTGCTGCGCGCCTACGCGCTCGCCGCCCCGCGCACCACCGCCGACCTGCACATCGCCGGCGACGGCCCGCACGCCGCCGATGCCCGCGCCCTGGCCGCCGACCTCGGCATCGCCGACCGCGTCCGGTGGCTGGGCCGCGTCGACGGCCCCGCCCGCTTCCACCTGCTGGCCTCGGCCCGGCTGGCCTGTGTGCCCAGCCGCCGGGAGACCTTCGGCATGGTCGCCGCCGAGGCCCTGGCCACCGGCACCCCGGTGCTGGCCTTCGACATCCCCCGCCTGCGCGACCTGGTCACCGACGACGTGGGAGTGCGCGTCCCGCCCGGCGACCTCGACGCGTACGCGGCCGCCCTCGTCACCCTGACCGCCGACCCGGCCCGCTGCGCGGCGCTCGGCGCGAAGGGGCCGCCGACGGTGGCCCACCTGGACTGGGACCGGATCGCCGCCGCGCAGCTCGCGGCCTATCACCGGGTCACCCCGGGCGACCGGCTCCCGCACGAGGCACCCGTCGCCGACGGGTGACCGCTCAACCGCTCAACCGCTCACCGAGAAACACACACCGAGAAGAAGGAAGAAGAGACATGGCGTTCCACATCGCTCAGGGAAGTCCCAACCCGCAGGTCCTGCTGCCGGGTGCCAACTCCTCGTTCACGGTCGAGGTGTACGTCGACGGCGACCCGGTCGGCCCCGGCGAGATCATCCAGGTGAAGCTCCCCGAGGGCCTGGTCTTCCCGCCCACCGGCGAGATCCGCTTCATGAAGCTCGACGAGGGCATCAACCGGCCGATGGCGATCGAGAGCCGTGACCCCGACGGCCGGCTCGTGCGCTTCAAGGCCGACGCGATCGGCAACAAGCCGGACGGCTTCTACTCCGTCAACGTCCAGGCGGCGGCCACCGCCGCCCCCGGCGACCGCACCGTCCCGGACGGCCTCACCATCGGCGTCACGTCGTCGAAGCTCAGCTTCCGGATCAGCGCTCCGCAGCCGGTGGAGCGGCGGATATACGGAACCGTCGCGGCGAGCGGCGCCGTCAGCACGGGCACCGGCTTCACCTCGGTCCGGTCGGCGACGTCGACCTTCACGATCACGTTCGCGAAGCCCTTCACCTCCGTGCCGGTCGTCGTGGCCACGGCGGCGGTGGGGAGCGCGACGCCGATCGTCACGGTCAACAGCGTCTCCCCGACCACGGCCGTGATCTTCACCGCGAACCCGGGCGGTACCTGGAGCCCCCAGCCGTTCCACTTCATCGCCATGGGCCTCGCGGCCCCCACGGCGTAACCGCGTCACTTCCTCCGGGCCCCTCCGTCGCTCCTTCGGCGGAGGGGCCCCTTTCCCGTTCCCCCGGATCAGCCCCGCAGGTGCCCCAGCACCGACCCCATGGCCCGCTCCACGGCCCGGCGGGTCTCCTCGGTGTGGTCGAGCGTCTCGAACCCGTGGTGGCCGCCCGGCACGTCGACGATCTCGACGGCGGCCGCGCACTTCTCGGCGGCGGTCAGGAACTTCGCGACCGTCGCCGCGATCTCCGGCCGCTCCAGCTCCACCCAGGTGAGGACGAGCGGCAGCGAGCCCGCACGCTGTATCGCCTCGGCGGGACGGAAACGGTCCGGGACGAGCCCCCAGTTGGGCATCGGCGCGAGGACGGGGTACGTCGCGGCCACGCAGCGCAGCCACGACGGGGCGGCCGCCAGCCAGTCCGCCGACAGCAGCCCGCCGCCGGAGAAGAACCAGAGCGCCACCCGCTCCCCGTCGACGCGCGGATCGGCCCGCACGAGCTCGACCGCCTCCGCGACGTCCTCGGCCGCGCGCCCGTAGTCGGCCAGGTCGTGCAGCCGGTGGTCCATCGTCGCGCCGACCACGCCCAGGCTCGCCGCGTACCGGCCGTAGCCGGTGAAGGTGGCCGAGTCCCGGGGCGTCGGCCGCAGGCCGGCCGGGAACGGGCCGCCGTGGACGAACACCACCGCCGGCCGGGGGCCGTCGGCGTCCGGAAGGTGGAGATCGACCCGCCCCACCCGCTCGCGGGGCATCTCCGGCACCTCCAGGAGGAACGACTCCTCACGCGGTCGCCCGTCCACCGACAGCCGGTACCCCTCGCCCGCGGCGGCCTGTACGAGCACCTCGGCGAGCTCGGCGGCGCACGAGAGCATCGGCCAGTGACCGGTGGGCAGCTCGAAGAAGCTCACCCGGGGATCGACGAGGGCCCGCAGCCGGGGATCGCCGAGCCGCACGAACGCCTCGACCATCTCGATGCTTGAACCGTTGGACGTGCACAGCACACCGGTCGTCGGCAGGCCGGCGACCTCCTCGGTCAGCCGGAGCGGCTGGGTGAACGTGCCCGCCGGCTGCGGCGCGGCGAGCCGGGTCAGCCGCTCCAGCGCCTCGCGCGGGACGCCGTCGAGGCTGCCCCAGCGTCCCCACTCGTCGAGTGCCGGCGCGGGGATCAGCCGGTCGCCCCCGTCCCGCCCCGCCGGCAGTTCGTGGACGGCCGGGTCGGGCACCACCTTGAGCGGCGCGTCACCGTCCTGCGGCAGACCGGAGTCCAGATAGACGATCCGGGCCACGCGCCCCGGGCGGCGCCCGGCCGCACCGAGTACCGGGTGGATGCCGTAGCCGTGCCCGACCAGCACCACCTCCGGCGCGTCCACATGGTCGATCGCCCCCACCACGTCCTCGATGTGCGTCTCCAGGTCCGTCCCCGGACCCGCCGGACGGGCCCGGTCGCCCATGCCCGTGAGCGTCACCGGATGCGCCTCCGCCCCCACCGACCTCAGCCCCGCGACCACCTCCTGCCAGATCCAGCCGCCGGTGAAGGCCTCGGATACCAGGACGAATGCCGTCATGCGCGTCTCCTCGTAAGCCGTCGTCCACGGGCCGGCCGATCCGGCCGCCCGCGCTCGCCGGTACGGTAAGAGCTCCACCTGGGGGAGGTTCAACCCGTTGTCCGCCGACGACACATGGAGCATCGGGGAGCTCGCCGAACGCGCGGGCACCACCGTCAAGACCGTCCGCTTCTACTCCGACCGCGGCCTGCTGCCCGAGGCGGGGCGCAGCACCGGCGGCCACCGCCGGTACGGCCCCGAGGCCCTCGACCGGCTCCGGCTGATCCGCTCGCTGCGCACCCTGGACCTGCCGGTCCCGGACGTGGGCCGGGTCCTCGGCCGCGAGGACGCCCTCGACGGCGGCCTGGACGGCGTTCTGGAGGACGTCATCGCCGAGCGGCTGCGGGAGATCGGCTCACGGATGGCCGCCCTGCGCTGGCGCGAGGCCGCCCTCCAACTGCTCCGGGGCTGCCCGGCCGAGGAGCGCGCCGACCGGCTGCTCCTGATCGGCTCCATCTCCACCCCGCCCAGCACGGCCTCGCTGGTGCGCTTCTGGCGGGCCTGGATCCCCCGGAGGCTCCCGGCCCGGCTCGCCTCCGCGATCATCGACCAGGCCGTGCCCCCGCCCCCCGAGGACCCGACCCCCGCCCAGGTACTGGCCTTCGCCCGGCTGCACGCCTTCGTCTCGGGCGACTGCGGTGGCGCGGACAACCGGCCCGCTGTGCACCGGCCCGAGGAGGGCTACCGCCCGGCCGTCCTCTACGACGGGCTGATCGAGGCGTACGCGCTGGCCTCGGCGGAACTGCGGGCGGGGCGCCCGGCGCGGCCCGGCGAGGCGCTCGACTGCTTCGTCTCCGCCTACGCCCACGCCCGTGGCACGCCCGACACCCCGGCCTTCCGCCGGCTGCTGGGCGGCCAGCTCGCCGCGGACCCGCGGATCGATCACTACTGGGGGCTCGTTGCCGAGCTGATCAGCCCGCCCTCCGGTCCGCCCGAGCCCACCGCGGGC
This sequence comes from Streptomyces sp. NPDC037389, assembly GCF_040636475.1. NCBI lineage: Bacteria > Bacillati > Actinomycetota > Actinomycetes > Kitasatosporales > Streptomycetaceae > Streptomyces > Streptomyces sp. NPDC037389. The sequence goes on from NZ_JBEZUS010000008.1 coordinate 286,043, forward strand.
TCCGCCCACGCCTGGCTCGGCGCCGCGCTGGACGCCGACACGGCCCGGGAGGCCGCCTGAGCCGGACGGCTTCCCCGAGGGGGGCGAAGACGGTGTGGCGAAGATGTGACCGTCCCGCCTCAACCAGCGGACCCGGATCCGAGTCTTCACCTCCGGGTAGGCTTCCGGCGTGCGCGACACGGCGCGCCGGGGGCAGGCCGTACACATCGGCAGGTCGTACACATCGGGCCGCGCGCAAGCGGGCCGTCAACCGGGGAGGATCCGGCGTTGCACATCCAGGAATGGCTCGAGACAGTTCCGGCCATCGCCGTCTACCTCCTGGTAGGCGGAGTGATCGGGCTGGAGAGCCTGGGCATCCCGCTGCCCGGTGAGATCGTGCTCGTCAGCGCCACGCTGCTCGCCGCCTCGCAGGACCACATCAACCCGTACGTGCTCGGCGGGTGCGCCGTCGCGGGTGCGATCATCGGCGACTCCATCGGCTATCTGATCGGCCGCAGGGGCGGCAAGCCGCTGCTGGACTGGCTGGGCCGCAAGTTCCCCAAGCACTTCGGCCCGCACCACGTGGCCACCGCCGAGAAGGCGTTCACGAAGTGGGGCATGTGGGCCGTCTTCGTCGGCCGTTTCATCGCCCTGCTGCGCATCTTCGCCGGCCCGCTCGCCGGTGTGCTGAAGATGCCGTACTGGAAGTTCCTCATCGCCAACGTCCTCGGCGGCATCGTCTGGGCCGGCGGTACGGTCGCGCTGATCTACACCGTCGGCAAGGTCGCCGAGGAGTGGATCGGGAAGTTCTCCTGGCTCGGCCTGGTGGCCGCGCTGCTCTTCGGCCTGGGGTCCTTCGTGGTGATGCGGATCAAGGCCAAGAAGGCCGCGCGCGAGAGCGAGGCGGCCGCCGGGCGGTCCACCGAGGCCGAGGCCGTCGCCGCCGCGGAGTGACGACGCGTACCCCGTGAAGGCCCCGGCAGTCGCCGGGGCCTTCGGCGTTCCCGGTCAGCTCTTGCCCTTGCCGCCCTTTCCGGCGTAGGTCGGGAAGAGGTATGGATACTCCTTGATGTAGCCGAACAGGTCGGCGACGCAGGCGGCGCCCCGGCCCACCGCCCCGCCGACGCGGGGCGGCGCCGCGTACTGGACGTCGCCGACCGCGTAGACCCCGGGGACGCTGGTACCGGTGGACGGCACCCTGGCGGCCTCGACGGCCTTCGCCACCTCCTCCTCGGTCTTCTTCGGAGTCCACTTCTGCTTCTTCGCGCGCTCGCGGACCTCCTTCTCCACCTGCTTGAGCCGTTCCTCCTGGCCGGGTACGTGATGTCCGGTCAGGACGGCGCCGTTGGGGGCGAGCAGGACCTTCTTGCCCAGCCACTTGGTGTTCGGGTCCCCGCCGATCAGCACGTACAGCCACTCGGTGGCGAGCTCACGGTCGGCGGGCTCCTGTCCGGTGGGGCCGATCCTCACGGCCTTCAGTTCCTTCTTCGGCTTCGCGGCCACGCATTCCTTGACCTCGGTCTTCAGCAGCACCTCGATCTTCTTGGCGTCCTGCAGGCGCTTGATCGCGTCGACCAGGTACTGGGACATGCCGAGACCGGACCGGACGATCAGCGTGACCTTCTTGGCCTTCTGCGCGAAGTGGACCGCGGCCTGCCCGACGGAGTTGCCTCCGCCGACCATGGCGATCTCCTCGCCCTCGATGTAGTCGAGGTCGGTCATGAGGGCGTGGTAGTAGACGCCTGCGCCTTCCAGCTCGTCGGCGTGCGTGCGCTCGGCCAGTCGCCGCCAGGTCATGCCGGTGGCGATGACGACGGCACCGGCCTTGATCCGTTTTCCGTCGGAGAGCTCGACCTCGTGGGGAAGCATCCAGGGCTGGTCGGTGTCGGTGCCGAGGTGCAGGGCCTTCGCGACGGCGAGCGGATGCCAGTGCACCTTGAATTCCTTGATCTGCTTCAAGGCGGACGTGGCCAGGGTGTGCCCGGGGATCCCTCCCGGGAACCCGAGGTAGTTCCAGATCTTCGACGAGGTGCCCGCCTGGCCGCCGGGGACGTCGTCCTCGACGACGAGGGTGGTGAGCCCTTCGGCGCCGGCGTAGACGGCCGCCGACAGACCGGCGGGCCCGCCGCCGACGATCACCAGGTCGTACCAGTCCTTCAGGGATGTGTTCAGGAGCCCGAGCGCCTGCGCCAGCTTGACGAGCGTCGGGTTCTTGAGCTCCGTGGCGGCCGACTTTCCCGGCGGGGTCACCTTGACCAGGATGTCCTTGCCCTGGGAGTCCTTGGGCCAGCGGAAGACGACGCCGGACCCGGTGAGGAATTCCCGGATCCTGAAGGCCCCCTTGGCCTTGATGTTCCCCGAGATCTCGACGGACCCGAACAGCTTCCGCAGATCCGCCGGCGCCTTCAGCCACCAGTCGTACAGCAGGTTGTCGAGGAGCCGGAGGTGCGTCGGCCGCAGGCCGTCCTCCTCGACGAAGCCGGCCTTCGCCGGGCCGCCGCCGTCGGTCACGGCCGCCGTCTCCCCGTCGGGCACCAGCGACACCAGGCCGGCCGCGTCCGGGATCTTGGCCGCCTCGGCGGTCCGGGCGAGCCCCGCGCTGTCCTCGCCCACCTCGGCCACCAGCGCCACCCGTGTGCCGCCCCCGGCCAGGGCGCCGAGGCCGGCGGATTCGCCGGAGCCCAGTTGCAGGACCTGGAAGTCCTGCTCGTACCAGCCCGCGATCGTCTCGGCGAGCGAGCTCCGGCGGAGCGGGTCGCCGTCCATCAGCACGATGACGGGTGGTGGGGTCGAACTCGGCATGCGTCCTCCAGCTTCGTGATCCGCTCTGGCATTACGAGGCTGTACAAATAGCCAGAAAGTTATTCATAGATGACACATTCGGGTCATCGTCATGTGCGGCGGAGACGGAGGGGGATACCGTTCCGGGGGCGCGAAGGGCGCTGTGTGGATCAGTCGTGATGGATCAAGGGAGGACCGGGGCGATGACGGAGCGAGCGCTGATCGCCGGCGTGGGCGGGCGGGAACCGGAGATCGACCCGGAGGCATTCACGGCCCCGACCTCCGTCGTACTCGGCGACGTCACCCTCGCCGCCGGGGCGAGCGTCTGGTACCACGCCGTGCTGCGCGCCGACTGCGGCCCGATCGCGCTGGGCGCCGACAGCAACATCCAGGACAACTGCACCGTGCACGTCGACCCCGGCTTCCCGGTGCGCGTCGGCGAGCGGGTGACCGTCGGGCACAACGCCGTGCTGCACGGCTGCACCGTCGAGGACGACGTGCTGATCGGCATGGGCGCGACCGTGCTCAACGGTGCTGTGATCGGTGCCGGTTCACTGGTCGCCGCGCAGGCGCTCGTGCCCCAGGGCATGAGGGTGCCGCCCGGCTCGCTGGTCGCGGGCGTGCCCGCGAAGGTGCGCCGGGAGCTGACCGAGGAGGAGCGCGAGCACATCCGGCTCAACGCCACGATGTACCTGGAACTCGCGAAGGCCCACCGCGAGGTCTGAGCGCTCGCGCTATGGGGCGACCGGACGGTCGCCCCAGCCGGCCTGTGCGATCAGGTCGTACCAGTCGGGCGGCGTGCCCGGCGGCGGCGCGTCGACGGACAGCCCGGCGACGCGCCGGGGCGGTACCCGGCCGTCAGCCCGTCGCCAGCAGGACCGTTCCCACGAGCGCCAGGCCCGCGCCCGCGGCCTGCACCGCGCGCAGCCGTTCGCTCAGGAAGCCCCGGGCGGCCAGAGCGGTGACCACCGGGTAGAGGGAGGCGAGGACGGCCGCGACGGTCACCGGGCCGTTGTTGGCCGCGATGCTGTACGTGCCGTTGGCGGCCACGTCGGCCAGGCCGACGAAGGCGAGCGCGGGCAGCGCGGCGCGGATGCCCTGCCAGCCGTTGTCCGGCAGGGCCGGGGCGCCCCGGCGGACGGAGGCGTAGAGGGCGCCCGCGCCCACCACCACATTGCACAGGCGCTGGACGAACAGGGCGAGGAAGAGCCCGGTGAGGTTGTGCGAGGCCTCGGCGATCAGCGCCATCACGGAGCCGAAGCCGAAGGCGGCGACGAGCGTGAGCACCAGGGTCTGGCGCTGTACGGGCGCGCCGCCGAGCCCCGGGCCGCTGGCCAGGACGACGCCGGCGACGGCGACCGCGATGCCCGCGAGCTGGAGCAGGCCCGGGCGTTCGCCCAGGACGAGCCCGACGCCGATCGGCACGGCGACGCCGCCGAGCGCGCCCAGCGGGGAGACGACGCCCATCGGGCCGAGGGCCAGGGCGCGGTAGAAGGCGAGCATCGCCGCCGGGCCGACCACGCCGGCCGCGACCGCGTACCAGAGCTGGGGGCCGGTCTCGGACCAGCCGCCGGTGGCGACGACGATGGAGCCCAGCGCGGCCACGGCCAGCAGCTGGGAGACCAGGACCACGGTCAGGGCGGGCATGCGCCGGGTGAGCAGACCGCCGCCGAAGTCGGCCAGCCCCCACATGAGGCTGGTGGCCAGGGCGAAGACCGGTGTCATGGGAAGGACCTCGCAGTACAGTGTGGTGAACAGTAAGAGTCCGGGACACCGTAGTTCATTATGTTGAACTTGGCGAAAAGTATATTGGACGGGATCGAACGTGACGGACCTCGATCAGCTCACCCAGTCACTCGCCCGTAACCTCAAGCGCTGGCGTGGCGAGCGCAACTTCACCCTTGACGCCCTGGCGGCCCGCTCCGGGGTCAGCCGCGGCATGATCATCCAGATCGAGCAGGCCCGTACCAACCCCAGCGTCGGCACCACGGTCAAACTCGCCGACGCGCTCGGCATCAGCATCACCACCCTCCTCGACTACGAGCAGGGCGCGCGTGTCCGGGTCGTCCCCCGGGAGCAGGCGGTGCGGATGTGGTCCACCGAGGCTGGCAGCCACACCTCGCTCCTCGTCGGCACCGACGCGCGCGGCCCGCTGGAGCTGTGGGAGTGGCGCATCGTGCCCGGCGACAGCAGCGCTTCGGACGCCCACCCGCCCGGCACGGTCGAGCTGCTGCGGGTCACCGCCGGCGAGCTCACCCTCGTCGTCGACGGGGCGGAGCACCGGGTGCCGGCCGGCAGCTCGGCCACCTTCGAGGCGAACGTGCCGCACACCTACCGCAACGACGGCTCCGAACCGGTCGAGATGACCATGGCGGTGGCCGTCCCGCCCGCCCGCTGAGACGCCCCGGCTGAGACGCCCCACCGCCCTCGTCGGCGGGGCTGTTACGGTGACGATCGTGAGCGAGAACCCGACGCCCATGGAGGCGTTCGACGACGTCGCGCCCGCCGTCGAGCGGCTGGGGCTGCTGGTCCCGCCCGTGGCGGAGGCGATCCGGGGCTGGGGCGGCCCGGTGCCCGTGGAGGAGCTGCTCCACGTCGACACCGCGGCGGAGAAGGCCGACACCGCCGTCCTCGTGGCCCACTACGGGCAGTGGCTGCTGGAGAAGTCCGCGAACTGCGTGATCGTCGCGGCGAAGCGCGGTGGGGAGACCACCCTCGCCGCCTGTGTCGTCCTCGGCCACACCCGCGCCGACGTCAACGGCGTCGTACGCCGCCAGCTCGGCGCGCGCAAGGTCTCGTTCGCGGCCATGGACACCGCGCTCACCGGGACGGGCATGGAGTACGGCGGCGTCACCCCGATCGGGCTGCCCGTCGGCTGGCCGGTGCTGGTGGACGCGGCCGTCGCCGACAGCCCGTACGTGCTCATCGGCAGCGGCAGCCGCCGGGGCAAGCTCATCGTGCCCGGCAAGGCCATCGCATCGCTGCCGGGTGTCACTGTCCTGGACGGGCTGGCCGGCTGACACCGTTCGGCCGGCCGATACCGTCCGGCCGCCGCGAGACGTCGAGCGACAGCGCCAGCGAGTGCTCGGCGAAACCGAGGCCGCGGTAAAGACGCTCGGAGTCGTCCGTGGCATGGAGGTCGACGCGCGTGACGCCCTGCCCGGCGAACCAGTCGAGCAGCGCCTCCGTCGTCGCACGGGCCAAACCCCGCCCCCGGTGGCGGACATCGGTGCACACGTTGAAGACGAAGCCGAACAGGCCCGTCGGGTGCCCCGGGGCGGGCAGCCGCTCCTCGATCCGGCCGACCGCGCACGCGGCCAGACGCGGCGCGCCCTCCGGGCCGGCGCCGTCGACGCCCGGTTCGCCGTCCACGACGAAGCCGACGAGCCCCGGCCGCCCCGTCTCCGCGAGCTGCCGGCGTGCTGTCTCCTCGGCCGCGGCCTCCCAGGGGCCGGGGGAGTCATGGCCGCTCATCGCGGCGAACATCACTCGACGCAGCCGGACGATCTCGGCGGCGTCCTCGGGGCGGGCCATACGCGGAACGATCATGAACTGACGCTAGCGCACGCCCGCCGTGGGGACATGGGGGTTAGAGGGAGGGACGGGACCTCAGCGCAGCCGGGGGATCTCGATCGCGGGGCAGCGGTCCATGACCATCGGCAGTCCGGCCGTGCGCGTCCGCTCGTACGCGTCCTCGTCGATCACGCCCAGCTGGAACCAGACGGCCTTCGCGCCCACCGCGACCGCCTCGTCCGCGACCGCGCCCGCGAACTCCGAGCGGACGAAGACGTCCACGACGTCGACGTCGAAGGGGATGTCCGAGAGCGAGGCGTACCCCCGCTCGCCGTGCACCGTCTCGGCCTTGGGGTGCACGGGCACGACGCGCTTGCCGTGGCGCTGGAGGAACTCGGCAACGCCGAACGCCGCGCGCTGCTCATTTGCTGACAGACCGACCACCGCCCAGGTGGGCCCGGTCCCCTCGATGATCTTCCGGATGATCCCCGGTTCTGCGTACATGCCCGCTCCAACGAGCTTCCCCATCCGACCATTCCCGGGATCACCCGCAAGATCCGGCCAAGATCCGGACGGGATCGGGGGACGATTTAGGCTTACGGGATGCACGACGAATACCGGACGGTCGCGCGCGAGGGCGTGCACGAGATCGAGATCAACAAGTCGCGCTTCATCTGCGCGCTCGCGCCCGCCGCGACCGAGGAGGAGGCCCAGGCCTTCATCGCCCGGATCCGCAAGGAGCACCCCACCGCGCGCCACAACTGCTGGGCCTACGTCATCGGCGCCGACGGCTCCGTCCAGAAGGCCAGCGACGACGGCGAGCCCGGGGGCACCGCGGGCGTGCCCATGCTCCAGATGCTCGTCCGGCGCGAGACCCGCTACGTCGTCGCGGTCGTCACCCGCTACTTCGGCGGCATCAAGCTCGGCGCCGGCGGGCTCATCCGCGCCTATGGAGGCGTGGTCGGCGAGGCCCTCGACACCCTGGGCACCATCACCCGGCGCCGCTTCCGGCTGGCGACCGTCACCGTCGACCACCAGCGCGCCGGAAAGCTGGAGAACGAACTGCGCGCCACCGGCCGCGAGGTGCGGAACGTGACCTACGGCACGGGCGTGAGCATCGAGATCGGGCTGCCCGAGGCGGACATCGAGTCCTTCCGCTCCTGGCTCGCCGATGCCACGGCGGGCTCGGCCCGGCTGGAACTGGGCGGGGAGGCCTACGGCGACGTCTGACGCCCGGCGGGCCACTGCCCGCTTTCCGGCCGATCGTGCCGCCCGGCCCCCGCCCGGATGCGAAACTGGGGGACGGAACTGGACAGAGTGCCGTCCGGAACGGGTGCGACACAAGCGCACACCGATGCGGGAGACAAACAGCGGAGGGGACGAGACGATGCGGGCCGGAGCCGTCCTGTGAGACTGCTGCACACCTCGGACTGGCACCTCGGACGGTCCTTCCACCGCGTGAACCTCCTGGAGGCCCAGCGCGCCTTCGTCGACCACCTCGTCCGGACCGTCCGCGAGCACCGCGTCGACGCCGTGCTCGTCGCCGGCGACGTCTACGACCGGGCCGTGCCCCCGCTCGCCGCCGTCGAGCTCTTCGACGAAGCCCTCCACCGGCTCGCCGAGCTCGCCGTCCCCACCGTGATGATCTCCGGCAACCACGACTCGCCCCGCCGCCTCGGCGTCGGCGCCGGACTCATCGAGCGCGCCGGAATACACCTGCGCACCGACCCCGACGGCTGCGGCACCCCCGTCCTCCTCGCCGACGACCACGGCGACGTCGCCTTTTACGGCCTGCCCTACCTCGAGCCCGCCCTCGTCCGCGAACGGCTGGGCGCTGCCAAGGCCGGGCACACGGCCGTGCTCCAGGCCGCCATGGACCGGGTACGGGCCGACCTCGCCGGGCGGCCCGACGGCACCCGCGCCGTCGTCCTCGCCCACGCCTTCGTCGCCGGGGGAACCACCAGCGACAGCGAGCGCGACATCACCGTCGGCGGCGTCGCCGCCGTCCCCGCCGAGGTCTTCGACGGCGTCCACTACACCGCCCTCGGCCATCTCCACGGCAGCCAGGCCATCACCGACCGAGTCCGCTACTCCGGCTCCCCGCTCGCCTACTCCTTCTCCGAGGCGAACCACCGCAAGACCATGTGGCTGGTCGACCTCGACGGGGACGGCACCGTCACCGCCGAGCGCCTCGACTGCCCCGTGCCGCGCCGCCTCGCCCGGATCCGCGGCCGGCTGGAGGAGCTCCTCGCCGAACCGGGCCTGGAGCGGCACGAGGACGCCTGGGTCGAGGCCACCCTCACCGACCCGGAACGCCCCCACGAGCCCATGGCCCGGCTCACCCACCGCTTCCCCCACACCCTCAGCCTGGTCTTCGAACCCGACCGGGCCCCCGAGGACCCCCTCGCCTCCTACGCCTCGCGGCTGCGCGGCCGCACCGACCAGCAGATCGCCGAGGACTTCGTGGCACACGTACGCGGCGGCGACGGACCCGACGCGGCCGAGCGCGCCGTGCTCACCGTCGCGCTCGACTCCGTCCGCCTGGACGAGGCCGCCCGCGAGGTGACCCCATGAGGCTCCACCGGCTCACCCTGACCGCCTTCGGGCCCTTCGGCGGCACCCAGCACATCGACTTCGACGAGCTCGCCGGCGCGGGGCTGTTCCTGCTCCACGGGCCCACCGGCGCGGGCAAGACCTCCGTCCTCGACGCGGTCTGCTACGCGCTCTACGGCGGCGTGCCCGGCGCCCGACAGGGCACCGGCCTCACCCTGCGCAGCGACCACGCCGACCCCGGCACCGCCACCGAGGTCGTCCTCGAACTCACCGTCGGCGAACGGCGCCTGGAGCTCACCCGGCGCCCCGAGCAGCCCCGCCCCAAGAAGCGCGGCACCGGTTTCACACGGGAGAAGGCGTACAGCGCGCTGCGCGAACTGCCCGCCGGGGCCACGGAGTGGAAGGCGCTCAGCCGCTCCCACGACGAGATCGGCGAGGAGATCACCCGGCTGCTCGGCATGAACCGCGAGCAGTTCTGCCAGGTCGTCCTGCTGCCGCAGGGCGACTTCGCCCGCTTCCTGCGCGCCGAGGACGGCGCCCGCGCCCGGCTCCTCGGCCGCCTCTTCGACACCGGCCGCTTCGCCGCGGTGGAGGAACACCTCGCGGAGCTCCGCCGCGCGGCGGAGGCGCGGGTGCGCACGGGCGACGAACGTCTGCTCGCCCTCGGCCACCGGATGCGGCAGGCGGCCGCGGACCCGTCCCTGCCCGAGGTGGGGACGCCGCACCCGGCGACGGTGGCGGGCGGAGGAGAACCCCGGACCCGCCCGGGCACACGCACGCCCGCCTCCGCGAGCCTGCCGGCCGCGACGGCTCCGGACGCGGAGGGTGCTGCCGTGCCGCGCCCGGCCGCCGGGCGCGTGCCCGCGCCGCGCGCCGGCCGGGGCGCGGCAGCGCCCTCCGCGCCGCTCGTGCCCGGCGCCGCCGGGCTCGCCGAGGCCGTGCTGGAGTGGGCGGCTCTCGCCCGTACCCACGCGCGGGAGCGGCGGGACATCGCCGTCACGGCGGCCCGCGCCGCCGAGCGCGGGCATCACCTCGCGCGGCAGCGCGCCGACGAGGCGCGGGATCTGGAGCGGTCGCAGCGGCGGTACGCCGACGCACTGCGGCGTGCCGCCGCCCTCGCGGAGGGGCGGGAGGAACGGGACGCGCTGCGCGAGCGGCTGGCGCGGGGGCGGGCGGCCGAAGTCGTCGCGCCCGCGCTGGAGGCGCGCGAGCGGGCCGAGTCCGGGCACCGGGCCGCGGCCGGGGCCGAGCACCGGGCCAGGACGCCGCTCCCCCCCGAACGGCGCGAGGCCGGCGCCGAGGAGCTCGGCGCCCTGGAGCACGCCCTCCGCGCGGAACTCGGCTCGCTCGCCGCCGCCCGCCGGGCCGAGGACCGCGCCGCCGCGATCACCACCGAGACCAAGGGGCTGGAGCGGGCCGCCGACGCCGCCGAGGCCGTCCTCGCCGAGGCCGCCGACTGGCTGGCCGGCTGGGACGCCACCCGCCGGGACCACCAACGGCGCGTCGACGAGGCACAGGAGGCCGCCGGGCAGGCCGAACGCCTCGCCGCCCGCCTGGAGACCGAACGGCAGCGGCTCGCCGCCGCCCGCCGCCGCGACGGGCTCGCCCACGAGGCGTCCGCCGCCGAGGCCCGGCTGCTGCGCGCCCGCGAGGAGGCCGTCGCCGCCCACGAGCACTGGCTCGACCTCAAGGAACGCAGGCTGCTCGGCATCGCCGCCGAGCTCGCCGCCGGGCTCGCGCCCGGCGCCCCCTGCGCCGTGTGCGGCGCCACCGAGCACCCCGGCCCGGCCCGCGCCGACGCCGGACAGGTGGACCGCGCGGCCGAGGAGGCCGCGCTGGCCGCGAGCCGGCGCGCCGACGGGGCCCGGGACGCGGCGGACCTGGCGCTGCGGCCGCTGCGCGAGGAGCTGGCCGTGGCCACCGCCGACGCGGGCGAGGCCACCGTCGCCGGCCTCACCGCCCTCGTCGACGACCTGGCCCGCGCCCACGCCGGGGCCCGCGCCGCCGCCGAGGACCTCCACCGCGCCCGCCAGGCCCAGGAGAGCGCCGAGCGCGAGCACGAGCGGCGCCGCACCGGGCAGGAGGAGGCCCGGCTGCGCCTCGCCGCCCACGCCACGCGCCGGGACAGCCTCGACGAGGAACTCCGCGCCCTGACCCGGGAGCTGGACCGCGCCCGGGACGGCGCCGAGAGCGTCGCCCACCGCGCCGCGCTGCTGGAGCGCCGGCTGGGCCTCGTCGCGGGCGCCGCCGAGGCCGCGCGGGAGACGGCCCGCACGGCGGACCGGCTCAAGGAGGCCGACGACCGGCTCGCCGACGCCGCCTACCGCGCCGGTTTCGGCACCCCCGCCCAGGCCGCGGAGGCGCTGCTGAGCGCCCCCGCGCGACGGGAGCTCGACGAACGGGAGGAGGCGTGGCGGCGCGAGGAGGCGGCCGTCGCGGCCGAACTGGCCGACCCCGGCCCGGCGGAGGCCGCCGCGCTGCCGCCCGCCGCCCCGGAGGCGGCCCGTACGGCCGCCGACGCCGCGACCCGGCTGCTGCGGCACGCCTCCGCCGAGGAGGCCGCCGCCCGGACCCGCTGCGACGAACTGGACCGGCTCTCCGCCGAGGCCGTCACCGACGCCCGCCGCCTGGCACCGTTGCGCGCGGAGTACCACCGGGTGGCCGAGCTCGCCTCGCTCGCCGCCGGCACCTCCGCCCGCAACGAGCGCAAGATGCGCCTGGAGTCGTACGTCCTGGCCGCCCGGCTGGAGCAGGTCGCCGCCGCCGCGACGGTCCGGCTGCGACGGATGTCGGGCGGGCGCTACACGCTCGTCCACTCCGACGCCCGGACCTCCGGGCGCGGCCGCTCCGGCCTGGGCCTCCACGTCGTCGACGCCTGGACCGGCAGCGAGCGCGACACCGCCACGCTCTCCGGCGGGGAGACCTTCTTCGCCTCGCTCGCCCTGGCCCTGGGCCTCGCCGACGTGGTCACGGAGGAGGCGGGCGGCGTCCGCCTGGACACCCTCTTCATCGACGAGGGCTTCGGCAGCCTCGACGAGCAGGCCCTGGACGAGGTCCTCGACGTCCTGGACTCGCTGCGCGAACGCGACCGCACCGTCGGCATCGTCAGCCACGTCGCCGACCTCAGACAGCGCGTCCCCGCGCAACTGCACATCGTCAAGGAGCGGTCGGGCTCGTCCGTCCGGCACCGGGCGGCGTCCGCCGGCTGAACGGGCGGCGGGGCAGCGGCGAGGAGTAGACCACGCTCGTGGTCACCGCGCCGAGTCCGCCGATCCGGCCCGCCACCTCCTCCAGGTGGCGCATGGAACGGGCGGTGACCTTCAGCACGAAGCAGTCGTCGCCGGTGACGTGGTGCGCCTCCAGGATCTCGGGGGTCGAGTCCAGCAGATCGTGGAAGGGCTTGTAGTTGCCGTTCGGGTAGCGGAGCCGGACGAAGGCCAGCACCGGCAGACCGAGCCGCTCGGGGTCCACCACCGCGGTGTAGCCCTCGATGACGCCCGCCTCCTCCAGCCGGCGGACCCGCTCGGTCACGGCGCTGGCGGACATGTTCACCGCGCGGGCCAACTCGGCGTAGCCGGCCCGGCCGTTGCTCTGGAGGGCGTCGAGTATGCGCCAGTCGGTGGCGTCGGGGGAATAGCCGGTCATGTGCGATGTCTAGCAGGGGATTCCCCGGTAGGGCAATGGTTTCGCCGGGGATCACCGGTTCCGGCGGCCGGTCACGGACCGTAGATTTCCGGGCATGACCGCAACCGCCGCCCGGGCCGTCAGCCCCGTCCTCGCCGTTCCGCCCGCCGACCCCACCGCAGCCGCGGCCTACTTCGCCGCCCGGCTCGCCTTCCACACCGACGTCGCCGACGTCCACGCCTCACTGGCCACCGGCCGCGCGGACTTCACAGTGGTCGACTCCCGCTCCACCGCCGCCTGGGACCAGGGGCACATTCCCGGCGCGGTCCACCTGCCGACCGCCGACGTCCCACGGCTGGCCGCCGGAGTCCTGGACCCCGCCGCGCCCGTCGTCGTGTACTGCTGGGGGCCCGGCTGCGACGGCGCCACCCGGGCCGCGCTCGCCCTCGCCCGCCTCGGCTACCGCGTCAAGGAGATGCTGGGCGGCATCGAGTACTGGATCCGCGAGGGCTACGAGGTGGAGACGTGGGAGGGCAGGAGCGTCCGGGAGCCCGACCCGCTGACCGCCCCGGTCGGCGCCGCCGACTGCGGCTGCTGACGGCCGCGCCCGCCCCGAGCCGCCGACGGCTGCCGCACCCGTCGACTGCCGCACCCGACGGCTGCCGCACCCGGCGGGGGCGCGGCAGCCGTACGCGCGTGTCAGAGCGCCGACAGCTCCGTCACCAGGTCGTCCAGGCCCAGCGAGCCCAGGGACAGCGCCGCCATGTGCCAGGCCTTGGCGTCGAACGCCGCGCCGTGGGCCGCGCGCGCCGCCTCCCGGCCGGTGAGCCAGGCGCGCTCGCCGAGCTTGTAGCCGATCGCCTGCCCAGCCATCCCCTGATAGCGCACCAGCTCGCTGTCGACGAAGTCCGCGGGGCGGCCGCTGTGCATGCCGAAGAACTCCCGCGCCAGCTCCGGCGTCCAGCGCTCACCGGGGTGGAAGGGGGAGTGCTCGGGGATCTCCAGCTCCAGGTGCATGCCGATGTCGATGATCACCCGCGTGGCGCGCATCATCTGGGCGTCCAGATAGCCCAGGCGGCGCTCTGGGTCGGTGAGGAAGCCCAGCTCGTCCATGAGCCGCTCCGCGTAGAGCGCCCACCCCTCGCAGTTGGCGCTGACGAGACCGACCGTGGCCTGGTAGCGGGAGAGCCGGTCCGCGACGTGCACCCACTGCGCCAGCTGGAGGTGGTGACCGGGCACGCCCTCGTGGTACCAGGTCGACACCAGGTCGTACACCGGGAAGCGGGTCTCGCCCATGGTGGGCAGCCAGGTGCGGCCCGGGCGGGAGAAGTCCTCGGACGGCTGGCTGTAGTACGGCGCCGCCGCGCCGCCCGGCGGGGCGATGCGGGACTCGACGCGCTTGACGCGCTCGGCCAGTTCGAAGTGGGTGCCGTCCAGCGCCTCGATCGCCTCGTCCATCAGCTCCTGGAGCCAGACCCGCACTTCCTCGACGCCCTCGATGTGGGTGCCGTGCGCGTCGAGGTGGGCCAGCGCCTCCCACGGGGTCTTCGCGCCCGGCAGGATCTTCTCCGCCTCCACGCGCATCTCGCCGAGTATGCGGTGGAATTCGGACCAGCCGTAGGCGTACGCCTCGTCGAGGTCCAGGTCGGTGCCGTTCCAGTAGCGGGACCAGCGGGCGTACCGCTCACGGCCCACGACGTCCGGCGCGCCCTCGACGGCCGGGGCGTAGACGTCCCGCAGCCAGTCGCGCAGCGCGACGAGGCCGCCCGTGGCGACGAGCGCCGACTCCGCCAGCTCGGCGCTCAGTTCCTCGGGCCCGTCGGCGACGAGGTCGCCGAACCAGCCCGCGCCCGTGCCGATCCAGTCCGTCAACTGCCCCAGCACCGTGGTCACCTGGCGGGGGCCGCCGAGCAGGCCCCGCGACAGCCCCTCGGCGAGGGCGGCGCGATAGCCCTCCAGGGCCGCCGGCACGGCGCGCAGCCGCTCGGCGACGGCCGACCAGTCGTCCTTGCCGTCGAGCGGCATGAGCGTGAACACCTCGCGCACCATGTGCAGCGGCGAGTGCATATTGCTGACCGTGCGCAGGTGCTCGCCGGCGTCGTGCACGGCGAGTTCGGCGGTCAGCCGCTCGCGCAGCAGCCGGGCGCAACGCCGCTCGCCGTCGCTGTCCCCGCCCGGCCGCGCCTCGGCCTCGGCCAGCGCCTCCAGGGTGGCGCGCGCCAGGTCGGCGATGGCCCGCTGCCCCGCCGGGGAGAAGTCCGGCAGCCGCCGGGAGCTCTCCGCGATGCCCAGAAAGGTTCCTGTGATCGGATCGAGCTCGGTGAAAGCGGTGACGTAGGCGTCGGCGACCTGGCGGGGCAGTTCTGCGCTGGTGGTGTTCGGCATGCGCCCATCCTCGTACGCGCGGTACCGCCGCGTCACCGGTTTTTTTCCCCTCCGGTGGGCCGCCGGTCAGCCGCCCGTGGCGCGGCGTACGGCCACGGAACGCTCCGGGGCGGCCGGGGGCCGGTCGGCGATACGGGCGGTGATGACGAGCGTGCCCTCCTCGATCTGGTAGTCCAGGGGCAGCTCCAGGGCGCGCATGGCGGCGACGACCCCGGTGTTGGAGGCGGTGGTGACGGCGTAGACGCGTTCGCAGCCCGCCTCGGCGGCCATGGCCACCAGCCGGCCCAGCAGTTCGCCGCCGACCCCGCGCCGCTGCCAGGCGTCCTCGACGAGCAGCGCCACCTCGGTCTCGTCGCCGTCCCACAGCAGATGCCCGAGCGCCACCAGCCGTCCGGCGGCGGTGTACGCGGCCAGGGTGCGGCCGAAGCGGGGGCTCAGCAGGTGGTGGAGATAGCGGTCGGTGTCGCCGACGGGGCCGTGGTAGCGCTGGGAGAGGGTCGCCGGGGAGCAGCGCTCGTGCATCTCCCGGGCGGCGGCCAGGTCGCCGGTGCCGGCGCGCCGGACGGTGATCTCGCCGCCCTCGGGCAGTGTCAGCACGTCGCCCGGGTGCGCCGCGCGCGGGCCCAGGCGGGCGTCGAGCTCGACCAGCGCGCGGGCGCGGGCGAACTCGGTCGGGGTGAAGGGCAGATACGGGCGGTCGATGGTGATGGTGCCGCCGGAGGGGTCGCGCAGCCGCATCACCGTCCCCTCCCACATCCCGTCGTCCGGTACGGACTCGCCGGCCGTGCCGGAACGGGCGGCCGGTATCGAGCGGATGGTGCAGCGGCCCAGCAGCCGACGCAGGGCGAGCGGCAGTTCGGCGGCGTCCAGGGCGGTGCGGGTGGCGAGGTGGAGGACCCGGGTGGGGACGTCCACCAGGTCGTGGGCGTCGGCCCGCTCCAGCCAGGTGTCCCGGCCGCCGCCCTCGGCGGCGGCGCGGGTGAGCTCGGCGGGGCCCTGGGCGGCGGGGGCGCGCAGCAGCAGTTCGTCGGCGGTGCCGTCGCCCAGCGGGTGGGTCTGGAGGGACAGTATGTCGACGCCGAGGCCCGCGAGGGCCAGGCCGAGGGCGGCCAGGCTGCCGGGCTCATCGCGTACGGTCGTCCGCATCCGCCACAGCGCCGTGGCGCCGCCGCGCCGGGCGGTGGGCGTGGTGGCCTCGGCAGCGGCGGGCGGGGCGGGCACGGTGCCGGGGGCGGGTGCCGGGGGCGCCGGGCCGCGGCGCCGCGACCACCAGGTGTGGAACGCGGCCGTGGCCAGCAGCGCCGCGGCGGAGGCACCCAGCAGGACGGGGCCGTCGGGGCCGTGGACGACGGTGTTGGCGACGGAGTCGGCGATGGCGACCGCGGTGAACAGTGCGGCCAGTTCCACCAGGTCCCGGCGCCAGTGGTGCCGGTGGGAGCTCTTCGCGATGGTCTCGTCGGTCATGCCGCCCACCCTGGCGGAGCGGTGTTGCGTGATCACGAACGCCCTGTGTCCGATGAGTAAAGGCCGCTTCTGTTCGCTTCTGTGCCCGCGTTCTCAAGGGTGCCGGTCGCGGCGGGGCCCACGCTCGCGACATCGCCGAACGAGGCCACCCACCAGTGGCCGCAGGCTGGGGGCCACGAGTGGCCCAGAAGTGAGATAGGGCGAGGCCGCCGCCGATCATTGACACCGGGCTCGGCGTCGATCTCGACCTCACCGTCAACGCGACCATCATCCCCGGCTACGTGGCCCTTATCCGGGACCTGATCAAGGCGCCCGGATGTCAGTCGGCCGACGGCGAGGTGCGCCTTGTCGACTCCGCGGCCAACGGCGGCGTCACGATCCGGGCCCTTCTCGCGGCGACCCGTGATGACCGCCCGCCCCCCGCAGTTGCCGCCGGGGCCGCTTGACCGGCGCATCCGCAACCGTCCCGTCGCGGCGTTCCTCGCCGGAGCCCGCGCAGGACGAGCTTGCCGCCCCTGGCCCCCGCACCGTCTTCTGGTGACAGCCCAGCCGTCGGGCAACCACCGGCGCCCGCAGCCCGTCCCAGCTCAGCACGATGATCCTCACCCGCAGGATCCAGTCGGCCGGTGCCTGCCGGGCACCGGCCAGCCTGCGGATCTGCCCTTCCTCGACCGCGTCAGCGGCTGGACTGGCCAACAGCAACTTTGGCACGGTAACTCGCCCCCGGGAAGCCCGAGCCAGCACCCCACACCCCTGCTTCTACCCCGCCAAAGAGGAATCGAGCAGTAGCCCTGCTCCACCCCGGACGCGAGTCCTCCGGGCCTGGCGCCGCCAGAGCTCCACGGCATCTGTGCGTGGGCTTCTTCCCGGCAAGCCGCATCCCGCACGGT
This sequence comes from Streptomyces sp. NPDC037389, assembly GCF_040636475.1. Taxonomy (NCBI): domain Bacteria; kingdom Bacillati; phylum Actinomycetota; class Actinomycetes; order Kitasatosporales; family Streptomycetaceae; genus Streptomyces; species Streptomyces sp. NPDC037389. The sequence goes on from NZ_JBEZUS010000008.1 coordinate 303,232, forward strand.
CATCGAGACGAAGAGACTGGGGCGAAGGTGCTTTCCGGAGCGTCGTGGTGCCGACCGCAGCCGCAGCCGCAGCCGCCGCGGCTCAGCGGAAGGCGGCGGCGTGCTCCGCCGCCCACTGCCGGAAGGGCCTGGCCGTGGAGCCGGTGACCTGCGAGACCGTGTCGCGCACCTGAAGCAGGGCGTCGTTGACGTCGCCGCCGGTCACATCGAGTACCGCGTCCGCGGCCTCGTCCCCGAAGATCGCGGCCATCTGGGCGTGGGCCTCTTCTCGGCTGATCTCGGCGAAGGGCACGTCCCGCCCCAGCGCTTCGGCGATGGAGGCCACCTGCTGACGGGCTGTCACCCGTTCCGGGCCGGTCAGGGCGTACGTCCGGCCCTGATGGCCGGGCCCGGTCAGCGCCACGCGCGCCACCGACGCGATGTCCGCGGGGTGGATCGTGGGCAGGCCGACGTCCGCGTACGGCATGCGGACCGCCTGCCCGTCGCGGATCGACGCCGCCCACATCATGGCGTTCGAGGCGAACTGCGTCGGCCGCAGGATCGTCCAGGCCATGCCGCTGTCCTTGAGCAGCCGCTCGACGGCGAGGTTCTCGCCTGCGGGGCCGAGATGCGGATGCGTCTGGACGGTGATGGACGACACGAGCACCACGTGCTCCACACCCGCCTGCCGGGCCGCGTCGAGGATCTCGGCGTCCGAGCCCAGACGCGACACGAGGAACAGTGACCGCACGCCCTCCAGCGCGGGCTTCAGCGAAGCCGTGTCGGCGAAGTCGCCTTCGACCGCCTCGACCCCGGCGGGGAACGCCGCCCGCGAGGCGTCGCGGGTGAGCCCTCGCAGCGGACCGGCACCGCATGCGTGCAGCTCCGCCAGCAGGACGCTTCCTATGTTTCCGGTGGCTCCTGTCACGAGGATCACGAGCGCCCTCCCTTTCATCGGATGATCAATGCGAGCGGCTGCGCATCGCCCTGCCCGGCCAGGCCGCCAGAAAGGCCGGAGGGGCCGGTCTCGGACAGCACCGCGCCGGCCTTCGAGCCGGACTGCCGCAGCACCTTGAGATGCCGGCACTCGGGGGCGCCGTACCCCCGGCGGGCGGCCGCGGGATCGCGGGACTCGCCCCTTCGGCGTGGCAAGATTGTCCCGTTCGGGACTGTCCCGAATTTACTACCGATCGGGACTATCCCGCAAGCGAGTGATGTGATGGACGAGCTGTTCGACGACCCGCGCTGGGAGGCCTACGGGATGCTCCGCGAGGCGTACCTGGCCGTGACCACGTATATCGACGCCGAGGTCAGCCCGCAGGGCGACACGGACGCATCGATCTCGGACGTACTGTTCCGCCTGGCCCGCACCCCCGGCCACGCGCTGCGCACCGTGGACGTCACCCGGGCCCTCGCCACGAGCACAACCCGCACCACCCGGCTGCTCGACACGATGGAGCAGCGCGGCCTCGTCACCCGCGGCGCCCATCCGACCGACCGGCGCGTCACCCTCGTGTCACTCACCGACGACGGGCTCGCGGAGGGACGACGGCGCGGCGCCCTGGCGCTGACCGCGAGTCAGCGCCACATCCAGGACGTACTGGCACCCGACGACGTGGCCGCGATGACCGCGATCCTGCGCCGCCTCCGCGACGCCAACCAGAAGGCCCGCTGAGCGGTCTTGTCGAAGCCCGGTGCGGTACCGCGCCCCGTAAGGGGCGCGGGGAACTGAGCGACCAGCCCCACCGGCCCGCGGCGGCTCGTAGGCGATCTCGTCGGGCTTGCCGATGCCGCGTCGGGCCGGCGCCCACCGTCGGTGCAGGGGTACGGCGCCGCCGAACTCGCCGACGGAGCCGAGCCGGACGGCTGCCCTGTGGTAGCGGTACGGCCCCTTGACGCCGCTCCGGGTGACACTCGAGGGACCCGTCAGCCGTCAGCGCCGTGTGGCGTCCCAGATCTCGCTGGTCCCGAAGTAGGAGTCGTACAGTTCCTGGACTTCGAGGAGGCTCTCCGGCGGCACTTTGCCGTAGCGGATGCGCTCAAGATGGCGGAAGTACTCGAAGCGCTCCACCCCGGGCGTGATGATGACGAGCATGTCCGCGATCTCGCCGGGCGCGGCGGCGAAGGCGTGCTGTGTGCCGGGCGGTACGACGACCACGTCCCCGCGCTCCGCCGTGACCACTTGGTCGCCGGACAGCAGCTGGGCGGTGCCGTCGAGGATGTAGAACATCTCGGCGGACTTGCCGTGGTGGTGCGGACGGGCGCCGTTCGCACCTTTGCCGAGGGTGACACGCATGCTGGAGAGCGCTCCACCGGTGGCGGGGCTGTCGACGAGCAGCTGGTTGGTCACCGGACCGCCCGCGCCTGTCAATTCGGCGTCAGCAGCGCGTACGACGACGGTTTCATCGAAGTCAGGGATGAAGAGGGACATCATTTGCTCCTGAAATGTTGATCACGCCGAAACGTACGCCATGTACCAGGTCGAAGGCCACAGCGAGTCCTGCCGGATGGAGATCACCCGCCAGCACTACAGCCGGAGATCTTGAGGGCCGATGATCGGTGAGATCGGCTTGTCGTGTGCCCCGGTGCGCAGTCGGGGTGGCAAAGGGGTCTTTGCGGCGCCGGCAGTGGCTGACGGTGTGGCCCGTGTCTGGTGGGCGGCATCCAGAGTCCGCAGGCCAGGATGGCTTCGGCGGGGTGGTGTGGGTCGAGTCGGATGGCGGCCAGGCGGTGCCGGACGGAGGGCCGCAGAAGTGGGTGACGCTGGAGGGGTAGCGACCGGCTCGCTACTTGTCCACGCGTGATGAGTGGTGTCATGGCGCCATCGCGCAGACCGCGCAGGACCTCTGCGAACCGCGGCGCCATCCTCGCCGCACTGGAGACCGGCGGCATCGGCCCAGCCCTCGCCCTGACTGTCGGCGGCATCGCGTACGGGCTGCCGACCCGCGATCCCGAGCAGCCGCGGCAGAAGCGACGGCCAAGGAGGCGAGCGATGCGACGTGTTCACCCCCACGCGCCTGCCGGTCTCCATGTGCCCGACGTGTGCCCGATGATCAAGGGCGTACCTCGCCCGACCACAGGGAATGGAGAGCGTCCTCCACCCCCCGGTGGAAGGTCGGATAGGCGTAGATCATGTGCCGGAGCGTGGCCACGGGCACCTCCGCCCGGACCGCCACCGCCAGGCCGTACATCACCTCGCCGCCCATGGGCCCCACCGCCGTCGCGCCGACCAGCACCCCGCGGTCGGCGTCCTCGACCAGTTTGACCAGGCCCTCGTTGCCCGCCTTGTGGATCCAGCCGCGCGCCGAGTCCGGCACCTTCGAGCACCCCGTGCGCACCCGCAGCCCCTTGTCGCGGGCCTGCTTCTCGGTCAGGCCCACCGCGCCGACCTCCGGGTCGGTGAAGGTCACCCGGGGCAGGGCGCGGTAGTCGGCGTCCGGGCCGCCCCGGCCGAGGATCTCGCGGAGCACGATGTCCGCCTCGTACATCGCCACATGGGTGAAGGCCCCGTGCCCGGTCACATCGCCCAGCGCCCACAGCCCCGGTGCCACCCGCATCCGGCCGTCCGTGGGCAGCGTCCGGACCGACGGGTCGAGGCCGACGGTGTCCAGCCCGAGCCCGGAGAAGTCCGCGCTCCGGCCGGTCGCCACCAGCAGCTGATCACCCGTCAGCTCCGAGCCGTCCGCCAGCTCCAGCACGAACGCGTCGCCGTCGTGCCGCACCCGCGCCGCCCGGGTGCCCGTGCGCAGCGTCAGCCCCTCGGTGCGCAGCACCCCGGCCAGCAGCTCGCCCGCCTCCGGCTCCTCCGCGGGGATCAGGCCGTCCATCGCCTCGATGACGGTGACGCGCGTACCGAACCGGGCGTAGACCTGGGAGAGCTCCACGCCGATCGCCCCGCCGCCCAGCACCAGCAGCGAGCGCGGCGGCTCCTTCGCGGCGATCGCGTCCCGGTTGGTCCAGTACGGCACGGAGTCGAGGCCCGGCACCGGCGGGATCTGCGGCTTGCTGCCCGTGGCGACGACGATGCCGCGCCGGGCCTCGAAGACCTCGTCGCCGACCGCCACCTTCCCCGGCCCGGCGAGCCGCCCCCGGCCGCGCACCAGCCGCCCGCCCTTGCCCGTGAACCGGTCGGCGGCGACCCGGTCGTCCCAGTCGTCGGTGGCCTCGTCCCGGATGCGGGCGGCGACCGGGGCCCAGTCGGTGTCGACCCGCGCCGAGCCCGCCATACCGGGAATCCGGCGGGCCTCGGCCAGCAGATTCCCGGCGCGGATCATCATCTTGCTGGGCACACAGGCCCAGTACGGGCACTCGCCCCCGACCAGCTCGGCCTCGACGCCCACCACGTCCAGCCCGGCCTCCGCCAGACCGCCCGCGACGTGCTCGCCGCCGGGGCCCATCCCGATGACGACGACATCCACCTGCTCGGTCACGGCACCGCACCTTCCTCGCGACGGGTGAGACCGCCACCATCCCACCGTGCCGCGAGGGCGTCACTGTCCGACGCGCCCCGGTTGGAGCACCTTGGTGAACAGAACGCCGCCGGTTTCGCTCCGCAGCCGCACGGCCAGCTCGCCGCTGTCCCCGTCGATGGCCACCTCGCCGAAGAACTGGCTGTCCTGCCCCGGCGGGACGTTCGCCGTCGCGGGCGCCTTGACGAAGGGCTGCTCGGGCCCGAAGGTGCCGTCCAGCTTCACGGCCGGGAAACCACCCGCGTTCAGCGGGCCCGAGACGAACTCCCAGAACGGCGCGAAGTCCTTGAACGCCGCCCGCTCCGGGGCGTAGTGCTGCGCCGAGGTGTAGTGGACGTCCGCCGTCAGCCAGACCGTGCCCGTGATCCGCCGGTGCTTGATGTGCCGCAGCAGCTCGGCGATCTGGAGCTCACGGCCGAGCGGCGCGCCCGGGTCGCCCTGGGCGACCGCCTCGAAGTTCTCCGGACCGTCCGTGACCACCAGCCCGAGTGGCATGTCGGAGGCGATCACCTTCCACACCGCGCGGGACCGCGACAGCTCCCGCTTGAGCCAGCGCAGCTGGCGCTCGCCCAGGATGCCCTGGGTGTCGTCGGGCCGCCGGTTGGGAGAGTTGGCGTTCCGGTAGGTGCGCATGTCCAGGACGAAGACGTCCAGCAGCGGGCTGTGGCGCAGCACCCGGTAGACGCGCCCGTCGGCGTCGGGGGTGAGGGTGGACAGGGGGAAGTACTCGGAGAACGCCTTCAGCGAGCGCGCGGAGAGGACGTCGGCCCGCTTCTCCGTGTAGCGCGCGTCGTCCAGGAGCTGGCCGGGGTACCAGTTGTTGTGCACCTCGTGGTCGTCCCACTGCACGACGGTGGGCACCTGGGCGTTGAAGCGGCGCAGGTTCTCGTCGAGCAGGTTGTAGCGGAACGCGCCCCGGAACTCCGCCAGGGTCTCGGCGACCTTCGACTTCTCCTCGGTGGTGATGTTCCGCCAGGTGCCGCCGCCGGGCAGGGCCACGGTCGCGGGGATGGGGTTGTCGGCGTAGATGTTGTCGCCGCTGCACAGGAAGAAGTCGGGGTCCAGCCGGCGCATGTGCTCGTAGATCCGGTAGCCGCCCCGGTCGGGGTTGATGCCCCAGCCCTGCCCCGCGAGGTCGCCCGACCAGAGGAACCGGACGTCCTCGCGGCGCGTGGCGGCGGTGCGGAACGAGCCGTACACCGGGCGGCTCGTGCGCCGCGGGTCGTCGGGGTCGGCGAGGACCACCCGGTAGTGGACGCGCTCCCCGGCGGGCAGGCCGCGCAGGGCCGTCCGGCCGGTGAAGTCCGTGCCGGGGCCGACCACCGGCCCGGTCCAGCGGCGGACATCGCGGAACGACTCGGTCGCCGAGGTCTCCACGATCATCCGGGCCGGGCGGTCCGAGCGCACCCACACCAGCCCCGACGAGGCCGTCACATCGCCGGCCTGCACACCCCAGTCGGCGCTCGGCCGGCCCGACAGGAGCTGTGCCGGCGCGGACGGCGCCCGTGCGGACAGCGCTTGTGCGGGCGTCGCCCCCGCGAGCGGCGGCAGCGCGGCCGCTCCGGCGGCCGCCAGAGAACCTCGCAGCACCGATCGCCGGCCGACCCCCGGGCCGTACGCCTTCACCATCGGACCGTCCTCCTGTGCCCGGCGGCCCCACGGAGCCCGGCCGCTTCTTCCTCCACTGGTCGTCCATTTCCTACCGGGGCCATGTGCCCGGCAGCCGAACTCCCCATGAACAGCGCTCAGCGCGAGGTGTCCAGCGCCACGCGGGCGACGAGCGCGGGGTCGTCGTTCATGGGCACGTGACCACAGCCGGGCAGGCGGACCAGCCGGGCCCCGGGGATCACCTTCTTCGCCCGCACCCCCTGGCGCCGCAGGAGCAGCCGGTCCTGGGTGCCCCAGGCGACGGTGACCGGCACGTCCGGCACGTCGTGGGTGTAGAGCAGCGAGCGCCCGGCGGCCAGGGTGGCCTCGAAGCCGGTCGCCTCGCGCAGCGCCCGTGTCTCGGCGATCAGGGCGTCGGGCGAACGGCGGCCCGGCCGGGCGTAGATGGAGCCGGCCAGCGCGGCGCGGCCCGCGGTCGTCCGGGCCAGCCGGGCCACGGTCGGCTCGGGCAGCCGCTGCGCGCCCGTCCGCATGCCCCGCAGCAGCGCGTACGCCCACCGGCGCTCGCTCTCGGTCCAGAAACCGGCGGGCGAGAGCGCCGTGACGGACCGGACGAGCCTGCGGTGCCCCAGCTCCAGGGCGATCAGGCCGCCGAGGGAGTTGCCCACGACGTGCGGCCGGTCCAGGCCGAGGGCGTCGAAGAGCGCGCCGAGCACGGGGATGACGCCCTTGAGGTCGTAGGAGATCCCGCCGGGCAGCCCGGGGGAGAGCCCGAAGCCCGGCAGGTCGACGGCGACGACGTCGTGCTCGGCGGCGAGCAGGCCCACCACCGGGTCCCAGACCTGGAGATGGTGGCCGATCCCGTGCAGCAGAACCATGGGCTCCCCGCCGCCGAGGCGTTCGTACACCACCGTGGCCGTGCGCGGTCCGGAGGGCGTGTCGACGGGAAAGGAGATCTTCTCGGCCATGGGCGGTGCTCCTCGTCATCCGTGGGGCGACGTACCGAGACAGGATGTCAGCAACGGTTACCGCTTGGTAGAGCGTGGGCGCGATCACGTGGACAATCACCACCCCCTCCGCTGGGATGAGGAGGTGAACGCAAGTGATTCCCTGCTCGACGCCTTCGAAGAACACCGCACCACTCTCAACGGGGTGGCCTACCGCATGCTCGGCCGGTTCGCCGACGCGGAGGACGTCGTCCAGGAGGCGTGGCTGCGCTGGTCGGCGGCGGACCGCGAGGACGTCCGCGACCCGCGCGGCTATCTCGTGCGCGTCACCACCCGGCTGGCCCTCGACCGGCTGCGCCTGGCGCAGACGCGGCGCGAGACCTATGTGGGGCCGTGGCTGCCCGAGCCCGTCGCCACCGACTTCGGCACGACCGTCCCCGACACCGCCGAACGGGCCGTGCTCGCCGACACCGTCTCCCTCGCCCTGCTCGTCGTCCTCGAATCGCTCTCCCCGCTGGAGCGCGCGGTCTTCGTCCTCCGCGAGGCCTTCGGCTTCCCCTACGCGGACATCGCCGAGGCCCTAGACCGCTCGGAGGCGGCCGTGCGGCAGCTCGCCGGGCGGGCCCGCCGTCATGTGGCGGAGCGCAGACCGCGCTTCGACGTCGACGCCGCGGGCCGCCGGGAGCTCACCGAGCGGTTCCTCGCCGCCGCCACCGGCGGCAGCGTCGAGGACCTGCTCGCCCTCCTCGCCCCCGGCGTCCGCCTCGTGGGCGACAGCGGCGGCAAGGCCAAGGGCCCGCTGCGCGTGCTGGAGAGCGCCGACAAGGTCGCCCGTTTCCTGCTGGCCATCGCCGCCAAGCCGATCACCGACCCGGAGGTCCGGATCGTCGAGGTCAACGGCGCCCCGGCGGTGCTGGTGCTGTCCCGGGGGCTGCCCGACACCGTCGTCAGCGTCGAGACCACCGACGGGTTCATCACGGAGATCCACGTCATGCGCAACCCCGACAAGCTGACGGGGGTGCTGCCCTGACGCTCCCGGCCGGGACCGGAACGGGGCCGGGGCGTCAGGGCGGGCCGGGGTACGGCTACAGCCCGCCGGCCACGCGCAGCACCGCGCCCGTGGTGTACGACGCCTCCGGCGACAGCAGCCACGCCACCGCCCCGGCGACCTCCTCGGGCTCGCCGGGGCGGCCCATCGGGATGCCGCCGGCCTTGCGCCAGGGGCGCTCGGGGTCGCCCATCGCGGCGTGGATGTCCGTGACGATCATGCCGGGCTGGACGGAGTTGACCCGGATGCCCTCGGCGGCCAGCTCCTTGGACAGGCCCGTCGTCATGGCGTCCACGGCGGCCTTGCTCGCCGCGTAGTGCACGTACTCGCCCGGGCTGCCCAGGGTGGAGGCGGCCGAGGAGATGTTGACTATCGCGCCACCCCGCCCGCCGCGGCTCGTCGACATCTCCAGCGTCGCCCGCCGGGCGCAGATCAGCGCGCCGGTGACATTGACGTCGACCACGCGGCGCATCTGCTCCACGGGGGTCTCCGTGAACCGGCCCAACAGGCCCGTGATCCCGGCGTTGTTGACGAGGCCGGTGATCGCGCCCAGCCGCTCCTTCACCGCCTCGAAGAAGGCGTCGACCTCGCTCTCGACGCTGGTGTCGACCTGGAGGGCGACCGCCGCCACGCCCTCCGCGCGCACCGCCTCGGCCGTCCTCTCCGCGGCGTCCGCCGAGCGCTCGTAGCCGATGGCCACCGCGTGGCCCGCCCGTGCCAGCCGCAGCGCGACCGCGGCGCCGATGCCCCTGCTCGCTCCGGTGACCACCGTGACCTGGTCCGGGACCTGTCGCATAATCGTGCGCCCCCTTGACGTTCCGTCGATTTCCCACCGACTCGTACTGGTGATCAATAACCGTATCCGACGGTATCGGAGGGCACTGACAGTGGCCGGTTCGCGACGCCATTGGTCTTGACCAAGTAGGCGCACCGCCCTATGGTCGCAGGCATACTGCAACAACCTTTAATAAATAAGCGCGCGAAAAGCCTTTGCGGAGGGTCAGGGTGGGGAGCACGCAGCTGGAATCGGTGCCGGAGCCCAAGTACTGGCACCTGAAGACCGTCCTCAGCGACGCACTCGACTCCGAGTTCGCGGTGGGTGAGATCCTGCCCAACGAGCGTGAGCTCGCGGCCCGTTTCGGCGTCGCCCGGGCCACGCTCCGGCAGGCGCTGGAGCAACTGGAGCTCGAGGGCCGGTTGCAGCGCCGGCGCGGCGTCGGCACCACCGTCGCCCCGCCCCGGATGGGGGTCGCGGTCACCGACCCCGAGCACTCCTGGCCCGGCGCCCCGGGCGACGCCTGGCAGCCCGTCGACGGTGCCGAACAGGTCCCGCCGGCCGCCGTGGCCCGGCTCCTCGACATGGATCCGGCCACATCGCTGCACACCGTCCGACGCACCCGCAAGACGCGCGGCCAGCCGGTCGCCACCGAGGTGCTGTACGTGCCCGCCGCGAGCGTGCCCGGCCTCGCCGGCGACGAGCCGCCCACCGGGCCGGCCCGCGCCCACGCCGTGCTGCGCGAGCTCCAGCGGCTGCGGCTGGAGGGGCAGGACCAGGCCGTGGAGCTCGGCTCGGCCCGCGCCGACGACGCCAAGCAGCTCGACAGGCTGCCCGGTTCTCCCGTCCTCGTCGTCACCACGCGCTACTTCTCGGGCGGGCGCACCGCCGCCGTCGCCGTGGCCACGTACCGGGCCGACACCTGTCGGCTGACCTTCGGGGACGCCACGGCCCCCGCCGTACAGCTCCTGGCGGGCTGACGCGCCGGCCGCCGCCGGTCACCGCCGGGCGGTGACCGTGCTCTCGACCGCGAAGAGCTGCTTCTCGACGTGGTCGAGGGCCAGGCGCAGCGCCCCCGTGGCCACCGCCGCCTCGCCCAGCAGCGACTGGGCCACCAGCGGCGGCCGCAGACAGTAGCGGGCGAGCTGGGTGCGCAGCGGCTCCAGGATCCCGTCCAGGCCGGCGGCCCAGCCGCCGACCACGACCAGTTCCGGGTCCAGCGCCAGTACCAGCGCCGCCACGTCGTGCACGAGCCTGCGCAGATAGCGCTCCACGGCGGCCCGGGCCCGTTCGTCCCCCCGCGCCGCGAGCGCGAACACCTCGGCCACCTGGGCCTCGTCCAGCGGATGCAGTGGTTCCCCGGTGGTGGAGAGGACCTCCTCGGGGGTGGCCTCGCGCCCCAGCAGATGCAGCGCGCCGATCTCCCCGGCCGCGCCCCCGAAGCCCCGGTGGAGCCGCCCGCCGATCAGCGCGCCGGCGCCCGGGCTCAGCCCGGCCAGCACGAACACGACGTCGTCGGACTGCCGGGCCGCGCCCTTCCAGTGCTCGGCCACGGCGGCCGCGTTGGCGTCGTTCTCCACCAGCACCGGGCAGCGGAACGAGCGGCGCAGCCGCTCCCCGAGCGGCAGCCCCGTCCAGCCGGGCAGCGCCGTGCCCAGCCGTACGGTGCCGTCCGCCTCCACGATGCCGGGAGTGGCCACGCCCACCGCCCGCAGCGAACTGCGGGCCACACCCGAGCGTTTGAGCAGATCGGCGACGGCCACCCGCACCTGTTCCAGGCGCTCGTCGGCCGACGCGGTCGCGGAGACCTCCACCTGCGCGGCGCCCATGACCCGCCCGCCCAGGTCCGCCATCAGCGCGGCGACGCGGTGCGGGCCGATCTCGACGCCCAGCAGATGCCCGGCCTCGACCCGGAAGCGGAATCTCCGGGCGGGGCGGCCCTGACGGCGCGTCGCGCCCTCGTCGACGGCCGCCTCCACCACCAGACCGGTGTCGATCAGCCCCTCGACCACGCCTTCGACGGTCGGCCGGGACAGGCCCGTCACCGTGACCAGGTCCGTGAGCGTGGGGGCCTCGGCGGCGCGCAGCGCGTGCAGCACCACGGCCGAATTGATCCGCCGCAGCAGCGACGGATCCCCGCCGGTGAGCCGCCCCACGTGCCCGCCTCCTCGCTTTGCGCTCCTTTTGCCGACGGATCGTAGCCGGTGGGAGTCGAGGGGGCGAGCGCCAGGGCTTACCCGTCGCCCACGGCGGCCCGCAGCCGCCCGTACTCCTCGGCCATCCGCGGCAGCGTCCAGTGCGCGTTCAACCCGCTTGGATTGGGCAAGGCCCAGATCCGCGTCTCCCCGATCGTCCGCTCCTGCGGCCCGATCTTCGCCTTCTTGTCGCCGAAGGCGACGCGATAGGCGGTCACGCCGGCTATCGCCAGCCACTTCGGCCGCAGCAGGAGGACCTTCTCCACGAGAACGCGCCCGCCCTCCCGGTACTCCTCGTCCGTCAGCTCGTCGGCCCGCGCGGAGGCCCGGGCCACCACATTGGTGATCCCGAGCCCGTACGCGAGCAGCTCGCCCTGCTCCGCCGGCGCCAGCCGGCGGGGCGTGAAGCCGGAGGCGTGGAGGACGGGCCAGAAGCGGTTGCCGGGGCGGGCGAAGTGATGGCCCGTGGCGGCGGTCAGCAGCCCGGGGTTGATGCCGCAGAACAGGACGTCGAGGCCGTCCGCGACCACGTCGGGGACGAGACGGTCGCGGGCGGCCTCCAGCTCTTCAGGAGTCATCCTTAAAGGATGGACCCCGGCTTGTACGCGGCCGCCTCCGGGTACCGCTTGGCGATCTCCTCGATACGGGAGACCACCGTGGCGACCTGGTCGCCCGCAGCGCCGGTGAAGGACAGCTTGTCGGCCATCAGCGCGTCGAGCGCGGCGCGGTCCAGCGGGATGCGCCCGTCGGTGGCGAGCTTGTCCAGCAGCTCGTTGCGCTCGGCGCCCCGCTCGCGCATCGCCAGCGCGGAGGACACCGCGTGCTCCTTGATGACCTCGTGTGCGACCTCGCGGCCGACCCCGGCCCGCACCGCGCCCATCAGCACCTTGGTGGTGGCGAGGAAGGGGAGGTAGCGGTCCAGCTCACGGGCGACGACGGCCGGGAAGGCGCCGAACTCGTCGAGGACGGTCAGGAAGGTCTCCAGCAGGCCGTCGAGCGCGAAGAACGCGTCCGGCAGGGCCACGCGGCGGACCACCGAGCAGGAGACGTCGCCCTCGTTCCACTGGTCGCCCGCCAGCTCGCCGGTCATCGAGGCGTAGCCGCGCAGGATCACCATCAGGCCGTTGACGCGCTCGCAGGAGCGGGTGTTCATCTTGTGCGGCATCGCGGACGAGCCGACCTGGCCGGGCTTGAAGCCCTCGGTGACCAGCTCGTGGCCGGCCATCAGCCGGATCGTCTTGGCGAGCGAGGACGGCGCGGCGGCCAGCTGGACCAGCGCGGTGACGACGTCGTAGTCGAGGGAGCGCGGGTAGACCTGGCCGACGGAGGTGAAGGCGTGGGCGAAGCCGAGGTGCTCGGCGGTCCGGCGCTCCAGCTCCGCGAGCTTCGTGGTGTCGCCGCCGAGCAGGTCGAGCATGTCCTGGGCGGTGCCGACCGGGCCCTTGACGCCGCGCAGCGGGTAGCGGGCGAGGAGCTCCTCGGTGCGGGCGAAGGCCACCAGCAGCTCGTCGGCGGTGGTCGCGAAGCGCTTGCCCAGCGTGGTGGCCTGCGCGGCGACGTTGTGCGAGCGGCCCGCGACGACCAGCTCGGCGTGGTCGGCGGCCAGCTTGCCGATCCGGGTCAGGACGGCCACGACGCGGTCGCGGACCAGCTCCAGGGAGAGCCGGATCTGGAGCTGCTCGACGTTCTCCGTGAGGTCGCGGGAGGTCATGCCCTTGTGGACGTGCTCATGGCCGGCGAGGGCGTTGAACTCCTCGATGCGGGCCTTCACGTCGTGCCGCGTGACCTTCTCGCGCTCGGCGATCGAGACCAGGTCGACCTGGTCGAGGACGCGCTCGTAGTCGGCGAGGGCGGTGTCGGGCACCTCGATCCCCAGGTCCTTCTGCGCGCGGAGCACGGCCAGCCACAGCCGGCGCTCCAGCTTCACCTTGTGTTCGGGGGACCACAGCACGGCCAGCTCGGGGGAGGCGTAGCGGCCGGCGAGGACGTTGGGGATGCGGGGCTTTGCAGTCACGTGACCGAAGTCTACTGGCGGTTCGCGCAGACGGACGCCCCGCCCCGGTTTGTCGCTTGCTACAAGAGGGGCGCGGCTTGCCACGAGAGCGCCGGGATCACGGAAGCGCCAGGATAAGCGCCGGGCTCAGGAGGCCGGGGCGTCGTACGGCAGCAGCTCGGCGCGCTTGGGCGGCCGGCCGTCGCCCGAGGAGCGGCCGGTCAGCCGGCGGCCGATCCACGGGGCCAGGTGCTCCCGGGCGAAGCGCGCGTCGGCCGTGCGGCGGGCGGCCCAGCCGGGGCGCACGGCCGAGGGCAGGGGCGCCCGCCAGTCGAACTCCGCCGGGTGGCCCAGCGCCTGCCAGACCGCCTCGGCCACCCGCCGGTGCCCCTCGCCGTCGAGGTGCAGCCGGTCCTCGGCCCACAGCCGGGAATCGCCCAGGACGTCGGCGCCGAAGAGGTCCACGACCACCGCGCCGTGCCGCCCGGCCAGCTCGTCGACGAAGCCGAAGAGGTGCTCCATGCGCGGCCGGAACCGTTCCGCCACCGGGCCCCGGCGCCCCGGACTGCGCATCAGCACCAGCTGCCGGCAGCTCGGGGCCAGCCTGTCCGCCGCCTCGGCGAGGCGGGCGCAGACCAGGTCCACGTCGCACTTGGGGCGCAGGACGTCGTTGAGCCCGCCCACCAGCGTCACCAGGTCCGCGCTCATGGCGGCGGCCGGGCCCGCCTGCTCGTCGGCGATCTGGGCGATCAGCTTGCCGCGTACCGCCAGATTGGCGTAGCGGAAGCCGGTGGTCCGGGCCGCGAGCCGGGCGGCGAGAAGATCCGCCCAGCCGCGGTAGGAACCGTCCGGCAGGCCGTCGGACATGCCCTCGGTGAAGGAGTCGCCGACGGCGACGAAGCTGGTGTACGGCTCGGGGTGCGTGTACGCGGCATTCATCGGCATGGCGGGGGCGATCCTATCGCCCCCGCCGCCGGGGGACCGCCGGTCGGGGCCGGAGTCAGGGCCGGGAGCCGACCAGCTCGCGCAGCACGTCCTCCAGGGTGACCAGCCCGGCCAGCCGGTTGTCCTCGCCGATGACCGCGGCGAGGTGGGCGCCGGTGCCGCTCATGGCCGTGATCACGTCGTCCAGCGGGGTGTCCGCCCGGACCCGGGCGATCGGGCGCATCCGCCGCAACGGGAAGGGCATGTCGCGCGGCTTGGCGTCCAGGGCGTCCTTGACGTGCAGATAGCCCAGGATGCGGCTCCCGTCGTCGACCACGGGGAAGCGCGAGTAGCCGGAGGTGGCGGAGAGCCGCTCCAGCTCCTCCGGGGTCACCCCGAAATGGGCGCTGACCACGCGCTCCAGCGGCATCACCACGTCCTGGACCGGGCGCTTGCCCAGCTCCAGGGCGTTGCGCAGCCGCGCGGTGGCCCGCTGGTCCAGCAGCTCCGCCGCGCTGGAGTCGGCGACCATCCGGGCGAGCTGGTCGTCCGAGAAGACGGCCGTGACCTCGTCCTTCGGTTCGACGCGCAGCAGCTTCAGCACCCCGTTCGCCAGCCCGTTGATGGCGAAGACGAAAGGCCGCAGGGCCCGCGCCAGCGTCACCAGCGGCGGGCCGAGCAGCAGCGCGGTGCGCACCGGCTCGGCGAGCGCGATGTTCTTCGGCACCATCTCGCCGAAGAGCATATGGAGATAGGTGGCCAGGGCCAGGGCGATCATGAAGGACAGCGGGTGGATCATCCCGACCGGCAGCCCCACCGCCTCGAAGAGCGGCGTCGTCAGGTGCGCGATGGCGGGCTCGGCCACCACGCCGAGGACCAGCGTGCACAGCGTGATGCCCAGCTGGGCCGCCGCCATCAGCGCCGAGATGTGCTTCAGGCCCCACAGGACGCTACGGGCCCGGCGGTCGCCGGCGTCCGCGTAGGGCTCGATCTGGCCGCGGCGCACGGAGATCAGGGCGAACTCCGCGCCCACGAAGAAGGCGTTGACGACCAGCGTCGCCAGCCCGATCAGCAACTGGACCACGGTCATCGGTCCGCACCCCCCCTGGCGGCCGCGCCGCCGTCCGTCTCCGGCAGGGGGGCGGTCAGCAGCACCCGGGCCGCGCGCCGCCCGGCGGCGTCGGTGACCCGGATCCGCCAGCCCACGACCTCGATCGTGTCGCCCTCGTCCGGGATCCGGCCGAGCTCGGTGGCGATCAGCCCGGCCACGGTCTCGTACGGGCCCTCCGGCGCGCGCAGCCCGATGTGCTCCAGCTGGTCGGTGCGGGCCGCGCCGTCGGCGTCGTAGAGCTTGCGGCCGTCGGCGTCCCGGCCCGCGGGGGCCAGGTCGGGCAGCTCGTGCGGGTCGTGCTCGTCGCGCACCTCGCCGACGACCTCCTCGATGATGTCCTCCAGCGTGACGACGCCGGCGGTGCCGCCGTACTCGTCGATGACGACGGCCATGCTGCGCTTGCCGGCGAGCCGGTCCAGCAGCCGGTCCACGGTCAGCGACTCCGGGACGAGCAGGGGTTCGCGCAGGATCGCGGTGACCGGGCGGCGCGGGCGCTCGTCGGCCGGTATGGCCAGGACGTCCTTGACGTGGGCGAGGCCGACGACCGTGTCGAGGCTGCCCTGGTAGACGGGGAAGCGGGACAGACCGGTGGCGAGCGTCGCGTTGGCTACGTCCTCGACGGTGGCCCGGGTGTCGAGCGCGATGACCTGGACGCGCGGGGTCATCACGTTCTCCGTCGTCAGGTCCGCGAGGTTCAGGGTGCGGACGAACAGCTCGGCGGTGTCCGCCTCCAGCGCGCCCTCCTTGGCGGAGTGCCGGGCCAGTGCGATCAGCTCCTGCGGACCGCGCGCGGTGGCGAGTTCCTCGGCGGGTTCCAGGCCCAGTCGGCGCACGACGTGGTTGGCGGTGTTGTTGAGGTGGCGGATCAGCGGGCGGAAGGCGGCGCTGAACGCGCGCTGCGGGCCCGCGACCCGCTTGGCCATCGGCAGCGGCCGGGAGATCGCCCAGTTCTTGGGCACCAGCTCGCCGACGACCATCAGTACGACGGTGGAGATCACCGTGCCCAGGACCAGGGCGATCTGGGACGCCACCGAGGCGGACAGGCCGATCGCCTTCACCGGGCCGGTGAGCAGCGCGGCGATGGACGGCTTGGAGATCATGCCGATGATCAGGCCGGTGACGGTGATGCCCAGCTGCGCTCCGGACAGCTGGAAGGTGAGGCTCCGGACGGCCTTGAGGGCACCCTCGGCGCCGCGCTCTCCACTGTCGGCCGCCCGCTCCAGCTCGGCGCGCTCGACGGTGGTGAGGGAGAACTCCGCCGCGACGAAGACGGCGCAGGCGAGCGTCAGCAGCAGCGCCACCACCAGGAGGAGGACTTCGGTCATCGGTTCACCTCCGTCCCATGATCGGACAGGGGAGGAAGGACCGCGCGATGTCGGCTCCGGGGACTACTGGGGGGCTCGCCCATGGGCGGACGCTCACACCTTTCACTCATGACGGGGTCGGATCCCTGGGAAACAGGATGGTCACCATCACTGACGATGGTGACCATCAATAGTAAAGGACCAGCAAAGCGGTTGGCTGTGATCAGCCTCGCAGTTCCTCGATCACGGGAGCGAAGGCTTCCAGCGCGGGCTCCAGGACGGTGAAGTACGTGAACCCGTACCGCTCGCGGTGGCCCCGCAGCTGCTCGGCCATGTCCTTGACCGTGCCGGTCAGGAGGGCGGGGTGGGCCAGCAGGTCGTCCTCGGTGAGACCGGGCGCGTTGGCCAGGTGCTCGCGGACCTTGGCGCGCCGGTCGCCGCAGGGCGCCACGATGTGCACCAGGTAGTTGAGCTCGGCGGGCTCGGTCCGGCCGGCCGCGAAGCCCCGGTAGGTGGCGACGCGCTCCAGGAGCGCGTCGGGGGTGATCAGGTGGGGCTCCCCGGTGGCGTCCGGGGCCGCGCCCGTGAAGGCCGCGATGTCCGCGTGCCGGGCGGTCAGCCGCAGGACGCGGTTGCCGTTGCCGCCCAGCAGCAGCGGGATCCGGGGCGACTGGGCGGCCGCCGGGAGGTGCTCCGGGTCGGCGAGCAGCCGGTCGAGCTCGGTGATCGTGCGCTCCAGGTGGTCGACCCGCTCGCGCGGCGAGCCGAACGGCAGCCCGGCCCGCTCGTGCTCGGCGCGTACGTAGCCGGTGCCCAGCCCCAGCTCCAGACGGCCGCCCGTGAGCTGATCGGTGGAGGCCACCTCGCGGGCCAGCAGTGTGGGGTTCCAGAACCCCGCGTTCAGCACGAACGTGCCGACCCTGGGCCGCTCCGTGACCTCGGCGGCCGCCACCAGGGAGGGGAAGGGCGCGGGCATGCCGAGGTGGTCCGGCACGAGGATGACGTCATAGCCGAGCGTTTCCGCCCGGCGGCACTTCTCCCGCCACTCGGCGGACGTACCGGCATTCAGCATGTTGACGGCGAAACGGAACGGACGTGACATGGAGCCCCCTCGGTTTGTCGTGGACGACCAACTTACCGGAGGCTTCCTCCGTTCTGTGATCCGTGTCAGCGATTCGTGGGTTCGGCGGGCCGGCGCGCCACTCCCAGCACACAGGTCGCGGAGGGCATCGGTACCCGGGTGCGGGGCATCAGCAGCCGCCGGTACGCGCCGAGCTCGAACCCCGCCCCGTCCAGGGCGGCGAGCGGGTCGCGGGCCGTGTGACAGCCGCCGAAGAGCAACGGCCACACCGTCCGGTCCAGCGCCCGCTGGACATCCGCGAGCACCCGGCCCTGGGCGATGCCGTGCTCGAAGAACCGCAGCTCACCGCCCGGTCTCAGGACGCGCCGCAGCTCGCCCAGCGAGCGCCGCACATCCCGGACGGAGCACAGCACGAGGGAGACCACGGCCGCGTCGAACGCCTCGCTCTTGACCGGCAGCGCCTCCGCGGCGCCCGGCACCACGTCCACGGGCACCCCGGCCCGTACGGCGGCGTCCACCGCCAGCCGGCGCAGCCCGCACTCCGGCTCGATCGCCACGACCTCCGACACGGTGCCGGGGTAGTGAGCGAAGTTCAGCCCGTTCCCGGCACCGATCTCGATGACCCGGCCCGAGAGCCCGGCCAGCAGCTCCCGCCGGTACTCGGCCATCCCGGCGCGGTCGTCCAGCACGGGGCTCACCTTCGCCCACACCTGGGCGAAGACCGGATGGTGCACGGCGTCGTGCGGGGTTCTGGTACTACGGAGCGGCATGGCACACCCCTTCCCGGGGATACGGCGGCTACCGCGATTGTTCCCCGGGGCGGACCGAGTACTTCACAGCCCGTCCGGCGTTTGAGGACCGGGGGCCCGGGGGCGGAGTCCCCGGGAAACTGGGGGCACCTCCCGGCGGTAGCTGGGGGAGAAAGGGCGGGACCGGGGCATCAACCCCCGTGCGCCGCCACGAAGCGCGCGGCATCCCAGCCGCCCGAAAGCTCCGGCGCCAGCCAGCCCCCCGCGGCCCGGCGGAAGTCGGCGGGCGCCAACCCGCCCGCCCCCTCCGGCACCGCCCCCAGCAGCGGCGCCCCCGCCGCCCCCGGCAGATCCGCGAGATTGCACCGCATCGCCAGATCAGGCGTGGCGGGCCAACTGCCGATGACCACACCCGCCTGCCGCAACCCCCGCGCGGCCAGCGCCTCCGCCGTCAGCGACGTGACGTTGAGCGTGCCGAGTCCCGCCTGGGCGACGACCAGGACGGGCGCGTCCAGCGGGCCCGCCACGTCCGCGAGCGTGGATCCGTCCTCGTCGAGCCGGACCAGCAGCCCACCCGCGCCCTCGACGAGCACCAGGTCATGCGTGCGTTCCAGTTCCCGCACGGCCCGGACGGTCTCGGCGGGCCGCACGGGGTCCAGGCCCGCCCGGAGGGCGGCCGTCGCCGGGGCCAACGGTTCGGGGAAGCGGCCGAGCTCGACCCCGGTCACGGGCCCCGCGAGCCGCAGCACCTCCGCGACGTCGCCCGGCTCGTCCACCGCGACCCCGGTCTGCGCGGGCTTGAGGACGGCCACCGAGCGGCCGGCGGCCAGGGCCGCCGCCGCGACCGCGGCCGTCACGACGGTCTTGCCGACCTCCGTGCCCGTGCCCGTGACGACCAGTACCGACATGAATCTCTCCCTCTTCCCGTCACGCCACCCGCGCGGCGGCGGTCGCCGCGGCGCAGATCCTCGCCAGGTCATCGTCGGCCGTGACGAACGGCGGCATGGTGTAGATCAGGTTCCGGAACGGCCGCAGCCACACCCCGGAGCCGACCACCGCACGGGTGGCCGCCGCCATGTCCACCTCGTGGTCGAGCTCGACGACGCCGATGGCGCCGAGCACCCGTACGTCCCGTACGCCCGGCAGGTCCGCGGCGCCGGCCAGGCCGTTCCGCAGCCCCGCCTCGATCCGCTTGATCTCCGTCCGCCAGTCCCCGGAGAGCAGCAGCTCCAGCGAGGCGTTGGCGATCGCGCAGGCCAGCGGGTTGCCCATGAACGTCGGGCCGTGCGCGAGCACCGGGACCTCGCCGGAGCTGATGCCCCGCGCCACCCGGGAGGTGCACAGCGCCGCCGCGAGGGTCACATAGCCGCCGGTCAGCGCCTTGCCGACGCACATCGCGTCCGGGGTGACGCCCGCGTGGTCCGCGGCGAAGAGGGCGCCCGTACGGCCGAGGCCCGTGGCGATCTCGTCGAACACCAGCAGCACGTCGTGCTCGTCGCACAGCTCCCGCAACACCCGCAGATACGCGGGGGAGTGGAAGCGCATGCCGCCCGCGCCCTGTACCACCGGCTCCACGATGACGGCGGCCAGCTCATGGGCGTGCCTCGCCAGCAGTTCGCGCAGGTGTGCCACGTAGGCGGGGTCGGCGTCGTCCGTGAAGCCGCCGGGCGGGGCGTCCGCGAAGACGTGCTTCGGCAGCGCCCCGGACCACAGCTCGTGCATGCCGCCGTCGGGATCGCAGACGGCCATCGGCTGCCAGGTGTCGCCGTGGTAGCCGCCGCGCCAGGTCATCAGGCGCCGCTTCTCCGGCCGTCCCAGCGAACGCCAGTACTGGAGGCACATCTTGATCGCGACCTCGACCGACACCGAGCCGGAGTCGGCGAGGAAGACGTGCTCCAGCCCCTCGGGCGTGATGTCCACGAGAGTGGCGGCCAGCCGGACGGCGGGCTCATGGGTGAGCCCGCCGAACATCACATGGCTCATCCGTCCCAACTGTGCCTGTGCGGCCGCGTTGAGAACGGGGTGGTTGTAGCCGTGGACGGCCGACCACCACGAGGACATCCCGTCGATCAACTCAACGGAACCATGGGCCGGTTCGGCCAGCCGCAGCCGCACCCCGGAGGCGGACTCGACGACCAGCGGCTCCTGGCGGCCCGGCATCGGGCCGTAGGGGTGCCAGACGTGCCGCCGGTCGAGGTCGAGCAGCCGGCCGGGGTCGAGCGGCTCAGGCATTGGGCGGCAGGTCCGTCCCCGCGCCCCGGCGGCGCACGGCCACGAGGTCCGGACGGACCTCACCGGGCGCGGCCTGGCCCGCGGCGGAGGCGGTCTCCGCGACGGCGGCGGTCTCGGCCGGCACCTCGGCCACAGCCGTACCGCAGACACTCGCGGAACCACAGCCACCCGAAGCCGGAGCCGCGGCCTCCGCGCCACCGTGACCGCCACCGTCGCCGCACGGCCCGCAGCCGCCGCCCGAGTGCCCGCCGCAACCACCGGCGGAGGCGGCGGAGGCGGCGGAGGCGGCGGAGGCGGCGGAGGCGACGTCGGCCCGGTGCGTGGGCAGCGTCGTCGTGTCCGCGCCCTCCACCTCGAAGCCCGCGTCCGCGATCATCGCCAGGTCGGCCTTGCCCTCCTGGCCCTCACTGGTCAGATAGTCGCCCAGGAAGATCGAGTTGGCGATCTCCAGCGCCAGCGGCTGCATCGTGCGCAGATG
The DNA here is from genome assembly GCF_040636475.1 of Streptomyces sp. NPDC037389. Classification (NCBI taxonomy): domain Bacteria; kingdom Bacillati; phylum Actinomycetota; class Actinomycetes; order Kitasatosporales; family Streptomycetaceae; genus Streptomyces; species Streptomyces sp. NPDC037389. The sequence continues at coordinate 324,125 of NZ_JBEZUS010000008.1, forward strand.
CACCTCGCGGCCGCCCGCCAGCCGGACCTCGACGTCCGGGCAGACGAACCGCGCCATCGCCAGGATCCGCAGGCAGCGCTGCGGGGTGAGGTGCCACTCCTTGGCCAGCGGCGTCCCCTCGAAGGGGATGAGGAAGTTGACCGGCACCGAGTCCGGGTCCAGCTCCCGCAGCGAGAAGACCACGTCCACCAGGTCGGCGTCGCTCTCGCCCATGCCCGCGATCAGGCCGGAGCAGGCGGACATGCCCGCCGCGTGGGCCTGCCGCACCGTCTCGACGCGGTCGGCGTAGGTGTGGGTGGTGGTGATGGCGCCGTAGGTGGCCTCGGAGGTGTTGAGGTTGTGGTTGTAGGCGTCGGCACCCGCCGCGCGCAGCCGCTCGGCCTGGCCGTCGGAGAGCAGACCGAGGCAGGCGCACACCTCGACGCCCTCGTTCTGCTCCTTGATCGCCTCGATGGTCTTCGACACCCGGTCGACGTCACGGTCCGTCGGGCCGCGCCCGCTGGCCACCAGACAGACCCGCTTCGCACCCCCGGCGACACCCGCGGCGGCGGCCTTCGAGGCCTCGTCCGGCTTCAGCCAGGTGTACTTGAGGATCTCGGCCTTGGAGCCGAGCCGCTGCGAGCAGTACGAGCAGTCCTCCGGGCAGAGGCCCGACTTGAGGTTGACGAGGTAGTTGAGCTTCACCCGTCGCCCGAACCACTTACGGCGTACCTTTCCGGCCGCCGCCACCACGTCGAGCAGCTCGTCGTCGGAGGTCGCCAGTACGGCGAGCGCCTCTTCGCGGGTCGGCAGCTCCCGCCGCAACCCCTTGTCCACCAGCGTGTTCAGCAGGTCCATGGCGCAGATCCTCGCGTACTCCACCGCCCCCGGCCAAGGAGAGATCGCACAACAGGCGGGGTTTGAGGTGTGTGTATCGCCACATCCTGCCCCGGCCCCGGGACGGCTAGGTTTTATGCAAACCCACCAAACGCGAGGGACGGCCATGCACCGCGACCCGTTCGACTGGATCGACGCGCGGCAGGCGCGGCTGCGCACCGCCGGCCTCGTCCGCACCCTGCGGCCCCGCGCGGCCGACAGCGATCTCGTCGACCTGGCCGGAAACGACTATCTGGGCCTGACCCGCCATCCCGAGGTCACCGAGGCCGCCGCGGCGGCGGCCCGGCGCTGGGGCGCGGGCGCCACCGGTTCCCGGCTGGTCACCGGCACCACCGCGCTGCACGCCCGGCTGGAGGAGGAACTCGCCGCGTTCTGCGGCTTCGAGGCCGCGCTCGTCTTCTCCTCCGGCTACACCGCGAACCTCGCCGCCGTCACCGCCCTCTCCGGCCCCGCAGGCAGCGGCACCCTCCTGGTCTGCGACGAGAGCAACCACGCCTCCCTCATCGACGGCTGCCGGCTCGCCCGCGCGGAGAAGACCGTCGTCCCGCACGCCGATCCGGAGGCCTTCGCCAAGGCCCTCGCCGCACACGACGGCCGGGCCATCGCCGTCACCGACTCCGTCTTCTCCGTCGACGGCGACGCCGCCCCGCTCGCCGCGCTCGCCGGGGTCTGCCGGGAGAGCGGCGCGGCGCTGCTCGTGGACGACGCCCATGGCCTCGGCGTCCTCGGCGACGGCGGCCGGGGCGCCCTCCACGCGGCCGGGCTCGCGGGCGACGCGGACGTCGTCGCCACCGTCACCCTCTCCAAGTCGCTGGGCTCCCAGGGCGGCGCGGTCCTCGGTCCGGCCCGGGTGATCGAGCACCTCGTCAGCACCGCCCGGACCTTTATCTTCGACACCGGCCTCGCCCCGGCGGCGGTCGGCGCCGCCCTGGCGAGCCTCGCGCTGCTGCGCCGCGAACCGGAGCGCGCCCGGCGGGTGCGGGCCGTGGCCGCCGAACTCCACCGCAGGGTGACCGGGGCGGGGCTCGTGGCCGTGCGCCCCGACGCGGCGGTGGTCTCCGTACGGGCCCCCTCGCCCGAGGCCGCCGTGCGCTGGGCGGCGGACTGCCGGACGGCCGGGCTCGCCGTCGGCTGCTTCCGGCCGCCGTCCGTACCCGACGGCGTCTCGCGATTGCGGCTGACCGCCCGGGCGGACCTGACGGACCGGGAGGTCGCGGCGGCGGCCGACACGATCGTACGGACCGCGCCGGCCGCCGCCTGACGGTTCCGGTTTCCGCCGTCTCAGGCCCCGTGGGCGTCCTCGTCCGGGGAACGGCCCGGGCGGCCGCCGTCCAGGTCCGTGACGAAGACCGACCAGGTGGTGCGGGGGAAGAGCAGGACAGGGCCGGTGCCGCGCCGTGAGTCACGCACGGCGAGCAGTTCCGTACCCAGGAGCGCCGTCTCGACGCAGTTGTTCATTCCCGTGCTGTAGCTGCTGCGGTGCCATACCGCGTGGCACCGAGCGGGCTGGGCCGATGCAGAGGGTACGTACCGAGGCATTGCGGACATGTCGCCTCCCTACGCGCCGTCACTGATCCCGGCGATGTATTCCAACGATTTCTCGTGCGACAGGGCGTGCGCCCGGAGCGTCGTGAATGCGGAGGCGTACGCCCGGAGGTCCTCTTTCCGCTCCAGATAGAGGCTACTCGTCAAGTGGTCGAGAACAACCACGTCCAGATCGGCGATGCGCGGAAATGAGAAGATAACGAAAGGGCCCGTGATGCCGATATGGTTGCCGCTGGTGAACGGCAGTACGTGCAGCCGCACATGCGGCAGGGAGCCCCTTTCCAGCAAATGCCGTAGCTGTCCTGTCATCACCTCGGGGCTGCCCACCTCGTGCCGCAGCACCGCCTCGTCCAGTACCGCGCACAGTTCCAGCGGCCGGCGTCCCCCGAGCACCGCCTGCCGGGCCAGCCGCACCCGGACGAGCTCCTCGACCTGCCGGGCCGGTGGATCACCGAGCGCCGCGCGGGTCACCGCCCGGGCGTAGTCGGGCGTCTGCAACAGCCCGGGCACCACCGTGGTCTCCAGGGTGCGGGCGTGGGAGGCCTCCGACTCCAGGTTGATGAAGTCGAGATACGCCGAAGGCAGCAGGTCGCGATAGGCGTACCACCAGCCGCGCCGCGACCCCTCCGCGTCCTTGGACCCCGCCCCGCACAGGGCCCCCAGCAGGGCCCGCAGCTCCGGGTCCGAGACCCGGTAGACATCCAGCAGCCGGGCCACATCGGCGGGTTTCACCCCGCTGCTGCCCGTCTCGATCCGGCTCACCTTCGACTGGTGCCAGCCGACCGCGCAGGCCGCCTCCCGGCTCGTCATCCCGGTCAGCTCGCGCTGGCGGCGCAGCTCCGCGCCGAGTTTGCGGCGGCGCACCGCGGGTCCGTTCCGCATCAGCTCTCCCTCCCCGCCGCTCACATGGAAGCGTCGTGATAACCCTCGACGCGTAGTTCACACGCCCCGCGTCAGAGTCAATAAACCAGGGCCGCGGCCAAATCCGGTCGCTCGTCGTAGAGTTCACCGCTTTGAGCGACAGATATATCCACAATCCGGTGGATCACACCCATCGCGGCCGTTATCAGTGGGACGCTGGCGCTGAAGAGCCGGGCCGAGCCTCGGTGGGAAAGGGACAGCGCCATGGCAGATCACCAGGAAGCAACCGTCACCCTGCCGAGTGCTCCCGCCTCGGTCTCCGCCGCCCGCCGCCATGTCATGGACGTGCTCGTCACCTGGGGCCTGCCGAACGGGACGGATCTGGCCGACACGATCCGGCTGATCCTCTCCGAGCTGGCCACCAACGCCGTGCAGCACACCCGGGGCCAGTCGCCCACGTTCACCGTGGAGCTCCGGCTGGACCGGGAGGAGCGCCTGCGGGTCGGGGTCACCGACAGCCATCCGCGCCATCCCAGGCGGCTGCCCGCCGCCGTCCAGCAGGACAGCGGCCGCGGCATGGCGATCGTCCGCGCGCTCACCGCGGAGTACGGCGGCAGGGTCGTCGTCACCCCGACCGCCGACGGCGGCAAGACGGTGTGGATCACACTGCCCTGGACGGTGTCCGTCCGCTGACCGGCAGCGCGGAGGGGCCGGGCGGGAATGTCCGCCCGGCCCGGCGCTCTTGTGGAGCCGCGCACAGGAACCGGTGGGTTCTTAGGTGTAGCCGGTGCCGATGGGGCACCGCACGGCAGTCGGGTCCGCTGCCACGGAAGACGCGCTCGGCGCGCGGGGAGTCCGGCGCGACGGGTACGCGCGTTGGATTCTGCGGGACGACGGGGGCGGGAAGCGGTAGCCGCGCCGGTCGTCACCCGCGCCGGTGGTTCAGTCGTTCACTCGGCCGTACGAGACGCTTCTGGTCCAGATGCGCTCGAGGCGGACGACCGAACCGGTCTTCGGGGCGTGCCAGATCAGATTGTTCCCGGCGTATATCCCCACGTGGTAGACGCCGCCCCGGCCGTGGAAGAACACCAGGTCGCCCTGTTCCCGGGAGGGGGTGGGGACGTGTTCGGTGCGGTTGTACTGCTCCTGGGCGGTACGGGGCAGCTGCTTGCCGGCCCGTTTGAACGAGTACTGCGTCAGCCCCGAGCAGTCGAAGCTGTACGGGCCCGTAGCACCCCACAGATAGGGGGAGCCCGCCTTTGAGGCCGCGATCCACAGGGCTTTGGTGGAGATGGTGGCGGCTTCGGCGTCGTTGACGGCGCCGGGTGCCAGTACCGTTGCGCTGACGGCCGCCAGAGTCAGGGCGGATTTCACGGACAGGGGTACCACCCCGGCCCTGGACAGCCGTGAGGGACGTTTGTGCGCGCCCATGCCAAACCCTTCGTCAGCCGCCTGTGAAGGATGACCTGTCGGGTTCGGGCAGGCGAAGATGCCCGGCCGCCGAGGCGGCTTCACCCCAAGGGCTGGTCCAGCCGGTCCATTTCACCGCATGGATCGTTCCGGCCCGCCCGTCGTGCCTGGGTCCTCCATCCCCGCCGATGCACTCATGTCGACCAGCGCCCGGGCGGCGGCGGGGTTCGGCGTCCGCCCGGACCGCCCCGCCGTGGTGGCGGGGTCTTGTCGTCGGAGGGATCTTGGCGCAGCCGCGCCGGGCACGCCGAGGGGATCCCGGCATATGTGAGCCTCGTCACCGTTGGGCAATTCCGGTGGACGCAGGCCGGTTTGACTCCGACGGATTCCCCCTGGTGAGCCGGTCACCTGCGGCGCGGGCGATCACCCCGAGCGCAAACCGCGCGTACGGCCCGACATGATCACCACGGCTTGTCTACGATCGCATCCGCTGTCTGAAGGAGATCGAGGGAAGAATGTTTCCGCTCCTCAGTTCGTAACCGCAGGCGGCAAGGTCACCCGTAGCGCCCGGCGTTCGCCGTCCAGGACCCGCATCGCCCGCGCCAGCGTTCCCGCGTACACCTGTCGTTCGCCCCGTTCGTGCATCGTCGCCAGCGCGTCACGCAGTCCCGCGGCCGCGACCACGAGCCTCTGCGCGGCTCGTAGCCCGCCGTACGTGTCCTGCGTGCGGGCAGGGTTGATCCGTCCGAGCTGATCCAGTACTTCCAGGTAACGGTCGACCAGTTCGCCCTCGGCCCGGGTCAGCGCGGGCAGCGGCGGCAGTTCCGGAGGGAACCGGTGGGACGGGCCGTGCGGCACGTGGCTCACCTCTCCCGGGCCGGCGCGCCCTGCGCCCGGCGGTCGGTGACCACGGCGTCGGCCAGGCCGTGGGCCACGGCCCCCGCCGCGTCGAGGACGGTGTCGCGCTCGATGTCCCGCCGGACGCGCTCCGGGCTCCGCCCGGTGTGCAGCGCCAGCATCTCCACCAGGGTCTCGCGGGCGCGCAGCATCTCGGCGGCCTGGATCTCCAGGTCCGAGGGCTGTCCCCGGACGGGCTCGGGCAGGGCCGGCTCATGGACGAGGACCCTGGAGTGCGGCAGCACCATCCGCTTGCCGGGGGTGCCGGCGGCCAGCAGCACGGCGGCGGCCGAGGCGGCCTGGCCCAGGCAGTAGGTCTGGACGTCGCAGCCGACATAGCGCATGGAGTCGTAGATGGCGCACATCGCGGAGAAGGAGCCGCCGGGGGAGTTGATGTAGAGCGCGATGTCCTGCCCGGGCGACGCGTGTTCGAGGTGCATCAGCTGGGCGATCACATCGCTCGCCGCCGCGTCGTCGAGGGCCGTCCCGAGGAAGATCACGCGCTCGGAGAACAGCTTGGAGTAGGGGTCGAAGGTATGCGTCCCACTGCTGGTGCGTTCGGTGAACTCCGGCAGGACGTGCCGGGCGAGGGGTCGGTCCATGAGCTGCGCCTTTCGATCGGTTCGATCGGCCGTCGCGATCGGCCTTCTGTAAAAAATGTACAGGACGTACAGCAGCTTAGAATGGGGGCATGGCCTACGAGATTCCTGTGACGCAAGCCCGAGCCGAGCTGGCGGACCTCATCAACCGTGTCGTCTACGGCGGCGAGCGGGTCGTCGTCACCCGTCACGGGAAGCCGCTGGTGGCCCTGGTCTCCGCCGACGACCTGCGACGGCTCGAGGAGGAGCCGGCCGGGGCGGCCGCGCCGGAGGAGCCGGTGATCAGTACGGTCGCCGCGGTCCGCCCGGTGTCGTCGTCCGCTCCGGGCGAACGCGGCCGCTTCGGCATCGCGGCCGAGCACCGCGATCCCGGCGGCACCGCGCGGCGCTGACGCCCCCACAGCGCCGGAGGCGCGGGGGCTGGTCATGGACGCACCAAAAATCGGTCATCCCGGTTAACGCGTTGGAAAAGCTTGCGCCCTAATCTGCGGTCAGCGGCCGCGGGGAGAAGAACCCCAGGTCAACACTGTGTTGAGGTGGGATACATGCAACTTTCCCCGCACGAGCAGGAACGACTGCTCATCCATGTGGCCGCCGACGTCGCGGAGCGGCGCAGGGCCCGCGGGCTGCGCCTCAACCACCCCGAAGCGGTGGCCCTGATCACCGCCCACATCCTCGAAGGCGCCCGCGACGGCCGCACCGTCGCCGAGCTGATGTCCTCGGGGCGCAAGGTCCTCACCCGTGACGAGGTCATGGACGGCATCCCCGAGATGATCCACGACGTCCAGGTCGAGGCCACCTTCCCGGACGGGACGAAGCTCGTCACCGTCCACGAACCCATCGCGTGACGGGGGCACCGTGATTCCCGGAGAGATCCTGCACGCCGACGCGCCCGTACGGCTCAACGAAGGGCCGCGCCGCGTCCGGCTGACCGTCCTCAACGCGGCCGACCGGCCCGTCCAGGTCGGCTCCCACTACCACTTCGCCGAGGCCAACCCGGGCCTCGCCTTCGACCGCGCGGCCGCCCACGGCCTGCGCCTCGACATCGCCGCCGGCACCGCCGTGCGCTTCGAGCCGGGCATCCCGGTCGAGATCGACCTCGTGCCCATCGGCGGCAAGCGCGTCGTCGAGGGGCTGCGCGGCGAGTGCGGGGGACCGCTCGATGCCTGAGCTGACCCGCGCCGAGTACGCCGCGCTCTACGGGCCGACGGCCGGCGACCGGATCCGGCTCGCCGACACCAGCCTGCTGGTAGAGATCGAGGAGGACCGCTGCGGCGGCCCCGGCCACGCCGGGGACGAGGCGGTCTTCGGCGGCGGCAAGGTCATCCGCGAGTCGATGGGCCAGTCGCGCGTCACCCGCGCCGAGGGCGCCCCCGACACCGTGATCACCGGCGCCGTCGTCCTCGACCACTGGGGGATCGTCAAGGCCGACGTGGGCATCCGCGACGGCCGGATCACCGGCATCGGCAAGGCCGGCAACCCCGACACCATGGACGGCGTCCACCCCGACCTCGTCATCGGCCCCGAGACGGAGATCATCTCCGGCAACGGCAGGATCCTCACCGCCGGCGCCGTCGACGCCCACGTCCACTTCATCTGCCCCCAGCTCGCCGACGAGACGCTGGCCTCCGGCGTCACCACGCTCGTGGGCGGCGGCACCGGCCCCGCCGAGGGCAGCAAGGCCACCACCATCACCCCCGGCTCCTGGCACCTCGCCCGGATGTTCGAGGCGATGGAGGGGTACCCGGTCAACATAGGCCTCCTCGGCAAGGGCAACACCGTCTCCTACGACGCGATGCGCGCCCAACTGCGCGCCGGAGCCGTCGGATTCAAGATCCATGAGGACTGGGGCGCCACCCCCGCAGCCATCGACGCCTGTCTGAGCGTGTGCGAGGAGAGCGGCGCCCAGCTCGCCATCCACACCGACACGCTCAACGAGGCGGGCTTCGTCGGCGACACCCTCGCCGCCATCGCCGGACGCTCCATCCACGCGTACCACACCGAGGGCGCGGGCGGCGGGCACGCGCCCGACATCATCACGGTGGTCTCCGAGGCCAACGTCCTGCCCAGCTCCACCAACCCCACCCGGCCGCACACCGTCAACACCGTCGAGGAGCACCTCGACATGCTGATGGTCTGCCACCACCTCAACCCCGCCGTCCCCGAGGACCTCGCCTTCGCCGAGTCCCGGATCCGGCCCGGCACGATCGCCGCCGAGGACGTCCTCCACGACCTCGGCGCCATCTCGATCATCTCCTCCGACTCCCAGGCCATGGGGCGCATCGGCGAGGTGGTCCTGCGCACCTGGCAGACCGCGCACGTGATGAAGGAGCGGCGCGGCGCCCTGCCCGGCGACGGCCGCGCCGACAACCGGCGGGCCCGCCGCTACGTCGCCAAGTACACGATCAACCCCGCCGTAGCCCAGGGCCTCGACCACGAGATCGGCTCCGTCGAGACCGGCAAGCTCGCCGACCTGGTGCTGTGGGAGCCCGCGTTCTTCGGCGTCCGGCCCCTGCTCGTCCTCAAGGGCGGACAGATCGCCTACGCGCAGATGGGCGACGCCAACGCCTCCATCCCCACCCCCCAGCCCATCCTCCCGCGCCCCATGTTCGGCGCCCGGGGCAGGGCGCCCGCCGCCAACTCCCTCAACTTCGTCACCCAGTGGGCGCTGGACGACGGGCTGCCCGAACGGCTGGGCCTGGGCAAACGCTTCGTTCCCATCCGCGACACCCGCCGTCTCACCAAGGCGGACATGCGCGAGAACGACGCCCGCCCCCGGGTGGAGGTGGACCCGGACACCTTCACGGTCACCATCGAGGGGGAGCCGGTCGAGCCGCGCCCGGCGACGGAGCTGCCCATGGCCCAGCGGTACTTCCTCTTCTGACGGGCCACCGATGAGCACCATGTCCGACAGGCGGCCGATGGGCGGCACCATGTCCGCCGCGCTCCTCGTCCTGGCCGACGGACGCTTCCCCGCCGGGGGCCACGCCCACTCCGGCGGCGCCGAGGCGGCCGTCAAGGCCGGCCGGGTCACGGACGGCGCGTCCCTGGAAGCCTTCTGCCGGGGACGGCTGCACACCGCAGGGCTGACCGCGGCGGGGCTCGCCGCGGCCGCGGCCGCGGGGATCGACCCGCTCGACCTCGACGCGGCCGCCGACGCCCGCACTCCCTCGCCGGCCCTGCGCGCCGCCGCGCGCCGGCTCGGCCGTCAGCTGATGCGCGCCGCGCGCGCGGCCTGGCCGTCGCCCGGACTCGACGCCCTCGCGGCGGCCCTGCCGCGCGGCGCCCACCAGCCCGTCGTCCTCGGGCTGGTGGCGCGCTCCGCCGGGCTGGGGCCGCCGGCCGCCGCGTACGCCGCCGCGTACGAGGCGGTGAGCGGGCCGGCGACGGCGGTGGTGCGGCTGCTGAGCCTCGATCCGTTCGAGGCGACGGCGGTGCTGGCGCGGCTGGCGCCGGAGCTGGACGACGTCGCGGCGCGCGCGGCGGAGGCGGGGCTGCGGGCGCTCGACGAGGGGACCGACGCCCTGCCCGCGCCGGCGGCGCCGCTGCTCGACATCACGGCGGAGCAGCACGCGGCGTGGCCGGTGCGGCTGTTCGCCACGTAGCCGCTGTCTCCCGGGGGCTCCGCCCCCGGACCCCCGCTCCTCGAACGCCAGAGGGGCTGATTCCGACACCCCTGGAGGGAACCGTGCACCTCGACCACCCCACCACCTACCCCCACCGCCACACCTACAGCGCCGCCGCGCCCACCCGCCCCGACGGCACCCGCCGCGCCCTGCGGATCGGGCTCGGCGGGCCCGTCGGGTCCGGCAAGACGGCGACGGTCGCCGCCCTGTGCCGCGCGCTGCGCGAGCAGTTGTCCATCGCCGTCGTCACCAACGACATCTACACCCGCGAGGACGCCGAGTTCCTGCTGCGCAACGCCGTGCTGGCGCCCGAGCGCATCACCGCCGTGGAGACGGGCGCCTGCCCCCACACCGCCATCCGCGACGACATCTCCGCCAACCTCGAAGCCGTCGAGGACCTGGAGGACGCGGTCGGCCCGCTCGACCTCGTCCTCGTGGAGTCCGGCGGCGACAACCTCACCGCCACCTTCTCCAAGGGCCTCGTCGACGCGCAGATCTTCGTCATCGACGTGGCCGGCGGTGACGACATCCCCCGGAAGGGCGGGCCCGGCCTGACCACCGCCGATCTGCTGGTCGTCAACAAGACCGACCTCGCCCCGTACGTCGGCGTCGACCTGGAGGGCATGGCGCGCGACGCCAAGGCCCAGCGCGGGGAGCTCCCGGTGGCCTTCACCTCGCTCGCCGCCGAGGGCGGCGTCGCGCCCGTACGGGACTGGGTGCTGGAGCGGCTCGCGATCTGGACGGCGGTGTGACTCCACCGGCTGCCCTGGCCACGGCGCTCGCGCCCGACCCCGCCGGCGTGGTGGCGGCGGCCCGGATCGTCGCCGCCCCCGACGGCAGGGGCGGCACCGCCCTGCCCGTCCTGGAGGGTGGGGGGCCGTTCGCCCTGCGCCGGATCGGCGGCCGCGGGGCCGAGGCCCGGGTGGCGCTCGTGGGCGCCATGAGCGCCCCGCTCGGCGGCGACCGGCTGACGCTCGGCGCCCGTGTCGAGCGCGGCGCCGCGCTGTCCTTCTCCACCACGGCCGCCACGATCGCCCTGCCGGGCCGTACGGGCGCGCCCGCCACCTACGACACCCGTATCGACGTGGGCGAAGGCGCCGCCCTGCGCTGGCTGCCCGAGCCGCTGATCTCCGCGCACGGCAGCGACGTCCGGACGACCACCCGCGTCGCGCTCGCCGCCGGGGCCCGGCTGCTGCTCCGCGAGGAGCAGGTCCTGGGCCGGGCGGGCGAGCCTCCGGGACGGCTGCGCTCACGGCTGACGGTCCACCTCGCCGGACGGCCGTTGTTCGACCAGGAGCTGTGCTACGGACCGGGGGTGCCCGGCTGGGACGGCGGCGCGGTGCTCGGCGGGCACCGCGCGGTCGGCCAGCTCGTCGTCGTGCACCCGGCCTTCGAGGACCGGCCGATGACGGCCCGTCCGCTCGGCGCGACCGCCGCCGTCACCCCCCTCGCCGGCCCGGCCGTCGTGGTGAGCGCGGTCGCGCGGGACGCACTGGGAGTGCGCAAGGTGCTGGATTCATGGACAAGCGAGCTGAACGACGTAATACGGGCGTTTTAGCGCCAGTTGGGGTGAAGGCCACCACCCGTGCCGCTCCTTGTTCCGTCATCTTTACGGATTAGTAAAGAACGCCCTCACACCCTGTCCTTTGTGGCAGGGGAGACGAAAGGATTCCCCGCAGACCGCGTGATCATCGCTGCCCTCCGGGCGGCGTTCGAAGCAGGGGGAATTCCTATCTTGAGACCCAACGCGATAGCCGGCGCGGCCGGCACGGTGCTGGCCGGCACGCTCGTCGCCGGTTTCCTGTCCGCACCGGCGGCGGGCGCGGCGCAGGCCGTGCCGGGAGGCGCCGCCGAGGCCAAGGGCGTGAAGATCGCCGCCGAGCACGCCGCGAAGACGGGTGTGCAGTGGCAGGACTGTCCTGCCGACTGGGGGTTCCAGAAGCCGATCCAGTGCGGATTCGTCACGGTTCCCGTCGACTACGCCAAGCCCAACGGCCGCACCATCAAGATCGCCGTGGACCGGGCCAAGTCCACCGGCACCGCGAGCGAGCGCCAGGGCTCGCTCGTCTACAACCCGGGCGGCCCGGGCGGCTCCGGCCTGCGTTTCCCCACGAAGGTCACGACCAAGAACCCGCTCTACGTCAACATCGCCAAGGCGTACGACTTCGTGGGCTTCGACCCGCGCGGCGTCGGCCACTCGGCCCCGATCTCCTGCGTCGACCCCCAGGAGTTCGTCAAGGCCCCCAAGCCCGACCCGGTGCCCTCCAGCGAGGCCGACAAGCGCGCCCAGCGCAAGCTGGCCAAGGAGTACGCGGACGGCTGCTTCGAGCGCAGCGGCGACCTCCTGCCGTACATGACGACGACGAACACCGCCCGTGACGTGGACGTCGTCCGCGCCGCCCTCGGCGAGAAGAAGCTCAACTACCTCGGCGTCTCCTACGGCACCTACCTCGGCGCCGTCTACGGCACGCTCTTCCCGACGCACGTCCGTCGCATGATCGTCGACAGCGTCGTCAACCCGGCCCAGGACAACATCTGGTACAAGGCCAACCTCGAGCAGGACATCGCCTTCGAGGGCCGGTTCAAGGACTGGGAGAAGTGGGTCGCCCAGCACGACGACGCCTTCCACCTCGGCACCACCCAGGCCAAGGTCCACCAGAACTGGGAGAAGCTCCGCGCCTCCGCCAAGGCCAAGCCCATCGCCGGGCTCGTCGGCCCGGCCGAGCTGATCGGCTGGTTCCAGAAGGCCGCGTACTACGACTCCTCGTGGGTGCCGGTCGCCCAGACCTGGAGCAAGTACGTCGCCGGTGACGAGAAGCCGCTGGTCCAGGCCGCCGGCCCGGACATGGCCGACAAGGCGGGCAACATCGCCTCGGAGAACGGCAACGCCGTCTACACCGCGGTCGAGTGCGCCGACGCCAAGTGGCCCACCAGCTGGAACAAGTGGGACCGCGACAACACCCGCGTCGACCGTCAGGCCCCGTTCATGACGTGGTCCAACGCCTGGATGAACCTGCCCTGCGCCACCTGGAAGGGCCCGCAGTACAACCCCATCGAGGTCACCACGCACAAGGGTCTGCCGCAGACCCTCATCGTGCAGTCCGACCGTGACGCCGCCACCCCGTACGAGGGCGCGGTCGAGCTGCACAAGCGCTTCCGCGGCTCGCAGCTGATCACGGAGAAGGGCGCCGGCTCCCACGGCGTCACCGGTCTCGTCAACCCCTGCATCAACAGCAAGGTCGACGCCTACCTCCTGACCGGCAAGCTCACCGGCGGCTCCGACGTGACGTGCACCCCGCACGCCACCCCGGTGCCCCCGAAGGCCACCGCCACCAAGTAATCCCCGGTAGCGGTACCTGTAGCGACTGCGCCCCGACCCGATATGGGCCGGGGCGCAGTTGTCCTGGCGTGGTGATCGTCCTGCCGGGATCAGGCGACGCCGGCCCGCATGCAGGGGGCCCACGGTCCCGTCAGGCGGATCCACAGGCCGTCGCCGGGGGCCGGTCCGTCAGGTCGGCGAACTGGTCGCGGGCCGCCCGCAGACGCGGGATGCCGACGGACGCGTCGTCGGCCTTGTCTGATTCGGACTCGGCTGTCATAAGGACCTCTGGGTCAAGACTTCCGGGTCGACTTCAAGGACCTCACCAGTGCGCGTACCGCGTGCACTCCCGGCCAAACCCCTTCGCACCGGAAAAGGGGGTGGGTCGTCCTTGACGGGGCCCGGCGGGTGGGCTGGAATTCCTGGGCCGGACATCCCGCCGGCCGCCGCGCGCGGCCGGCCAGCCGAGAGACGGGGACATGACTCCACTGCCGCAGGCCGGACCGCCGGTGACGGCCGGGCCGCTCCAGGATCTGCCCCCGCTCGTCTTCGCCGAGGAGTGCGACCGGCTGCGGGACCGGCTCGCCGCCGTCGCCCGGGGCGAGGCGTTCCTGCTGCAAGGGGGCGAGAGCGCACGGAGTTTCGGCGGGACGACCGCCGATTCCGTGGGCGGGATCCTCCGTACGCTCCTTCAGATGGCCGTGGTCCTCACCTACGCGGCCTCGGTCCCGGTGGTGAAGGTCGGCCGGGTCGACTTCGGCGGGCCCGCCGGCTCCGGCGACCCCGGCGCCCACCGGCTGCGCCGGATGTACGACGCGTCGGCGACTACGCTCAATCTCGTACGCGCCTTCGGCATCGGAGGGCATGCCGACCTCCACCAAGTGCATGAGTGGAACCGCGGTTTCGTGACCGACTCCCCGTCCCGCCGACGCTACACGGAGCTCGCCGACGGGATCGAGCGTTCTCTGCGCTTTATGCACGCGTGCGGGGTCGACCCCAAGGAGGTCCACACCGTCGACTTCTTCGCGGGCCACGAGGGGCGGCGGCTCGACTACGAGGAGGCGCTCACCCGCACCGACGCCCGCACCGGGCTGCCCTACGCGACCAGCGCCCATCTGCTGTGGACCGCCCTGCCCGGCCGGGAGGCGGACGGCGAGCATCTCGCCTACCTCTCCCGGATCCACAACCCCGTCGCCGTGGAGCTGGGCCCCGACGCCGACCCGGACACCGTCCTCGCCTGCGTCGACCGGCTCGACCCGGACCGTATCCCCGGCAGGCTCACCTTCATCGCCCGGATGGGCGCCGGAGCCGTCCGCGACCGGCTGCCCGCGCTGGTGCGCAAGGCGGCGGGGGAGGGCGCCACGCCCGCCTGGGTCTGCGACCCCGTGCACGGCAACACCGTGCGGACGTCCGGCGGTCACGCGGTCCATGACTTCGACGCCCTCCTCGACGAGGTCCGGGGCTTCTTCGACGTCCACCGGGCCTGCGGCACCCACGCGGGAGGCATCCATGTGGCGCTGACCGGCGACCGGGCCGGCGGGGCCGCCCGCGGCGCCCGGCTCGACCGGGCCCAGTCCCTCGACCTGGCGTTCCTCGTCGCCGAGATGATGGGGGAGCGGGCCTGACCTGACCGCTGGGCCTCGCCCCTCCGCTGGGCCTCGCCCCTCCGCGTCAGCGAGCCTCCGCCGCGAACACCGACGCGAAGGCCGCCCGGACCGGCGAGTCCGTCCGCCGGTCGAGGATCGCGAAGACGACGTGCTCGAAACGGCCGGCGAAGCGCCCCGTGCCCGTCAGATGCCCGGCGAACGCCGCCGCGACCTGCCCCGGGTCGTTGCGGAAGACCCCGCACCCCCACGCCCCGAGCACCAGCCGGCGGTAGCCGTGCGCGGCCGCCACCTCCAGCACCCGGTCCGCGCGCTCCGCCAGCGCCGCCGGGACCCGGGCGGTGAGCTCCGGGGTGCGCTGGGCGATCACCCCGGCGTTGGGGGCCGGGGAGGTCAGGAAGCCCACCGTGTACGGGGTCTCCAGGAGCCCGTCACGGTCGTCGCGGAAGACCGGGACGCCGGGGGAGTGGACGACCCGGTCGCTGTAGAAGGGGCTGGGGTCCGCGCGATGGGCGGCGTAGTACTCCGGGGCCTCGCGCAGGCAGGTGTACAGGGCCGAGCCCCGGCACAGCGCCTCCTCCTGCGCCTGGGCGCCGTTGAGGTAGCCGCCGCCGGGGTTGCGGGCGGAGGCGAAGTTGAGCACCGCGACCCCGCCGTCCGCTGACACCCCGCCGTCCGCTGACACCCCGCCGTTCGCTGACACTCCGCCGTCCGCCGCCAGCCGGCGCGATGCTCCCAGACTGCCCTCGGCCGTCACCTCGAAGACCGTCGCCGCCACCGGCTTCCCCGAGGGCACCGCCACCGGCTCCGGCCCGTACAGCCGCGTCCCCCGGCGGGCCGCCCCGACCGCCTCGGCGATGTCCGCCCACCGGCCGCCCGGTGTCGTATAGCCCCCGTCGGCGACGATCGACTCCGTCACCCGCGCGATCTCGCGCAGCCGTGCGCTCACTACGTTCCCCCTTGTCAGAAGCCTCTGGTACGGACGGGAGCGTACGGACGACGGCCGTCCGCGGCGAGGGAATTTCCGCTCCGGCCCGGCGGCCGCCCGGGTGGCCGCAATCCCCCACACAGGTGAGGGTCCGGTGCGGTCGCTTGCCGTACGGCGGCCCCACACGGTGCCCTGACCGGCACGACCGCGCCCGGGAGGCACCCATGTCCGTACGCACCACCGCGGCAGCGGCAGCGACCGTCACCGCGCTGTTCGCGCTACCCCCCGCTCCGGCGAGCGCTGACACCAAGGAGACGGGGCGGCTCCTCCTGACGATCTCCGGCGCGCGGAACACCTGGATCCGCGGCCTCCGGCTCGTCTGTCCCGGCGCGGGCGGCCACCACCCCCACGCGGCCGAGGCGTGCGCGGACCTGGAACGGGCGGGCGGCCGGCCCGACGCCCTCCCCGGCGACACCGGCCGGGTGTGCACCCGGGAGGACGACCCGGTCTCCGCCACCGCCGACGGGGCGTGGCACGGCACCACGGTGGCCTGGCGGAGGACCTACCCCAACCTCTGCCTCCTGGAGGCCGCCACGGGAGCGGTCTTCCGCTTCTGACGCTTTCTGACTTCCTGACGCCTTCCGACGCTTCCGAGCGCCCGCCCGGGGCGCGGCGCTCAGGCCCCGCGCGTCGCCATCGCCCCGATCGTCGCCACGCCCAGCACCACCCAGGCGAACCACAGCCAGCCGTCGCTGCCGATCGTCACCGAGTAGGCGGTCACCAGGACCAGCCCCGCGACCGTGAGCCCCGCCATGGCCTTCGTCGATCCGGGCATCCCGCACCTCCTCCACGGCGGTCCCGCCGTACGGCCGTACATACGCGCGGACCGCGGTCAGGAGACCATCGTCTCCCCACCGCGGTCCGTACCGCCATACCGCCGCCGGGCCCGGTCCGGAACCGGCCCGGCCCAGCCCGGCCTAGCCCTGCCGGCCCTTGGCGTGGAGCGAGGCCAGATAGGCGTTGTAGGCCTGGAGCTCCTTGTCGCCGCTGCGCTCCTCCGCGCGGTCGGACCGCTTGGCCTGCCGCTGCTCGGAGCGGTACCACTGGTACACCAGCGCCAGCAGCACCAGGACCGACGGGATCTCGCTGAACGCCCAGGCGATGCCGCCGCCCGCCTTCTGGTCGTCCAGCGCGTCGATGCCCAGCGAGGCCG
Source organism: Streptomyces sp. NPDC037389 (assembly GCF_040636475.1). Lineage (NCBI taxonomy): Bacteria > Bacillati > Actinomycetota > Actinomycetes > Kitasatosporales > Streptomycetaceae > Streptomyces > Streptomyces sp. NPDC037389. Next base: position 341,003 of record NZ_JBEZUS010000008.1, read on the forward strand.
GCGGATGCATATACGTGCCGATCATCGGCTCCGAGGCCATCATCAGCGCGATGCCGAAGAAGGCGTGGAAGGGCATGCCCGCGAACAGCTCCAGCATCCGCATCACATAGCCCGGCCGGTGCGGGCCCGGGTCCACACCCATGATCGGCCAGAAGAACACCAGGCCCACCGCGAGGAAGTGCACCATCATCGCGATGTGCCCGGTCCTCGTCTCCATGAGGAAGTCGAAGAGCGGCGTGAAGTACAGCGCGTACAGGCTCGCGATGAACATCGGGATCGTGAACGCCGGGTGGGTGATGATCCGCATGTAGCGGCTGTGCAGCAGGGCCACCAGCCACTCGCGCGGCCCCTTGCGACCGCGCCCCGCGGCGGGCAGCGCCCGCAGCGTCAGCGTCACCGGGGCGCCCAGGAGGAGCAGGATCGGGGAGAGCATGCTGATCACCATGTGCTGCACCATGTGCACGCTAAACATGACCATGCCGTAGTCGTTGAGCTTGGTGCACATCACCAGCGCCACGCTCAGCACGCCCAGCGTGAACGCCACCACCCGGCCCCACGGCCAGGCGTCGCCGCGTCTCCGCAGCCGCACCACGCCCCAGCCGTAGAGGCCCAGCCCCAGCAGGCAGCCGATCATAAAGAACGGCTCGCCGCTGAATTGCAGACCCCGGCCCAGCGTGAACGGCGGCATGTCCATGTGCATCATGCCGTGCATGCCGTGTCCGCCGTGATCCATCCAGTCTCTCCCATTTCGCACCGATGCGCCGGGACCAGAGTAGAGGCGACCCGGGGCGGGCCCACGGCCGGGGCGCCTCGCCCGCGTGCGCGGCGCTACCGGTGCGGTCGGTGTCCTCGGCACGACGCCGGGGCGGGGGAGCGGGCTGGCCCGCGGGTCCGGCCAGGGCCCCTGGGGCCGTCCCCCGGGGAGGCACAGCGGATCACAGCACGTTCTCGGCCTCGGAGTAGCGCTCCGCCGGGACCGTCTTCAGCCGTTCGGTGGCCTCGGCCAGCGGCACCAGCGTGATGTCCGTGCCGCGCAGCGCCGTCATCATCCCGAACGCGCCCCGGTGCACGGCCTCCACCGCGTGCCAGCCGAAGCGGGTGGCGAGCACCCGGTCGTACGCGGTGGGGGTGCCGCCGCGCTGCACATGGCCGAGGATGACGGGCCGGGCCTCCTTGTCCAGGCGGCGCTCCAGCTCCCCGGCCAGCTGCCGGGCGACACCGGCGAATCGCTCGTGCCCGTAGACGTCCGTACCGCCGGTCTCGAAGTCCATCGAGCCGGGGCGCGGCTTGGCGCCCTCCGCGACGACCACGATGGCGAATCGTTTCCCCGCCTCGAAGCGCTTGCCGACGACGGCCGTCAGCTCGTCGATGTCGAAGGGCCGTTCCGGCACCACGATCGCGTGGGCGCCGGCGGCCATGCCCGACTGGAGGGCGATCCAGCCGGTGTGGCGGCCCATCACCTCCACGATCAGTACCCGCTGATGGGACTCGGCGGTCGTCTTCAGCCGGTCCAGGGCCTCCGTGGCCACGCCCACGGCCGTGTCGAAGCCGAAGGTGACGTCGGTCGAGGCGATGTCGTTGTCGATGGTCTTGGGGACGCCGACGATCGGCAGCCCCGCGTCCGAGAGCAGCCGGGCCGCCTTGAGGGTGCCCTCGCCGCCGATGGGGATGACGGCGTCCAGGCCGAGCGCGGCCATGTGGTCGCGAGCGCGCTCCACGCCGCCGCGCAGATCCTCGGGCCGTACCCGGGAGGAGCCGAGCACGGTGCCGCCGGTGGCGAGGATGCCGGCCACGGACTCCAGGTCCAGCGGCCGGTGGTCGCCCTCCAGCAGACCGCGCCAGCCGTCGTGGAAACCGATGACCGTGTCGCCGTGGTCGACGACGGCGCGGTGGACGACGGAACGGATGACGGCGTTGAGCCCGGGGCAGTCGCCGCCGGAGGTGAGCACACCGATGCGCATGACAGGGGGACCTTTTGGATCGGGGCCCCGCGGGGCCGCTTAAGGACCGGACCCCGTCGTCCGGTGGGAATCCCCGCCACCCTAAACCGTCGGGGCGGCGGGGATCACGACCGTCCGCTATGCGGGCTGTGTCGCCGCGGCGATCCGCTCGGCGCGCAGCGCCTCGTACCAGCGGTCGTCGACCGGCGGCAGGGCGTTGACGTCCAGCGCCAGCTTGATCAGCATGTCCGCGATATGCGGGTTGCGGGCCATGACCGGGCCGTGCATGTACGTACCGAAGACGGTCTCGTTGAACGCGCCCTCGGTGCCGTCGCCGGTGCCGTTGCCCTTGCCGAAACGGACCCGGGCGAACGGGCGGGCCGTCGGGCCCAGGTGGGTGACGCCCTGGTGGTTCTCGAACCCGGTCAGCGGCGGCAGGCCGAGCTGGGGGTCGATGTCGCCGAGGACGTCGCCGACGCAGCGCTCGCCCTCGCCCCGGGTGCTGATGACGTCCAGCAGACCGAGGCCCTGCTCGCGCCGGCCCAGGTCGTTGACGAACTCGTGGCCCAGGATCTGGTAGCCGGCGCAGACCGAGAAGACGATCGCGCCATTGGCGACGGCCCGGTTGAGACCGCCGTCGCGGCGCAGCCGCTCGGCGGCCAGCCGCTGCGGCCGGTCCTCGCCGCCACCGATCAGGTAGATGTCACCGGAGGTGGGGATCTGCTGGTCGGAGCGGACGTCCACACGCTGGACGTCCAGGCGGCGCTGGTGGGCGCGGCGCTCCAGGACCAGGACGTTGCCCTGGTCGCCGTAGGTGCTGAGCAGGTCGGGGTAGACCCACACCACACGCAGACTGTTCTGGCTCATGCTCACAATCCTTTGAGTGCTGCCCGTGGGTCAGTTGCCGACGACGCGGCGGATGTCCTGGAAAGCGGTGTAGTTCGCGATGACCTCGACCTTGCCGGGCGGGGCCATCTGCACCGCCTCGTCGAACGTCTCGCAGACCCGGAAGTCCACGCCCGCGACCTCCAGGCGCACGGCCAGGTCCAGCTTGCGGTCGCCGATGACCATGATCGGGTGCCCGGCGAGCCGGGTGTAGTCGACGTCCCACAGCCACGAGGTGTCGGTGCCGTCCGCGCCACGGGCGTTCACCGACAGGATCACCGGTGCCGGCGGGCCGTCGATCAGCGAGAACGTCTCCAGCCAGCCGGCCGGGTTCTTCGCCAGCAGCAGCCGTACCTCACGGTCGAGGTAGTTCACCACGTCGTACCGGCCGGCCACCGCCTGCACCTGGTACATCCGCTCCAGCGCCACCTGCGGCGGCACGCCGAAGGTCGCGGCCACGGCGGCCGAGGTGGTGGCGTTGGCCTTGTTGGCCCGGCCCGGCAGCTGGAGGTGGATGGGCCACGCGGAGCCGTGCGGGTCGAGGACGTAGTCCCCCGACAGTGCCCAGCTCGGCGTCGGCCGCCTGAAGCCGCACTCGCCGCAGAACCAGTCGTCACCCGGGCGCTGCATCACACCACCGCAGGAGGGGCACGACCAGGCGTCGTCCTTCCACTCCTGGCCGGCCGCGACCCACACCACGTTCTGCGACGAGGACGCCGCCCACACGATCAGCGGGTCGTCCGCGTTGGCGATCACCACGGCCTTGGTGCCGGCCAGGCCCTCACGCCACTTCTCGGCCAGCATGCGGGTCTCCGCGGCGCGGTCCAGCTGGTCGCGCGAGAGGTTCAGCAGCGCTATGGCCTTGGGCGAGGTGTCGCGGGCGACACCCGCGAGGTACTTCTCGTCCACCTCGATCACGCCGTAGCGGGCGTCCGAGCCGCCCGCCAGGGCGGAGGTGATGCCCGCGGGCATGTTCGCGCCCAGCGCGTTGGACACCACCGGACCGCTGGCCCGCAGCGCCTCGGCGATCAGCCGGGTCGTGGTCGTCTTGCCGTTGGTGGCCGACACCAGGACCACGTCCAGGTGGGTTGCCAGCCGGGCCAGCAGGTCGGGGTCGAGCTTGAGCGCGACCTTGCCGCCGATCACCGACCCACTGCCGCGGCCCGCTGCGCGCGACACCGCCGCAGCCGCCTTGCCCGCCGTCACGGCGAGCTTGGCCCGCGGCGACAGCGGCCCCGAGTTGCCTGCCATCGTCCTAGATCCTCCTTGTTCGGCGCCGGGCCGTAAATCCTGGTCAGCCGGTGGAACGCCCCTCCAGTGCCGAGGGCCGGCCAGGAGACTCCGGTCGGGGATCAGCCTATCGAGATCCGGCCGCGGGCCCGAACCCGCGGCCCGGGGAACGTACGCTGGAGCCCATGCGACGAGGCACCATTCCCGGCAGTTCAGGACGTGTGCGGCCCATGAGGCTGCTCGGAGACCGGGGTCTCGCGGCACCCTGCGAGGAGGTCACGGCGTTTGACGACGACCTCGCCCGGCTCGTCGAGGACATGTTCGCCACCATGTACGAGGCGGGCGGCGTCGGCCTCGCCGCCAACCAGATAGGCGTGCCGCTGCGCCTCTTCGTCTACGACTGCCCCGACGACGAGGACCGCCGCCACCTGGGCCATGTCGTCAACCCCCGGCTCGTCGCCACCGACGGCCCCGTGATCCGCGGCCCCGAGGGCTGTCTGTCCGTCCCGGGGATCGAGGCGGGCACCCCGCGCTTCGACGAGGCCGTCGTCGAGGGCGTCCGCCTGGACGGCTCCCCGGTCACGGTAAGGGGCACCGGCTTCTTCGCGCGGTGCCTCCAGCACGAGTGCGACCACCTCGACGGCGGGCTGTACCTCGACCACCTCACGGGGCTGCGGCGCCGACGCGCCCTGCGCGCGGCCCGGCGGGCCGGGCTGTCCCCGGCTCCGGCCGGGGCCGCGGCGGCGGTGGTCGAGGCTCCTGCCCCGGCGGCCGGCGGCCGGGCGGGCTGACGCGGCCCGCCCGGGCGGCCGGGACGTACGGGCCCGGCCTGGCCCGCGCCGCCCGGCCGCCCGCGGGGGCACGGACGTACGCCCACGGGCGTTCCGGCATACAGACCCGGCATACAGACCCGGCATACAGACCCGACGTGCCGGGCCGGAGCGCCGCCCCGTCAGAACCCCGGGCCGTCCGCCCGGTCGCCCGACGTGGCCAGGCGGCCCCACAGCAGGTCCGCGAGGTACCGGACGAGCTGCTCGCGCGGGAAGGGACGCTCCCGCAGCCACCAGTCGCCGGCGGCGTGCATCATGCCGACGATGCCGTGGCCCCACGCCCGGGCCAGTTCCTCCCCGTCCGGGCCGAGGTCCACCCGCTCGACTATGACCTGCGCCAGCTCCTCGCCCATGCGCCGCAGCAGCGGCGCCGAGTGTCGGCCGACGTCGAAGCCCTGGTCGGAGGGCTGGCCCTCGTCGGCCGGGTGCATCAGGAAGCGGTAGACCTGGGGCCGCGCCTCTATGGCCGCCAGATAGCTGTCCAGCGTCGTCTCCACCCGCTCGCGCCGGTTGGTGGGCGCGTCCAGCGCCGCCCGCAGCCCGGCGAGCAGGGCGTCGGTGTGCCGTACGGCCAGCGCCCGGTACAGGCCCCCCTTGTCGCCGAAGTGCCGGTAGAGGATGGGCTTGGTGATCCCCGCCTCCGCCGCGATGGCGTTCATCGACGCCCCCGGACCGTCCCGCAGCACCACCCGGTCCGCGGCCTCCAGCAGCTCCCTCCGCCGCTGCTCCGCCGCCTTGTGCTGCTCTTCCCGCTGACTGGTCTCCATCAGACGTGCCTCCCCGCCCCAGTGAATCGAAATGCCTGCGCAAAGTAACACCCGATCCACACAGCGGATTCGGGAGGAGGTCCGTTGACAGGCTTTACCGGTGGGTAACATACTGCCGTTACCGCTGGTAGCGCATGTTGGGAGGGGTCATGGCCGCGTTTGAGCCGGAGCTGAGCGAAGAGCAGGAGACCGTCCGGGACTGGATCCACGGCTTCGCCGCCGACGTGATGCGACCCGCGGCCGCGGAGTGGGACGAACGCGAGGAATTCCCCTGGCCGGTGGTCCGGGAGGCCGCCAGGATCGGGCTCTACTCGCTGGACTTCTACGCCCGCCAGTTCTTCGACCCCACGGGCCTGGGCATCCCGGTGGCCATGGAGGAGCTCTTCTGGGGCGACGCGGGCCTGGGCCTGGCGATCACCGGCACGGGGCTCGCGGCGGTCAGCGTCTTCACCAACGGCACCGACGAGCAGATAGGCACCTGGGTGCCGCAGATGTACGGCGACGCGAACGATGTGAAGATCGCCGCGTTCTGCTCCTCCGAACCCGACGCGGGCTCGGACGTCTCGGCCATGCGCACCCGCGCCCGCCACGACGAGGCCAAGGACGAGTGGGTGATCGACGGCGTCAAGGCGTGGGCCACCAACGGCGGCATCGCCGACGTCCACGTCGTCGTCGCCGTGGTCGACCCGGAGCTCGGGGCCAGGGGCCACGCCTCCTTCGTCGTCCCGCCCGGCACCCCCGGCCTCGCCCAGGGCCAGAAGTTCCGCAAGCACGGCATCCGCGCCTCCCACACCGCCGAGGTCGTCCTCCAGGGCGTCCGGGTCCCCGGCCACTGCCTCCTCGGCGGCAAGGACCGGCTGGACGAACGCCTCGCCCGCGCCCGGGAACGCGCGAACGGCGCCGAGCGGGGCGGGAACGCCGCGATGGCCACCTTCGAGGCGTCCCGCCCGGCCGTCGGAGCCCAGGCCGTCGGCATCGCCCGCGCCGCGTACGAGGTGGCGCTCGACTACGCCCGGACCCGGGTGCAGTTCGGCCGGCCGATCATCGACAACCAGGGCGTCGCCTTCCAGCTCGCCGACATGCGCACCCGTATCGACGCGGCCCGCCTGCTGGTGTGGCGCGCCTCCTGGATGGCCACGGCCGGCCGTCCCTTCACCGCGGCGGAGGGCTCGATGTCCAAACTCTTCGCTGGCGAGACCGCCAAACAGGTCACGGCCCAGGCCATGCAGATCCTCGGCGGCAACGGCTACACCCGCGACTATCCGGTGGAACGCATGCACCGGGACGCCGCGATCTACTCCGTCTTCGAGGGCACGAGCGAGATCCAGCGCCTGGTGATCGCACGGGCCATCTCGGGGATGCCGATCCGGTAGGCGGAACCCCGGGCGGCCGTCCCGGCGTGATCTTCCTCATGTGATCAGGCGTGATCACATGAGGAAGGGAGCGATGATGCCGGGCTTACAGAACAGTCGTGCCGGTCGGCCTCGGGAGTCCGCGAAGGAGCTCGACGCCGACACATTGCGGCTCACCGCCGTGAAGAGCCCGCCGGCCGCGGGGCGGGCCCCCGCGCCCACCGGCGAAGGCAGCGCTTCCGGACTGGCGAGAGCCGGCGCCGTGATGGCCGTCGGTACGCTGGTCTCCCGGCTGACCGGCTTTGTGCGCAGCCTTGTGATCGCCGCGGCTCTGGGGACCGCCGTGCTCGGCGACACCTACACCGTGGCCTCCACCCTCCCCGCGATGATGTACATCCTCACCGTCGGCGGCGGGCTCAACTCCGTTTTCGTGCCCCGACTCGTGCGCGCCATGAAGGAGGACGAGGACGGGGGCGAGGCGTACGCCAACCGTCTGCTCACCCTCGTCATGGTGACGCTCGGCGCCATCGTCGCCGTCGCCGTCCTCGCAGCGCCGCTCCTGGTCCGGCTGATGTCGAACGCCATCGCCCAGGACCAGGCGGCCAACAGCGTCGCCGTGGTCTTCGCCCGCTACTGCCTGCCCACCATCTTCTTCATGGGCCTGCACGTCGTCATGGGCCAGATCCTCAACGCCCGTGGCAGGTTCGGGGCGATGATGTGGACGCCCGTGCTCAACAACGTCGTGGTCATCGCCACGTTCGGCGCGTTCGTCTGGGTCTACGGCGCGTACCGCGAGTCCGGTATGGGCGTCGGCACGATCCCGCCGGAAGGGGTGCGGCTGCTCGGCGCCGGGACGCTGCTCGGTCTCGTCGTGCAGGCGCTGGCCATGGTCCCGTACCTCCGGGAGACCGGCTTCCGGTTCCGTCCCCGCTTCGACTGGAAGGGGCAGGGGCTCGGCCGGACGGTCCGGCTCGCCAAGTGGACCGTGCTGTTCGTTCTCGCCAATCAAGCGGGCGCCACGGTCGTCACCCAGCTGGCCACCGCCGCCGGCGAGGCGTCCGGCAAGGAGGGTGCCGGCTTCACCGCGTACACCAATGCCCAGCTGATCTGGGGCATGCCCCAGGCCGTCATCACCGTCTCGGTCATGGCCGCCGTGCTGCCCCGTCTCTCCCGCGCGGCCCAGGGCGACGACCCGGGAGCGGTGCGCGACGACATCTCCCGGGCGCTCCGGACGTCGGCGGTCGCCATCGTCCCCGTGTCGTTCGCCTTCCTCGCGCTCGGCCTGCCGATGTCCACGCTGCTCTTCTCCGGTGTGGGCCCCGGAGCCGCCCGGGGCATGGGCTTCATCCTCATGGCGTTCGGCCTCGGACTCGTCCCGTACTCCGTGCAGTACGTCGTCCTCCGCGGCTTCTACGCGTACGAGGACACCCGGACGCCGTTCTTCAACACGCTCGTCGTCGCCGGCGTCAACGGCGTCGCGGCCGTCGCCTGCTACCTCCTGCTCCCGGCCGCCTGGGCGGCCGCCGGCATGGCGGCGTCCTACGGCCTCGCCTACGCGGTGGGCGTCGGGATCGCGTGGAAGCGGCTGCGCGATCGCCTCGGCGGCGACCTCGACGGGCCGCGCGTCGTCCGGACGTACGCCCGGCTGTGCGCCGCGGCCGTGCCGGCGGCCCTCGTCGGCGGTGCGGCCGCGTTCGCCATCGCCCAGGGCCTGGGGGACGGCGTCCTCGGCTCGGTCGCGGCGCTGGTCGTCGGCGGTTCCGTGCTGCTCGGCGTCTTCGTCGTCATGGCAAAACGACTCCGTGTCGAGGAGTTCGACGCGCTGGCCGGCATGGTCCGGGGCCGGCTCGGCGGGGTCCGCTCCGGGGTGACGATCCGGTAGGTCCGATTGGTACCCGGTCGCCATGTATCGCCGCCACGGTTTGATCACCCGAATGTCACAGGAAGCCCACAGGCCCCCTGGATGGCGAAAACGACTCTGACCTGCGGGTAAGAATGTGCACGTCAAAAACCGAACCACCACGGGGGATACACCATGCGTCGTCAGCTCTCCACCGCCGCGATCGTGATCGCACTCGCCGCCACCGCCACCGCCTGCAACAGTGACGGTGTCGACGCCAAGCCCGACAACAGCGCGAGCCAGGGTGCCGTCGCCGCCGACCCGGGCAAGGGCGGCGGCGCCGACAAGGGCTCCGCCGGTCAGGGCGGCGCCGACAAGGGTGGCGCCGCCCAGGGCGGGGCGGACAAGGGTTCCGCCGGTCAGGGCGGGAGCCAGGTCGTCGGCAACACCGTCACCATCAAGGCCAAGAACGGCGCCCAGATCGCCGTCACGCTCAAGAACTTCGCCGACCCGGCCCAGAGCGACAACAAGTTCATGAAGCCCTCGGCGGGCAAGCGCTGGGTCGCCGCCCAGCTGGAGATCGTCAACACCGGCACCGAGGTGTACGACGACAGCCCGGCCAACGGTGTGAAGGTCACGGACGAGCAGGGCCAGGCCTACACCCACTCCATCGGCTCCACCACCGCCGGTGCCAACATGCCCGCCACGGTCAAGCTCAGCGGCGGCCAGAAGGCCCTCGGCTATGTGGTGGTCTCGATGCCCGAGAGCGCCAAGGTCAAGGCCATCAGCTTCACCCCGGACTCCGGCTTCGCCAAGGAGTCCGCGGAGTGGACGGTCAAGAAGTAACAAGAAGCAATAAACCGTGAGATGACGTTCAGGCGGCCAGGCCCTCGGGGTCCAGCCGCCTGACGTCGTAGCGGACCGTGAGCCGGCCGCGCACCGCCGCGGCCGCCGAGGCGGTGCCGGCCGGTACGTCGACGATCGTCCAGCCGGTGGGCCACGGGGGCGTGTCCGGGCCGCCGTTGCCCACGTAGTCGAGGGCGGGGGAGCGGCCCAGGCCCGCGCCCAGCCCCTTGAGGTAGGCGTGCTTGCGGACCCGTAGCCGGGAGTGGACCGCGGGGCGGCGCACCACCGGCGCGGCCATGACCTCGCGGTGCTCGGCGGGGTGGAGGGAGCGGGCGGCCTCGGCCACCGTGTGGACGCCCGGGGGCCGTTCGGCGGCCACGCCCACGGGGGCGGAGGCGACGCCGATCAGCACCAGCCCCTCGCCCCGCGCCAGGGAGAAGAAGGGCGCGCCGGGCGCGGCCGGCCTGCCGTGCGGCCCGCCGCAGCAGGGGCACGCCTCGCGGACGAGGTCCACCGCGCCGGGGGCGGCGTCCAGATACGCCCCGAGGATCCGACGCAGCGTCAGATGTGCTGCCACATAGCCCGCGCGGTCGAAGGGATGGGCGAACGCGTCCGCCCGGGCGCGCTCCTGGCCGTCGAGCGGCGCTTCGTCGAGGGCGGCCGCGCCGAGCCAGGGTCCGGGGAGTCTCAGCAGCCAGAGGTCGAGCGCCCCGGCGGGCGGGGTGTCGAGGGCCGTGGGCCAGGAGGCGTCGGCGGCGTGGCCCGGGCGGAGGGCGGTGGCGTGATCCAGTGGTAACTGCACAGGGCGCTCCGATGAGTCGGTGACGGCCGGGAGCGTACAGGAGTCATATGTCCCACACATATCGGCTTCGGAGGAGAGTGATACTTGTGAACGTTTTCTATGAAGAAGTGCAAGTATCCTTTTGAAGTCTGGTCATTCTTCTAGGTCTTTCCTGAGCGGAACGTTGGGCAGAGTGGCTGTGTACCGGATTCATCAGCGGTTTCACCAGCCTCCGAAAGGTCAGGATCCACGTGGGAGTCAACCAGCACCTGTCGCGCCGTCGTCTGCTCGGCATGGCGGCCTTGAGCGCCGCCGCCCTCAGCGGGGCCACGACGATCTCCACGGCGCCCCGGGCGCAGGCCGCCGGCCGGGCGGCCGGGGACGGCGGGACGCATGTGCCGGCCGTGGTGATCGGTACCGGTTACGGTGCCGCCGTCGCGGCGCTGCGGCTCGGTGAGGCCGGGGTGGAGACCCTGATGCTGGAGATGGGGCAGCAGTGGGACAAGCCGGGGTCGGACGGCAAGGTGTTCACCGGCATGCTCAAGCCCGACGAGCGCTCCAGCTGGTTCAAGAAGCGCACCGAGGCCCCGCTCGGCTCGTTCCTCTGGCTCGACGTGGTCAACCGTGACATCACCCCGTACGCCGGAGTGCTGGACCGGGTCAACTACGACCAGATGTCCGTCTACGTGGGCCGCGGCGTCGGCGGCGGCTCGCTGGTCAACGGCGGTATGGCCGTGACGCCCAAGCGCTCCTACTTCGAGGAGGTGCTGCCGCAGGTCGACGCCGCCGAGATGTACGACCGGTACTTCCCGCGAGCCAACTCCACCCTGCGCGTCAACCACATCGACACGAAGTGGTTCGAGGACACCGAGTGGTACAAGTTCGCGCGCGTCTCCCGGGACCAGGCCGGCAAGGCGGGCCTGGGCACCACCTTCGTGCCCAACGTCTACGACTGGGACCACATGCGGCGCGAGGCCGCCGGCGAGGCGCCGAAGTCCGCGCTCGCCGGCGAGGTCATCTACGGCAACAACCACGGCAAGATGAGCCTGGACAAGACCTATCTGGCCACCGCCCTCGGCACCGGCAAGGTCACCATCCGGACCCTTCACAAGGTCAAGTCCGTGCGGACGCAGAAGGACGGCTCCTACGTCCTGACCGTCGAGGAGACGGACGCCTACGGGAAGACGCTGGCGGTCAAGGAGATCTCCTGCACCTATCTGTTCCTCGGGGCCGGCAGCCTCGGCTCCACGGAACTGCTGCTGCGCGCCCGGGAGACCGGCGCCCTGCCCGGCCTCAGCTCCGAGATCGGCAAGGGCTGGGGCCCCAACGGCAACATCATGACGGCCCGTGCCAACCACATGTGGAACCCCACCGGCGCCAAGCAGTCGTCCATCCCCGCCCTGGGCATCGACGACTGGAACAACCCCACGGCCCCCGTCTTCGCCGAGATCGCCCCGATGCCCGCCGGCCTGGAGACCTGGGTCAGCCTCTACCTGGCGATCACCAAGAACCCCGAGCGCGGCACCTTCGTCTACGACGCCGCCGCCGACCGGGCGGACCTGCGGTGGACCCGCGACCAGAACGCCCCCGCCGTCGCCGCCGCCAAGTCGCTCTTCGACCGCGTCAACAAGGCGAACGGGACGATCTACCGCTACGACCTCTTCGGCACCCGGCTCAAGGCCTTCGCCGACGACTTCTGCTACCACCCCCTCGGCGGCGCCGTCCTGGGCAAGGCCACCGACCTCTACGGCCGTGTCGCCGGCGCCAAGAACCTCTACCTCACGGACGGTTCGCTGATCCCGGGCTCCATCGGCGTCAACCCCTTCGTGACCATCACCGCGCTCGCCGAGCGCAACGTCGAGCGCGTCATCCAGCAGGACATCAAGGCGAAGTGACGGGCGGCTCCGCCGGGGCGGGATTGGTTACCCGCGGGCCGGTGGGGGCTTGTCGCGCCCACGCGGCGGTAGCCGCATGTCGACCCCGCCCCGCGCCCCTTACGGGGCGCGGTTCGCTCATGGGGTGCGGTCCGCTCAGGACGTCAGCAGATCGCCCAGGGCCCTGCCGTCGTGCGTGACCCAGTCGGCGACGGCCTCGCCTCCCGTGCCCCTGATCCGGGCGCTGGCGAGCCGTCCGTCCATGCCCAGCACGACCGCGACCGTGCGCCCCCGGGAGTCCCGGGTGAGCGCGGCCGTGCCCCGGTGGGGGACGCCCCCGGCGAGCCAGGGGCCCGGGCGGCCCGAGCCGGCGGACAGCCGCGCCAGTCCGGCGGCGTCACGGGCGGCGAGCACGGTGGCCGTGCCCTCCCGCGCCAGCGCCACCCGGCCGTAACCGCCGATGGGCGCGCACTGGGCGGTGACGCGCCAGCCGGCGCCGCCCGGCCGCAGATCGGCCACGACCACACGGGAGGTGACCGGTTCGCGCAGGGCCAGGCGCATGCCCCCGCCGGGGAGCGCGGCCAGGCTCAGCGGGCCGGTCGCGGCCGGGAGCAGGGTGGGCCCGGCCGCGCGCGGCGGTCCGCCCGGATCCCGGGACCGCCAGTGGTGGACGGTGCGGGGGCCGGCCGCGACGACGTGGACGCGGCCCGCGTCGTCGACGGCGGCGTCCAGGCCGTCCTGGACGACCACGGGCCGCCCGGGGCCCGGGGGCAGTGACCGCCACGCCTCCCACTCCCCGGCGCCGTCGGTGGAGCGGAAGCTCACCCCGCCCGACCGGTTCCGTACGAAGACGAACACCCTGCCGTCCCGGCCGGTCACCGCCACCGGACAGCCCATCTCCAGCGACCCCGAGGGGTCCTTCTCCGGCGCGCCGAGGGAGAGCCACGGGCCGAAGGCCGGGGCTCCGGCGGACACCGTGCCGGTCTGGGCCGTCGTCACCACCTCGCGCCGGTGGGGGACACCGGGCGCGGGCAGCACGGTGCGCACGGAGAACAGCCCCAGCGTGCCGTCCGCGTGCCGCAGCGCCTGTACTTGGCCCTCCAGCAGGGAGCCGCCGAGGGGCACCGGCCCGGACCAGACGCCGCTGCCCGCCCCGGTCTCCGTCCAGCAGCGGGCCTGTCCGCCGAGGACCGCGAAGGCCGCGAGCCGTCCGTCCGGCAGCGGTCGCACCCAGGCCTGCGTGCCGGGGGCTCGGTGGCGGAGGTTGTTCGTCCAGCGGGAGTCCTTCGAGCGCGCGCCGACCTTGCGGTCGCCGCACCCGGCCGGATCGCCGCAGTCCCGGCCCCCGACCCAGCCGTAGATGTCGAGGACGGTGGTCTTGTGGGCGGTGGCGGCGTCGTCGAGGCTGTTCGGCAGGAGGGCCGCCTCGTAGCCGAGGTAGCTGTCCACGGCCGTGAGCCGGGCGGGCCCCCGCCCCCAGTACCGGGCCAGGGCCGCCTGCGCGAAGTGGGCGGAGGCCGTGTGGTCCTGGTGGTCGTAGGTGGCGATGCCCTGGAGCACGGACGGAACGCCGGCGTAGTGCGGCTGGCGTGGCAGGCGGGTGGGGGTGGGGTCGAGGGTCCGGACGACCGTGGGCCGGTGGCGCTCCAGCACGGCGGCGAGCGAGTCGATCACCTGCTCCCGGGTGTAGCGGAAGACGCGGCCGACCGGGCTCGCGGTGGGGACGAGCGTGGGGAGGTCCCGCGTCGCGCCCAGCCACAGGCCCCGCAGGCTGTCCCGGCGCGGCGCACGCAGGGCCCGGGCCTCGACCAGCTCCATGAAGATCAGCTGGACCCGGGGCGCGGCGACGAGCGTCTGCGACTCGACCCGGAGGCCCGGCAGGAGCGTCAGCGGTTCGACGTGCCAGGGGCTGAGCCAGTCGCCGGTGACCATGTAAGCGGTCGCCTCCCGGAGCCCGTTGATCCTCGCACGGGCGAAGTCGGGCCGCCGCTCCGGCAGTCCGGCGTAGCCGGGGCCGGTACTCAGCGCGTTGCGGCCGTCGGACTCGCCGCCGGTCATGCAGACCGTCACCACCGGAGCCCCGCCACGCAGGCATTGTTCCAGCTCCGGGTTCATGAAATACAGCGAGTCGTCGGCGTGCGCCATGATGTGGACGAACGCCTCCGCCGGGGCTTCGCTCGCGGGACGCGCGGCGGTGAACCGCCCCCGCTCCGCGCCCTGTTGCGCCCCCGGCGCCGACCACTGGAGCGCGCCCGCCGCGCCCGCTCCGGCGACCAGGCCGCACCCGGCGACCCGGAGGAGCCGGCGACGCGCTATTCGACCTGACACGACGGATCTCCCCTCGGCGACGGTGTGGGGGTGTGACGGTGTGGGGGCGTGCGGAAACGACGGAGCGCGGGGAACACCCGCGAAAAGAAGGGACTGATCGTATGATCCGCGTCCGCCGGTTTTCCCGCCGTTGTGTAACAGCCGTGACACAGCGGCCAAGGGTGGCAATCGAAAATCATGGCAATGTCCGGTGATTCGATGATCCGCGCTCGTTCGATCCGCGCCCGTTCTCCGGATAACCGTTTGTCATCGATCTCCGTGGTCCCCCGAAACCGATTTGTGTGATCGGTGGGCTCTCCTATTGGATCAGTTGTGTGAGTCATTACCAGCAGCCTCCGGCCGCCGGGCAGAACCCGTACGGCCAGAACCCGTACGGCCAGCAGCCCCCCTACGGCTACGGCCAGCCGCAATCTCCTTACTACCCGCCGCCGATGCCCCCGATGGGCGCGGGCGGTCCGCCGCCGCAGGCCCTCGCCGGCCAGGGCGCGCGCCTCGGCGCGCGCATCCTCGACGGCATCTTCATGATCATTCCCATGATCGTCGTGGCGATGATCAGTGCCGGGATCAGGGCGGCCGCCGACGGCGCGACCCCCCTATCGGCCCTCGTGACGATCGTCGGCATGATCGCGGTGTTCTTCCTCTACGAGCCGCTGATGCTCTCGAAGTCGGGTTCCACCTTCGGCAAGCGCATCTGCGGCATCCGTGTCGCCCGGCTCTCCGACGGTCAGAACCTCTCCTACGGCGGCGCGCTGTGGCGCATGTTCAGCAGCTACCTGATGGCCTTCGTGCCGTTCCTGGGCCTGCTGAACATCCTGTGGTGCCTCTGGGACAGCCCCTACCGCCAGTGCCTCCACGACAAGGCCGCCAGCAGCGTCGTCGTCCTGCGCAGCGCCTGAGCGCGGGCCGCGGACGCGGCCCGCGCCCCGTCACAGCCGCCGGTCCACCAGGAACCCGGTGAGCGCGACGAGTTCGTCCACTGTACGGGGTGCCAGTGGCACCCCGTACAGGTATTCCCGGGCCGCCGCCACCCGGCGCCGGGCCTCCGCGAGCGCGGCGTCCCGGCCCCCGGCCTCCTCGACCAGCCCCGCCGCGCGACGGGCTTCGTCGGCGTCCAGCGGGACGCCCGGGGCGAGGAGCGCGGCGAGCTCGCGGGCGGCGGGGCCGTCCGACGCCAGCGCGGCCAGCACCGGAAGGGTCTTCTTCCCCCGCGTCAGATCGCTGTGGACCGGCTTGCCCGTGGTGCCCGGATCGCCCCAGATGCCCAGCAGGTCGTCCACGGCCTGGAAGGCCGGGCCCAGTTGCCGGCCCGCCTCCCCGAGCGCCTCCACCACCAGGGGAGGGGAGCCCGCCAGCACCGGACCCAGCGTCAGGGCACAGGCCAGCAGGGAGCCGGTCTTGCCCGCCGCCATCGCCTCGTACTCCGCCGGGCGCACGGCCCTCGGACCCGTCCAGGGCCGGGCCTCGAACAGCAGGTCGTCGGCCTGCCCCCGCACCAGCTCGCGCAGCGCCCCGGCCAGCCGCGCCACCGCCGCCCCGGTGTACGAGCCACCGTGCCGGGCGAGCGTCTCGACCGCGAGCGCGAACAGGGCGTCCCCGGCCAGCACCGCGGGCCCGGTGCCGTACGCCCGCCAGGCGCTCTCCCGGTGGCGCCGCCGTTCGTCGCCGTCCATGACGTCGTCGTGCATCAGCGAGAAGGTGTGCACCAGCTCGACCGCCACCGCCGCCGTGACGCCCTCGTCCCCGGCCGCGCCCATGGCCTCGGCGCCCAGCACCGCGAGCGCCTGACGGACGCCCTTGCCGCCGCCGACCGCGCTCGGGGTGCCGTCGGCCTCGCACCAGCCGAGCGCGAACGAGGCCATCCGGCGCGGCCACGGGTGGAGGGTGCCCACCGCCTTCCGCAGGGCCGGGTCGACGAGCTCCCGGCAGCGGCCGAGCACCCCCGCCGGCGATACCGGGGGCGGGGACGTGTGGACCGATGTCACGTCAGCCCTCCGATCCGGCCCGGCCGTGGACGATCCCGAGCTCCGCGCACGCCTTGTCGACCATGTCCCGGGCGTGCAGCAGCCCCAGCCCGCCCAGCGTGCCGCGCAACTCCTCGAGGTCGGCCGCCGTCTCCGCCGGATCGTGCCCGAGCCGGGCCCGGGCCTTGACCAGGCCGAGCGTCGCCAGCGCCGCGCCCCGCGGCTCGGACATGGCCCGGAACTCCTCCAGGGCACCGGTGTAGACGTCCCGCGCCTCCTCGTGACGCCCCGCCCGGAAGAGCACGTTGCCGCGCATCTTGTGGTTGTAGGCCAGCGCGCCGACCAGGTTCATCTCCCGGCAGGTGGTCTCCGCCCGGGACAGCAGCGCCAGGGCCCGGTCCGTCTCGCCCCGCAAGGACAGCACGTCGGCGATGCCGCGCAACGCCCAGGAGTGCCCCCGCGCGTCGTCGGCGCCCTCCGCTATCAGGGCCGCCTCCTCGAACATCTCCAGGGCCTTGCCGTACGCGCCGGTGTTGCGGTGCATCTGCGCGATGCCCTCCAGTGCCCACACCGTGTGCCGGGCCTCGCCCCGCTTCCGGGCCTCCGCCAGCAGCTTCTCGTGCAGCTCGGCGACGGCCCGGTAGTCGCCCTGGATACGGCCGGTCTCGGCCAGTCCGGCGAGCGAGTAGCCACGGGCCACGATGTCCCCGCCGCGCTCGGCGAGTCCGGCGGCCATGGCCAGCCGGCGCCGGGCGAGGCGGAGTTCGCCGCGCTGCCGGGCCAGGGTGCCGCCGCTCCAGACCGCCCACGCCATGGCGCCCTCGTCGCCGGCCCCCCGCGCCGCCCGGTAACTCGCCTTCCAGGCCTCCTCGGCCTCGGCCACCCGGCCCAGCCGTCGGCTGGCCTCGGCGACGGCCAGCCCCGCGTGCGCCGATTCCAGCGCGGATCCGGCCAGTTCGGCGCGCCGTCGCTGCTCCATCGCCTTGGTCAGCACCTCCTCGAGGGAGGAGTTGACCGAAAGCTCGCCGAGCGCGCCCCGGTACTCGGGAGCGAATGCCTTCCCGTACATGTCTGCCTTTCTTCGTGACGCCACGGGCGGGGAGGGCACGGTCGCCCGGCCCCACCAGTGATCACGAAGCTATGGCCAAGGGACGCCCGGGCGAATCCATCCGCGAGCCGGTCCGGCGTACCTCTGAGGGCTGGTGGCCGAAGGGCATGTCATACGTGAGATGTACGCGTCCGAAGAGCTGATAGTTTCTGCGCGTTGATCATCCGTTGACCTTCCGTTCACGGAATCATTACTTGTTGAAGGGCGCACCAATGCTTCGCCACCGGCTCCGCCGTTTACACCGTCTTGCCTCCTGCGCGGCGGTCTCGGCCGTCGCCCTCGCCGCCCTGCCGGCGACCCCCGCCTTCGCGGCCTCCTCCGCGACCCCGCACCTCGACGCCGTGGAGAAGGCACTGCGCGAGGTCTCGCCCGGCCTCGAGGGCGACGTCTGGCAGCGCACCGAGGGCAACAGGCTGGACGCCTCCGCCGATGACCCGGCGGGCTGGCTGCTCCAGACCCCCGGCTGCTGGGGCGACGACAAGTGCGCCGACCGCCCCGGAACCAAGCGGCTGCTGGCGAAGATGACGGAGAACATCTCCCAGGCGAAGCGCACGGTGGACATCTCCACCCTCGCGCCCTTCCCCGACGGCGCGTTCCAGGACGCGATAGCCGCCGGCCTCAAGGCCGCCGTCGCCTCCGGGAACAAGCTGAAGGTCCGGGTGCTGGTCGGGGCCGCGCCGGTCTACCACCTCAACGTCCTGCCGTCGAAGTACCGGGACGACCTCAAGGCCCGGCTCGGCAAGGCGGCCGACAGCATCACGCTGAACGTCGCCTCGATGACCACCTCCAAGACCAGCTTCTCGTGGAACCACTCCAAGCTGCTCGTCGTGGACGGCGCTTCGGCCATCGCCGGTGGCATCAACAGCTGGCAGGGCGACTACGTCGGCACCGAACACCCGGTGACCGACGTGGACATGGCCCTCACCGGACCCGCCGCCACCTCCGCCGGCCGCTATCTGGACACGCTGTGGACGTGGACGTGCCGGAACAAGAGCAACGTCGCCAGCGTCTGGTTCACCTCGTCGGGCGGCGACTGCATGCCCACGATGGAGAAGGACGCCAACCCGGCCTCCGCCCCGCGCACCGGGAACGTCCCCGTGATCGCGGTCGGCGGCCTGGGTGTCGGCATCAAGGACTCCGACCCGTCCTCCGCGTTCCGGCCCCAGCTGCCGACCGCCCCCGACACCAAGTGCGTCGTCGGCCTGCCGGACAAGACCAACGCCGACCGTGACTACGACACGGTCAACCCCGAGGAGAGCGCCCTGCGCGCCCTGGTGGCCAGCGCCGAGCGCAGCGTCGTCATCTCCCAGCAGGACCTCAACGCCACCTGCCCGCCCATCGCCCGCTACGACATCCGGCTCTACGACCAGCTCGCCGCCAAGCTCGCGGCCGGCGTGAAGGTCCGCATCGTCGTCAGCGACCCGGCCAACCGCGGCGCGGTCGGCAGCGGCGGCTACTCGCAGATCAAGTCCCTCGCCGAGATCAGCGACACGCTCCGCGGCCGCCTCGCTCTGGTGACGGGTGATCAGCAGAAGGCGAAGGCCGCGATGTGCGCCAACCTCCAGCTGGCCACCTTCCGCAGCTCGGACAGCGCCAAGTGGGCCGAGGGCCACCCCTACGCCCTCCACCACAAGCTGGTGTCCGTGGACAGCTCCGCCTTCTACATCGGCTCGAAGAACCTCTATCCCTCCTGGCTCCAGGACTTCGGCTACATCGTCGAGAACCCGGAGGCGGCGAAGCAGCTGGAGACGCAGCTGCTCGACCCCGAGTGGACGTACTCGCAGGCGACCGCGACGGTCGACCACGCGAAGGGCGTCTGCTCTATCTGAGCGGCTCTGTCCGAGCGGGTTTTCCAGGCCCTGAAGAGGGGGAGTGTCCATGGCGCGGGCCATGGGCCCTCCCCCTCTTTCCGTAAATAAATACGTTCGACTCTCGGGTGATCATCCGACTGTATTCACTGAAGAGTGAATGGATTTCCTCCGGCGCGGTGCCGGGTGCGACCATGCGCACGCCCCGATCCGATCTGTTGAGGAAATCTGGAGACTCTATGCAGCGATATGGGGGACGCGACGCACGGCCGCGCCGCTGGGGAGCGGCGCTGACCGCGTCGGTCGCGGCCGTGGCGCTCGCCCTCCCGTCGGCCACCGCCGAGGCGGCGGGCGGACCGGCGGGAATCGGCGCCAAGGGCGCCTATCTGCTCGACGGCGGCACGGGCCGCCCGCTGTGGAGCAAGGAGGCCGACACCCGGCGGCAGATGGCCAGCACCACCAAGATCATGACAGCCGTGGTCGTCCTCGACGAGCACGCCGGCGAGCTGAGCCGGGAGGTCCCCGTCAAGCAGTCCTACCGCGACTACGTGGCCCGGACCGGCGCCAGCACCGCCGACCTGCGCACCGGCGACAAACTGACCGTACGCCAGCTGCTCTACGCGCTGATGCTGCCCTCCGGCTGCGACGCCGCCTACGCCCTCGCCGACACCTTCGGCAGCGGGGACACGGAGGAGGAGCGCACCGGGTCCTTCGTCGCCGCCATGAACGCCAAGGCCCGCGAACTGGGAATGCGCAACACCCATTACGACTCGTTCGACGGGATCTCCGGCACCGGCGAGAACTACGGCACCCCGCACGACCTCGCCCTGCTCGCCGGGCACGCGCTGCGCAACGCGACGCTCGGTTCGGTGGTCCGGTCGCTGAACGCCCAGCAGAAGGCGACGAATGTGAATCGCCTCTACACCTGGTACAACACCAATAAACTCCTCGGTTCCTACCGGGGCGTCGTCGGTGTGAAGACCGGGTCGACCCAGGCGGCCGGGCCCTGCCTCGTATTCGCCGCCACGCAAAAGGGCCGCACGGTCGTCGGCGTCATTCTCAACGACGCCGTGGGCCGTTATCCGGACGCCGCGAAAATGCTGGACTACGCGTTCCACGCCAACACGAGGATGACGCTGCGCAAGCTGCCCAAGGGCGCTCACGAGGACTGATTCCGGGAGCGTCGGAGGTCCGGCCCGCGATCGTTCTCGGGGGCCGGACCGGCTCAGCGCTCCTTCGGCGGGCGCGGCGCCGGAACGGCCCGCGGCCGGTGCCGCAGATACTCCACCGGATGGCAGTAGTCCAGCCCGTCCAGGGAGTCACCGGAGAAGAAGCGGGTCAGCAGGTCGACCACCGCCGTCGGGCACTCCAGGTGCAGCAGGTGGTCGGCCTCCTTGAACGTGGTGAACCGGGCGTCCGCGCAGCGCGCGGCCGCCGCCCGGCTCAGCACCGGGGTGCTCAGCGGATCGTGCTCGCCCGTCGCCACCAGCACCGGCACCCGCACCGGGGGGCCGGCGGGCAGTGCCGCGTTCGCCAGCAGACGCAGGGAGTTGTCGCGGTACTTGGTCAGGTCGTCCGCCGACATGTCCCGCAGGGCCCGGGTGAGACAGCGGGCGACGGTGGCCCGGCGGGAGACGGTGATCCGAGGCGAGGTGCACATCATGCCCTCCAGGACGCACTGCACGAACTCCTCGTGCCGGTCCTGGTCCGCCAGTTCGAGCGTTCTCCGCACCCGGGCGCGCGCGGCGGGCGTCAGATGCGACATCGTGCCGAACAGGGCGATCCGCCCTGCCCGCTCGGGGTGCTCCCTGGCCCACTGGTAGGCGACCGCGCTTCCGTAGGAGGCCCCGAAGACGTTCACGGGGTACGGCGCGACCTTGGACAGCAACTGGTCCAGTGCCTCCGCGAGGAAGTCGAAACCGAAGCGGGCGGGCAGCCGGTCCGCGCCGCCCCAGCCGGGGAGGTCCACCGTGATGACGCTGGCCGCCTCCAGACATCCCTGCTCCAGCCGCCCCCAGGCGTTCTGGTACTGGAACGCCCCGCCCACGAAGACGATGGGCGCGATTCTGGCGTCCGGCTGGTGGACGACCCGGCCGCTGTACGCGTAACCGTCGAGGGTGAGCGGGATGACCTCTTCCAAGAGGGCGGTACGCGTCGGCACGGCCGGTCTCCGTTCGTGGGGGGCCTTCATCAGAGGAACGACGGCCAATGGGGGGACGTTACTGCCCATATGCCGTGCGGGGCGCTGTAACGGACGGTCGGCCGTACGGGTCATGACCCGCCTTCATGGCCGCATCGCGTGGATCTCCGCCCGGATGAGGGACGGCAGCCGTTCCGCCAACCGCTGGTGGCCGTGATCGGTGACCGCGGCCACCACCGCCTGCGTGTCGTGGAGGAACATGGTCACCGCCAGCGCGCGCTCCGGTCCCAGCGGCGGCAGCCCGCCGATACCGACGAGCCGGGCCGGGCCGATGCCCAGACCGCTCGCGTGGGTCGCCACGCTGCTGCACAGCAACGAGGAGTACAGGGGCGAGTTCGCGTAACGGCCGAGGGCGTCGCCCAGCGGCCCGTGCTTCCGGGGCCGCGACGACACCAGGAGCGCCTGGGCCCGTGCCCGGCGCTTGAACTCCGCCCGCCGGGTGAAGCGGTCGACGGCCGCCAGCCGCCGCCGGGGGTCGTCGTGCGCCGGGAGCGGCACGCGGACCGTGGCGTAGTGGTTGCCGAGGACCTCCGGGCCGTCGCCGTCCCGTACGTCGACGGGGACCATGGCGCACACCCCCGGCAGCCACGGCAGCCGCCCGGTGGCGCCCGCCGCGCGCAGCGCGCCGGCCGTCGCGGCGAGGAAGACCGCGTTGGCGGACGCTCGTCCCGAGGGAAGGGCGTCCCGGGCCGTGGTCACCTCGGCCATCGGCACCCGGCTCCAGCCCACCGCCCGCCGGGAGTCCACCGGCCCGTGGAACGGCAGTGGCCGGGCCCGGGGCAGTACGTCCGCCAAGGCGCGGGTCAGCGCGAAGCGGGGCGGGGCGCCCGCGTCCGCCCGGCCGGCTGTGGGCCGGGCGCGGGGCCCGGGCACGGCCGTCGGCGCGTCGAGCAGGGCGCGCAGCAGCGTGATGGCGGACACCCCGTCCAGCAGGGCGTGGTGAGTGCGCAGCAGCAGGGCGAACCCCTCGTCCGTCGGCAGCAGATGGAGCTGCCACGGCGGCCGGGCCGGGCCGAGGGGCTGGGCGAGCAGCTGGGCGGCCCGGACCTCCAGCCCGTCCGGCGCGGGGGACGCCACGACGTGGTGCTCGGGGGAGAAGTCCGGCCCCGGCGTCCACCGCGGCCACGCGTCCGGCGCGTCGCCCGGCGTACCGGGCGTCAGGCGCAGCCGCTCGTAGCGCCCCCACCGCCGCCGGACCCGGTCACGCAGGTCCGCGAGGGACGGCGGCGAGCCCTGGAACCAGGCGACGAGGCACCAGGTCAGGCAGATCGTCCCGCTGCTCTGGTCCCGGTGCATCCAGGCGTCCAACGGCGGCATGGCGCTGCCGGACGGGTGCCCGGCGGCCGGCGCGCCGAGGGCGAGGCCGGTGGGATGGGGGTGCGGTGTCACAGGTCTCCTCGTCCGAAGGCGGCCCGGCCCGGCGGCCGTCGGCGCGCGTTGTCCCCCCGAGGGAGCCGGCCGCTCACCGGCCGCGCTCCGCGACCGCGCGGGCCACGGCCCCCGCCCCGTCCTCCAGCCCCAGCCTGGCCGCCAGTTCGGTGGCGCGCCGGGCGAAGCGGGGCTCGCCCGTGGCCCGGCGCAGGGCGGCGGCCAGCCGGTCGGCGGTCAGCCGGGCGAACGGCAGCACGCCCGGGCTCACGCCCAGCCGCGTCAGCCGCTCGGCCCACCACGGCTGGTCGGTGAGGACCGGCACCGGCACCGCCGGCACCCCGGCGCGCAGCCCGGCCGCCGACGTCCCGGCGCCCGCGTGGTGCACCACGGCCGCCATGCGCGGCATCAGCCAGCCGTGCGGGATCGGGCCGACGGTGATGACGTCGTCGTTCAGCACGGACAGCCCGGCCCAGCCGGACTGCACCACCCCCCGCAGCCCCGCCCGGCGCAGCGCCTCGGCCGTCAGCCCGGCCAGCCGCCCGGGGTCGCCGGGCATCATGCTGCCGAAGCCCACGAACACCGGCGGCGGGCCGGCCGCGAGGAAGTCCGTGACCAGCGCCGGGGGCTGCCAGTCCGCGCACTCGTGCGGCCACCAGTAGCCCGCCACGCCCAGCCCGGGCCGCCAGTCGGCCGGGCGGGGCACCACCGAGGGGCTGAAGCCGTGCCAGATGGGCCATCCGGCGCGCTCCCGCGCCACGCGCAGCCGGTGGGTGCCCCGGTGGGCCAGCCCGAGCCGGGTGTGCAGCTCCCGGTTGGCGGTGGCGTAGACCGCGTCCAGCAGCGCGTTCGCCACATGGCCGCGCAGCCGGTTGGCGTGCCCCGGGGGGCGCCAGGCCGTCGTGCACGGGGAGAACGCGGAGGTGGGGGTGTCGGGCTGGAGGAAGACGCCCATGCTCGGCAGGGCGTGGTAGTCCGCCACCACCCGGCCCAGCGGCGCCGTGATGGCCGAGAGCAGGACCAGGTCGGCCTTGAGGTCGACACCGGCGAGGATCCCGTCGACGAGGGAGACCGCGGCCCGCTCGGTGGCCCGGACGAACCGCACCCCCGCCAGCGGCGCCCGGAGGCCGCCCCGCAGCCGGGCGTGCGCGTCCAGCAGCTCCTCGAACGGGTCCGCCGCCAGCGCACGCATCCGCAGCCCGCAGCAGGCCACCACGTCCGCGAACTTCGCGTGGGTGACGATCTCCACGTCATGGCCCTCGGCGAACAGCCGGTGACCGAGACCGGTGTAGGGGGCGACCGAGCCCATCGTGCCCGCTGTGATGATCTGGATGCGCATCTCCCGGCCTTCCTGCCGCCGCCCTGCCGACTCAACGACAGGCCCCCCGCACCGGATACGGCACGGCGCTATCCGGCCGCCCCGGCGGGGACGGGGAGCGGCTTGGCCGGGCACGTCAGATCCCGCTTCGGCACCACGCCGTCGAGGAGGTAGGCGTCGACGGCGCCGTCCACGCAGGCGTTGCCGTTCTGGTACTGGCCGTGGTCGCCGTCGCCGGTGACGGTGACCAGGCGCGAGCCGCGCAGCGCGCGGTGGGCCTTGAGCGCGCCCTCGTAGTACGTGGCCGGGTCGTGCGTGGAGTTGACCATCAGGGTGGCCGGCAGCCCCGCGCCGGTCACCTTCACCTCGGGCGCCCCCGACTTCGGCCAGTACGCGCACACGGAGGCGAACGTGAGCTCGCGGGCGCCCAGCAGCGGCAGGTTCACGGTGTCCTTGCCGCTCCGCGCGATCCAGTGGTCGATGTCACGGTCCCACGCGGTGTCGTTGCAGGTCACCGAGAAGTACTCGGCGAAGAAGCCCGGATCGGGGTAGTGGCCGAAGAGCTGCCCGACGAGCCCCTTCTCCTGCTGCGTCGCGGTGTCCCAGTGGTCGAGCGCCGCGAGCGCCCCCGCCAGCGCGGGGAAGCCCTGGGTCGCCTTGTAGATCGCCGAGCTGGTGCCGGCGTCGAACAGGTTGGGGTCGAGGACCGCCGAGCCGAGGTCCAGCGGGTGGTCGTGGAGGGCCGCGCGCCGGCGCTCCCAGTTCGCCTTCGCCTCGGCGACCGTGCGCCCGTAGTGGTAGACGCTGTCGTACTTGGCCAGCCACGGCAGGAAGTCCTGCTCGAAGCGGCGCTGGAAGCTCTTCGGCTGACCCGTCATCCACCGCTCCATCGTGCTGTCGAAGCCGATGTTGCTGTCGAGGACGGCGCGCTCGACGCGCTGGGGGAAGAGGGTGGCGTAGTAGGCGCCGACCGTCGTGGCGTACGAGGCCCCGTAGTACGAGATCTTCGGCGCCCCGAGCAGCGTGCGGTAGAGGTCCATGTCACGGACCGTCTGCTCGGTGGTCAGGTAGGGCAGCAGACCGCCGCTGCGCTCCCGGCAGTCGTTCACGAACGTGCGCGAGCGCTCCAGCACGCCCTGGACCGCGGCGGGGGAGCGGTCCCGGGAGTCGCCGGACATGAGGGCCGGGAACTCCGCGTCGGTCTGGCACACCGCGTGGGTGCTGCGTCCGACGCCGCGCTGGTCGAAGCTCACCACGTCGTACGAGGCGGCCACCGAGGGCGATGCCTTGGCGAAGTTCCCCGGCCTCAGCAGCCCCTGGCCGCCCGGGCCGCCCGCGGCCATCATCAGCACCCCGCGCCGCTTGGCCGGGTCGGCCGCCTTGTGACGCGAGACCGCGATGGTGAGGTCCGGGCCGGCGTCCGGGTGGTGCCAGTCGCGCGGGACGGCCATCGTCGCGCACTCCAGCGACGGGTCCCCCTGGCACGGCCGCCAGTCGAGCTTCTGGCCGGCGTAGCGGGACGGCACGGACGGCGCGGCCATGGCGGCCGGGTGGGGGTGGGCCTGGGCGGCGGCCGCCGGAAGGACGGAGACGGCGAGGGCCGCCACCACGGCGGCCGAGACGGCGGACGCCTTACGACGACGGGACGTAGCGGTTGCGGACATCGGATCCTCCTGCGCGATTGCGGTGACACCATCGATATTCGCGTTCGCCAGGTACATGATCGATCCCGCTGCTATCCGTTCCGGGGGTGGTACCAGTGCCACCCCCCAAGGAAAAGTGGGGCCTGAGCCGACCGGCCGGACGAACCCTCTCCCTCAGGAGGACCGCACGTCATGGACATCACCGCACTGCGCGCCGGCACCCCCGGCTGCGCCCACCGGGCCCATCTGAACAACGCCGGCGCCGCCCTGCTCTCCCGCCGGACCCTGGAGACCGTGACCGCCCACCTCGAACTGGAGGCCCGTATCGGCGGCTACGAGGCCGCGACCGAGCGGCTCGACGCCATCGAGGCGGTCCCCGCCGCCGTCGCCGGACTCATCGGCGGACGCCCCGGGGAGGTGGCGCTGTTCGACAACGCGACCCACGCCTGGCATGCCGCGTTCTACGCGCTCTCCTTCCGGCCCGGCGACCGGATCCTGACCGGGCACGCCGAGTACGGCAGCAACATGCTGGCCTATCTCCAGATCGCCCGGCGCACCGGCGCCGAGGTCGTCGTGGTCCCGGACGACGAGCACGGGCAACTGGACACCGCCGCCCTGGAGAAGCTCATCGACGAGCGCGTCCGGCTGGTCGGCGTCACCCACGTCCCCACCGGCGGCGGCCTGGTCAACCCGGTCGCGGACATCGGCCGGATCACCCGCCGGGCCGGGGTGCCGTTCCTGCTGGACGCCACCCAGTCGGTCGGCCAGTTCCCCGTCGACGTCCGCAGGATCGGCTGCGACATGCTCGTCGCGACCGGCCGTAAATTCCTGCGCGGACCGCGCGGCACCGGATTCCTGTGGGTGCGCCCCGAGACGCTGGAGCACCTCGAACCCCACGTCAACGAGTCCACCGCGGCCGCCTGGGACGACAAGGGCGGCTTCACCTGGCGGGAGGGGACGCGGCGGTTCACGACGTTCGAGATGAACTACGCCGCCGTCCTCGGCCTGGGCAGCGCGGTCCGCCAGGCCCTGGAGCTCGGCCCGGCCGTGACCGGCGAACGGACCCTCGCCCTGGGCGCGGCGCTGCGGGAGCGGCTCGACGCGCTGCCGGGCGTCACCACGTACGACCAGGGCCGCGAGCGGTGCGCCATCGTCACCGCCCGGGTGGACGGCGTGCCCTCGGACGAGGTCAAGGACACGCTGACCCGGCACGGGATCAATGTGAGCCTGACCTCGCCCGACCAGGCGCGGACCGAGGGACGGGACGTCCACCCGCTGGTACGGCTCTCCCCGCACTACTACAACACCGAGGACGAACTCGACCGGGCCGCCGGGGTGCTGGCCGGCCTGGCGCGGCCGGGTCAGCCGAGATAGTCGATCTGATAGATGTGCAGGGTCTTCGTCTGGTGCCCCAGGTAGATGACGACGAGGACCTCGTCCAGCACGAGCATCCGCATGATCCCGTCGTCCTCGCCGTACGGGACGGTCACCGTGAAGGGGTCCGTGCAGGCCGAGGCGAGGACGTCGCTGAGCCGTGCGCTCACCGACGGCGGGAGGGAGTCCCAGACGGCGGCTATCGTGGCGTCGTACTTGAGCGCGTACACCGCTCCAGGTTCTCAGCCGCAGGGGGTCCCGTGGGCGCGAACGAGGGCGGCGTCCTCCTGGACCTTCTGGGTGATGTCGATCCACTCGCCCGGGACCTCGCCGCCCGCCGCCTCGGCGGCCGCCGCCTGTCGGCCACGCTCGACGGCGGCGAGCGTGCGCTCGGCGATGCCCTGCCACTTCGCGAAGACGGTCAGCATCTCGTGCGCCGGGGCCCGGCCGATCTCGGCGGTGAAGCGTCGGGAGAGGTCGGGGCTGCCGAGAGCGTCGCGGATGCGCTCGATGCTCCACGGTCCGGTGGTCATGGGTCCTCCCCGCGTCGGCGGCTCGACCGCCCAGAGTAGCGAAATTGTCCTCTCCGTATGGCGGGAACCCGATGCGGCCGCGGACCGACGGCCGCCTACCGCAGGAGGACCACGCGCCGGAACGACTCCGGCGGGTGGACACCGGACGGGACATACGCCGCGGCGCGTCGGCGACCGGGCGTGTCGTACAGACATACGGGGTGGTCCGTCTCGTTCCCGGTGACCTCCGCGCCTAGGCGCTCCGCTGGAAGTCCGGTGAGCCGTCTGCGGGTGCGTCGTGGCTGGTCGCGCGGTTCCCCGCGCCTCTTCGGGGCACTGCCTAGCCGGCCGATTCCGTCACCCCGGGGGCCTTCAGGCCGTACACGCGCCGGGCGTTGTCCGCCGAGACCAGGGCCGCGACCCGTTCCGCGTCCGCGGCCGGCCAGGCGCCCTCCCGCACCCACCCCGTCACCAGCCGGACGAGCGCCCGCCGGAAGAGCTCCGCGCCCACGACATAGAGCTCCGCGAGCCCGTAGGCGTCGGTCGAGAAGAGCAGCTTGCCGAACGGCGTCAGCTCCAGCATCTCCGCCAGCACGGCCTCGGCCCGCGCGCCGATGTGCGAGAGGGTCAGCCCCACGTCGGCGTAGACGTGCGGGAAGACGGCCGCGAGATAGGCGGCGCCGCGGTGGTACGGATAGCAGTGCAGCAGGACCACGGTGCAGCCGGTGGGGCGCACCGCCCGGATGAAGTCGGTGAGCAGCAGCGGGTCGCTGCGGTGCAGCCGCAGGTCGGGATCGCCGAGGCCGGTGTGGATCTGGAGCGGCAGCCCGGTGCCGGCGGCCGACCACAGCAGATGGCGCAGCAGCACGGGGTCGGTCAGCCGGTCGCCGGGGGCACGGGTGACCAGCCACCGGTCCGCGGCCGTGCGCACCTCGGCCGGCCGGGGCCGCTCGGGAGGCAGGTCCAGCCCGTGCCGGTAGGCGGCCAGCGACTTGAAGCCCACGACCGTACGGGCCGCGTCCGTCACCGACCGGTCCAGGGTGTCCAGGAAGGCGGCCGTGCCGTCGGCGCGGTCGGCGAGCCCCTCCGCCAGCGACTCCAGGCGGACGACCTCATGGCACGGGACGCCCCCGCCGGCCGCCGCCAGCTCCTGAGGCGTCGTCAGGTCGCCCGGTATCCCGGTGTCCACCACATAGGCGCCGATGCCGGTCGCGCCCAGCAGCCGCCGGGTGGCCTCGGCCGCGCCCAGCTCGCGGCGGCGGTCGAGATAGCGCCGGGGCGGGGCGTGCGGCTCCAGGTCCAGCAGGGCGGGGCACCAGCGGCGCACGGCGAAGCCGAGCTGGGAGTCGAAGAAACTGGTGCCGGGCGCGGCGGCCGCGTCCGACTCGGTGAGCCACGCCTCGAAGCCGGCGTCCGTGAGGTCGCCGCGCGCCACGCCGTGGCAGTGCTGGTCCACCAGCGGGGGCAGCCACAGGGCGGACATCTCAGTACCGTCCCCGGGTGGCCGCCGCGATCTCCTCCGGCGGGACGCCGTCGAACAGCTTCACCTCCCCCTTGCGGACGGCCACGACGGCCTCGAACAGCGCGTCGCCGAGTGCGTCGCGCAGCAGCCCCGAGCGCTCGAAGTGCTCCACCGCCTCGCCCAGCGACGCGGGCAGGCGCGGCGCGACGCCCGTGGCCGCCGGATCGCCGTTCACCGGCGGGGGCAGGGTGAGCCCGGTGTCCAGGCCGGCCAGCCCGGCGGTGACGACCGCGCCGACGGCCAGATAGGGGTTGGCCGCCGGGTCGAAGCACTTGACCTCGGCGTTGGCCGCCCCGGGGGCGTCCGGGGAACCGGTGATGAAGCGCAGCGCGGCCTCCCGGTTCTCCAGGCCCCAGCACTGGAACGCGCCCGCCCACCGCGAGGGCGCGAGCCGCAGATAGCTCGCGGGCGACGGCGCGCCCAGGGCCAGCAGCGCGGGGAGCTCCGCGAGGATCCCGGCGAGGAACGCCTCGCACTCCCGCGTCATGCCGTACGGGCCGTCCCCGCCCGAGCAGAGAGAGCGGTCGTCCTCCCAGAGGCTGAGGTGGAGATGGGCGCCGTTGCCCACGCCGTCCGGCTCGACGACGGGCCCGAAGAGTGCGTCGAGGCCATGGGTCAGGGACACGGCCCGGATCGTCTCCCGGACGAGCATGGCGAGATCGGCGGCGCCCACGGGGTCCGCCGCGGCGACCGACACCTCGAACTGTCCCGGCGAGTACTCGGGGTGGAGCTGGAGGACGTCGACGCGCTGGGCGGCCAGGGCGTCGAGGATGTCGCCGAGATAGCCGGACAGCTCGGTCACCCGCGCCATCCCGTAGGCCGGCCCGGAACAGGCGTAGGCCGGCCCGGGGCCCTCCGCGCCCGCCCGCGCCACGACCCACTCGGTCTCGAACCCCATGCGCAGCCGCAGCCCCCGGGCGGCCGCCGCCTCGGTCGCCCGGCGCGCGAACAGCCGCTGGCAGGCGGCGTACGGGCCGCCGTGCTGCTCGTAGCGGTCGGCGGGCGCCCAGGCCCAGCCGGGCCGGGCGGCCAGCACGATCAGCCGGTCCAGGTCGGGGAAGAGCCGCAGGTCCCCGTCGGGGCCGCCGATGTGCGGGCTGGTGACGCTGGAGTCGTCGACGAGGAAGACGTCGAAGCAGGGCGACATGCCCACGCCCCAGCGGGCGGCGTGCGCGAGCCGGTTCGTGGGGACGGTCTTGACGCGGGAGATCCCCGCGTTGTCCACCCAGGCGAGGGCGACGCCGTGGACGCCCTGCGCGGTGAGCTGCGCGGCCGCCTGCCGGGCCGCCGACTCCTCCCGCTCCCGGTCGGGTCGTTCCACGGCCGCTCCTTCCGTCGAGAGAAACCTGTCGAGAAAGCCTGTCGGGTGATCGAGAAAGTCGAGAAGGCGGACCGTGTCCGGGGAACCGGGCACGGTCCGCTCGTATTACACCTCACCGGCCCCGGCCCGCGCCGGAGATCCGGAGCACGCGTCAGCGCAGCGAGGTGAGCTTGTTCAGGGTGTCGCGCGCGGCACCGGTGGGCTTGGCCGGGCCGCAGTACTCGGCCTGGACCAGGCCGGGCAGGTCGGCGCGCCAGTCGCCGTTGTAGTTGAACGCGGCGGTATGGGTGCCCTTCTCGTCGGAGACGACCAGGGAGGTGGAGCCGTGGATGCCGCCGCTGTGGGTCCAGACGGTCACGCCGCAGGACAGGGTGGCCGTGAGGATGCCGAGCCCGTAGCGGCCCTGCGAGCCCTCGCCCATGGGGACGGTGGTCAGCAGTTCGCGCTGCTGCTTCTGGGGCAGGAGCTTGCCGCCCAGCAGCGCGCTGTAGAGGCGGTTGAGGTCGCCGGTGGTGGAGATGATCGCGCCGGCCGCCCCGCCCCAGGAGGGGTTGAGCTCGGTGACGTCGTAGGTCTTCGCGTCCGGTTCCTCCTTGAAGAGCTT
The DNA here is from genome assembly GCF_040636475.1 of Streptomyces sp. NPDC037389. NCBI lineage: Bacteria > Bacillati > Actinomycetota > Actinomycetes > Kitasatosporales > Streptomycetaceae > Streptomyces > Streptomyces sp. NPDC037389. The sequence continues at coordinate 372,415 of NZ_JBEZUS010000008.1, forward strand.
GCTGTAGGCGCGTCCGTGCGGGTTGGGCATCGCGGAGGAGGTGCCGGGGTACGTGGTGGAGCGCAGACCGGCGCGGTGGATGACGCGCTGGGTGATCTCGGTGGCGTAGGAGCGCCCGGTGACCTTCTCGACGATCATCCCGGCGAGGATGTAGTTGGTGTTGGAGTAGTGGAAGCCCTTGCCCGGCGCGAAGTAGGGGTCGTGCCGCAGGGCCACGTCCACGAGTTCGCGCGGGGTGCGCGTCTCGAAGCGGCGCTCCATGAACTCCGTGGAGATGTACTCCTTGAAGCCGGGGTCCTCGGTGTAGTTGTAGATCCCGCTGCTGTGGTTGAGCAGCTGACGGATGGTGACGTCGCGGCCGTCGTGGCCGTCGTGGCCGCGCAGGACGCCCGGCAGCCTGCTCTCCACGGTGTCGTCGAGGCTCAGCCTGCCCTCGGCCTCCAGCTGGAGGAGGACGACCGAGGCGAAGACCTTGCTGATGCTGCCGACGCGGAACCGGTCCTCGGGGAGCCGGGGCCGGTGGCTGTTCAGGTCGGCGACGCCGGAGGACCCGTTCCAGGTGAGGATCTTGTCCTGAAGTCTCTCCCGGGCCTGTCCGAGGACGCCGGGTACGCCCGCCTTGACTTCGGCGTCCATCAGCTCCTGGGTCGCGCGGTGGCCGCGCTCCGGGCCGGGCGCGGCGGAGGCCGCCGGGGCCGTGGCGGTGAGGGCGCCGGCGGCCGTCGCGGCCACCACGAACCCGGTAAGTGCTCTGCGTATGGACCGTGCGGTCATCTTCTGTGCCTCTCGTACGCGAATGCGGACACTCCCCAGGACTGCCGCGATGTCCTGTGAGTTGAGCGGCAGTTGAGATGACGTGAGGGGAAGGGAGGGATTTCGGCCAGGTCGCGTCCGGGCATTCAGTCGTATGGTCGGGCCGGAGATGTCCAGGAATTTCACACTCGACTTCGCAATCTCACCCGATCGACGGAATGCACCCGGGGTGACCTGGAATCTACGCTTGGTGTATGTCGATGTGGGGTCGCACAGCGGTACCGCAGCCCGTGCTGCGGGCTGCGGTCGCCGTGCTGGCCTCCCTGCTGCTGGTGCTGACCGGGTCGGCGTCCGCCGGGATGGAGCGCGTCTCCGTCCGTGAGGAGACCCTCGCCTCCGCCTCGCTGTCCGACGACTCGTCCGATGAGTGCGTCGCCTGCGCGCCCGAGCAGCGTGTGCCACGTCCGGGGAGGGTCGGGCGGCCGGCGGGCAGGCTCGTCTACCCGCCGGCCTTCACGTCGTCCGCCGGGGGGACCGGGGGGCTCCCCGGCGGCGGAGTTCCGTCGCGGCCCGGCGACACCGTCGCCGCGGGTCACGCGCAGCATTCCGTTCTGCGCTGCTGAGCACGGCCACGCCCCGCCCTCGCCGCCTGCGCGCGAGCGGGCGGGGCGTCGCTGACACCCGGGCTCGTCCCGGCAGGCCGGCAGTTCAGACCCAGGAGTGACGCCATGCGCATCGATTCCGCGCGCGCTCTCGGCGCCTATGTGCGCGCCGAGGCCTATCGCGCCCACCGTCCCGCTCCCGAGCCGGAGCCCGCCCCCGTCGTCGTCGAGGAGCGTTCGGACGCTTCCCCGGGCGCGGAGGACGGGATCCCGTCGGAGTCGCGCCGGGCGGGGGTGCTCGCCAGGCTGCTGTTCCTCCGTCAGGAATAGCGGAGGCCTCCCGGCAGCGAACGGATTCCGCGGCCCGCCGTCCCGGCGGGCCGCTTCGCTGTGCCGGCCGCTGCCCGGAAGGGGACCCACCCGGCGAGGTGACTTTAAGGTAAGGCTAACCTAATATCCAGCTTGTCCGGCGGGAGTGATCCCGTACGGCGCCTTCTTCTCGTATTCCAACGTCCGGAGCATCTGATGACCTCGCCCAACCGCCTCCTCCAGTCCGCCCCGCGCCGCGCGGCGCAGGCTCTCGCCGCTGTGGGTGCGGCCGCGCTGCTGCTCACCGGCTGTGGCTCCGACTCGGACTCGGGCTCGGACAAGACGAAGGACGAGGCGGCGGCGTCGGGTGGCGAGACGCGCATGATCAAGGACGCGACCGGCACGGCCGTCAAGGTGCCCACCCACCCCAAGCGTGTCGTGACCCTCACCCAGGAGGACCTGGACGCGGTGCTGGCGCTCGGCATCAAGCCGGTGGGCATCACCAACGGCCAGGGCCTGAACAAGCCCCCGGCCTACCTGGAGGACAAGGTCAAGGGCATCAACGTCGTCGGCAACCTGCTCCAGCCGGTGATGGACAAGGTCCTCGCGGCCAAGCCCGACCTGATCCTCGCTGGTGACATGCAGGACCAGAACGTCCTCAAGCAGCTCCGCGAGATCACCCCGGCCACCCTGGTCACCATGGCCCCGGCCGACGACTGGAAGCTGTCCTTCCGGGGCGTCGCCAACGCCGTCAACGGCCTGGACAAGGCCAACAAGGTCATCGCCGACTACGAGGCCAAGGCCAAGAAGGCCGGCGAGGAGCTCGGCGAGAACAAGGGCGCCGAGGTCTCCATCGTCCGCTGGAACCCGGACGGCCCCAGCTGGATGGAGAAGAAGCAGTTCGCCAGCGGCGTCGCCCTGGACATGGGCCTCAAGCGCCCCAAGACGCAGGACAAGGACGGCAACGCCCACACCCCGGCGCTCAGCCTTGAGAAGATCAGCGAGATCGACGGCGACTGGCTGTTCCTCTCCACGCTGACCTCGGACGGCGAGAAGGCCCTCAAGGACGTCCAGGAGAAGCCCGCGTACAAGGACCTGAACGCGGTGAAGAAGAACCACGCCGTGACCGTGAACGGTTCGGTCTGGTCCACGCGTGGCGGCCCGCTCGCCAGTGATGTCGTCATCGACGACATCACCAAGGCGCTGAAGAAGTAGGAAGCCCGTTCCGCGCTGACGCGCGGTGTCCTCGAACGCCGGACCGGCTGAAAACAGCCGGTCCGGCGTTGGAGGACCCGGGGGTGCGGGGGGGGGGGCCCCCGCGCCGGGGGGGGCCCGGGGGAGGGGGAGGGGTATCATTTAAGGGAAAGAAAGAGATACTCCAGCCACCCGGGGGTCCCGGGGGCGCGGAGGGCGGCGCCCGCCCGCGCCCCCCCACCCGGGGGCCACGCCCCCTTGTGGCTCAGGGGATCAGCGCCTCCGCGCGCCCCGCGTCGCGGAACCCCTCCAGGACGCGGTCGAGCGCCGTCTGTGCCGCGGACCGTCCGTCGGCGTCCCCCGCCTCCTCCAGCGCCGCCACGGCCAGTTCCGCGTGGATGACGGCCACCGCGTCGCGCCCGGTGTCCGGCAGGACCTCCGCCAGCCGGAGCAGGGCACGGCCCTCCCACAGCCGGTTGCCGTGGCCCCGGAAGAGGTCCAGGGCCTCGACGTAGCGCCCGGCGGCCTCCTCCGCCCGCCCGGCGCTCGCCAGCACCCGGCCCAGGCGGTACAGCCCGGCCGCCACCGGATGGCCGGTGCCCCGTCGGCGGTGGACGGCCACGCACAGCTCGGCCGCCGCGAGGGCGTGGTCCGTCCGGCCGAGGGCGAGGTGCGCCTCGGCCAGCGCCCCCGCCACGTCCGCCTCGCCGGACCGGTCGCCGCAGGCCCGGTAGACCGCCCGCGCCTCGGCCAGCGCCTCGTACGCCTCCCCCGGACAGCCGTTGCGCAGGGCGTAGCGCGACAGCAGCACCAGGCAGTCCGCCGTGGTCGGCGCGTCCTCCGCCGCCCGGCTGAGGGCGAGCGCCTCGCGGCAGGCCTCGGCGAGCGCCTCGAACCGGTCCGCGTTCGCGTGGACCCGGGCCAGGACGGCGTACGCGCGTCCGGCGCCCCGGCCGTCGGCCAGCCCGAGCGCGGCCCCTGCCACCTCCAGCGCCGCCCGCTCCAGCTCCCGCTCGTGCACCCCGTACACGAGGAGGCCCTCCAGCGCGCGCAGCAGGTCCACGGCGAGGGCGACACCGTCGGTGTCGGTGTCGGCGTCCGCCGCGGCTTCCGTCACCGCGAGGAGGGCGGGGGCCTCGGCGAGGAACCGGTCGCCGGAAGCGCCGGGTGCCGTCACCTCCCGGGCCCTGGCGACGGCGGACTCCAGGAGCCGCCGCAGGGCGGCCGCCCGCTCCGCCGGGGGCAGCGCCGTCCCGGCGCGCTCCCGGACGAGCAGCCGGAACAGGCAGTGGAAGCCGTAGCGGCCGGGAGCCGGGGACTGAAGGAGGCTGGCGTCCACGAGGGATTCGCACAGCGTCTCGGCCTCGTCCTCCGGGACGCCGAGGAGCGCCGCGGCCGTGTGCGAGGAGAAGCCGGTCCCCTCGGCGAGGGCCAGCAGCGCCAGCGACCGGCGCCGGCCGGCGTCGAGCCGGTCGTACGCCGGGGCGAGCGCCGCCTCGGCGGACATCCCGGCGGTCCTCAGCTCGGCGAGGCGCCGCGCGTCGTCGGCCAGCCGCTCCAGGAGGGCGTCGAGCGTCCAGGACGGGCGGGCGGCGAGCCGGGCGGCCGCGATCCGGACCGCGACCGGCAACAGCCCGCAGGCCTCGACCAGCTCCGCGGCGGCCCGTGGCTCGGCGGCCACGCGGTCCTCGCCCGCGACGCGGGCCAGCAGGGCGCGGGCCTCCTCCGGTGTCAGCGCGCCGAGGTCGGTGAGCCGGGCGTGGGGCAGCCCGGCGGGCTTGGCCCGGCTGGTGACGAGGACGGCGCAGGCCGGCGCGGCGGGCAGGAACGGGCGGGCCTGACCGGTGTCCTCCGCGTTGTCCAGGACCATCAGCACCCGCCGGTCGGCCAGCAGGCGGCGCAGCAGTGCGGCGCGTTCGGCCTCGCCGTCGGGCACGGCCGCCGTGGCCACGCCGAGCGCCCGCAGGAAGGTGCCGAGCACGGTCGCGGGATGGGCTGGCCGCCCGTCGGGGCCGCGCAGGTCGGCGTAGAGCTGGCCGTCGGGGAAGTGCTCGCGCACCCGGTGGGCGGCGTGCACGGCGAGGACGCTCTTGCCCACGCCGCCGGGGCCGGAGACCACCACGGTCACCTCGCCCCGGGGCCCGTCCGGGACCAGCGCCGCGCACACCTCCTCGACGGCGGCGGCCCGCCCGGTGAAGTCGGCGAGGTCGCCGGGCAGCTGGGCGGGGCGGACCGGCTCGTGCGCGTGGTGGGGGCAGGTGTCGTCACCGGCGTCGGTATCGGCGACCAGTAGCCGCCGGCGGGCCTCGGTGAGCTCCCGGCCTGGTTCGAGGCCCATCCGTTCGGCGAGGACGCGGCGCGTCTCCTCGTACACGGCGAGCGCGTCGGCGCGCCTGCCGCCCTGGTGCAGGGCCAGGATGCGGAGCGCGCTGAGCCGTTCGTGCAACGGATGCCGGGCGGCGAGGTCCGCCAGTTCGCGGAGGGCGGCGTCCGGGTCGCCGAGCTCCAGGTCGAGTTCGAGGCGTGCCTCGAAGGCCATCAGCCGCTGGTCGGAGAGGTGCGCCCGGCGCGAGGGGACGCAGGGCCCGGAGAGGCCGAGCAACGGCTCGTCGCTCCACAGCGCCAGGGCGGAACGCAGCAGCTCCCGGGCCTCGTGGGGCAGCCCGGTGGCCCGGGCGCGGGCGGCCGCGGCGAGCCGGTCCTGGAAGCGGGCCGCGTCCAGCGCCTCCCGGGGCACCCGCAGGGCGTAGCCGCCGGAGACGGACACCAGGACGCGTGACGCCGCGCCCGGGGCGCGCCCCGGCTCCAGCAGCCTGCGCAGCCGGGAGGCGTAGGTGCGGACGGTCCCCACGGCGCGCGGCGGCACTTCCTCACCCCACAAGGCATCCACGATCTCGGCGGCCGAGGCCGTCCGTCCCTCGCGCAGCAACAGTTCGGCGAGAAATGTCTGTTGCTGTGGGGAGCCGAGCTCCAGCGCCGTATCGCCGCGCCACGCGCGCATTCTGCCCAGCACGGCGAACCGAAGTTCGCCACCGTCCATTCCTGTCATGTTCCCCCCGTATCCACTCATTGAGACGGACGCTAGTCCTGGAGTGGTCGACGGGCAATTGACAAGACATCAATAAGCAGGTCAAAGCGTTGATGTGGGTCCTCGGGCGGGAGTGGGCGGGCCCGGCGCGACGCGGGCCGCTCAGGAGCAGCTACTGGACGAGCAGCTGGAGCTGGAGCAGCTGCTGGACGAGCAGCTGTGGCCGCTCGAACAGCTGTGACCGCCCGAGTGCCCGGAGTGCCCCGAGTGGCCGGAATCGCTCGATCCGCTGTCGCCGCCGGTGTCGAGGACGGTTCCTCCGCAGGAGTACGAGGACGTCGCGGCGGTCGTGGACGTCCAGGAGGAGGACGATGACGTGGACGAGAACCTGCCGGCGCGGCGGCCCGTGGAGGCGGCCCGGCGGCGTCTCGTCGGTACCCTGGCCGCCTCCGACAGCTGGGCCCTGAGCTTCTTGTCCGGCACGCGGAGCCGGCCGTGCACGGCGACGACGCCCGCCGCCCCGCCGGGGTGCGCCCCGGCGGAGGTCCTGCTCCAGGACGTGTCAGCGGTGATCATTCGGGCGAGGTGCTCCCCGAAGTCGGTTCGGGGATCGGACGACTCGTGGGGGCCGCACGCCACCCGGACCAGGGCCCCGGCCAGGGCGAGCACCAGCAGGACGACGCCCATGACCCGGAAGGCGGCCGGGAAGAGCAGGACGACACCCGCGACGGCCCCGACGGCCACCCCCGCCGTCTGCGCGCGGGCCACGCGCCGCCAGCGGTACTGGAAGCCCCGCGGCAGCAGCATGTCCAGCTTCTCCAGGGACCGGCTGATGGCGTCGACGGTGACATCGCGATGGAGCTCCCGGCGCATGGTGCGCAGGGACGTGCTCCAGTCGGCGCCGCACCGCCCGAGCAGGGCGCGTTCCACGGCGTTGCGCGCGGTGGGCTCCACCACCCCCACCTTGCCGTCGCGCACGGTGACGCGCTGGTCGGCGTGCATGGCGGTGATGACGGTGTCGGCGACGCGTTCGGCGCCGCCGAGCAGATGGGCCACGCCCAGGACGTCCGGGACGTCCTCGGCCCGGGGCGGGACGTTCCGGCCGCGGGCCTGCCGCCGGACGCGCGACAGCGTGACGGAGGGCACGACGATCAGCGCCGCGCAGCACAGCGTCACCAGAATGGCGTAGATCATGAGGTGGTTGCCTTTCGGTCAGCGCGCGGGGCGCAGACGGCGCAGGACGGCGGCCACCCGGCGGCGTACGCGCCCCGGGGGCGGTACGGCGGGGCCGGTCCGTTCGGCCGACCACGCGGTCAGCCGCCGGACCCGGTCCGGGTCGGTCACGGCGTCCGTGCGCAGCAGGTGGCGGGTGAAGTCCAGGGCGTCCCGGCGGTATCCGTCCGTCATGGGGCGGCCCCGGGCGTAGCCGAGGAAGAGGTCGCGGAAGTCGTCGGCGAGGATCTCCACCAGGTCCGGGGCGATCTTGCGGACGACGCCGAGGCGCTTGACGAGCAGCGCGCGGCGCTGGACGTCCAGGCGTTCCGGGTCGAAGCCGGGCGGGGGCGGGGCGTCCGCGACGAGCACGGAGAGCAGGGCGAACTGGGCCTCGGCGAGCCGCTGCCGGGCGGCGTCGGTGTCCCGGCCGGGGGCCCGCACGCCGGGGGCCGCTCCGCCGGTGGTCGGGTCAGCCACGGCAGCGGGCCCCCGCGGCGACGGCGCGTATCGCGTCGAGCTCGGCGGCCAGTTCGCCGGCCTCGGGGAAGTCGTCGTCGCGCTCCAGCAGGACGCCGGGCGGGGTGACGCGGTCGCAGAGCTCGGCGAGCACGTCCAGCACGGGCCGGGTGACGGGGTGGGCGTGGCTGTCGTGCCACAGTCCGTCGCGTTCGACGCCGCCCGCCACATGCACGTAGGCGAGGGCGTCGAGGGGGAGTTCGTCGAGGGCCGTGGCGGGGTCCTCGCCGCGGTTGACGTGGTTGGTGTGGAGGTTGGCGACGTCGACGAGGAGCCGTACGCCGGTGCGCTCGACCAGCTCGGCGAGGAACCGTCCCTCACTGAGCTCCTCGCCGGGCCAGGTGAGGAGGGCCGCGATGTTCTCCAGCGCGAGCGGGACGGGCAGCACCGACTGGGCGATGCGGACGTTCTCGCAGAGCACGTCCAGCGCGTCGCGGGTGCGGGGCACGGGCAGCAGGTGCCCGGCCTCGATCCGGGGGGCGGCGCCGGGCCCGCCCGGGGCGGCTCCGGCGCGGACGAAGGCGATGTGCTCGCTGACCAGCGGGGCGTCGAGGGCCTCGGCCAGCTCGGCGAGCGCGACGAGCCGGGCCAGGTCGGGCCGGTCGGCGCCGCCCAGGCCCAGGGAGACGCCGTGCGGGACGACGGTCGTCCCCCGGGCGCGCAGCCGCCGGAGCGCGGCGGGGAGGTGGCCGGGGCAGACGTTCTCCGCCACGACCTCCACCCAGTCGACCCCCGGCAGCCGGTCGATGTCCCCGGCGATCTCCGGCCGCCAGCCGACGCCGGTGCCCAGCACCGTACTCATCCCCTACCCCCCGTGGCTCCCCCGGGGCGCGCCGCGCCCACTGCGGAGGTGATTCCCCGTCCCGACTTGATCAATCCTTGATCAAGGAGAGGGTAATCCTTGAAGTGATCCGGGGGGGAGGGTTCCTCCGGGGGTCAGGCGACGGGGGTCCCGGCGTCCTCCAGCAGGCCGGGGTGGTGCTTGCGGGCCACGCCCGGGTGGGCGCGCAGCCAGCCCTTGATCTCGTTGCGGCCGTACTCGGCGAAGAGCGGGTTGGCCGCGTCCTGGGTGACGCCGGGCGCCCGGTCCGCGTGGGGGAAGGACACAGGCTCGATGCGGGCGTCCAGCCGCGGGTTGTAGAAGAACGGGACGGAGAAGCGCTCCCGGTTCCCGGGCGGGCTGACCACGCGGTGGTTGGTGGCCTTGAGGTAGCCGTCGGTGGCGACCTCCAGCAGCTCGCCGAGGTTGATCACGAAGGCGCCCGGCAGCGGCGGCACGTCCATGAACTCCCCGTCGGGGCCCTCGACCTGGAGGCCGCCGACCTCGTCCTGGAGGAGCAGGGTCAGGAAGCCGTAGTCCTTGTGGGCGCCCACGCCCTGGCCCGCGCCGTCGGGGGCGCTGCCGGGGTAGCGGACGAGCTTGAGGTGGAGGTGGGGGCGGTCGGCGAAGGCCTCGTCGTAGAAGTCCTCGGGGGCGCCGATGGCGGCCAGCAGCTCGTGCAGCAGCCGCTCGGCGACCGAGCTCAGCCGCTCGACCCAGCCCAGGGCGGCGGTGCGCAGCTCCGGCAGGCCGGCGGGCCACTGGTTGGGGCCCTCCAGCCACCAGTAGCCGGGGTCCTCCGGGCCGAGGACGCGGGCGGCGCGCTCGGCACCTATGTCCAGCTGGTCGCGCCAGTCCTGGCTGCCGCCGGTGCGCTCGTCGCCCGTGCGGGTGTAGCCGCGGAAATGGGGGGAGTTGAGGTTGCTGATGGCGAGCCGGTCGGCCTCGGGGAGGGCGAAGAAGGCGCGCATCGCGCGCATCAGGCCGGCGGTCTCCTCGGCGGTGACGCCGTGGCCGGTCAGGTGGAAGAAGCCGACGTCGCGGGCGGCGGCGTGGAGGGCCTCGTGGAGGCGGGCGCGCGCCTCGGGTCCGGCGGAGGCGGCGGAGAGGTCGATGACCGGAAGCTCGTTGTTCATAAGAAGTCCACAGCGTGAGGGCCCGGCGAGCGTCCAGGGATGGCCGGACGACCCGTGCGACCGGCGCAGGGTGTGCGGCGGCGACGGGACCGGGGAGCGGCTAGGAATAAGGGAAAAGCGAAGAAAGCAAAGAAAACGAGAAACGCGGAGAAGTCGCGTGGGGCGGCCGCCCGGGAAGCGGGCGCCGCGAAGGTGTGAAGGTCAGCCGGACCGGCGACAGGACATGCTCGTGACACGGACGAAGTCCACGTGGCGGCGTTTGACGAGCGGGTTCACACCCCGAAGGGTATACGCCCCCGGGGGTGATCACGCCGCCGTACGGGGGTGGCGCGCGTCACATGCCGTTAACAATCGGCACCTGCCGCTCCGGGTGGGGCGGGCGCCGGTTCAGCCGCGGCGCTTGTCGACGACCAGGGTCCGCTCGTAGTGCCGCATCTCCTCGATGTCCCCGGTATAGGGCCGGACCGCGTCGAGGAAGGGCGGGAAGTGCGCGCCGCGCCGGAACCCCTCCTCGTGGTCCTTCACCGAGGTCCACTCGATCCGCAGGACGTAGCGCTCCGGGTCCTCCACGCCGCGCGACAGCTCGTACGCCAGGCACTGGGGTGCGGCGTAGAGGTGCTCGGCGGCCGCGGCGTACGCCTTCTCGAAGGCGCTGCGGCGGTCGGGCTCGGTGATGCGGTAGCGGACGTATTCGACGGTCATACGGACCCTCCTGCCTCGGCGCCGGCGGAATCGCCCCGGCGTCCGGCAAGCCCGCCCGGACGCGGGCGTGTGGGGGCGCTGTCCGAGCGGGCCGACGGCCGGAGTTCCCGCCGCGTCGCGCACGCTACCAGCCGGAACGGCGCGAACTTCGGAAGCCGTGACGCGGCCGGCGCCACTTCCCCGGAAGGCTCGTCCCAAAAGGAGTTGGATACCCCGGAAGGTAAATGACTCGCTGGGGCGAATGAGTGAAACTCCGGAACTTCCCCATTCACTTGCAGTTACTCAGTTCGCTTCCCGGAGGGAAACATCGATCGATCGAAAGGCATTGACGTGCTCAAGAAGGTTCTCGCCACGGCGGCCTTGACCGCCTCGGCCGTCGGCGCCGTCGCGACCCCCGCGATGGCCATCGGCAACGACCAGGACGTCGCGAACGCCAACGGTGCGAAGACCGGCTACGGCAACACCGCGACCGGGGGCGTGGAAAGCCCACAGATGAGCCTGGTCCAGGGCTCGCTCAACAAGCTCTGCCTGGGCATCGGGAAGGTCAACCTCCAGGGCATCCTCGGGGCGGTTCCCATCGACGTCCAGGACATCCCGGTCCTCACCTCGCAGCAACAGCAGCAGTGCACGGACAACTCCACGATCAACGACGGCGACGACCCGCTGTCGCACCTCGTCGACGAGATCCCCGTGCTCTCGGGCAACGGCTCCGGCAACGGCGACGAAGGCCACTGACGATCTCGCGATTCCACGGAATTCCCTCCGCTCCGGGTGTACGGGCCCCGGGGCGGGGGGATTCTTGTATGTCCGGATGTACGGAGAAGCGAACTGCCCGGTGTGATCCGGGAATCGAGGAATACGGCACCGCACGCGGGGCCGGCCGCCCGGCCGGCCCTCGATCATGGGAGGGTCCGCACTCGTGACCGCAATATCCCCGGCGCTCCTGCCCGGCGCCCCCGGCTTCGACGGTTCCGGCATCGACGGCGGTCTCTACACGGAGATCACCCGGGACGCGCGGCACGCGCCGTGGCTGCTGAACGATACGGTCTCCACGTGGTCGGCCTTCGGGCTGGCGCTGTTCGCCGCGCTGATGCTGACCGCCTGGTGGCTCGCCCGGCGCTCGGACTCCCCGATGATGGCCCGGGCGCTGGCCACTCCCCTGGTGGTGGCGATGGTGTACGGAGTGGACATGGTCGTGAGGGTTGCGGTGCGGGAGGACCGGCCCTGCCGTTCGATACCGCGGAGTTTCACCCTGGAGTCGTGCCCGGCCCCGGGGGACTGGTCCTTTCCCAGCGGCCACGCGGTGATCGCCTTCGCGACGGCCGCCGCGCTGTGGCTGGTCGAGCGCCGGCTCGGGGCGGTCGCGGCGCTGGCGGCGGCGGCCATGGGCGCCTCGCAGGTGTGGATCGGCGCCCACTACCCGCACGACGTGGCCGCCGGCGCGCTGACGGGGGTGGCGCTCGCGGCGCCCCTGACCGTCCTGGCGACCCGGGGGGCGCCCTGGGTGGCGCGGGCCCGCAAGGGCCGGCTGCGGCCGCTGCTGGTGACGGCCGCGTGAGCCGCCGTCCGGCGGCGCCGGTGGTCGCAGCCCTGGCCCTGGCCGCGCTGGCCGTCCTGACGGCCCTGGTGGTGGCCGTGGGCAGCGCGCCGTTCGCGGTGGACACGGCGGTGCGGGACGCGGTCCTGGAGCATCGCGCGGGCCTGGGCCCGGCGGCGAAGGCCCTGACCACGACGGGTACGGGCGCGGTCCCGTACCTGCTGGCCGCCGCGGCGGGCTGGCTCGCGTCCGCGCGGGCGCTGGGCGTCACGTCCGCGCGGGCGCTGGGTGTCGTGGCGGCGGAGGCGGTGCTGGGCGCGGGCCAGTTGGTACGGATCGGGCTGCGCGTCGCCGTGGACCGGCCCCGGCCGCCGGCCGACGGCTGGCTGAGCGCGGCCCACGCCGCGTCCTTCCCCTCGGGCCACGCCACGACCAGCGCGCTGGCGGGCGGGCTGCTCGCCTGGGCGCTGCTGCGCCGGTATCCGGGCGGGCCCGGCCGGGCGGCGGCGGGCTGCGCGCTGCTGTGGGCGGTGGGCGTCGCGCTCACCCGGGTCGTGCTGGGCGTCCACTGGGCCTCCGACCTCGTGGGCGGCTGGCTGCTGGCCACGGGCTGGCTGGCACTGGCACTGCCGGTGCTGGGCCGCGCCCTGGAACGGCCGGCGCTGCCGGTCCGGCCGTGGCGGCGCAACCCCCGGATCGGGTGACCCGCCACGGCGGAGTGAATCACCGGCGGGACCGCCGCATCCCTACCGCGGATTGACGCATCCTCGAACTTCCGGACGAGAAAGCGCCCTTGGGGGGCCGTGACGCCCCTCTCCCGGGCGTCGTTTTCCGAGCACTCGTCCGATCCTGCGTCAACGAGGAGGCTCTGTGCGTCATAGCCCGCCCCGCCAGCCCCGTCCCCAAGAGGCCTCGCCGTCCGAGCGGTTGCTGTTCGGCGGACCGCTCCGGCACGACCAGGGCTGGAACAAGCACGAGAACGCCCAACTGGAGATGTCCCTGTGGGCGATGGCGCTGCGGCTGCCGCGCCTCGTCGCCGCCGCGGTCCGGCTGGCGTGGCGGGCGGACCCCGGCGCGCTGCGCACGGTGGCGGTGGCGGAGCTCGGCCAGGGGGCCGGCCAGGCCGTCGGCCTGATCGCGGTCAACCACGTCCTGGCCGCCGTGCTGGCCGCCGGCCCGACCGGGCAGCGGCTGACCGCCGCCCTGCCCGCCCTGCTGGTCGTCGCGGTCACGGGCGTGGTGGGCGCGCTGGCGACGGCGGCGTCCACCTCGGGTACGGGCCGGCTGGAACCCAAGGTCGAGCGCGTCGCCACGGAGATGTACCTGGAGCGGGTGATCCACGTCGAGCTGGCGGCGATCGAGGACGAGGAGTTCCACCGCCTGCTGGACTCGGCGCAGTACGGGGCGTCGTCGGCCCGCCGCATGATCAGGTACTGCTCGGGGGTCGTCGGGGCGCTGGTCGCGTTCGTCGCGGCCGCGGGGGTGCTGACCGTACTGCACCCGGTGCTCCTGCCGCTGCTGGCCCTGACGACCGTGCCCCGCGCGTGGGCCTCGCTGCGCATCGCCCGGGCCCGCTACGCCTCGTTCCACCACTGGGTGCAGCACGCACGGGCGGGGCGGCTGCTGAGCGGGCTGCTGATCCAGACGGAGCCCGCGCCGGAGGTGCGGGTGCACGACGTCGGCCCGTTCCTCCTGCGGCACTTCCGCAATATGTCGGAGAGTTCGGAGGCCGAGCAGACCCGGCTCGCACGTGACGCCGCGCGCGTCCGGCTGATCGCCTCGGCGCTGACGGGGGCGGCCGTCCTCGTCACCTATGCCGCGCTGGGCGGGCTGCTGATGACCGGGGTGATGCAGCTGTCCGTCGCGGGCACCGCCGTGCTGGCCACGCGCAGCGGGTCGGCGAGCCTGGCCTCCTTGATCCTCCAGGTCAACAGCCTCTACGAGGAGGCCTGTTATGTGCAGGACCTGGAGCGGCTGTGCCGGGAGGCGGCCGAGCGGGCCATCCCGGAGGGCGGGGAGCCCGTGCCGGACAACCCCAAGGAGATCCGCTTCGAAAACGTCTCGTTCGGCTATCCGGGCACCGCCCCGCGGCGGCCCGCGCTGGAGGACGTCAGCCTCACGATCCCCCAGGGAAAGATCGTGGCGCTGGTCGGGGAGAACGGATCGGGCAAGAGCACCCTGGTGAAGCTGCTGGCCGGGCTCTACCGCCCGGACTCGGGGCGGATCCTCTGGGACGGCCAGGACATGGCGGGCCTCGACCGGGCCGGGGTGTTCGCGCGCTTCGCGATGGTCAGCCAGGACTTCCACCGGTGGCCGTTCACCTGCCGGATGAACGTCGCGATCGGGCGCACCGACCACCCCGTGTCCCAGGAGCAGCTGGATACGGCGGCCCGGTACGCGGGTGCCGACGACGTGGTCGCGCAGTTGCCGCGCGGCTGGGACACCCTGCTCGCGCGGGGCTACGAGGGCGGGCACCAGCTCTCCGGCGGGCAGTGGCAGCGGCTGGGGATCGCCCGGGCCCGCTACCGGGAGGGGCGGATCCTCATCGTCGACGAGCCCACCTCGGCCCTGGACGCCCGGGCGGAGATCCAGGTCTTCGAGCAGATCCGGCGGCTCGCGGACGGCGGGCAGACGGTGCTGCTGATCACCCACCGGCTGGCCTCGGTCCGGCACGCCGACGTCATCCACGTCCTGGAGCGCGGCCGGCTGCGGGAGAGCGGCACCTTCGAGGAGCTGATGAGCCCGTCCTCGGCGGGGGTCTTCCGTGATCTGTACGAGCTCCAGCGCGGGCAGTTCGCCGGGGACGGCCCGGCGGTGCCCGGCTCCCGGGACCCGGACGGCACCGCGCGGCGGGCCCGGCACTGAACCGTGCGCGGGAGGGGCGCCCGGCAAGGCGCCCCTCCCCCTACCCGGGGAGCACTCCCCAGTTACTGCTACAGTCGGCGACCGTAAACGGGGAACACACCCCACTTGCTTTCCGGTCGTCTCCGGACGCAGAAGGGACCAGCCATGTCCACACCCGTTCTCATGGATTACTCCGACCCCGGCGCGGACCTCTCCGCCGACCGCAACGCCCTCTACGCGCGGCTGCGCGAGCTGGGCCCGGTCCACCGGATGCGCACCCCCGACGGCAAGGAGTCCTGGCTGATCGTCGGGTACGACGAGGCCCGGGCCGCCCTGGCCGATCCGCGGATGAGCAACGATCTGCGCAACTCCCCCGACTGGACGGGCGACGGCGGTGTCCCGATCGGGACGAACATGCTCCAGACCGACCCGCCGGACCACACCCGGCTGCGCAAACTGGTCGCCAGGGAGTTCACCGCCCACCGCATCGAGGCCCTGCGGCCCCGGATCCAGGAGATCACCGACGGGCTGCTCGACGCCCTGCCCGCCACCGGCCGCGCCGACCTCGTCGAGTCCTTCGCGCTGCCGCTGCCCCTGACCGTCATCTGCGAACTGCTCGGCGTCCCGGTGGCCGACCGCGCGGACTTCCGCGCCTGGTCCAACGAGATGGTCATGCTCACGGACATGGCGGCCGCGGCCGCCGCGGCGCAGGCCATGACGGAGTACCTCCACGGCCTCATCGGACGCAAGCGCCGGTCCCCCGAGGACGACCTGCTCAGCGCCTTGGCGGCGGCCGCCGACGACGGCGACCGCCTCTCCCCCGCCGAACTGCTGGGCATGGCCTTCGTCCTGCTGGTCGCGGGACACGAGACCACCGTCAACCTCATATCGAGCGCCGTCTACAGCCTGCTGAACCATCCGGGGCAGCTCGCCGAGCTGCGGGCCGACTGGTCGCTGCTGGAGGGTGCGATCGAGGAGACGCTGCGTCACCGGTCGCCCGTGGAGCGGGCCTCCTACCGCTTCACCACCGAGCCCGTGGAGATCGGCGGCATCACCCTCCCCGCCCGGGAGCCCGTCATCGTGATCCTCTCCTCGGCCGGCCGGGACGCTAGCCGCTTCCCCGACCCCGACCGCTTCGACATCCACCGTGACGCGCGCGGCCACATGGCCTTCGGCCACGGTCTCCACCACTGCCTGGGCGCCCCGCTCGCCCGGCTGGAGGCGTCCGTCGCCCTCCGGAGCCTCCTGGAGCGCCACCCCCGCCTGGCCTTCGACACCGAGCGCCCGGAGACGCTGCTCTGGCGGCCGAGCCTGGCCCTGCGCGGTCTGGCCGCACTGCCGGTGCGCTACTGAGCCCGGGCGCCCGTCAGCAGTCCAGGGGGTAGGAGACCTTCTCGGTGACCGGGCCGTTGTTGCGGCAGATCCGATAGCCCTGGGCCTGGAGATCGCTCACGATGTCGGGCAGGGCGTCGGGGAAGTTGCTGAACAGGTGGCCGAGGATGACGCCGTTGCGCTTCTCGTCCGGTGTGGCGTCGCGGATGCTCGCGCGGATGTCGTCCACGCTCCGCGCGTGCCCCTGGGTCTTCTCCCAGTCGTGGGTGTCGATGGTCCAGTTGCAGATCCGGAAGCCGAGCTCGGCCGCCATCTCCCGCTCGCGCTCGCCCGCGTCGCCGTACGGCGGCCGCAGCAGATTGCCGCCCACGCCGTTGTGGATCTCGTCGTGCAGCTCGTCGTCGTCCAGGCTGGGCAGATGGCGGTGGGTGTAGGAGTGGTTGCCCACCCAGTGGCCCTGCTGCCGCAGTTGCTGGGTGATCTGCGGGTACTGCGCGGCGAACTTGCCGATCAGGAAGAATGCCGCGCGGATGCCCTGCGCCTTCAGCTGGGCGCCGATGCGCACCGACCGCTCCGGGTCGTTGTAGGGCCAGTCGTCCAGCGTCAGCAGGATCCGCCCGGAGGTGTTGCCGCAGCGCTCGCGGTCGTAGACGCCCTCGGGGGCGGGCGGGGCGGCGGGCCGGTCCCGGTGGCCGCTGTCGCCGTCGCGGGCCACGCCGTCACCGGTGTCGCCGGGGCCGCCCTTGCCCGCCGGGGCGCCCGCCGCGTGGTGGCCGTGGCACCAGGCCGGCAGGTCGCGGCGGCCGCTCTTGGCGCCCGCCGGCAGCGGTACGCAGTCCTCCTGGTCGTCGTCCACGGCGTGCACCGCGAAGGCCGAGCACGTCACCAGCGCGGAGACCGCGGCGGCCGTCTTCAGCGGAGCCCGCCGGCGCCGCCGGTGGCGCCCACGACCACGCCGGAACACCTGACCGTATCCGGACATGCTGACTCCTCACGGATGACGGTCCGCCGGCACGCACGACCCGTCATCTACCCCGGCATCGACACCGGTTCGATGATCTTGACACCAACCCTCGGGCCGGACGGGCACTCCCGCAACCGCGGCGACCGGGACGGTTGGGCCGCCCGGGTGGTGGCCCGGGCGGCCGCGCCGAGCCCGGGCGTCAGCCCCGGGCGGCGGTGATATAGGCCAGGCCATGGGCCCCGGCCTCGCCCGCACGGCCCACCTCAAGGGTCGTGAGCACCTTCGGGGACGTCAGGTCGACCACGGTCACCGTGCTGGACAGGACACCGGAGACATAGCCCGTCCTGCCGTCCGGCGAAGAGGTGACGGTCAGCGGGAACACCCCGGTCTCCACCTGCCCCACGACCTCCAGCGACCCCGGCGCGAAGACGGTCAGCACACCGTTGGCCTGCGCGCCGAGCGCGCCTCCCTCACCCGGGGCCATCCGCAGCTCGCCGGCGAGCACGGCTCCGGTGGCCGTCGTGTGCACCGGGAAGACGACCCCTTCGGTGGGCAGGGTCCGTACGATCGCGCCCGTGGCGGTCTCGATCACGCGGACGCCCGGTCGGGCGGCGGGCTCGGCCTTGAAGTCGCCCTTGGGGGCGGCCACATAGACGTACGCGCCGTCGGGCGAGACGGCCAGGCCCTCGCTGCCGGGCACCTCGATCCGCCCGGCGAACTCGCCGCGCTCCAGGTCGAGCACGGAGACGAAGGGCGCCTCCTTGTTGGTCGTGTAGCCCCGGCGGCCGTCCGGGGTGATCTCGACCCAGTGGGGGCCGCCGGCCATGACCGGGATCCTGCCGCGCCGCTCCCGGGTCGCCGTGTCGTAGACGACGACACCGCCCGGTTCGGTGCCGTTGGCCTCGACGCTGACGTAGAGCAGCCCGCGCGCCCGGTCGAGGGCCAGACCGTGGGGCGCGTGGTCCGGGGTGGTGTCGAGGACGTCGACGACGGCGTGGGTGTCGACGTCGATGACGGTGACCTGCCGGGCCCGGCTCTCGTGCATGCCGTAGTAGCCGCCGGTGTAGGAGGTCGCGCAGTACAGCACCCGGTGGTCCGGGTCGAAGCACAGCTCGTGCGGTTCGGCCGGCACCTCGACGACATCCAGCCGCTCATGGGTGACGGCGTCGAAGAAGGTGACGGTGGGTCCGGTCTGGCTGACGACGGCCAGCTGGTCACGGAAGGCGAAGGAGATGCCGGAAGCGGTGTTTCGCTGAGGGGAGTTCATGCCTCGATCCTCACCCCGGACCGGCCCGTGACTCCAGTGCAAGCTTGTCAACCTAGCATTGCGTCAGACGCAATCGATGTCCCGGGGCTCACAACGCCGCCAGCCACCGGGCGTCCAGGACGCCCTCCGCCACGACGCCCGCCGGGCCGGTGAGGAGCGTGGCGGACGACGCGTCGAGCGCCACCGTCAGCGCTCCCATGACGTTCTCGACGACCGTGGTCTCCCGGCGGCCCGCGGCGTGCTGGACGGCCGCGGCCGCCGCGCACGCGGCGGCGCCGCCCGGGCGGACCTCCCCGGCCCCGGGCCGGTAGGCGCGCACACGCAGGCTGCCGCGCGGCAGCACGTTGACGAAGACCATGTCGGCGGCCGGCACGAGCACGCCGACGGTCTTCGGGAATGCCGCGGTGTCCGGCTGCGGCTCCTTGGTGAAGTCCAGGTAGGACACGGGGTGGTCGATGACGCAGACCAGGTGGAGGGCGCCCAGCGACACGAGCATGCCGGGGAAGGACTCCCCGTCCGCCGTCACGCCCGCCGTGCCGAGGACGCGCGGGGTGGGCATCTCCACGGTCGTACGGCCCTTGGCGTCGACGGTGACGCGCTGGTCCCCCAGCCGGGTGCCGACCCACAGCGCCCCGGGCCCGGCGAGCCCGGCCACCGTCAGATAGCGGGCGGCGAACCCGGCGCCTGGGCCGCAGGCCATGGAATGCGAGCCGTCGGCGTCCCGGCAGTCCACGAACCACTCGCCGCGCGTACGGCCGGACCCTTTGCCGGGCCCCGCGGCCGTCAGGCGCAGCAGACCGTCCCCGCCGAGCCCCGTGCGCGGATGGCACAGCCCCCGGACCGCGCCCTCGGACAGCGCGACCTGGTTGCCGGGGTCGAGGAGGAGCAGGAAGCCGTCGCCGCCGCAGTGGCCCTTCACATAGCGGGGCCCGGGCTCGACGACGGGCCGGTGCGCAGCCATCGACCACCTTCCGGGGGAGGTTCGGGCCCACCGGACCCTGACTGCGGCATCGTGCGGCAGCGGCGGCACCGCCCGCAATGCCTTCCCCGGGCTTCTCCGGCGGACTGCCGGGCGACTGCCGGTGGACCGCCGCCGGACCGCGCGGGACGGGTGGGGGTCGTACGCCGACGGCCCGGCCATAGCGGACGTCGGCGAGCGAAGGGGGCATCTTGACCGCTGAGTCAAGCGTCCTACGCTGGGGTGGGCCGGTGACGAGGAGGCCCACAGGCCGGTCGCGGCCGGCCGTGCGCCGGCGGGGAAAGGGCCCGAGGGGGAATGACGTTGACGGACGGTGCCCAGGGGCTCGCGTTCGGCCCGCTGCTGCGCCGCTACCGGCTCTCGGCGGGCATGACCCAGCAGGAGCTGGCCGGGGCCTCCACGCTGAGCGTGCGCGCCATCGGCGATCTGGAGCGCGGCAGGACGGGCCGCCCCCAGCGGAAGTCCGTGGAGCTCCTGGCGGGGGCACTGGCCCAGGGGGACGAGGCCGTGCGGAGGCTCGTCGAGGCGGCGAGGGCCGCGCGGCTCGCGCCGGAGCACGACGGCGCGCCGGAGGAGCGACCCGGAGACGACACGGCGGCGCACGCCATGCCGGTGGACGGCGGACGGACCCTGGGCATACGCCTCC
Source organism: Streptomyces sp. NPDC037389 (assembly GCF_040636475.1). NCBI lineage: Bacteria > Bacillati > Actinomycetota > Actinomycetes > Kitasatosporales > Streptomycetaceae > Streptomyces > Streptomyces sp. NPDC037389. Next base: position 392,259 of record NZ_JBEZUS010000008.1, read on the forward strand.
CCTGCGCGTCGGTATGCGAACTTCCGCCGGACATCGCCGATTTCACGGGCCGTCAGCGCGAACTGCTGGAGACCGAGGGAGCGCTGGCGCCCGAGGGGGTCCGGTGCGGGCAGCGGCTGACGCTGATCGCGGGGCATCCGGGGGCGGGCAAGACGGCGCTGGCGGTGCGCGCCGCGCACCGGCTCCGCTCCCGGTTCCCGGACGGCCAGCTCTTCGTCCAGCTGTCCCCCGCCGGGCACCCGGCCCTCGGCCCGGACGACGTGGTCCGCCACCTCCTGCGCTCCCTGGGCGACCCGGCGGCCGGGGCGGGCCCGGCAGAGGAGGCGGGCGCGCGGCTGCGCGCCGTGCTGGCCCGCAGGCGGGTGCTGATCGTCCTCGACGACGCGGTCTCGGAGGGGCAGGTGCGCTGCGCCTGCCCGGGGGTGGGTGGGTCGGCGGTGCTCGCGACGTGCCGCCGCCGGCTCTCCGCACTGCCGGGCGCGGGGCGCGTCGACGTCGGGGCGTTCGGCCCGGAGGAGTCGCTGGCCTTCCTGGCGCGGATGGCCGGCGAGGAGCGGGTGCGCCGCGAGCGCGCGGAGGCGGCGCTGGTGGCCGAGTTGTGCGGCCGGATCCCGCTCGCCCTGCGCGTGGTGGGCTGCCGGCTGCTGGCGCGGCCGCACTGGACGATGCGGACGCTCGTCGACGAGGTCCTCCACGATCCGCGCACCCGGCTGCGGGAGCTGAGCTCGGGCGACCTCACGGTGCGCGCCGCCGTGGCGGCGGCGTTCGGCGTGCTGGACGAGCAGACGCGGTGGGCCCTGCGCCGGCTGGCGACGACCCGGGCGCAGGGGTTCGGCCTGCGGGGCGCGGCGGCGCTGCTCGGGTGCGGGACCGCGCGGACCCACCGGATCCTCGGCGACCTGCTGGACGGCCATCTGCTGGAGGCCCTCGACGGGCGCCGGGCGGCGGAGCCGTCCTATGTCGTCCCGCCGGTGATACGGCTGTTCGCGCTGGAGGGGGCGGAGGCGGCCGCCACGGGCCCGGGGCCGCTCGCCCGGAGCGGGCCGGTGCGGTCGTAGCCGTCACGGCCGTAGCCGTTCCGGGATGGGTCAGCGGGTCAGCGGGTGGTGTAGCCGCCGTTGATGAAGAGGGTCTGCCCGTTGAGCCACCAGCCGTCGGTGAGCAGGAACTTCACATACGGCACGATGTCCTCGATCTTCGTCAGCTCGCCGTTCATCGCGGAGGACTTGTGGTACGCGATGGAGTCGTCGGTCTCGGCGGGGTAGAAGAACCCGGTGTCCATGGGCCCGGGGGCGATGTTGTTGACCGAGACGTTCCGGCCGAACAGTTCCTTGGACAGGGCGCGGGTGAAGTGCTCGACGGGGGCCTTGCTGCCCGCGTAGACGGAGTAGAGGCCGGTGTAGGCGGCGAGCAGCGAGGTCACGATGGTGACGATCTTCCCGCCGTCCTCGACCCGTTTCGCGGCCTCCTGCATCATGAAGAACGCCGCCTTGGAGTTCACCGCGAACATCTTGTCGTACTCGGCCTCGGTGACCTCGGTCAGCGGCTTCTTGAGGACCATGCCGGCGGTGTTCACCACGCAGTCGACCCTGTCGAAGGCGCCGACGGCCACCTCGAACAGCCCCTCGACCTCGGAGACCTGGGACAGGTCGGCCTCGTGCACGACCGCGTCGCCGCCCGCGGCCCTGACCGCGTCGGCGGTCTGCTGGGCCCCTTCCTTGGAGGACGGGCTGTTGTAGTGGACGACGACCTTGGCTCCGTCCTTGCCGACCTCCCTGGCGATGAGACCGCCGAGGTTCTTCGACGCTCCCCCGATGACGACGACCTTGTCCTTGAGCGTACGACTGGGCATGCGTCTCTCCTCGGAGGGGGCTGACGGCAAAGCATGACCACTTTATGGCGGTACATACCCCTTCGCATGCCGGTCGCACGTCGATCGCATGCCGGTGTCCGAGCGGTACGACCCCGGAGCTTCCGGGCACCGGAGGGCATTAGGCTAGCCTTACCTTATGACTTTGTCGCACGTGGACACCGAGGCGAAACCCGCCGCTGACCAGGCAGTTCCCAGACCGTCCCACGGCCGTCGGAAGCTGCCGGTCATAGCCGCCGGACTGTTGTTCGCCGTCCTCGTGCTCGCCGCCCTCTCCCTGTCCGTCGGCGCGGGCGAGGTCGGCCCGGGCGCCGTCCTGGACTACCTCCTCGGCCGGCACGGCGCGCGCGACAACTCGCGGCTGTCCCTGGTCGTGGGCGATCTGCGGATCCCCCGCACCCTCACCGCGCTCCTCGTGGGCGCCGCCCTCGGCACCTCCGGCAGCCTGCTCCAGGCCGTCACCCGCAACCCCCTCGCCGAGACGGGCCTGCTCGGCGTGAACGCCGGTGCCTCGCTCGGCGTCGTGGCCGGCATCGCCTTCCTCGGGGTGCAGAGCGGCCTCGGCCATCTGCTGTGGGCGTTCGGCGGCGCCATCGTCGCCAGCGCACTGGTCCTGCTCATCGCGGGGCGGCGCGGCGGCGGTTCACCGATGCGACTGGTCCTGGCCGGCTCCGCGCTGGGCGCCACCTTCGGCGGGCTCACCAGCGTCATCGTCGTCAACTCGGCCGAGACCTACGACCGTTTCCGCTTCTGGGTCCTCGGCTCGCTCGCGGGGGTCGAGGGCTTCGGCAAGCTCACCGGACTGCTGCCGGTCCTCGCCGTCGGCTTCGTGATCGCCCTGCTCGTCGCCCGCCCGCTGTCCGCGCTGGCACTCGGCGACGACCTCGCCAAGGGACTGGGCCACCGGCCCTCCACCATCCGGGTGGTCGTCGCGGTCGCCGTCACCCTGCTCACCGCCTCCGCCGTGGCGCTCGTCGGCCCCATCTCCTTCCTCGGCCTGCTGGCCGGCTTCCTCGCCCGCACGCTCGCCGGTCCCCGGCTCACCGCCCAGATCGCCTTCGCCGGGCTCATCGGCGCGGGCGTCCTCACCGGCGCCGACGTCCTGGCCCGGGTGGTCTCCCGGCCCTTCGAGGCACCCGTGTCCGTCATCGTCGCCCTCATCGGCGCCCCCGTCCTCATCGGCATCGTCCGTTCCCGGCGCATGGGGACGATGGGCATGACCGACCCCGCCACGGAGGAGGCCGCGCCGCCCAAGCGGCGATTCGCCCTGCGACAGCGGAAGGAGGAGCGGAGGGAAAGCCTCGTCCTGCGGAGCGGCGCACTGTCCATGCTGCTGCCGCGCCGGGCCGCGCTCGCGGCGCTCGCCCTGGCGGCGTTCCTCGTCGCCGCCGTCGTCCTGTCCGCGTACGCGGGCCAGAGCGAGATGGGCCTGACCCGGACGTTCAATGCCGTCCTCGGCTCGGGCGACCGCTTCGACGTGCTCCTGGTCCAGAAGTTCCGGCTCGGCCGGATCGTCGCCGGGCTCACCGCCGGAGCCGCCCTGGGCCTGGCCGGCTGCCTCACCCAGACCCTCGCCCGCAACCGCCTCGCCACCCCCGAACTCCTGGGCGTCAACGACGGCGCGACGGCGGCCGTCCTCATCTCCACGACCCTCACCGGCACCTTCGGCGCCTGGTGGGCCGGCCCCCTCGGAGCGCTGGTGGCCGTCCTCGTCGTCACCACCGTCTCCGGCGGACTCGGGCAGCGCGGCTACCGCGTCCTGGTCGTGGGCCTGGCCATGTCCGCCCTCGCCTCCGCCGTCACCCAGGTCGTCCTCACCCGCCGCTCGCTGAACTCGGCGAGCTCGCTGTACGTCTGGACCTCCGGCAGCCTCAACGGGCGCGGCTACTCGGTGGCCACCCCCGTCCTCATCGGCCTGGCCGTCCTCGTACCGCTCGCCCTCGTCGTCGCCCGGCAGCTCAACGTGCTGCGCTTCGACGACTCCACGGCGTCGTCCCTGGGCGTCGCCCCGGCCCGGGTGCGGATGTTCTGCCTGCTGCTCGCGGTGGCCCTGGCGGGGCTGGCGGTGGGCATCTGCGGGCCGGTCGGCTTTGTGGCCCTCGCCTCGCCGGTGATCGCTGGGCGGCTGGCGGGGCCGCTGCGGGTGCCGGTGGTGGGGTCGATGCTCACGGGGGCCGTGCTCATCGTTGTCGCCGACACGGTGGGGCGCGTGCTCTTCGACGGGGTCGAGATTCCCGTCGGCATCGTCACGACGGTTCTTGGCGGACCGTTCCTGTTGTGGGTGCTCCTGGGGCGGTCGGCCGCGGCGCGGGTGTAGGACTCCGGGGGCTCCGCCCCCGGACCCCTGGTCCTCAAACGCCGGACGGGCTGAATTCAGCCCGTCCAGGCGGTAAATCCAGCCCCGCCGGCGTTTGAGGCGCGGGGTCTGGGGCGGAGCCCCAGAAAACGGTGAAAGGAAGAGTCACATGGAACTCCAGAGCCCCACCCTGCGCGAGCTGGCCGACGAACCCGGCGCCGTCGACGCCTTCTGGGCGCAAGCCGCAACGCACGGCACCCCCCTCGTCGAACCCGACCCCGAAGGCCACGACGCCTGGCGCCTCGTCACCTTCCTCTGGCGCGACGACCCCACCAGCCCCGCCTCCCACGTCCTCGCCCTGCTCCACACCGTCACGGACAAGGACCGCCACGCCCACGACCTGGCCCCCCATCTCATGGCGAAGGTGCCCGGCACCGACGTGTGGGCGATCAGCCACCGGCTGCGGGCCGATCACCGGGCCTCGTACCAGTTCTCCGTGCACCGCGGCACCCGCGAGGACGCCCTGCGCACCGACCGCCGCAGCTGGCTGCGCGTGCTGGACGAGGCGCTGCCCGATCCGCTCGCCGCGGGGGTCCCGCTCGCGGCCCGCGACGGCCGCAACCCGTCCTCCGTGCTGGCGCTCCCCGACGCGCCGGCCCAGGACTGGGCGGCCGCACGGGAGTCCATACCGCGCGGCAAGCGAATCGACGCCGAGACCGACGGGCGGCGCGTCGGCGTGCACCTCCCCGCCGGGCACACGGCGGACGACGGCCCGTACTCCGTCGCCGTGCTGCTGGACGGCGAGATGTGGGGCCCGGTGCTGGACTTCGGGGCGACGCTCGACAACCTCCACCACGAGGGCCGGATCCCGCCGACCGTGACCCTGATGGTGGAGACCATGGGCCGCGACCGGCGGATGGCCGATCTCAGCTGTAGCGAGGAGTTCGTCGACTGGCTGGCGGACGTGCTGCTGCCTTGGGCGGCGCGGGAGTACGGGTTGACGGGCGACCCGGCCCGTACGGTCGTGGCGGGGCAGAGCGCGGGCGGCCTTACGGCAGCGTTCGCCGCATTCCACAGGCCGGAGCGGTTCGGGAACGCGCTGTCCCAGTCGGGCTCCTTCTGGTGGCCGGACGGGACCGAGTTCGACGGCGGCAGCGAGTGGCTGACCCGGCAGTTCGCGACGCACGAGAAGCTGCCCGTCCGCTTCCATCTGGAGGTGGGCCTCCAGGAGTGGATGCTCCTGCCGCAGAACCGCCACCTGCGCAACGTGCTCGAAGCACGCGGCTACGACGTGGCCTACCGCGAGTTCAACGGCGGCCACGACTACGCCTGCTGGCGCGGCGGTCTCGCCGACGGGCTCGTGGGACTGCTGGGACGGTGAAGGAAGCGCGAGAAAGCCCCCACACGCTTGGCGTGTGGGGGCTTTCCTCGGTGTCGGGGTCAGGCAGCCGCCGCCTGCGGCTCGTCGTCGAAGGACGGCGGCGCCGGCGCCTCCCTGGGCATCCGGAACGCGCACAGCGTGCCGAGGGCGACGAGGCCCGCGGTGACCGCGATCGCGGCCCGGTACGGGGCCGGGTCCGTGTCGTGCGTACCGGAGCCGCCCCAGGCGGAGATCACCGCGGCGACGGCCGCGATGCCGAGCGCGCCGCCGAGCGTGCGCACGATGGTGAACAGGCCCATGGCCTGGCCCATGGCCGGGGGCGGTACGTCCGCGAACCCGGCGATCTGCACGGTGAGCACGGCCGTCCCGAGCACCAGGCCCACGCAGAACATCAGCGCCCGCACGGCCCACGTGTTCTCGGCCACGCCCGGCACGGCCAGCGCGCCGAAGACCGCCGTCGCCAGCACCAGGGCGGGCACGGCGAGCCACCGGGGCCCGAGCCGGGGCATCAGCCGGTCGGCCACCTGGGAGGCCAGCATCAGCCCGAGCGCCTCCGGGAAGACGCTCAGCCCGGCGTCCAGGGCCGAGGCGCCCAGCGCCGCCTGGTAGAGCAGCGGGAACGCGAAGAGCACGCCCATCAGCCCGGCCGAGGTGACCAGTGCGAGGACCGTGGCGGACGCGAACACCTTGTCGGCGAGCAGCCGCAGTTCCAGCAGGGGCGTGCGCGCCCTCAGCAGATGGACGCACCCCGCTGCCAGCAGCACGAGCCCGAGCACGCCGGAGACCAGGACGGGGGGCGTGGTCCAGCCGTGCGTGGGGCCGAAGCCCAGCGCGTAGGTGAGCAGGCCCAGCGCGGGGGTCGCCAGCAGGAAGCCCGTCAGGTCGAAGCCCTCGGTGCCCTCCGTGTGCTCCGACAGTCCCAGCACGCCGACGATCACGGCGGCCGCGCCGATCGGCACGTTCACGAAGAACAGCCAGTGCCAGGACAGGTGCTCGGTCAGGAAGCCGCCCAGCGGCGGGCCGAGCGCCGGCATCAGCGCGGTCGGCACGATGAGCACCTTGGACAGCTTCATCCGCTCGTGCGGCGGGAAGGCCCGGAAGAGCAGGGTCATGCCGACGGGCGTCAGCAGCCCGCCCGCGATGCCCTGGACCACGCGCGCCAGGACCAGGGTCGGGAGGTCCTGGGCCAGGCCGCAGACGGCGGAGGCCGCCGTGAAGACGGCCAGCGCGCCGAGGAAGACCCTCTTGGTGCCGAGGCGGTCGCCGAGCCAGCCCGCGACGGGCAGGGCGACGGCGAGCGCGACGAGGAAGGCCACCTCGACGGTGTTGGCGGCCGACACCGGTTCGCCGAAGTCCCGGGCGATGGTGAGCAGCGCCGGGTTGACGATGGTGGAGTCGAGCCCGTTCATGCACATCGCCGCCGTGTAGACGACCACGACGGCGATGCGCGGAGGGAGCCCCCTCACCGGGCGGAGACCGGGGTCAGGTCGGTCCAGTGCTCGGTGATCCAGTCGGTGGCCGACTGCCGGGCGCAGGGCCCGTGGACGGTCGTCCAGCCCTCGGGCACTGCGGCGAAGCCCGGCCAGAGGCTGTGCTGCCCCTCGGCGTTGACGAGGACGAGAAACTCCCCGTCGCCGTCGAAGGGGTTGGCGGGTGCGTCGCTCATGGGGTCAGTTCTCCAGTTTCCGCAGTCGGTCGGCGATGACGCTCGCGATGTGCGCGATCGGTTCGGGCAGGGTCATGTCCTTGTGCGAGCAGGCGACGTTCGTGTTGTCGATCCGCCCGGTCGCATAGGGGGTCCAGGTGTCGGGGGTGAGGGTGTCGTCGATGGTGTCGACGGTGGCCCGGAAGAAGAGCACGTCGCCCTTGAAGACGCGGTGGTCGAAGGCGCGCACCAGGTGGTTGGTGTTGAGGTAGGTGCGGTTGAGGGCGTCGAAGGTGGTGTCGTCGAGGCCGGCCAGCGGGGAGCCCTCGCGGCGCAGCACCTCGATGACGTTCTCCAGTTCCAGCGGCTTGCCCTCCAGGCTGTCCGGGCCGTGGCCGCCCATGGTCAGCAGCGCCTCCAGGGCCTCGGCCTGGTCGGGCACGGGCAGCTCGCGGAAGCCCTCGGCGGGGTAGGCGTCGAGGATGGCGAGGAGCTCGACCTCCGCGCCGAGGTCCTGGAGCCGGGTGGCCATGGCCTGGGCGATGATGCCGCCGGTGGACCAGCCCATCAGGCGGTACGGGCCGTCGGGCCGGACCTCGCGGAGCCGGTCGACGTAGTGGGCGGCGAGCTCCTCCAGGGTGGCGGGCAGCGGCAGGGCGGCCGTGGCCGGGCCGACGCCCTGGGCCTGGAGGCCGTAGATCGGCACGTCGGCGGGCAGGTGGCGGATGAGTCCGGCGTAGCACCAGCTCAGTCCGCCGGCGGGGTGGACGCAATAGAGCGGCGCCTTGTCCCCGTCCTTCGCGGGGCGCAGGGGCAGCAGGACGTCCAGGGCGTCGGTGGCCTCGGCGTCCAGGGCGGCGGCCAGCGCGGCCGGGGTGGGGGCCTGGAAGACGGTGCCGATGCCGGTGTCCGTGCCGAGGGCCTCCTTGACCCGTCCGGCGAGGCGCACGGCGAGCAGTGAATGGCCGCCCAGGTCGAAGAAGTTGTCGTCCACGCCGACCCGGGGCAGGCCCAGGACGTCGGCGAAGATCGCGCAGAGCTGTTCCTCGCGGGGGCCGCGCGGGGCGCGTCCCTCGGTGACGGCGGCGGCGAGGTCGGGGGCGGGGAGGGCCTTGCGGTCGAGCTTGCCGTTGGCGGTGAGCGGCAGCCGGTCCAGCAGGACGACGGCCGAGGGGACCATGTGGCCGGGGAGTTCGCCCCGGGTGTGCTCGCGCAGCAGGGCCGGGGTGGTGTCGCCGGCGGGGACGGCGTAGGCGACGAGGCGCTTGTCGCCGGGGGTGTCCTCGCGGACGACGACGGCCGCGTCGGCGACGTCGGGGTGGTCGGCGAGGACGGCCTCGATCTCGCCGAGCTCGATGCGGAAGCCGCGGATCTTCACCTGGTGGTCGGCGCGCCCGAAGTACTCGAGGGTGCCGTCGGGGCGGCGGCGGGCGAGGTCGCCGGAGCGGTACATCCGGCTGCCGGACTCGCCGAAGAGATGGGCGAAGGGGTCGGCGACGAATCGTTCCGCCGTGAGGGCGTGCCGGCCGAGGTAGCCACGGGCCAGGCCCTCGCCCGCGACGTACATCTCGCCGGTGACGCCGGGCGGCACGGGCTGGAGGTACCGGTCGAGGACGTAGACGCGCAGGTCGGGGATGTTGACGCCGATGGTGCTGGAGGTGCCGGCGGCGGCGCCCGCCCGGTCGAGGGCGATGTACGAGACATGAACCGTGGTCTCGGTGATGCCGTACATGTTGACCAGCGTCGGCGCGTCATCGGCATGGCGCTGGTACCAGTCGTCGAGGCGACCCAGCTCCAGGGCCTCGCCGCCGAAGACGACGTAGCGCAGGGCGAGTTCGCGGCCCGGGTTCTCCTTGTCGGCGGCCATGAGCTGGTAGAAGGCGGACGGCGTCTGGTTGAGGACGGTCACGCCCTCGTCGTCCAGCAGGCCGAGGAAGGCGGCCGGGTCGCGGCTGACGAGGTGGGGGACGACGACGAGCCGGCCGCCGTGCAGCAGCGCGCCCCACATCTCCCACACCGAGAAGTCGAAGGCGTAGGAGTGGAAGAGGGTCCACACGTCGTTCTCGTCGAAGCCGAACCAGTGGTCGGTGGCGGAGAACAGCCGGGTGACGTTGTGGTGGGTGACGGGAACGCCCTTGGGGCGGCCGGTGGAACCCGAGGTGTAGATGACGTAGGCGACGTCGCCGGGGCGCTGGGCCCGGGTGCGGTCGGCGTCGGTGAGGTCGGTGGGCGCGTACGCGTCGGCGTCGGTGCCGTCGACGAGGACGACCGGCAGGTCGTGCGCCGGGATCCGGGTGGCGGTCGCGGTGTCGGTGACGACGGCGGCCGGGGCGGCGTCGGCGAGCATGTAGGCGAGCCGGTCGGCCGGGTAGTCCGGGTCCATGGGGAGGTAGGCGGCGCCGCACTTGGCGACGGCCAGCAGGCCGGTGACGAGTTCGAGCGAGCGCGGCAGGGCGAGGGCGACGATGGCGCCGGGGCCGATGCCGCGCCCGGCGAGCAGCCGGGCCAGGCGGTTGGCGCGGGCGGACAGTTCGGCGTAGGTGAGGGACGCGTCGTCGCAGGTGACGGCGGTGCGGCCGGGGTGGCGGCGGGCGGCGTCCTCGTACAGCTCGACGAGGGTCCGACGCGCGGGGGCGGTGGGCGCGTCCGGGGCGGCGTTCCACTCGACGAGGGAGCGGCGCAGCTCCGCCTCGTCGAGGAGCGGGAGCCGGCCGACGGGGGTGTCGGGGTCGGTCGCGACGACGGTGAGCAGCCGGGTGAGGTGGGCGGAGAGGCGTTCGGCGGTGGTGGTGTCGAAGAGGTCGGTGCGGAACTCCAGGAAGCCGGATATGCCGCCGCCGGGTCGCTCGCCGGCGTTGAGGGTGAGGTCGAACTTCGCGGTGCCGGTGGGCATGGCGGTCATCCGCGCGGCGAGGTCCGGTCCCATGGCGAACGCGGCGTCGGGCATCGACTGCCAGGCGAGCATCACCTGGAAGAGGGGGTGCCGGGCCAGCGAGCGGGGCGGGTTGAGCTCCTCGACGAGCCGGTCGAAGGGCACGTCGGCGTGCTCGTACGCGGCCAGGGTCGTGGTGCGGACGCGCTCCAGGAGGGTGCGGAAGGTGGGGTCGCCGGAAGTGTCGGTCCGCAGGACGAGGGTGTTGACGAAGAAGCCGACGAGGTCGGCGGTGGTGTCGTCGTCACGCCCCGCGACGGGGGTGCCCAGCGGGATGTCGGTGCCGCAGCCGTAACGGGTGAGGAGGGTGGCGAGGGCTGCCTGGACGGCCATGAAGACGCTCGTGCCACTCGCGCGGGTGAGCGCCGCGAGGGCGGCGTGGGCGTCGGGGCCGAGCTCGAAGGGGACGGTGTCGCCCGCGGTGGAGGCGATGGCGGGGCGCGGTCTGTCGGTGGGGAGTTCGAGCTGGTCGGGCAGGCCGGCGAGGGCCGCCTTCCAGTGGTCGAGCATGCGGACGGCGGCCGGGGTGGGCGCGTCGGCGGTGCCGAGGAGGCGCTCCTGCCAGGCCGTGTGGTCGGTGTACTGGACGGTCAGGGGGGCCGCGCCGGGTGCCCGGCCGGCGGCGCGGGCGGTGTAGGCGGCGGCGAGGTCGCGGGCGAGGGGCGTGGTGGAGGCGCCGTCGCCGGCGATGTGGTGGAGCAGGAGCAGGAGGGTGTGCCGGTCGCCGCCGTCCGGGAAGAGCGTGACGCGCAGCGGGAGTTCCGTGGCCAGGTCGAAGGAGTGGCGCACGGCCTCGGTGAGGTCGGCGTCGAGCGGGGCGACGCGCAGCTCGGGGCGGGCCTGTTCGGGGGTGAGGATCAGCTGGTGGGGCTCGTTGTCGAGAGCCGGGTAGACCGTGCGCAGCGTCTCGTGGCGCTCGGCGAGGTCGGCGAGGGCGAGGCGCAGCGCGTCCTGGTCGACGGGGCCGGTGAGGGTGAGCAGCAGCGGGATGTTGTAGGTGGGGCTGGGGCCTTCGAGGCGGTACATGAACCACAGCCGCTTCTGGGCCGGGGAGAGCGGCATCCGGTCGGTGCGCGGTACGGGCACGAGCACGGGCCGGTCGAGGTCGGTGTCCCGGTCGCGGACGAGGGCGGCGAGGGCGGCGGGGGTGCGGTTGCGGAAGACGTCGGCGAGGCCGATGGCGTCGTCGCCGAGGGCGTCGCGGACGCGGGCGGCGATCCGGCCGGCGAGCAGCGAGTGGCCGCCGAGGGCGAAGAAGTCGGCGTCGGGGGAAGGTGCCTCGGGCAGGCCCAGGACGTCCTGGAAGAGACCGCGGACGATCTCCTCCTGGGGGGTGCGGGGGGCGCGGTGCCCGGTGCCGGTGGGTTCGGGGTCGGGCAGGGCCTTGACGTCGAGCTTGTCGTTGGCGGTGCGGGGCAGGGCGTCCAGGATCAGGATCGCGGCGGGCACCATGTGGTCGGGCAGCCGCTCGGCGAGGTGGGCGCGGAGCTCCTCGGGGTCGGGCGCGGCGCCCTCGGCGGGTACGGCGTAGCCGAGGAGGCGCTTGCCGGTGGCGGTGTCGCGGGCGATGACGGCGGCCCGGTCGACGGCCGGGTGGCCGGCCAGGACGTTCTGGATCTCGCCGAGTTCGATGCGGAAGCCGCGGATCTTGATCTGGCCGTCGGCGCGGCCGAGGAATTCCAGGGTGCCGCCGGGGCGGCGGCGCACGAGGTCGCCGGTGCGGTACATCCGGGCGCCGGGCTCGCCGTGGAGGGCGCCGAAGGGGTCGGCGGTGAAGCGTTCGGCGGTGAGGTCGGGGCGGCCCAGGTAACCGGCGGCGAGGCAGGCGCCGGCGAGGTACAGCTCGCCGGTGACGCCGACGGGGGCCGGGCGCAGGGAGTTGTCGAGGACGTACGCGCGTGAGCCGCGCACGGGACGGCCGACGGGGGTGCCGTCGCCGTCGGCCAGCCAGTAGTAGGCGTCGACGGTGGTCTCGGTGGGGCCGTAGAGGTTGATGGGGCTCAGGCCCTCGGTGGCGGCCAGGCGGCGCCACAGGGGTTCGGGCACGGTCTCGCCGCCGACGACGACGAGGGCGGGGTGGTGCCGGCCTTCGTCCAGCAGGCCCTCGGCGACGAGCGCTTCGACGTAGGAGGGGGTGGCGTCGAGGTAGTCGACGCGGTGTTCGTCGACGTAGGCGGTGAGGGTGGCCGGGTCGCGGTAGGCGGCGTCGTCCAGGAGGTGCAGCTCGTGGCCGTGGACCATCCAGATGACCGGGTCCCAGGAGGCGTCGAAGGCGAAGGAGGCGCTGTGCGCGATCCGCAGCCGGTCCCGTCCGGTGCGCTCCAGGGCGGGGGCGATGTGGTCGGTGCCGTGCCCGGAGTGGAGGTTGGCGAGGGAGGCGTGGGTGACGAGGACGCCCTTGGGGCGGCCGGTGGAGCCCGAGGTGTGGATGACGTAGGCGGGCTGGCTCAGGGCGGGGGCGACGGGGGCAGTGGCGGGCCGGGCGGCGATCCGGGCGCGGGTGGCCTCGTCGTCGAGGAGGAGGACGGGCACGGTGTGCTCGGGCAGGCCGCGTACGGCGTCGGTGGTGCCGACGAGGCAGCCGGGGCGGGTGTCGTCGAGGACGGCGGTGAGGCGCTGGGCGGGGTGGCCGAGGTCGAGGGGCTGGCAGACGCCGCCCGCCTTGAGGACGGCGAACAGGGCGACGACGGTGTCGGCGCTGCGGGGCAGGGCCAGGGCCACGGCGGTGCCGGGGCGGACGCCCGCGGCCAGCAGCTCGTGGGCCAGGCGGTCGGCGGCCGCGTCGAGTTCGGCGAAGGTGAGGGCGGTGGCGCCGCTGCGGACGGCGACGGCCTCGGGGGTGCGGGCGGCCTGCGCGGCGAACAACTCGGGCAGGGTGCGGTCCACGGGGGCCTCGGTGCGGCCGGCGGTGGCCCGGTGGATCTCCTCGGCGTCGAGGAGGTCGATGGTGCCGACGGGGCGCTGGGCGTCGTCGAGCAGCAGGTCGGTGAGGGCGTCGAGGTAGCGGAGCAGTCCGTGCCCGTGGATGGCGAGGGAGCCGGCGTCGTGGCGGGCGGGGTTGGCGTCCAGGCCGAGGCGCAGGATGCCGTCGGGGCCCGGTGTGACGCCGATGGCCAGGTCGTCGACGGGGCCCGCGGCGAGGTTGCGCACGACGCCGGGCAGGCCGGCGAAGTCCAGGTCCTCGTTCTCGAAGGGCTTGATGTTGACCATCGCCCCGAACAGCGGCTGCTGCGGCGAGGTGAGCCCGAGGGCGCGGCGCAGGTCCTCCTGGCGGTAGCGCTGGTGGCGGTTGGCGGCCCGCATCTCCATGACGACACGGCGGAGGAATCCGGCGCCGGTGTCCTGGGGCCGGACGGTGACGCGCAGCGGCATGACGTTGACCATCATGGCGGGCGTGCGCAGGGCGGCCTTGTTGGTGCGGCTCTTCAGCGGCAGGCCGAGCACGATGTCCTCGGCGCCGGTGACGCGGTGCAGATAGCCGGCGGTGGCGGCGACGAGCAGTTCGGCCCAGGTGGCCTTCACCATGCCGGCGGCGGTCGTCAGCCGGGCGAGGGAGCCGGCGGGGAGTTCGGCGGTGTGGCGCAGGACGGTCCCGGCGGGGGCGGCGGGGCGGTCGGAGAGCGAGACGGGCTCGGGCCGGTCGGCGAGGCGCTCGCGCCAGTGGGCGCGGTCGGTGGCGTGGCGTTCGCTCGCCAGGTAGGCGGCCTCGTCGGCGACGAGTTCGCCGATGGTGCCGAACGGGTTGGGTGCGGGCTCGGCGTCGGTGGCCAGCGCCGTGTAGACCTCGGCGAGGCGGCGCCCGATGAGGGTCAGGGCGTAGGCGTCGACGGCGAAGTGGTGGACGCGCTGGTACCACCAGTAGCGCTCGTCGGCGAGGCGGATGAGGGCGTGGGTGACGAGGGGGCCCTCGGTGAGGTCGACGGGGCGGGCGAGGTCGGCGGCGGTCCAGGCCGCCGCCTCGGCCTCGGGGTCGGCGGCGGTGCGCAGGTCGAGCCGGTGGAGGGCGGGCGCGGGGGCGCCGATGCGCTGGGCGGGGGTGGTGCCGTCACCGGCGGTGGCCAGCAGGGCGAGGGTCTCGGCCTCGGCGGTGGTCCGCTTCAGGGCGCGCTCGAACAGCTCCTCGTCCAGGGGTCCGGCGATCTCCACCCGGTCGCCGGTGTTGTGGACCGGGTTCGCGGGGTCGAGAGCCTGGGCGTAGAGGATTCCTGACTGCGCGGCGAGGAGCGGCAGTTCGGCGGAGTTCTCGTCCTGGTGGTGACGCATCGCGTGGGGACTCCCGGTTTCTGGCGAACGTTCCTGGTCGCACCGGTAACCCCCGGTGCGTCAGCTTAGGTAAGCCTAAGCTATTTTCTGATCGCTTGTGAGCGTGGGTCCGGCTGTTCCGGACGCCGCGCGGAGACGACGACGATGGAGCGGACATGACCGTGGCCGAGGGCCTCAAATCAGCCATACGCGAGCGCGTTCTGGATCGCCGCGAGGGGCTTCTGGCGCTCAGCCGGCGCATTCACGCGCACCCCGAGACGGCCTTCACCGAGCACCAGGCGGCCGCGTGGTGCGCGGAGGCGCTGCGGGAGTACGGCTTCGCCGTCACCGCCCCCGCCCATGGCCTGGACACGGCGTTCACGGCGACCGCCGGCTCCGGCCCGGTCACCGTGGCCATCGCCTGCGAGTACGACGCCCTGCCCGGCCTCGGGCACGCCTGCGGCCACAATCTGATCGCGGCGGCGGGCGTCGGCGCGGCGCTCGGCCTGGCCCCCTTCGCGGACGAACTGGGACTGACCGTGCGGGTGCTGGGCACCCCGGCCGAGGAGCGCGGCGCGGGCAAGGCGCTGCTGCTGGAGGCGGGGGCCTTCGAGGGGGTGGACGCCGCGATGATGGTCCACCCCTGCCCGTTCGAGGTGGCCGAGTTCCGCTCGTTCGCGCTGGGCACGCTCTCGGTCGAGTACCGGGGGAAGGCCGCCCACCCCAGCCTCGACGCCCACGAAGGCCGCAACGCCGCCGACGCCCTGACGGTGGCGCAGGTCGCGCTGGGGCTGCTGCGCCAGCATTTGCCGCCGCAGTGGAAGGTGCACGGGGTGACCACGGGGGCGGGTACGGCGCCCAATCTGATCCCCGACCGGGCGACCGCCGAGTACGAGATCCGCAGCCAGGACGCCGAGGACCTGCGAGAGCTGCGCGAGCGTGTGGAGGCGTGCTTCCGCGCCGGGGCGTTGGCCACCGGCTGCGAGGTGTCGCTGACCCGTCCCGAACCGGATTACCTGGACTTCCGCACCGACCCCGGCCTGATCGCCCTGTGGACGGCCAACGCCCGGGCGCTGGGGCGGCCCGAGCCGCAGCGGAAGGACGCGTTCGCCTGCACGGACATGGGCAACGTCTCGCACGTGGTCCCGTCGATCCATCCGGTGCTGGACATCACGGGCGGCTCGTGCGGCCCGCACGAGCCGGAGTTCGCCGAGGCGGCGGTTTCGCCGGAGGCGGAGCGGGCGATCCTCGACGGGGCCATCGGAATGGCGTGGACGGCGGCGGACTTCGCGGCGGCGCGCCGCACGTAGCGGGGGGGGGGGGGGGGCCGGCGGCCGGCCCGCCCCGGGGGGCGCCGCGGCCCCGCCCTCGGAGTGGCCGAGGCGGGTGGCGCCGGCACGCAGCGGTG
>NZ_JBEZUS010000009.1:0-30704 GCF_040636475.1 Streptomyces sp. NPDC037389
CCGCGGGTTGGCCTCACCACCCCCCCCCACGCCCGGAGTATGTGGGTCGTGCCCAGGGGGCGTCAGCCGGGGGCGGGCGGGGGGGGGGAGGGGCGGTACGGCGGTGGGCCGTACCGCCCCTCCCTCGCGAGCGGGTCACTTCAGGGCGAGCACCATGGCGTCCGCCGGGGAGCTCCACACGGCGCGCGCCTCGGCGAAGCCGGCCTCGCGCAGGGTGCGGGCGTGCCAGTCGGGTGGAGGGAAGTCACCGTCGGAGTGCTCGCCGTAGATCGTGAAGCGCTCGGCGGTCGGGCCGGCGAGGAGCGGGTCGGCGGCGGCCAGCCGCCACCAGTCGGCCCAGTCGAGGGCGCCCCCGGCCTTCGCCCGCTCCTGCCGGGCGTGGCGCAGGGCGCGTTCGGCCTCGTTGATGCGCGGGGTGGCGGGGTCGGGCATGTGGTCGGCGTTCATGAAGACGCCTCCGTCGCGGACCAACCCGGCGAGTTGTCCGTAGAGGGTGCGGAGGGGGGCGGAGTGAAGCCAGTGCAGGGCGGTGGCCGTGAGAACAGCGTCGTAAGTGTCGTAGGGCAGCATGCCCGTCCACCGCGAATCTTTCAGATCCGCCGTGACGAACGTGGCCCGGTCGTCGCCCTCGAAGGTGCCCCGGGCGATGGTCAGCAGGGCCGGGTCGAGATCGACGCCTACGGAGGTCGCTCCGGGGAATCGTTCCAGTAGGCGGGCGGTGATGGAGCCCGTGCCACAGGCGAGGTCCAGCACCCGGGGCGTCGGCCCCGCGAAGGCCTCCACCATGTCCAGCATGACCCGGAACCGCTCCTCGCGGTCCGGCAGATACCACTCCTGCTGGCGGTCCCAGCTGGTCTGCCAGGCGTTCCAGTCCATGGCGGTGACGTTCTCCGTCATCCCGTCGCCTTCCCTTCGCGGTGCCGTGTAATACCCTCGAAGCAGAATCGGCCATTACTGGTCGACGACAGCGACCCTAGCCCGGCTGCGTAAGGACTACAAGTGGAACTGGCCTATTACTCGGACTTCGCCGTGCGGCTGGTCAACACCGAGCAGCCCGCGCGCGGCACCGACACCCTCACCTCGCTCGACGTGGCCCGCGAGCTCTTCGGCACCGCCTCGCAGGCGGCCCGCCGGCTCGTCGACGGCGACCTCACCCGGATGCGCTCGGCACGGGTCCGGCTGCGCGCGATCTTCGAGGCCGCGTCGGAGGGCGACGAGGTACGGGCGGTGGACCTGCTCAACGCCCTGCTGATGGAGTTCCCCGTCAGCCCCCAGATCTCGGGCCACGAGTACCGGGACGAGGACGGCCGCCCCAAGTGGCACATGCACATCGCCGACCACGCCGCCAACGCGGGCGCGGTCTACACCGCCACCGCGAGCATGGGCCTGGCCGTCCACCTGACGGAGTACGGCGTCGACCGCCTCGGCATCTGCCAGGCCGCACCCTGCCGCAACGCCTACCTCGACACCTCCACCAACCGCTCCCGCCGCTACTGCTCCGACCGCTGCGCCACCCGCGCCAACGTCGCCGCCTACCGCGCCCGCAAGCGCCTGGAGAACGCCCGACCCGCCGAGCCGGCGGAACGCATCGGCCGTACGGCCGCCGCCGCCCAGGACAGCAGCGCCCCCGCCGACCGCTGACCGGCCCCGGGCGGCGGCCGCAGCCGCAGCCATGCCCGGGCCACCACGAACTCCTCCGGCACCGTGCCGAACTCCCGGCTGTCGTTCTCCACCAGCGGGTTGTCCCCCGTCACCCACCAGCCGCCGTCGCGCCGCTCCACCGCGCGTTTGACGATGAGCAGGTCCTGGCGGAACGGATGGCGCAGCACCACCACGTCCCCCGGACGCACCGGGGCCCCGTACCGCACGACCAGCTGGTCGCCGGGGTTCAGCGTGGGGACCATCGAGGGGTTGTACACCTCGGCCAGCCCGACCCGCAGCAGTCCGCGACGCTCCCGCTCCAGCTCATGGCCGCGCTCGTCCAGCTGGTCCTGCATCACGGCAACCTCCGCGTCCGTCGCTCCACCAGTCCCAGACTGGCACTGGACTTTTGTCCTAAGCCCCCCGGGGCACCCGAGAAAAGCCTTCCCGCACCGAGTAATCTCGCACCTGAGAAGACGATCACGAGGAAGGACAGCACATGCTCTCCCGCCTGTTCGCCCCCAAGGTGAAGGTCAGCGCCCACTGCGACCTCCCCTGCGGTGTGTACGACCCGGCCCAGGCCCGCATCGAAGCCGAGTCGGTCAAGGCCGTCCAGGAGAAGTACCAGGCCAACGAGGACGCGGCGTTCCGCGCCCGCGCGATCCTCATCAAGGAGCAGCGCGCCGAGCTGGCCAAGCACCACATCTCGGTGCTCTGGAGCGACTATTTCAAGGCCCCGCACTTCGAGAAGTACCCCCAGCTGCACCAGCTGGTCAACGACACCCTCAAGGCCCTGAGCGCCGCGAAGGCGTCGACGGACCCGAAGACGGGTGAGAAGGCGCTCGAGCTCATCGCCGAGGTCGACCGCATCTTCTGGGAGACGAAGAAGGCCTGACGGTCTTTTTCCGGCTTCTTGCTTGCCGCGCGCCGAGGGGCGCCACCGGTTTCCATGCCGGGGGCGCCCCTTCGGTGTGTCCGGGGTCGGGTCCGTCTCGCGCGACAGCGCGGACCTCTCACCGGGGCGGCGCTCAGAGGAGGTTCCCGCCTGCGGAGTGCCGCCGATCCGGATACGCCCAGCCAGACGGGAAGCGCCTTCGCGTCAACCTGCCCGGCCGGGTGCCGTGCATCTGCCGCTCACCGTGCCGTGACGGTAGCCTGCGCTCGGCTCGCGCCCCGGCCTCGGGACGCGCCGGTTCGGCACGACTCCTGATCCACGCACTCCTGGTCCAGGCACTTCAGGTCCACGCACTTCAGGTCCACGCACTTCCGTCCGTCGACGAAGACAAAGGGGACACATGAAGTCGCACTTCCGCTTGTCCGGAATCCTGGCGGCCGCCGCGGCACTGCTCCTCACCTCGGGCGTGACCACGGCCTCCGCGACCACACGCCAAGACACCGCGAACACAGAGAGACGGGCGCAGAGCGGTGCCGACAGCTACGGCTGGATCCGCAACGCCAGCAGCGGCCACTGCCTGGCCGTCCCGGGCAGCAGCCTGGAGAACGGCAAAGGGCTCATCCAGTGGGGCTGCGACATCTGGCGTGACCAGCAGTGGCAGTTCGAGTACGCCTTCTCCAGCGACGTGATCAGCTACTACCGCATACGTAACGAGAACAGTGGGCAGTGCCTGGCCGTCCCCGGTGCCAGCACCACCGCCGGTACCCAAGTCATCCAGTGGCCCTGCGGCACGCAGCCCGACCACTACTGGGGCATCGAGTTCACGAGCAACGGCAAGCGGCTCGTGAACTGGAACAGTAAGCAGTGCCTGGCCGTCCCCGGCGCGAGCACCGTCCAGGGCGAAAAGGTCGTCCAGTGGCCCTGCAGCAGCACGCTGCCCGACCACTACTGGAGGTTCTGAAGCACGGCCTGAAAGCACATGCGGGCGTGCCCCGGCGGGACGGTCCCCGCCGGGCATGCCCGGCACAGCCTGTTCACCCCGCCGAATACAGCCACCTCGACCACGCTCTGCGGGCTCGCACCGCCCGCGCCACGCCGAGCGCGGCGGCCCGGTCGGCGGCGTGGGGGTCCCGGGGCGCCGGGGTGATCGCGGCGGCCAGCCCAGGCGGCCGCAGCGCGGCGTAGCCGCTGAAGCGGCGCACCCCGCATGAGTGACAGCGGGATTCGCCGCCGGCGTGGGTCCAGCCTGAAGGGTTGTGCTGGCAGCGGCCCACGGCGGCCAGGGGCGCCGCGCTCATCGCCGGGTCCAGTACGGGAGCACGTGCGCGTCACGGAAGTGCGTCCGCACGGCGACCATGGCGTCCACGACTCTCTCTTCGTCCCCGCTCTCCCCGGCCTCCCGCCGCGCTGCCGCCAGCTCGGCGCACTCCGTGCAGCCGACGGGGGACGCGCTTGCGGGGAACCCGGCGGCGTCCCGCTCCTCGCGGGTGGCCAACCGCAGGTCGGCCAAGGGCACCTCCCACTGGAGGCCGCCGCCGGGTCGTTGCACCTGGACGTGCGCGTCGGTGCTGCCGATCACTTGCGCGAGTCTGTTCTCGCGGATGTCCATGACGTAGGCACCGTTCCGGTAGGTCATGGCTTATCGCCTCCCGATTCGACTTGAGTGGGCCACTCACGATGCCTCCAACCCGCCCACTTCAGGGCTGCACAGTGCGGAATTAACCTGTGTGGGTGACTGCCTCCCCGTGCCCCGGCAGGATCCGCACACCTGCTCCACACTGGGCCGCAACACGGAGCCAGGGGAGGAAGTCGTGGGACAACCCGCTCGCCGTACGGCACGTCGCCGCAGGCTGGGAGCAGAACTCAAAGCGCTTCGAGAGGCCGCCAAAATCACATCCGAGGAGGCGGCGAGAGCAATCCACGGCGACAGGACGAAGATCAGCAGGCAGGAAACCGGCCGCCACCGCGTCATGCGGCTGGAGCTCGACGTGCTGCTCGACCTCTACCAGGTCGAGGACGAGAAGCTACGGGAGTGGCTGATCGCCCTCGCGGCAGAGGGCGGAAAGCGCAGCTGGTGGCGCCAGCACAGCGATAAGATTCCGCCCGGATTCAAGGAGCTGCTGACGCTGGAGTCCGACGCAGAACGCATCGCTGTATTCCAGTCACAGCTCATCCCCGGACTTCTCCAGACCCGGGACTACGCCACCGCAATCATCAACGGGCACTCGGCGCATCTGGCCGATGACAAGCGCGAATTCTATGTAAACCTCCGCATGGAGCGGCAGGAAATCTTTCAACGCGCCGTCCCGCCGCAATACCTCGCCATCATCCAGGAAGGCGCTCTTCGCCAGGAGATCGGCGGTCCCAAGGTGCTGACCGAGCAGCTCCGCCACCTGGTGGCCTTGAGCCGGGCACCGGAGATGACGATCCAGGTCATCCCCTTCTCTCAGGGCGTCTTCACCGCCACGCGCGGCTCCTTCGTTCTTTATTCCTACCCGGATCCGTTGGACTTGGACGTTGTCCAGGTCGAATACCTCGACGGCGCCCTGTACCTGGAGGAGGATGAGCCGGTGACGAGGTACAAGCAGGCTCTCGACGGGCTGCGCGCCTCAGCACTGTCTTCCCGCCAGTCCGTTGAGCTGATCTCGTCGATCGCGGATGAACTCGGACACAAGTGAGGTACGGCACGTGATTCGCCATGGTTTACCCCACCAGAAATGGCGCAAGTCGTCACACAGCGGGGACGATGACGCAACCTGCGTCGAGGCCCAGCCCACCACCGACGGCCTCATAGCCGTAGGCGACAGCAAAGCCCGCGCACGCGGTGCGTTCGTCTTCACGCCCGAGGCGTGGGCGGCCTTCACCAGAAGCATCCCCGAGTAGCTCGATGTCCGATGACCGCCAGCCGTTGAACGATCAACGAACCATGCTCGTGGTCATGGAGAACAACACAGCAGCAACCAGCACCCGCGTAGCCCTCGTCACCGGCGGAAGCCGGGGCATCGGCGCCGCCATCGCCCTCCGTCTGGCCGGGGACGGGGTCGACGTGGTGCTGACGTACGAGAACAGCGCCGAGCAGGCCGAAGAGGTGGCCGCAAAGATCCGGGCCATGGGGCGGCGAGCCCTCGCGATCCAGGCCGACAGCGCCGACGTCGACGCGGTCACCGCGGCCGTGGACCGCGCAGCGGAAGCGTTCGGCCGGCTCGACGTCGTCGTGAACAACGCCGGCGTGTTCCTCGTCGGGCCGCTGGAGGACCTCGGCCCGGCGGAGTTCGAGCGCACGATCGCGGTGAACGTACGGGCGCCGTACGCCGCCGCCCGCGCCGCGGCCCGGCACGTGGGCGACGGTGGCCGCATCATCAGCATCGGCAGCAACGTCGCGGAGCGGTCCGTCTTCCCCGGGTTCGCGCTCTACGCGATGAGCAAGTCCGCGCTGATCGGCATGACGAAGGGGCTGGCCCGGGACCTCGGCCCGCACGGAATCACCGTGAACCTGGTCAATCCGGGCCCCACGGACACCGATGCCAACCCCGCCGACGGGCCGGGGGCCGACGCCGTCCGGGGCTTCACCGCCCTGGGCCGTTACGCCACGCCGGACGACATCGCCGCCACCGTGGCGCATCTCGCCGGTGACAGCGGGCGGTACATCACCGGGGCGAGCGTCAATGTCGACGGCGGCTTCACCGCCTGACGGCCTGACAACGCTGACAAAAGTCACGGCCGCTTGGGGACGCTTCGCTCTGCTGCCGGGGTGGGCCCTCCCGTGAGTCTGTACGTGTCCCCGCCGGGGACCGGACGACGACACGGAGGGCCCACCCATGCAGACCACCGCCACCACTGCCCCCGCACCCGTCGCCGGGGAGCGCCGGGCCCTGGCGCAGAGTCTGACGCCGCTGCTGGTGGACGCCGCCGTACCCATGGCCGGGTACTACGTCCTGACCGACGGCTTCGGCATGGGCACCGTCGCCGCGCTCGCCTGGACGAGCGTGCTCCCGGCGCTGCGCTCGGTCTGGTCCCTCGTCAAGGACCGTCGGCTCAACGCGCTCGCCACCCTGATGCTCGTCGTCAACGCCGTAGGCCTCGCGCTGAGCGCTGTCACCGGGGACGCCCGGCTGATGCTCGCCAAGGACAGCGCCGGCAGCGGGGCGATCGGCGCGGCCGTGCTGGTCTCGGTGCTGGCCGGGCGGCCGATGATGACGGCGGGGCTCAAGCCCTGGATCACCAAGGGCGGTGACCTCTCCAAGACCGCCGCGTGGGAGCGGCTCTCGCGCGAATCCGCCCGATTCCGCCGCGCCGAGCGCCGCTTCTCCCTCGTATGGGGCCTGGCCCTGCTGGCCGAGTCGACCTCCCGGGTGGTCGCGGCGTACACCCTGCCCGCGCACACGGTGGTGTGGCTGGGCAACGTCCTCGCGGGTGCGGCGGTGCTCACCGCGATCGTGATCACGGGGCCGGTCGCGGTGGACCCGATGGAGAAGATGGTGGAGGCGGAGGTGACGCCCTCGGCTTAATCGATGGCCTGGACCATTCCGGGTCGATTGGATGATCGAAAACATCCAGTCGACGAGGGATCCATGCGCGACGTGTTCTTCCTGGCCCTGCCGGGGCTGTTGGCCGCCGGCGGCATCGCGGGAATGGTGTGGGCCGTGGTGCGGATGCGGCGGCTGAATGCCGCCTGGCGCAGCGGGGTCACGGCCGAGGGGGTGTGCGTCAGCGCGTACGTCGTCACCACGAGCCACGGGCATGGACACGGCGGCGGGCCGAGCCACAGCACCTGGCACCACGTCTATGAGTTCACCACCCCCGAGGGGGAGGTACTGCGGTTCGAGGAGGCCGGGGGGCCGCGCACGGTCGTGGGCGGGGACCGGGTCGTCGTCCGCTACCCGGAGGAGCGACCCGGCCGGGCCACGGCCATTCCGCCCGGCAAGCGGAACGAGAACCTCTTCGCCACGGGCTGTCTGCTCGCCTTCCTGACGGTCTTCGTCCTGGGGGCGCTCTCGTTCATCGGCTTCTATCTGACGGTCCTGCGGCCCGGGGCGGACGCGGTGGAGGACCGGATCAAGGACACGGTCCGTCATGTCCGGGAGAGCCCGGAGCCCGGACCGCCCGGCGGGTTCCCCACGGGGTTCCCGAGCGGCCTCCCCACCGGCCCCCCTGACGACTGGCCGAGCGACATGCCGCCGCCCCCGCCCCTGCCGTAACAAGGGCAGCACAAGGGCAACGGTGCATCCCCGCGTCGCGCGACGTTCAGGTCCGCGTCGCCGACGCGCCACCGCGCGTCGTGAGCATGCCACGCATGAGCGAAACGATCACGGCCCGCCGCGCCGCCGCGACCGTCGCGGCCACCGCCGTGCTGGCCCTCGCGGGCGCGGCCGCCACTCCCGCCGAGGCCGCGACCCCCAAGGCCGCCACCGCCGCGCGGACCTCCGGAACCGCCGGCCTCAAGGGCATCGACCACGACGCGTGGCTCAAGGACGTCCAGGCAGTGGTCGACCAGGCCAAGCCCTACGTCGCCGACCGCACCGCACACGCGGACGGGCGGAAGCAGGCCGTCGTCCTCGACATCGACAACACCTCGCTGGAGACGGACTTCCACTGGGCGACCATCCCCACGCCCGCCGTCGCGCCCGTCCTGGAGCTCGCGCGCCTCGCGCACGAGCGCGGCGCGGACGTCTTCTTCGTCACCGCGCGCCCCGGCGTCCTCACCCCGGCCACGGAGTGGAATCTGCGCCGGGTCGGCTACCCCGTCAGCGGCCTGTACGTGCGGCACCTCCCGGATCTCTTCCAGGACGTGAGCACGTACAAGACCGCCAAGCGGGCGGAGATCGAGGCCAAGGGCTACACGATCATCGCCAACATCGGGAACAACACCACCGACCTGGTGGGCGGGCACGCGGAGCGGACGTTCAAGCTGCCGGACTACGACGGCAAGCTCTCCTGACGCCCCACAGGCGCGCAGGCGCCCTCAGCGCCGCTTCCGGCG
Source organism: Streptomyces sp. NPDC037389 (assembly GCF_040636475.1). NCBI lineage: Bacteria > Bacillati > Actinomycetota > Actinomycetes > Kitasatosporales > Streptomycetaceae > Streptomyces > Streptomyces sp. NPDC037389. Next base: position 8,517 of record NZ_JBEZUS010000009.1, read on the forward strand.
GTCGTACCAGGCGATGCCCAGGGCCGCCAGGACGATCTGGACCACCCAGACGAGCCAGGTGATGCCCTTGGTGTCGTAGAGACCGAGCGGATGAGAGATGAGGGCGCCCACGAAGGCCGCCACGATGCCGATGACGACCGTCATCACGACACCCACGTGCTGACGGCCCGGAACGACCAGCCTGCCCAGGATGCCGATGAACGCGCCGATCACGATCGCGCTGACGATTCCCGAGATTTCCATGACCTCCCCCTTGTGACCGTTTCCTGTCGATACACCCTGCCCATCCCGCAGCGGGTGCATGTCGGACCGCCGGCCCGCGCGGTGCCTAGACTGGGGCCTTCCGGGCGTGCGGACCGCCGGGAGATCCACGGGGATGGGAGAGCGACAGTGACGGCACGCGTCGGGAGCTTCGGGAGTCTCGAAGGGCCCCTCGACGGCACATGCGACCCGTCGGCCGAGGTACTGGCCGAAGCGGCCGCCGCCTTCGGTCTGCTCGCCTCCTCCGCCCGGCTGCACCTGGTCTGGGCGCTGGCCCAGGGCGAGAGCGACGTCAGCGGGCTGGCCGAGCGGGTCGGCGGCGCGCTGCCCGCCATCAGCCAGCACCTGGCCAAGCTGAAGCTCGCCGGCCTGGTGCGCTCGCGGCGCGAGGGCCGCCGGGTGGTCTACCTGGTGGACGACCCCGACGTGGTGACCATCGTCCGGCTCATGGTCGGCCAGCTCGCCGACCGCAAGGCCGGCACCGCCGGCACCGGGGTGAACGCCGGCGCCGGACGCCTCCGTGGCCTGGGCGCCTGAGGCCCGTACGGCCCCCGGCCGGGACACGGGCGGCACCTCGCTGGAGGTGCTGCGCGCCCTGGAGAGCGGGCCGCGCGGACTGACCGAGGCGGAGGCGGAGGACCGCCTGGCGCGACACGGCGAGAACGTCTTCCCCGGCCGCCGGCCGGTCTCCTGGCCGCGCCGCTTCGCGCGCAGCCTCCGCGACCCCTTCACCGCGGTCCTGATCGGTCTCGGCCTGGTCTCCGCGGTCATGGCCTCCTGGGGCACGGCCTGCGTCATCGCCGTCCTGGTCGTGGTCAGCTGTGTGCTGCGGGCGACCGGCGAGCACCGCGCCGACCGCTCGGCGGCCTCCCTGCGCGAACTGGTCGCCACCACCGCGACGGTCCGCCGCAGGGCCACCGAGTCCGCTCCCCCGGCCACCCGGGAACTCCCCGTCGAACAGCTCGTCCCGGGCGACCTGGTCCTCCTCGGCCCCGGCGACCTCGTCCCCGCCGACCTGCGCCTGCTGCGCGCCACGGGACTGACCGTCCACGAGGCGGCGCTGACGGGCGAGTCGGCGCCGGCCGACAAGGCCGCCCCGGCCGCGACCACCGCGACCGCGCCCGGTCACCTGTGCCTCCAGGGCAGCAGCGTCGTCTCGGGCACCGGCAGCGGCGTCGTCGTCGCCACCGGGCGCGACACCGTCCTCTCCGGCGCGCTGCCCGCCGACGCCGACAGCCGGGACACCGGCACCGGTCCCGGCGGCCCGGGCAAGGGCAAGCGGCTCCTCCGCCCCTTCGACCGGTCGGTCAACGGCATCGCCTGGACCCTCATCCGGTTCATGCTGCTCACCGCGCCCCTCGTCCTGCTCGCCGACGCCCTGGTGCGCGGCCGGGGGCTCGCGACCCTGCCGTTCGCCGTCGCGGTCGCGGTCGGGCTGACGCCCGAGATGCTGCCGGTGATCGTCACCTCCGCGCTGGCGCGCGGCGCCGCGCTGCTCGCCCGCGACGGCGAGGTGATCGTCCGCCGGCTGCCCGCCCTCCACGACCTGGGCGCGGTCGACGTGCTGTGCGTCGACAAGACCGGCACCCTCACCGAGGACCGGCCCGTCCCCGCCCTCGCCGAGGACCCCGACGGCCACGCCGACCAGGACGTCCTGCGCTGGGCCGCCGTCAACGCCCTGTGGACCCTCCACCTGGCCGAGCTGCCCGTGCCCGACGCCCTCGACGAGGCCGTCCTCGAAGCCGACGCGGCGGACGTGCTCGCGCACGGGGACGACCCCCGGTTCGCGGTGTACGAGGGCGTCGACGCGCTGCCCTGCGGACCCGGCCGCCGGCTGTCCACCGCCGTCGTCCACCGCCCCGGCGACCCCCGCTTCGCCCTCGCCGGGACGCACACGCTCGTCGTCAAGGGAGCCCCCGAGGACGTCCTGGACCGCTGCGCCCTCGACCCCGCCGAACGGGCCCGGCTCACCCGCCGCGCGGACGACCTGGCCGCCGAGGGCCTGCGCGTCCTGGCCGTCGCCCGCGCCGAGCGGCCCGCGCGCGACCGCCCGTACACCGAGGCCGACGAGCGCGACCTGACCTTCACCGGCTTCGTGGGCCTCTCCGACGCCCCCGCGCCCACCGCCGCCGAGGCCCTCGCCGGACTCGCCCGCAACGGCGTGACGGTCAAGGTCCTCACCGGCGACCACCCGGGCACCGCCGCCCGGATCTGCCGCGAACTGGGGCTGGACCCCGGCACCCCCGTCACCGGCGACCGCATCGACTCGCTGGACGACGCCGAGCTCGCCCGGCTCGCCGCCGGCACCACCGTCTTCGCCCGCTGCGCCCCCGCCCACAAGGCCCGGGTCGTCGGCGCGCTGCGCGGCGCGGGCCACACCACCGGCTTCCTGGGCGACGGCGTCAACGACCTGGCCGCCCTCCACGCCGCCGACGTCGGTGTCTGCCCGCGCGACGGCGTGGACGTGGCCCGGGAGGCCGCCGACGTCGTCCTCGCCTCGAAGGACCTCACCTCCCTCGACCGGGCCATCGTCGCCGGCCGGGGCGCCACCGCGAACATCTCGGCCTACCTGCGGATCACCCTGTCGTCGAACTTCGGCAACGTGATCGCGATGCTGGTGGCCGGGCTGATGCTGCCGTTCCTGCCGATGCTCCCGGCCCAGGTGCTCGTCCAGAACCTCTTCTTCGACGCCGCGCAGCTCGCCCTCGCCTTCGACCGCCAGGACGACCGCGCCCACACCCGCCCGGCGGTGCTGCGCCCGCGCGCCCTGCTCCGCTTCGTGACGGGCTTCGGCCTCCTCAACGCCGCCGCCGACCTCGCGACGTTCGCGGTGCTCGCGCTGGCGGTGCGGTCGCTGGGGGCGGAGGCGGGGCAGGACGCGTTCCATGCGGGGTGGTTCACGGAGAATTTGCTGACGCAGGCGATGGTGATGGCGTTGCTGCGGTCGGGGCGGCTGCGGGCGCCGACGCCCGTGCGGGTGGCTGTCGCCGGGCTGGCGGTGGTGGGGCTGTTGCTGCCGCTGTCGCCGTTCGGCGCGATGCTGTCGATGTCGCCGTTGCCGACGCTTTATTACGGGCTGCTGGCGTTGGTGCTCGCGCTGTACGGCGGGGTGCTGTGGGTGGCCCGGTCAAGGCGGTTTTCTCTCCCCTGACCCGCCCCTTCCCGTTTCTTTCAGGGGCTCCGCCCCCGAACCCCCGGTCCTCAAACGCCGGACGGGCTGATTTCAGCCCGTCCGGCGTTTGAGGACACCGCGCGTCAGCGCGGAACGGAGGTGCGAGGGGGCGGGGCCGGGGCATCACCACCCCCCGCCGCCGAAGTCGCCACCGCCACCCCCACCGTCGCCCCATCCGCCCCCGCCCCCGAAGTCGTCGGGGTTGAAGTCGGAGCCCGTGTCGTCGCCGCCCTCCGGGCCCGCGTCGTAGGCCGGGGCCGCGTACGCCGGGCCGGTCATCAGGCCGCCCAGCATCGTGCCCACCAGCAGCCCCGGCAGCAGGCCGCCGCCGAAGTAGCCGCCTGCCCAGGGGCCGTAGGCGGGGCCCGCGTTCCAGTACGGCTGGGGGCCCGCGTCGGTCTGGACCTGGCGGGTCAGGGGCTCCTGGCCGGCCGCCAGCCGGGCCGTGTCCGCCGCGCAGGCCGGTACGGTGCGGAGCGCGCCGCCCGGCGGTGCCCACTGGACGTCCTGGACGGAGGGCCCGTGCCGCGGGTCGAAGAAGCAGGGCAGCCGGCGCTCCGGCAGCGGCGCCCCCGTGCGGCGGGCGGCCAGGGTCGCCAGGGCGAAGCGGCCGTTGTCGAGGGTCTCGGTGACCCCCTGGACCTCTTCCGGCTTGCCCGCCGCCGCCATCCGGGACTTGGCGTCCTCGTAGGCGTCCAGCGCCCGCGCGTAGTCCGCGCGCATCTCGTCCGTGGCTCCGGCCTCGGAGGGCGCGAAGTCCAGCCGGTCCAGTTCCTCGCCGAACGCGGTGATGTCCTCGTCGACGACCACGCGCAGCTTGTCCAGCTCGGCGCGCTCGCGCTCCTCGCGCTTGCGCTTGTTCCGCCGGTAGAGGGCGTACGCCCCGGCGCCGCCCGCGACGACGATCGCGCCGCCGGTGATCAGGCCCGTGGCGCCCATGCCCTGGGTGCCGCCGCCCCAGGAGCCGGGGGCGCGCCCCCTGGCCGTCCGGTCGGCCGAGTCGACGAAGGCGTTCAGCTGCGTCTTCGCGTCGCCGCCGGACCGCTGGACGGAGCCGACGAGGTTGCTCACGGCGTTGCGGGACATCACCGAGCGGTCGCCGGCCGCGTTGAACTTGTCACCGAGGTGGACGGCGTAGACACCCGCGATCCCGACCTTGGTGCGCAGGTCGCGCAGCACCGTGCTCTGCGGGAACTCGGGGGCGTTGGGCAGCACGGCGACGAAGACGGGCTTGTCCGCGTCCTTGATCTTCTTCGCCAGCGCCTCGGCGTCGGCGGCGGGCAGTTGTGCGGAGGCCCTGGGGTCGACGTAGACGGGGCCCTTGCGCAGCGCCTGGGCCGCGGCGTCCAGCCCGGTGTCGGCGGCGTGCGCGGCGGGGGCGTACAGCAGCGCGCCGGCGCAGGTCAGCAGGGCTGCGATCAAGGGGACGAGCCAGTTCCGGAACGACCTGGCGAGCACCCGGGGGACAGCGACGGCGGACATGGCATGACTCCTTGGCGTCTTCACGGTCTACTGTGCACCTACCACCAAAACGGATCAATCAGGCATATAGGTTCCACTGTGTCTCACCTCAGCCGTACGAGAGATTGGCGCAGGGGTCGTCGTCCGCCGAGCGGGCACCGCTGGAGGCACCGGACGGCGACGGCGACGAGGGCCCCGACGGCGAAGGCGAGGACGACGGCGCGTCCGCGTAGTCGCGTCCCAGCGTGACCACGACGCCGCTGATGTCCGCGCCGCGCACGAACGCCCCCGGGAAGAGCCGGGCGACGGTCCGCGCGTTGCCCGCCTCGCCCGGACCGAACTCGATCACCGTGCCCGACTCGTCCTGCGAACCGGCCGTCGCAGTGTCCATGACCTCGAAGCCGCTGCCCTTGAGGGAGGCGGCGGCGCGGGCGGCGAGCCCGTCGACCGTCGTGCCGTTGCGGACGGAGACCTTCACGCCCGAGCCGGAGACCGGGGCGGAGGGACCCTCCGATGACGACCCCCCGCCACCCTTCCGGCCCGCGTCCTTGCCGTCGATCGTCCGGTCCGCCCGGATCGAGGCCCACAGGGCGTCCGCGTCGGGCTGGACGATGGCCACGCGGTCGCCGTCGTAGCGCCAGGGCAGGGTCACGAACTTCATGTCGTGGAGGTCGATGTTCTTCAGCGACATCGCGAACGACAGCATCTTGTCCGCCGAGCCCAGCCCCGGGTCCACGGTCATCGACTTGGTGGCCGCGTCGGCGAGCGGGAGCAGGGTGGTGGGTTTGAAGCCCTGGGACCGGACCTTCTTGATCAGCGAGGAGAGGAAGGCCTGCTGCCGCTGGATCCGTCCTATGTCGGAGCCGTCGCCGATGCCGTGCCGCACCCGTACGTAGTCGAGGGCCTTCTGGCCCGAGACGGTCTGCCGGCCCTGGCGGAAGAGGAGTTCGCCGCGCGAGCCGAGGTTGGGGTTGAGGTCGCCCCGGTAGACGTCCTTGGGGACGCACACGTCGACGCCGCCCACGGCGGACGTCATCGCGGAGAAGCCCGCGAAGTCGACGACGACCGTGTGGTCGACGCGCAGCCCGGTGAGGCGCTCGACGGTGTTCTGGGTGCAGGCGGGGTTGCCCTTGGGCGAGCCGCCCACCGTGAAGGCCGAGTTGAACATCACGTGCTGCTGCTCGTTCGTCCAACCGCCGTCGGGGAGCCGGCAGGGCGGGATGTCCACGAGGGTGTCCCGGGGGATGGAGACGGCGACGGCGTGCTCGCGGTCGCCGTAGACGTGCAGCAGGAAGGCGGTGTCCGAGCGGCCCACGTCGCCCTCGCCGCCGCCCAGCGCGGCGTTGTCGCCGGACCGCGAGTCGGAGCCGATCACCAGGACGTTCTGTCCGGCCGCCCCCGCGCCGGGACGGTCCTTGGACAGGCCGTCGGCGTCGAACGTGCTGATGTTGCCGTTGAGCCGCAGGTACACCCATCCGGCGCCGGCGACGAGCAGCAGGAGGAACGACACCGCGACCACGGTGACGATCCGCACCCGACGCCTCGGCCTGCCTCGCGTGCCCGTCATGTCCGTACCCTCATCGCTCCCCCGGTTCGTGCCGTTCTGCCCCGTAGGACGGGTTGCCACGAACTTTGGTTGTCCAGTTGCGCAATCTAGCAAGTATTGTGTGGTCGGCCATCAGGTCAGAACGTCACAAGAGCCGGTAGAGATCGATAGAGAGGCGGTGGAGCCGTCATGCTGCGGAACGCCCTGGAGCCCTGGCACATTCTCGTGGTCGTGCTCGTCATGGTCGTCCTGTTCGGGTCGAAGAAACTGCCCGACACGGCCCGTTCCCTGGGCAAGTCCATGCGCATCCTCAAGAGCGAGGCCAAGGCGATGAAGAGCGACGACGCCGAAGCGCCCGTAGCGACCTCTTCGACCGCTCCCGCCGCGACCTCATCCGCCGCTCCCGCCGCTCCTACCCCGCAGACCGCACAGGGAAGCGCTGTCGACAGCACCCGGTGACCTCCAGGTCACCTGGAGGTCCCCCGCGGTACACCCGCCCCTGGTGTCCTTCCTGCGTCCGGGCACCCCGCCCGGACCTCCAGGAAGGAACAGACCATGGGTTCTCGTCCGTACCGACGCCGTCTCGCGTGGGGCGCCGCCGCGCTGCTCGTCGCCGGGATCGCGGTGCCCGCCGCGGCCTCGGCGGCCGAGCACCACGGCCCGTCGGACGTCTCGAGCCACACCCCGAAGAAGGCCAAGAACGTCATCCTGCTCATCGGTGACGGCATGGGCGACTCGGAGATCACCCTGGCCCGCGACTACACCGTGGGCGCGGCCGGCCGGCTCAACATGGACAAGTTCCCCATGACGGGCGCCTACACGACGTACGCCGTCGACAAGAACGGCAAGCCCGACTACGTCACCGACTCGGCCGCCAGCGGCACCGGCTGGGCGACCGGACGCAAGACGGTCAACGGCCGGATATCCAAGACCCCCGGCACCGACAAGCCGATGACCACCGTCCTGGAGCTGGCCCAGCGAGGCGGTCTGGCCACCGGCAGCGTCACCACGGCCGAGCTGACCGACGCCACCCCGGCCGTGCTCGCCTCCCACGCCACCGACCGCAGCTGCCAGGGCCCGGCCGACATGAAGGCGTGCCCGAACGACACCGTCGCCAAGGGCGGCCCGGGCTCCATCGCCGAGCAGAGCGTGGGCCACAAGGTCGACGTCCTCCTCGGCGGCGGCAAGGCCCGCTTCGACCAGAAGATCACCGAGGGCCGCTACCAGGGCATGACCGTCACCCAGCAGGCCGAGAAGCTGGGCTACCAGGTCGTGACCGACGCCAAGGGCCTCTCGTCGGCGCGCGCCGGCAAGCCGGTGCTGGGCCTCTTCGCCCCCGGCAACGTCCCCGTCGAGTGGACCGGCAAGAACGCCGCCGTCGGTGGCACCGCCGCCCAGCGCTGTGTGACGAACAACCCCGACCGCAAGGCCGGCACCCCGGACCTGGAGAGCCAGACCCGCAAGGCACTGGAGCTGCTGAACACCGGCAAGGGCAAGAAGAACGGCTTCTTCCTCCAGGTCGAGGGCGCCTCCATCGACAAGCGCGACCACGCCGCCGACCCCTGCGGCCAGATCGGTGAGACCGCCGCCTTCGACCGCGCGGTCAAGGCCGCCCGCGAGTACGCCGCCCAGCACCCGGACACCCTGGTCGTCACCACCGCCGACCACGGCCACAGCAGCCAGATCGTGCCGCTGGAGGCCAACCCGCCCGGCCTGTCCTCGACCCTGATCACCAACGAGGGCCAGCAGCTCAAGGTGAACTACTCCACCAACACTCCGGGCCAGTCCCAGGAGCACACCGGCACCGAGGTCCGGATCGCCGCCCAGGGCCCGCAGTCCCAGCGCGTCCTCGGCGTCACCGACCAGACCGAGCTGTTCACCACGATCCGCACGGCGCTCTCGCTGCGCTGACGCACTGTCCGGTGACCGTCCCGTAGGGTCAGGGCCCGGCCGCTCCGGCGGCCGGGCCCTGTGCGGATCTCACCAGTTACCCGCCGGAACATTGGCGGATCGCGTACCTCTCCACAGCCGCGCAGCGTCAAAACTGGGAGCTCCTCATTCCCCGCGCGCGCAGGAGGAACGCCGATGACCGGATCCCGGGTACTGGCTCTCGGCCACTACCAGCCGGCCAGGGTGCTCACCAACGATGAGCTGGCCGCCATGGTCGACACCAGCGACGAGTGGATCCGCACCCGGGTCGGCATCCGCACCCGCCGGGTGGCCGAGCCCACCGAGACGGTCGCCGACATGGCCGGCCAGGCGGCCGCCAAGGCCCTGGCCAACAGCGGGCTGGCCCCCGCCGACATCGACCTCGTCCTCGTCGCCACCTGCACGGCCGTCGACCGCAGCCCCAACACGGCCGCCCGCGTCGCCGCCGCGCTGGGCCTGACCTCCCCCGCCGTCATGGACATCAACGTCGTCTGCGCCGGCTTCACCCACGCCCTCGCCACCGCCGACCACGCCATCCGCGCCGGATCGGCGACGAACGCGCTGGTCGTGGGCGTGGAGAAGTTCACGGACGTCGCGGACTGGACCGACCGCACCACCTGCGTCCTGGTCGGCGACGGCGCCGGCGCGGCCGTGGTCACGGCCTCGCCCGAGCCGGGCATCGGCCCGGTCGTCTGGGGCTCGGTCCCGGAGATGGGCCACGCCGTACGGATCGAGGGCACGCCGTCGCGCTTCGCGCAGGAGGGCCAGAGCGTCTACCGCTGGGCCACGACACAGCTCCCGCCGATCGCCCGCACGGTCTGCGAGCGGGCCGGGATCACCCCCGAGGACCTGGCGGCCGTCGTCCTCCACCAGGCGAACCTGCGCATCATCGAGCCGGTGGCCCGGAAGCTGGGCGCGGTCAACGCGATCGTCGCCAGCGACGTCACCGAGTCCGGCAACACGTCGGCGGCGAGCATTCCGCTGGCGCTGTCGAAGCTGGTGGCCTCCGGCCGGGTGGCGCCGGGCGCGCCGATCCTGCTGTTCGGCTTCGGCGGCAACCTGTCGTACGCGGGGCAGGTCATCCACTGCCCGTAGGGCATGGCGCTAAGGCTGCTCACGCAGGTAGAGCGCCCCGCAGGAGTGGCACATCGGCACGTCCGGGCTGCCCCAGTCGTCCGCCGACCGCACGGCGGCGGCGCTCTCCAGCTCCCGTCCGCACATCGCGGTCGTACCGTCCTCCCGGACCACGTGCCAGATCTTGACCTCGGCCCGGGGGTCGGCGGCGGCCCTGCCGTCGATGTACTCGGCGCGCAGCTCATGCTCCATGGCACCACCATGCGCCGGGGCAGGGCACCCCGCGACCCAGGCCCCGTCCCCCGGGAACACGGGGGGGCACCGGGGGCACCGGGGCCTCAGAAAACAGACCACCCGGTGAGCGTCGTGAAGTGGTCCAGCGCCGCCACACCCGCCACGGAGTTCCCCCGGGCGTCCAGCCCCGGGCTCCAGACGCACAGCGTGCAGCGTCCCGGTATCACCGCGACGATGCCGCCGCCCACGCCGCTCTTGCCCGGCAGGCCCACCCGGTAGGCGAAGTCGCCGGCCGCGTCGTACGTGCCGCACGTCAGCATCACGGCGTTGACCTGCTTGGCCTCGCGGCGCGGCAGCAGCCGCGTCCCGTCGGCCCGCAGGCCGTGCCGGGCCAGGAAGCCGCTGGCCAGCGCGAGGTCCCGGCAGCTCATCTCGACGGAGCACTGCCAGAAGTAGTGCTCCAGCACCGTCGGCACGGGGTTGTCGAGGTTGCCGTAGCTGGCCATGAAGTGGGCCAGGGCGGCGTTACGGTCACCGTGCTCGGACTCGGACCTGGCCACCGCCGCGTCGAAGGAGACGTCCGGGTTCCCGCTCTCCGCCCGCAGGAAGTCCAGCATCGTCGTGCTGGCGTCCCCGGTCAGCGTCTGGAGCCGGTCGGTGACGACCAGCGCGCCGGCGTTGATGAACGGATTGCGCGGAATGCCGTGCTCGTACTCGAGCTGGACCAGCGAGTTGAAGGGGTTGCCGGAGGGCTCGGTGCCCACCCGCTCCCAGATCCGGTCGCCGCCCTCGGCCAGCACCAGCGCGAGGCTGAACGCCTTGGAGATGGACTGCACCGAGAAGGGCCGTTCCCAGTCCCCCACGCCGTACACGCGGCCGTCGACATCGGCGACGGCGATGCCGAACTGTCCGGTGTCCACCTCCGCGAGGGCGGGGATGTAGTCGGCCACCTGCCCACGGCCGATCAACGGCCGGGCGAAGTCGGCGACCTCTTCGAGGACGGCCTGGTAGTCCAATGCTGCTCTGCGCTTTCCTGGCGGTGTCTCACCGACGTCGTCGTCGGCGATCGCAAGAGTACAAAATGGACTGCGTGACCAGCGACAATCCCCCCGGCGCGGCCGGACCCGCCGCGCTGCGGCCATGTCTGCCGTCCCCGCTCACGGAGCTCGCGGACGAGCGCTTCGCCGAGCGCGGCCTGCGGCTGCTGCTCAAGCGGGACGACCTGATACACCCGGACCTGCCGGGCAACAAGTGGCGCAAGCTGGAGCCCAACCTGCGCGCGGCGGCCGCGTCCGGCGCCCGGACGCTGCTCACGTTCGGAGGGGCGTACTCCAACCACCTCCGGGCCACGGCGGCGGCCGGCCGCCTGCTGGGCTTCGGGACGATCGGCGTCGTCCGGGGCGACGAACTGGCCGACCGCCCGCTCAACCCGTCCCTGGCCCGCTGCGTGGCGGACGGCATGCGGCTGCGCTTCGTCGACCGCGCGACGTACCGCCGCAAGGCGGAACCGGAGGTCCTGGCGTCCCTGGCCCCTCCGGACGCGTTCGTCATCCCCGAGGGCGGCAGCAACGCGGCGGCCGCCCACGGCTGCACCGAGCTCGGCCGCGAGCTGCGCGGCGTCGCGGACGTGGTGGGCGTGGCCTGCGGCACGGGCGGCACGCTCGCCGGACTGGCGGCGGGGCTGTCCGCCGGCCGGCGGGCGATCGGCTTCCCGGTCCTGAAGGGAGGCTTCCTGGAGCAGGAGATACTCCGCCTCCAGAACGAGGCCTTCGGAGGCCGCCGTGGCGCCTGGAGCCTGGACGACCGATTCCACGGCGGGGGCTACGCGAAGACCTCCCCGGAGCTGGAGGAATTCGCAGCGGATTTCGCCAGCCGGCACGGGATCGAGCTGGAGCGGGTGTACGTGGCGAAGATGCTGTACGGGCTGACGACGCTCGCCCGGGAGGGGGCGTTCGCACCCGGCACGCGGGTGGTGGCCGTCATCACGGGGGCGCCGTAGGGGGACGGCTGACCGCCGGTGGGGGTTTTCCGCGCCTTCGGCGCAAGGATTTCGTCCACCCCACCCCACCCCCACCCCCACCCCCGACCCGGAACGACGGCCTCAGCCCTCCTCGCCCTCCCGGTACGCCGCCGCCTCCTCCAGGTCCAGACGGCGCAGCAGCGTCCGCAGCATCTCGTCGTCGATGCGGCGCGCGTCCCGCAGGGCCACGAAGACCTCCCGCTCCGCGCCGATCACCTCCCGCGCCAGCCGCCGGTACGTGTCGTCCACCGACTCCCCCGTCCGCTCGTCGACCGCCCCCAGCCGCTCCCAGACAGCGTTGCGCCGCCGCTCCAGCACAGCACGCAACCGGTCGGCCAGCGGCTGCGGCAGCGCGTTGCGCTCATCCGCGAGAAGCGACTCCAGGCGGCGCTCCGCAGCCGTCGACGCCTCGCTCTGCGCCTGCGCCTCCACGAGCGTCTCCGCGCCCACGTCCCGCGCGGGCAGCCGCAGCCGGCGGATGAGCGGGGGCAGGGTGAGCCCCTGCACCACCAGCGTCCCGATCACCGTCGTGAACGTGAGAAAAAGAATGAGGCTCCGCGCGGGAAACGGCGCCCCCTCGTCCGTCGCGACGGGGATGGAGAAGGCGATCGCCAGCGAGACCACACCCCGCATCCCGGCCCACCCCACCACCGCCGGCGCCTTCCAGTCCGTGTCGGGCTCCCGCTCCCGGATCCGGGGGAAGAGCGCCCGAGGCAGGAACGTCGCCGGAAAGACCCACACGTACCGCGCGACGACGACCGCGACGAACACGATCACCGCGTACAGGAGTGCCTCCCCCACCCCGTACGCCCCCAGGTCCCGCAGCACGATCCGCAACTGGAGCCCGATGAGGGCGAAGACGGCCGATTCCAGGAGGAAGGAGACCACCCGCCATACGGCCGCCTCCTGGAGCCGGGTGGCGAAGTCGACCTGCCAGGACCGGTGTCCCAGGTAGAGCGCGACCACGACCACGGCGAGCACCCCGGACGCCTCGACCTCCTCGGCGGCGGCGTAGGCGACGAACGGGATGAGCAGCGAGAGGGTGTTCTGGAGCAGTGGCTCCCGCAGGTGGGTGCGCAGCCAGTGGATCGGCACCATGAGGATCAGCCCGACGCCGATGCCCCCGACGGAGGCGATCACGAACTCCCGGACGCCCTCGGCCCAGGTGGCTCCGGCACCAAGAGCAGCGGCGAGGGCGACCTTGTACGCGGTGATGGCGGTCGCGTCGTTCACCAGGGACTCGCCCTGGAGGATCGTGGTGATCCGGGACGGCAGCCCCAGCCTCCGGGCGATCGCGGTGGCGGCCACCGCGTCGGGCGGGGCCACCACCGCGCCCAGCACGAGCGCGGCGGCGGGCGGCAGGCCGGGCACCGCGCGGGAGGCCACGTAGCCGACCGCGAGGGTGGCGAAGAGGACGTACCCCACGCTGAGCAGGGCCACGGGCCGCAGGTTGGCCCGTAGATCGAGGTAGGAGCTCTCCAGGGCGGCGGTGTGCAGCAGGGGCGGCAGCACCAGGGGCAGCACGATGTGGGGGTCGAGGGTGTAGTCCGGTACGCCGGGGACGTACGAGGCGACGAGGCCGACGGCGACGAGCAGCAGCGGCGCGGGTACGGGGGTCCTGCGGGCGGCGCCCGCGACGGCGGCGCCGCCCGCGATCAGCGTCAGCAGCGGCATGACGTCCATGGCTCCTCCACCCTTCCGTTCGCGTTCCGCTCGCGCGCTCTAACCTGGCCATCATGATCGAGTGTTCGCATGTGGACGAGCTGCCGCGCCCCGAACCGGCGCCGCTGACCCCGACCTGCCCGGAGTGCGAGGCGGCGGGCAGCCATCCGGTGCAGCTGCGGCTGTGCCTGGTGTGCGGCCACGTGGGCTGCTGCGACTCGTCCCCGTACCGCCACGCGACCGGGCACTTCGAGGAGACGGGGCACGCGGTGATGCGCAGCTTCGAGCCGGGGCAGAGCTGGCGCTGGTGCTACGAGGACAAGCACATCGTCTGAGATCATGCCCGCATGATCCGACCCGCGACTCCGGCCGACGTCCCGCGGATCCTTGCGATGATCCGTGAACTGGCGGACTACGAAAGGGCGCTGACCGAGGCGCGGGCGACCGAGGAACAGCTGCGCGACGCCCTGTTCGGCGCGGACCCGGCGGTCCACGCGCTGATAGCGGAGAGTGACGCGGACCGTCGGGAAACGGTGGGCTTCGCCCTGTGGTTCCGCAACTTCTCGACCTGGACGGGTACGCACGGTATCTACCTGGAGGACCTCTACGTGCGTCCGCACGCCCGCGGCGGCGGCCACGGCAGGGCGCTCCTGGCGGAGCTCGCCCGGATCTGCGTGGAGCGGGGCTATCAGCGTTTCGAATGGTCAGTGCTGGACTGGAACGCGCCGTCGATCGCCTTCTACGAATCGCTGGGCGCGGAGGCGATGGACGGGTGGACCGTCCGCCGGTTGTCGGGAGAACCGCTCCAGGCTCTTGCGGTGCTCGCACAGAGTGACGAAAATCCCAACAGGCCGACCTCGCTTTCGATTTGAGGCCGCACAGCCCTACCCACCGTCTGTGCTTACGGGTTTACCATGAGTGACAGTCGTGGGCCTGCGGCGCGGAACCGCAGATCGCGATAGCGTCTCAGCCGGACCATGTGCCGCACCGGCCCGCGCCGCCCTCGTCCGGGGGCCGTGGGACCGGCGCTCCCGACAGCTCAATGAGCTTGTGCCACCTTGGAGGTGAGGGTGTCCCCAATCGCTGGCGAGCCTGGGACGACCCAGGACTTCGTGGAAGTCCGGCTGCCCGCTGCGGGTGCCTATCTGTCGGTGCTGCGGACGGCGACAGCCGGTCTCGCGGCCCGGCTGGACTTCACCCTCGACGAGATCGAGGACCTGCGCATCGCCGTGGACGAGGCCTGCGCCATCCTGCTGCAACAGGCCGTTCCCGGTTCCGTGCTCAGCTGTGTCTTCCGGCTCGTCGGGGACGCGCTGCGGGTGACCGTCTCGGCGCCGACGACGGACGGCCGCGCCCCCGAGCGCGACACCTTCGCCTGGACGGTGCTCTCCGCCCTGGCCGGCGAGGTCGACTCCACCGTCGCGGAGGACCGGACGGTGAGCATCAGCCTGCACAAGAAGCGCGGCGCCGGCCCCGGGCAGCCGTGACGGAAGAGGGGGCTCCGTGAGTACTGCGTCATCGCGGGGAGTGCGCACTCCGGCAATCCCGCAGCAGCCTGCCCGGCCCGATCCGGAAGACCTCAATCCGGACATCGCGCCGGACGCGGCGGACCCGGTGGACCCGACGACTCCGACGGACCCGGCGGCTCCGGTCGATCCGGCGACCCCGGTCGATCCGGTGGTTCCGGTCGGCCCGGCGGCGGAGCGGGTGAGCGACCCATCAGAGCGGTCAGAGCGGTCAGAGCAGGCGGACCACATGGATCAGCACCAGCGCCGGCAGCGGCACCAGCACGCGGATCCGCACGACCGAAGCGGCGCCCGCGCCCTGTTCATCGAGCTGCGGACGCTCCCCGACGGCTCGCCGGAACGGGCGGAGCTGCGCAACCACCTGGTGCGGATGCATCTGCCGCTCGTGGAGCACCTGGCCCGTCGCTTCCGCAACCGCGGCGAGCCGCTCGACGACCTCACCCAGGTCGCCACGATCGGCCTGATCAAATCCGTGGACCGCTTCGACCCGGACCGCGGGGTGGAGTTCTCGACCTACGCCACTCCCACGGTGGTGGGCGAGATCAAGCGGCACTTCCGCGACAAGGGCTGGGCGGTGCGGGTCCCGCGCCGGCTCCAGGAGCTGCGGCTGTCGCTGACGACGGCCACGGCCGAGCTCTCCCAGCGGCACGGCCGCGCGCCCACGGTCCATGAGCTGGCGGAGCAGCTGGGGATCTCCGAGGAGGAGGTGCTGGAGGGCCTGGAGTCCGCCAACGCCTACTCGACGCTCTCGCTGGACGTCCCCGACACGGACGACGAGTCCCCGGCGGTCGCGGACACCCTGGGCGCCGAGGACGAGGCGCTGGAGGGCGTGGAGTACCGGGAGTCCCTCAAGCCGCTGCTGGAGGATCTGCCGCCGCGCGAGAAGAAGATCCTGCTGCTGCGCTTCTTCGGCAACATGACGCAGTCGCAGATCGCCCAGGAGGTGGGCATCTCCCAGATGCACGTCTCCCGGCTGCTGGCCCGTACGCTCGCCCAGCTCCGGGACCGGCTGCTGATCGAGGAGTGACAGGAGCAATCAGGAGCCGGCAGGAGTAATCAGGAGCCGGTGGTCACGACTCGCGCGGGCCGATGCCGAGCGCCTCGGTCGCGGTGGGGTTCACCAGCAGGACGAGCGTGGCCACGGCCGTCAGCGCGAGCGCCACCGCGCCGGCGATCAGCGAGGCGCCGCCGCCGCTGAAGAGCGTCCAGGCGACCGGCAGCGCCATGATCTGCGTGATCATGGCGGGGCCGCGGCTCCAGCGCCGCAGCAGCCACAGGCCGCGCGCGGCGAGGAGCGGCAGCGCGGCCAGCGCGAGGACGGTCAGCCCGCCCGTCTCGGCCTGCTGCGGGCTGTCCGGCTTGCCCAGCAGCCCCATGACCAGCAGATAGATCCCCGAGACGGCGAGGACCAGCCCCTCCAGGGCGACCAGCCCGGCGGCCGCCGTCAGCCGGGCGGGCCGAGGCCCCACGGCTTCCGGAGCGGGTCCGGAGGCACCTCGGGGGCCCTTCCCGGCGTTCCCCTGGGGCGCACCCTTCCGGGCGGATTTCGACGCGGACTGCTTGCTGCTCACCCCAGCAGGGTAACGGTACGCAAATCCTTCGAAGCCGGGCCTGGGACGGGCCGTGTACCGACAGGTAGGTAGGCTGGCGCGCATGCGTGCGCTTCTTGTGGTCAATCCTTCGGCCACCACCACCAGTGCCCGTACTCGCGATGTCCTGGCGCACGCCCTGGCCAGCGACCTGAAGCTGGACGTCGCCATGACCGAGTACCGGGGTCACGCACGCGACCTGGCGCGCCGGGCGGCCGAGAGCGGCAATGTCGAGCTGGTCGTAGCGCTCGGCGGGGACGGCACGGTCAACGAGGTCGTCAACGGCCTGCTGCACTCCGGTCCCGATCCGGAGGCCCTGCCGCGGCTCGCGGTGGTGCCGGGCGGTTCCACCAATGTCTTCGCCCGCGCGCTGGGCCTGCCCAATGACGTGGTGGAGGCGACGGGCGCCCTGCTGGACGCACTGCGGGAGGGCTCGGAGCGGACCGTGGGGCTCGGCCTCGCGGGCGGGACGCCGGGCACGGAGGACGAGGCGGTGCCGGCCCGCTGGTTCACCTTCTGCGCCGGCTTCGGCTTCGACGCGGGCGTCGTCGGCCGGGTGGAGCAGCAGCGGGAGCGCGGCAAGCGTTCGACGCACTCCCTGTATGTGCGACAGGTGATGCGCCAGTTCTTCGGAGAAACGAACCGGCGACACGGCACGATCACCCTCGAACGGCCTGACGAGAAGCCACTCGAAAATCTCGTCATGTCGATAATCTGCAACACGGCCCCATGGACGTACTTCGGCAACCGGCCGATGTACGCGCTGCCGCAGGCGTCCTTCGACACCGCCCTTGACGTGCTGGGATTCACCAAGCTGTCCACCCTGGCGGCGACCCGCTACGGCTCCCAGCTGCTGACGTCGACGCCGGAGCGCGGTCCCCAGGGCAAACACGCTGTGTCACTGCATGACCAGGACTCCTTCACCTTGCATTCGCAGGCGCCTCTGCCCTTCCAGATGGACGGCGACCACCTCGGACTGCGCACCAGCGTGACGTTCACAGGCGTTCGCCGTGCACTGCGTGTGATTGTGTGAGTGCTAGGGCCTAAAGTCCTTCCACTCGAACGTTTAGACTGGGTTCCACCCCCTGGAATGACGGCTGTGACCTAGCCGACACCGAGGAATCAAAAAAAACTTTCCAGAAGGGGTTGTATCCGCCGCCGAGGTTTGCGAGTCTTTTCGTGGCGATCGGGACAGCCCGCCATCAAGGCTTCCCCGAAGAGCCCGAACCCCCTCCTTTTCTTCCTGGACCGCACCAGCCTGCCTGGCTGGAGGTCGGCCCTTCCCTTGCGGGGGGATTCGTGAAAGCGTTCACATTCACAAGCCACGTAGCCGTAACACGAGGAGATGGAGCAGCCATGGACTGGCGTCACAACGCCGTTTGCCGCGAGGAAGACCCCGAGCTCTTCTTCCCCATCGGCAACACCGGTCCTGCGCTGCTGCAGATCGAGGAAGCCAAGGCCGTCTGCCGCCGCTGCCCCGTCATGGAGCAGTGCCTGCAGTGGGCGCTCGAGTCCGGTCAGGACTCCGGCGTCTGGGGTGGCCTCAGCGAGGACGAGCGCCGCGCGATGAAGCGCCGTGCCGCTCGCAACCGCGCTCGCAACGCCACCGCCTGACGCAAGCCGCCCCGCCCCTCTCGGCCCCCGAGCCGCAGCGCGCAGTACCCCCCACCCGTGCGCTAAGCACAGTTTTCTGGGCATAAAAGCTTTGAGCCCCGGTCCTCTCATTTGAGAGGACCGGGGCTCAGTGCTTTTTACGGCCGATTACAGCTGCTTACGGCCGTTCACGGTTTCTCCGCCCTTACGGGAATGTCGAGCACCACTCGTGTCCCCCGCTCGGGGGCGGGCACCATGTCGAACTTTCCGCCCAACTCGCCCTCCACCAGGGTGCGTACGATCTGAAGTCCCAGATTGCCGGCGCGATGGGGGTCGAAGCCCTCCGGCAGACCGCGCCCGTCGTCCTGGACGGAGATCAGCAGCCGGGCGTCCCGGCGGGTTCCGCCACGGACCGCGGTGACCTCGACCGTGCCCTGCTCCCCCGGCCCGAAGCCGTGCTCAAGAGCGTTCTGGAGCAGTTCGGTGAGGACCATCGACAGCGGCGTGGCGACCTCGGCGTCGAGCACCCCGAAGCGGCCCGTGCGCCGGGCGGTGACCCGGCCCGGGGAGATCTCGGCGACCATGGCGAGGACCCGGTCGGCGATCTCGTCGAATTCGACCCGTTCGTCGAGGTTCTGCGACAGCGTCTCGTGGACGATCGCGATGGAACCGACCCGGCGGACCGCCTCCTCCAGCGCTTCACGGCCCTCGGCGGAGCCGATCCGGCGCGCCTGGAGACGCAGCAGGGCCGCCACGGTCTGGAGGTTGTTCTTCACCCGGTGATGGATCTCCCGGATGGTGGCGTCCTTGGTGATCAACTCGCGTTCGCGCCGTCGCAGTTCGGTTACGTCGCGCAACAGTACGAGTGAACCGATGTGGCTGCCCTTGGGTTTGAGCGGGATCACTCTCAGATGAATGACCCCGTCATTGGCCTCCACCTCGAACTCACGGGGCGCCCAGCCGCTGGCGAGCTTGGCCAGGCCCTCGTCGACCGGGCCCCGCGAGGGCGCCAACTGAGCGGTGGTCTCGCCCAGATGATGCCCGACGAGGTCGGCGGCGAGGCCGAGCCGGTGATAGGCGGAGAGGGCGTTGGGGCTGGCGTACTGGACGATGCCCTCGGCGTCCAGCCTGATCAGGCCGTCGCCGGCGCGCGGCGAGGCGTCCATGTCGACCTGCTGGCCCGGGAAGGGAAAGGACCCGCCGGCGATCATCTGCGCCAGGTCGGAGGCGCTCTGGAGATAGGTGAGCTCCAGCCGGCTGGGCGTCCGCACGGTCAGCAGATTGGTGTTCCGGGCGATGACCCCCAGCACCCGCCCTTCGCGGCGGACCGGGATGGACTCGACCCGCACGGGGACCTCCTCCCGCCACTCCGGGTCGCCCTCCCGGACGATCCGGCCCTCGTCGAGGGCGGCGTCGAGCATGGGGCGGCGGCCGCGCGGGACGAGGTGGCCGACCATGTCGTCGTGGTAGGAGGTGGGTCCGGTGTTGGGCCGCATCTGGGCGATGGACACATACCGGGTGCCGTCCAGGGTGGGCACCCAGAGGACCAGGTCGGCGAAGGACAGGTCGGAGAGCAGCTGCCACTCCGAGACCAGCAGATGCAGCCACTCCAGGTCGGAGTCGTCGAGTGCGGTGTGCTGGCGTACGAGGTCGTTCATGGAGGGCACGGTGGTGAGCCTAGTTCTTTTCCGTGGGGCGTGGGACGGGCCGGTCGGTGGAGGACACATGATGATCGGCATACCCATGGAGTCCGTGCGGCAACAGCATGGACAGCGATGAATGGTCTAGTCCACAATGGGCGCCAAGACGTCCGCCCTCGCCGCACAAGAGGGCGGAGCGAGGCCCGGCCCGCCCCAGGGCGGCCCGGCCTCCCGTCGGCCGACCCGGCCGTGGGGCCCGCACACCTCACGAGCGCCGGTCCGGCCGATTCGCTCCGGGCTGCGGTGCCGGCTGGGCTGAGGGTCCCGGCGGGCGCCGCGGCCCGTAGTCGTTACGGGGCCGTAGTCGTTACGGCGCAGGGGCGGGCACGCCTCACCGTGTCCGGGTGACCTTGGCCAGGGCCCGGGGCGCGTCGGGGTTCTGCCCCCGGGCGACGGTCACCTCGTGGGCGAGCAGTTGGAGCGGCAGGATCTCCAGGACCGGCTGCACCTCCTCCGCCACCCCTTCCGTGGGCAGGACGAAACCGTCCGTCGCCCGCGCGACCTCGGCCTCGCTCCCGACGACGACCAGGTCCGCCCCTCTCCCGCGCAGCCGCTCCAGCACAGGTGACAGCGCTTTGCCGCCCTTTCCCTCCGGGACGACCGCGATGACGGGGAAGATGTTGTCCACCATGGCCAGCGGCCCGTGCAGCAGATCGGCGCCCGAGTAGGCGAGGGCGGGGATGTAGCTCGTCTCCATCAGCTTCAGCGCGCCCTCCTTGGCGGTCGGGTAGCCGTAGCCGCGCGAGGTGAAGACCATCCGCTCGGCGAAGCGGTAGCGGGCGGCGAGCCGGGCGACCTCGGCGCCGCGCGCCAGGATCCGCCCGGCGAGCTCCGGCAGCTCCCGCGCGGCCGAGCCGTCGCCGCCGCGCAGCCCCTCGACGAAGAGATAGAGGGTGAGCAGCGAGGCCGTGTACGTCTTGGTCGCCGGGAGCGCCCGTTCCGGCCCGGCCAGGATGTCGAGGTGGTACTCGGCGACCGCGGCGAGCGGGGAGTCCGGGTTGTTGGTGACCGCCAGGGTGATGGCGCCGGCCGCGCGGGCGGCCTCGGTGGAGGCCACCAGGTCCGGGGAGCCGCCGGACTGGCTGACGGTGACGGCCAGGACGTCCCGCAGATCGGGCCGGGCGCCGTAGGCGGTGAATGTCGACATGGAGGTCAGCCCGCAGGGCTTGCCGAGCCGCACCTCCAGCAGGTACTTGGCGTACAGGGCCGCGTTGTCGGAGGTGCCCCGCGCGGTGAGCAGGACGAACCGGAAATCACGGGCGGCGATGCGCCCGGCGACCTCCTGGGCGGCGGCCGCGCCGCGGTCCAGGACGCGGCGCAGCACGGCGGGCTGTTCGGCCGTCTCCCCGGCCATGATCAGGCCCGGTCTTTCCCTGGTCATACCGGCCACCTCCCGGGGAACCGCACCGTGTGCGCACCGGGCGGCCCCTTCAGTCGACCACGGGCCTCCCCCCTCCCGCCAGCCGGGGCGGGCGGCGCCCGTTCTGCTAAATTGGTCTATACCACACCCCCTCTCCAGATCGGCAGGCCCAGCGTGGAAGTTGTCATCGTCCCGGACGCCACGGCAGGCGGCGAGCTCATCGCGGAGGCCATGGCCGCCCTGCTGCGCCGCAAGCCCGACGCGCTGCTCGGCGTTGCCACCGGCTCGACCCCGCTGCCCGTCTACGAGGCGCTCACGGCCAAGGTCCGCGCCGGCGCGGTGGACGTCTCGCGCGCCCGCGTCTGCCAGCTCGACGAGTACGTCGGCCTGCCCGCCGACCACCCCGAGTCCTACCGCTCGACGGTCCTGCGCCAGGTCGTCGAGCCGCTGGGGCTCCCGGCGTCCTCCTTCATGGGCCCCGACGGCACCGCCGAGGACGTCCAGGCCGCGTGCGATGCGTACGACCGGGCGCTGCCGGCGGCCGGCGGTGTGGACCTCCAGCTGCTGGGCATCGGCACGGACGGGCACATCGGCTTCAACGAACCGTGCTCCTCCCTGGCCTCCCGCACCCGCATCAAGACGCTGACGGAGCAGACCCGCGTCGACAACGCGCGCTTCTTCGACGGCGACATCGACCAGGTGCCGCACCACGTCATCACCCAGGGCATCGGCACCATCCTGGAGGCCCGCCACCTGGTGCTGCTGGCCACGGGCGAGGGCAAGGCCGACGCGGTCGCCGCGTCCGTCGAGGGCCCGGTCTCCGCCCTCGTCCCCGCCTCGGCCCTCCAGCTCCACCCCCACGCGACGGTCGTCGTGGACGAGGCGGCGGCGACGAAGCTGAAGCTGGCCGACTACTTCCGCGCGACGTACGCGGCGAAGCCGGCCTGGCAGGGGTTGTAGGCGCCCCTGCCAGGGCTGGGTCGAGGTGCTGGGTCTCGAAGCCCAGCTCGGCCATGGCCGCGGCGTGGGTGGCGCCGAGGTAGCCGGTGCCGATCACGGTG